>NZ_ALWX01000041.1 GCF_000297495.1 Janibacter hoylei PVAS-1 | reverse complement strand
TGGCATTTCCCTAGGGAAATGCGCACGGGGGTGCGGTCAGTCGAAGACGATGGTGCGCCGGCCGCGCAGGACGACCCGGCGCTCGACGTGCCAGCGCAGGGCGCGGGCAAAGGCCATCGCCTCGAGCTCGGCGCCGGTGGCGGCGAGCTGGGCGGGGCTCATCCGGTGGTCGACCCGCCGGAAGTCCTGCTCGATGATCGGGCCCTCGTCGAGGTCGGAGGTCACGTAGTGGGCGGTGGCGCCGATGACCTTGACCCCACGCTCGTGTGCCTGCGAGTAGGGCCGCGCCCCCTTGAAGGAGGGCAGCAGCGAGTGGTGGATGTTGATGACCCGGCCCGGGAAGTCGGCGCACATGTCCTCGGAGAGCACCTGCATGTAGCGCGCGAGCGCGACCGTCTCGATCCGCTCGGCTGCGATGATCTCGCGCAGCCGTGCCTCGGCCTGGGGCTTGGTCTCCCGGGTCACCGGGACGTGGTGGAAGGGGATGCCGTGCCACTCGACCTCGGCCCGGAAGTCCTCATGGTTGGACACGACGGCCGGCACGACGACATTGAGCTGGCCGGTGCGCACCCGGAAGAGCAGGTCGTTGAGCACGTGGCCCTGCCGGCTGACCATGATGAGCAGCCGGTGCGGCTCCTGCGGGTCGTGCACGTCGACGTCGGCGCCGAGCTCGGTGACGAGCCGCTGGCGCTCGGCCTCGAGCCGGTCGGCGTCGATCGGGGTGTCGGCCTGCAGGTGCATCCGCAGGTGGAACTCCCCTGTCGACGGGTCGCCGAACTGCTGGCTGTCGAGGATGTTGAGGTCCAGCCCGACCATGGCGCCGGTCACGGCGTGGACGATGCCGCGCCGGTCGGGCCCGTTGAGGGTCAGGACGATCTCGCGGCCGAGGCCGCGGTCAATGGGCGCGCTCATTCGGCACCCGAGGTGGCCGCCGCGAGCTGCCCGCAGGCACCGTCGATGTCGCTGCCGCGGGTGTCGCGCACCGTCGTCGGGATGCCGTGTGCCCGCAGCCGCTCGACGAACTGCTGCTCGACGCCGCGCCGCGACGCGGTCCACTTCGAGCCCGGGGTCGGGTTGAGCGGGATCGGGTTGACGTGGACCCAGCCCTTGCCGCGCTCCGTGAGCTTCTTGCCGAGCAGGTCGGCGCGCCAGGCCTGGTCGTTGATGTCGCGGATCAGGGCGTACTCGATGCTCACCCGGCGGCCGGTCCGCAGGTAGTAGCGGTGGGCGGCGTCGATCGCCTCGTCGACCTTGAATCGGGTGTTGATCGGCACGAGCTCGTCGCGCAGCTCGTCGTCGGGAGCATGCAGCGACAGGGCGAGCGTCACGGGGATGCCCTCCTCGGTGAGCCGGTCGATACCGGTCACGAGCCCGACCGACGACATCGTGATGCCGCGGGCGCTCATGCCCAGCCCCTCCGGCGAGGGGTCGACCATGCGGCGGATCGCGCCGATCGCCGCCTTGTAGTTGGCCAGGGCCTCCCCCATGCCCATGAAGACGACATTGGTGACCCGACGCCCCCCGGACGAAGGGAGCGACTCCCCCCTCGTCATCGGCCTCGGCCCCGAGCGCGGCCCCGGCGTCGTCGCCGAGCGACAGGTCGCCCGCCTCGGCGAGCATCCGGTTGGCCGCGACGACCTGGTCGACGATCTCGGCGGTCGACATGTTGCGGGTCAGACCCTCCTGACCAGTGGCACAGAAGGGGCAGTTCATGCCGCAGCCGGCCTGGCTGGAGATGCAGATCGTCGCCCGGCGCGGGTAGCGCATGAGCACCGACTCGACGAGCGCGCCGTCGTGCAGGCGCCACACCGACTTCAGGGTCGCGCCCCGGTCGGCGGTGATCGTGCGCACCGGCGTCAGCAGACGCGGGAGCATCGCCGTGACGAGCTCCTCGCGCGCCGTCTTGGGCAGGTCGCTCATCTGCCCGGGGTCGTCGGTGTGGTGGGTGAAGTAGTGCGTCGACAACTGCTTGGCGCGGAAGCCGGGTAGGCCGAGTTCCTTGGCCCACTCGACGCGACCGGCGAGGTCGAGGTCGGCGAGATGGCGCGGCGGCTTGCCGCGCCGGGGCGCGGTCATGGTCAGCTGGCCGGGCGCCGGTCGGGCGGTCGAGGGTGTGGGCAGATCGGTCATCGCCCCCAAGTCTCTCAGGTCAGGAGCGTGCCCCGCCAAAGCTGCCCGCCGCGGGATCGGCGGCGTCCCGCCCTTCGCCCTCGCCGTGGGCCGCCTCGTCGGGCGCCGGGGACTCGTCCGGCCCGGAGAGGGCGCCGACGAGGGCGACGTGCACGGCCTCGGCACTACCGATGCTCGGCTCGTCGACGAGGTGGTACCACTCCTGAGCACCCTCGTAGCGGATGCGGTTCGCGACCCGGCCGTCGCGCTCGGTCGTCTCGAGCTCGACGCGACCGGTGGTCGTGCCGACCTCACGGGTGGCGACGCCGGCGCGGGTGGTGAAGGTGCTCGTGGGCACGATGGTCTCCTCAGCAGCTCTCGAGTCGGGTGCTCAGCGCCGTCTTCTCCGCGGACTGCAGGGCCAGGCCCCAGCGGTACTTCGTCGCCACCCACATCTTCGCGTAGGTGCACTGGTAGGCGGTGCGAGTGGGCCACCACGACGAGGGGTCCTGGTCCCCCTTCGACCGGTTGGACGAGGCCGAGACCGCGATGAGCTGCGGACATCGAGGTCGTTGGCGAAGTCCTCGCGCTCCTGGGCCGACCACGAGTCCGCGCCCGAGCGCCAGGCCTCGGCGAGCGGGACGACGTGGTCGATGTCGAGGTCGCTGCCGTCGGTGAAGGACGCGCCGTCGTACTCGCTGTACCAGTCCCCCGACGGCACCCGACCGCCAAGGACCCGCCATGCGCCTGCGCGCCACCTGCTCCCTCCTCGCCGCCACCTCGCTCGTGCTGGCGCCGGCGGCGTCGGCCACCGCCGCACCTCCCGGCATCCCGTCCACGGCCACCGCGATCAGCCAGCTCGACGCCCTCGGGGCACGAGCGACGCTAGGGCGACCTGTGGGACCGCGGGTGAACACGCGATCAGGCCCGGCCGGGGGCCTCGTCAGGGATCTACCAGATCAGTGGGGCGCGATGACCCGCAGCGCCACCCACACGAGCGGCACGACGAGCACGAGCGAGTCGAGCCGGTCCATCAGGCCGCCGTGGCCCGGGATGATGTTGGACATGTCCTTGATCCCGAGGTTGCGCTTGAGGCTGGACTCGATGAGGTCACCGATCGTCGCGACCGGGGCGACGAGGGCGCCGAGCACGGCACCCTGCCACCAGGGACCGTCGAGGGTGAGCGGGATCGCGATCGCCCCGACGAGCGCGCACGAGATGACCGACCCGGCGAAACCCTCCCAGGACTTCTTCGGGGACAGCTTCGGCGCCATCGGGTGCTTGCCGAGCAGGACCCCGAAGGCATAGCCGCCGATGTCGGAGGCGATGGTGATGATGATGAAGACGAAGATCCGCCACTGCCCCTGCGGCTCGGCGAGCATCATCGCGGCGAAGCCGGCCAGGAGGCACGGGTAGAGCAGGATCAGCGCGCCCGCGCCGACGTCACGCACGGCCCCGGCGAGCCCGTCGGCCACCCGCCACACGAGCGTGGCCACGAGCGTGAGCGCCGCCGCGAAGACGAGCGCCTCGGCCCCACGGACGTAGGCGGCGACGATCATGCTCACCGCACCGATGGCCACCGGGGCGAAGGGGGCGAAGAGCCCCCCTTCGCTCAGGGCCTGCCGCATCTCCCAGACCGCGATGACCATGGCGACGCAGATGACGACGACGAAGGCCACCGGGTGCGCCACCAGGGCGCCGGCCGCGCCGGCGCCGAGGACGACGCCAGAGGCGATGGCGACGGGCAGGTTGCGACCCGCCCGGCTCGACGGACCTGCGGCGGCGGGCGCAGCCGCCCTGATGGCGCGCCGGGTGGCGGGCTGGGGTTCGGTCACATCAGACCTCGGAGAGCTCGGCTTCCTTGGCCTTGAGGAGGGTGTCGACGGTCTCGACGTACTTCTTCGTCAGGGCGTCGAGGTCCTTTTCACCGCGGGTGCCCTCGTCCTCGCCGACCTCGCCGTCCTTGACGAGCTTGTCGATCGTGTCCTTGGCGGCGCGACGGACGTGGCGGATCGAGACCTTGGCGTCCTCGCCCTGCGAGTGGGCCAGCTTGATGTACTCCTTGCGACGCTCGGCGGTCAGCTCGGGCATCGTCACCCGGATGACGGTGCCGTCGTTGCTCGGGTTGGCGCCGAGGTCGGAGTCGCGCAGGGCACTCTCGATCGCGCCCATCGAAGACTTGTCGAAGGGGGTGATGAGCAGGGTGCGGGCCTCGGGGGTCTGGAAGGAGGCCAGCTGCTGCAGCGGCGTCGGGGACCCGTAGTAGTCGACCATGACCCCGCTGAAGAGGCCCGGGTTGACGCGACCGGTGCGGATGCCGGCGAAGTTGTCCTTGGCCACCTCGATGGCCTTGCCCATCTTGTCCTCGGCCTCGAGCAGTGCGTCCTCGATCATGTGCGTCCGTCTCCTTCTCCGGCCCCGGGGGCCTCGCGTGCGGCTGGGCCGCGGTGGTCTGGGGTCAGTCTCTCACTCAGGCCGTGACGACGGTGCCGATGGGCTCGCCGAGCAGGGCGCGGGTGACATTGCCCGGACCCTCCATGCCGAAGACGACCATCGGGAGGCGGTTTTCGCGGCAGAGGCTGAAGGCCGCGGCGTCGACGACCTTGAGGTTCTGCTGGATGGCCTCCTCGTAGGTCACCCGGTCGAGCTTGCGGGCGTCCGGGTTGGTCCGCGGGTCGGAGTCGTAGACCCCGTCGACGCCGTTCTTGGACATGAGCACCGCGTCGCACTTGATCTCCAGGGCGCGCTGGGCGCTCACCGTGTCGGTGGAGAAGAAGGGCATGCCGGCCCCCGCACCGAAGATGACGACTCGGCCCTTTTCGAGGTGGCGGATCGCCCGGCGCGGGATGTAGGCCTCGGCGACCTGACCCATGGTGATGGCCGTCTGCACGCGGGTGTCGACGCCGGCGTGCTCGAGGAAGTCCTGCAGCGCCAGGCAGTTCATCACCGTGCCGAGCATGCCCATGTAGTCGGCGCGGCTGCGGTCCATGCCCTGCTCCTGCAGCTCGGCGCCGCGGAAGAAGTTGCCACCCCCGACGACGATCGCGACCTGGATGCCCTCACGGACGGCCACGGCGATCTGTTCGGCGATCCCCCGCACGACGTCGGGGCTCAGCCCGACCTTGCCGCCACCGAAGGCTTCACCGGAGAGCTTGAGGAGGACCCTGCGGTCGGCCTGGGGGGTGGTCTGCTCGGTCACGTGGTGCTCCCTGGGTCGCGTGCGGGTTCGCCCGATCCTTCCACAGGTCCGGCCCCACCGAGGAACTCACCCGAGTCGCACGGGCTGCTTGACATGTGCTCTCCACTTGTCAAGTGACCGCGGGGTCACTAGCGTCGTCCGCACCTTGGCCGGCGCCACCGCCGACCACCCCCTGCGGGTCGTGCTCGAGGCGCTCCGCCCGCCCGCCTGAGCACCTATCCTTGCCCGTCGTGAGCACCGCACCCGCCGACCGGTCGGCCCCCGTCACCGTCTCGATCACCCGTACCGTCCGCCCCGAGGACGAAGCCCTCATGCAGGTCTGGGCCGACGCGGGCACCAACCTCGCCCGGCGCTTCCCCGGCTTCCTCGGCTCGGGCTGGGTGCGCCCTTCGCCCGGGTCCGAGCAGTGGCACATGCTCTACCGCTTCGCCGATGCCGACGCCCTCGAGCACTGGCAGCAGTCCCACGAGCGGGCCCGCTGGCTCGGCGCCGCCACCCGCCTCGTCGAGACGACCCGGATGGAGTCGCGCACCGGCATCGAGGGGTGGTTCGACGAGCCGCACGAGGTGACCGGCGGCGACATCGCCCCGCCCGCCCCGCCGCGGTGGAAGCAGATGGTCGTCATCTTCTGCGCCTTCTTCCCCACGAGCCTGGTGCTCACCTACGTGCTCGCCGTGGTGACCGAGGGGTGGCCGGCCTGGGGCCGCGTGCTGCTCACCTGCGCCATCGCCATCCCGTGGATGACGTACGTCTTCCTCCCCTTCGTCACACGGCTCTTCCTGCCGTGGACCCAGCCGCGGCGCTCGCCGTGATCTGGCGACGAGCATGACGAAGGGCGCCGCCCCCGGATGGGGTGCGGCGCCCTTCGGCGTGGTGCGGGGTTCGTCAGGAACCGACGCGGAAGCGCGCGAACTGCGTGGCGCTCGCACCGGCCTCCTCGAGGACCTTGCCGACGGACTTCTTGGAGTCCTTGGCGAAGGGCTGGTCGAGCAGGACGTTTTCCTTGAAGAAGCCGTTGACCCGGCCCTCGACGATCTTGGGCAGGGCAGCCTCGGGCTTGCCCTCCTCCTTGGCCGTCTCCTCGGCGATGCGACGCTCGTTGGCGACGACGTCGGCGTCGATCTCGTCGCGGGTGAGGACGTTGGGGCTGAACGCGGCGATGTGCATCGCGACGTCACGGGCCACCTGGTCGTCGCCACCCTCGGTGCCCAGGAGGACACCGATCTGGGCCGGCAGGTCAGGGCTGGTCTTGTGCAGGTACGCCGAGACGTTGGGGGCCTCGACGCGGGCGACCCGCTTGACCTCGATCTTCTCGCCGATGGTGGCGTTGGCGTCGTCGAGGAGGTCCTTGACGGTCTTGTCCCCGGCGGGGGCAGCCAGCAGGGACTCCGCGTCGGTGGCCTTGGCCGCGACGGCCGCGGCGAGGACCTCGTCCGCGAGGGCGCCGAACTTCTCGCCCTTGGCGACGAAGTCAGTCTCGCAGAGGACCTCGACGAGCGTGCCGACGCCGGCCTCGGCCTTGGCGACGACCAGACCGTTGGAGGTCGTGCGTCCCTCGCGCTTGGTGACGCCCTTGAGGCCCTTGATGCGCAGCAGCTCCTGGGCCTTGGACTTGTCGCCCTCGGCCTCGTCGAGCGCCTTCTTCACGTCGAGCATGCCGGCGCCGGTGCGCTCGCGCAGCTCCTTGATGTCAGCGGCGGTGTAGTTCGCCATGTGTGTCCCGTTCTCCTTCGTGAGGTGTGACGGTGGTCGGTGAGTGGAGGCTCAGGCCTCGGGGGGCGGCCTCGGCGGCCGGAGCTTCCGGGGCGGCCTCGGCGGCGGGGGCCTCGGCAGCAGCCGGAGCCTCAGCAGCGGCGGGGGCCTCGGCAGCGGCCGGAGCCTCGGCAGCGGCCTCACCGGCGAGGAGCTCGCGCTCCCACTCGGCCATCGGCTCGGCCTCGGCGGAGGCGTCCGCACCGGACTTGCCGCCACCGCGGGCCATCAGGCCGTCGGCGACCGCATCGGCGACGACGCGGGTCAGCAGCGTGACGGAGCGGATCGCGTCGTCGTTGCCGGGGATCTTGTAGTCGACCTCGTCGGGGTCGCAGTTGGTGTCGAGGATCGCGATGACCGGCAGGCCCAGCTTGCGCGCCTCGTCGACCGCGAGGTGCTCCTTCTTGGTGTCGACGATCCACACGGCGGAGGGGACCTTCGACATGTTGCGGATGCCGCCGAGGGTCTTGTCGAGCTTGTCCTTCTCACGACGGAGGATGAGCAGCTCCTTCTTCGTGTAGCCCGAACCGGCCACGGTGTCGAAGTCGAGCTCCTCGAGCTCCTTGAGCCGGGTGAGGCGCTTGGAGATCGTCTGGAAGTTGGTGAGCATGCCACCGAGCCAGCGGTGGTTGACGTAGGGCATCCCGACGCGCGTCGCCTGCTCGGCGATCGGCTCCTGGGCCTGCTTCTTCGTGCCGACGAAGAGGATCGTGCCGCCGTGCGACACGGTCTGCTTGACGAACTCGTACGCGTCGTTGATGTAGGTCAGCGACTGCTGCAGGTCGATGATGTAGATGCCATTGCGCTCGGTCATGATGAAGCGCTTCATCTTGGGGTTCCAGCGACGGGTCTGGTGCCCGAAGTGGACGCCGCTCTCGAGGAGCTGGCGCATCGTGACGACGGCCATGCCGAAGTCCTCTCTCATAGGTTGTCAGTTGTTGTCCTGGTGCTCCGGCACGACCCCGCCCGACCGAGGTCGGGACTGCCGTGGTGTGCCCCGGATTCAGAGTCGGACTCGTCACCCGGCGAGGAACACGCGAATTCATCCAGACAGACTGGATGTGCACCCCATCCTACGGCCGCGGGGCGAAGGGAGGAAATCGTCCGGCGGCGTAGCCTGCCCGACATGAGCGCACCCCTCGTCGCCCGCATGGAGCCGCACGCCGAGACGATCTTCGCGACGATGTCGGCCCTCGCGGTCGAGCACGACGCGATCAACCTCGGGCAGGGCTTCCCCGACACCGACGGCCCCGCCGAGGTGCTCGAGGCCGCGAAGCACGCGATCGACGCGGGCCACAACCAGTACCCGCCGTCGATCGGCATCCCGGCCCTGCGCGAGGCGGTCGCCGAGCACCAGGCCCGCCACCACTCCCTTCGACTCGACCCGGCGGACGAGGTGCTCGTGACCTCGGGCGCGACCGAGGCGATCGCCGCGTCGCTCCTCGGCCTGCTCGAGCCGGGTGACGAGGTCGTCGTGCTCGAGCCCTCGTACGACAGCTACTCGGCCGTCATCGCGCTCGCCGGCGGGGTCAAGCGGACGGTGCCGCTGCGGCTGCCCGACCTGACGATCGACCCCGCGGCCCTCGCCCGCGCCTTCAGCCCCCGGACCAGGGTCGTGCTGCTCAACAGCCCGCACAACCCGACGGGCAAGGTCCTCGACCGGGCCGAGCTCGAGATGGTCGCCGAGCTCGCGCGTCGGCACGACGCGTGGGTCGTGAGCGACGAGGTCTACGAGCACCTGACCTTCGGGGTGCCGCACATCCCGATCGCCACCCTGCCGGGCATGGCCGAGCGGACCCTGACGAT
This sequence comes from Janibacter hoylei PVAS-1, assembly GCF_000297495.1. GTDB lineage: Bacteria > Actinomycetota > Actinomycetes > Actinomycetales > Dermatophilaceae > Janibacter > Janibacter hoylei. Next base: position 28,111 of record NZ_ALWX01000041.1, on the reverse strand, counting down.
CGGCTCCGCCGGCAAGTTCTTCTCCGTCACGGGGTGGAAGGTCGGCTGGGTCAGCGGGCCCGCGCACCTCGTGCGGGCCGCTCGGGTCGTCAAGCAGTACCTGACCTTCACGACGGCCTCTCCCCTCCAGCACGCGGTGGCGCACGCGCTGCGTCTGGGGCCGGCGCCCCTCGACGCGCTGCGCGAGTCGTTGCGGGCCCGGCACGACCTGCTCGTCGACGGTCTGCGGTCGGCCGGGCTCGAGGTGCGGCCCTCCCAGGGCACCTACTTCGTCGTCGCCGATGCTGCGCCGCTCGGCGTGACCGACGCTCTCGAGTGGTGCCTGCGGCTGCCCGAGTCCGCAGGGGTGGCCGCCGTGCCGGTCTCCGTCTTCTGCGACGACCCGGCACCGACGGCCTCGCTCGTGCGCTTCGCCTGCTGCAAGCACGAGTCGCTCCTGCGCGAGGCCTGTCAGCGCCTGGCCGCGTGATCCACAGGCGGCCCCGGCCCGCGGTCACCGTCCACCGCTGCAGGCTGGAGCCGGCACCACGGCCCGACAACGGCCACGCTCCCCGTCATGAGCACCGTCCCCGTCGTCGCCCTCCTCGCTGCCGGAGCCCTCGTCGGGCCGGCGCCGCCGCCGCGGGCGATGTGGTCCTGGCCGGTCGGCGACGGTGGACGCCCGGTGGTGGCGGCTCCCTTCGATGCCCCCGAGGAGCGGTGGGGGGCGGGCCATCGCGGCATCGACCTCGCGGCGTCGAAGGGCGACCCCGTCACCTCCGTCGACGACGGCGTCGTCACCCATCGCGGTCGGATCGCCGGCCGCGGGACGGTGAGCATCACGCACGGCGACGGTGTCCGCAGCACGTACGAGCCCGTGGACTCCTCCCTCACCGTGGGTGATCGGGTCCGCCGAGGTGAAGAGATCGGCCGGGTCGGTCCCGAGCCCGGGCACTGCGAGCCCGCCACCTGCCTGCACCTGGGCGCCAAGCGCGATGACACCTACCTCGACCCCATGGGCTTCTTCGGGGCCCGGCGGGTCGTGCTGCTGCCGGTGGCGTGACGGCAGCTCAGGCGCGGGGGTGCGCCTGCTCGTAGCTGCGACGCAGCCGGTCGAGGGAGACGTGGGTGTAGATCTGCGTCGTGGCGAGCGAGGAGTGCCCCAGCAGCTCCTGCACCATGCGCAGGTCAGCGCCGCCCTCGAGCAGGTGGGTCGCGGCGGAGTGGCGCAACCCGTGCGGACCGATGTCCGGGGCGTCGGGCACGTGGGCGAGCAGGCCGTGCACGACCTCGCGCACCTGACGAGGGTCGACACGACGACCACGGCGCCCGAGGAAGAGCGCCGGGCCCGAACCGTCGACGACCACCCGTGGGCGTCCCCGCTCGAGCCACTCCCCCAGGGCCGCGTCCGCGGGGGCGCCGTAGGGCACGGTCCGTTCCTTGCGCCCCTTGCCGAGCACCCGGACGACGCGCCGCGAGCGGTCCACGTCGTCGACGTCGAGCCCGGTGAGCTCGCTGACCCGGATCCCGGTGGCGTAGAGCAGCTCGAGCACGGCCCGGTTGCGCAGGTGGATCGGGTCGTCGTCGTCGGCCGCGACCGCCGCGACGTCGAGCACGGCGGTCGCGCTCTCGCGGCTCAGCACGTCGGGCAGGGTGCGCTGCCGTTTCGGCGAGGTGAGCCGCAGCGCGGGGTCGGCCTCCACCCGACCACTGCGTCGCGCCCAGGCGAAGAAGGTGCGCACCGCGGCGGAGCGTCGGGAGAGCGTCGCCCGGGCCGCGCCACCGGCGGACAGCTCACCGAGCCAGGCGCGCAGCTGCTGCAGCGTGACGTCGCCCAGATCGTCGGCACCGTCTGCCGCGCACCATGCGAGACAGGCCCGCACGTCGCCTGCGTAGGCCCGGATCGTGTGCGCGGAGCGGTCCCGCTCACGCTCGAGGTGGCCGACGAAGGCCTCGATGCACTCGAGCGCCCAGTCAGGCGGGGCCGGCGCGGAGTCGATCGGTTGCCTGCTCACCCCACCACCGTGCCACGCAGCGTGCCGACCACGAGGCAGCGACCCTCACCCGGGTCCGGCTCCGCGCACCCAACCGCCGTCGTCGGTCTGCTCGACCCAGCCCTCGAGCGCGAGGACCGACAGCTGTGCGAGGACCTCGTCGACCGGGAGGACGAGCTCGTGGGCCACCGCGCCGACCCCTCGGCCAGACCTGCGGGTGAGGACGTCGTGGATGCGTCGCTGTGGTGGCGTCAGCGCGTCCAGCGGACGCCCCGGCCCGAGCAGCTCGTCGGGCTGGTCGGCGGCCTCTCCGACCCGAGCCGCAATCGCGAGGACGTCGTCGGTGTCCGTGACGAGGGCAGCTCGGCCCTTCTGGATGAGCTCGTGGCAGCCGGCCGACGACATCTGCGTCACCGGCCCGGGCACCGCCCCGACGGGGCGCCCGAGCGCCTCCGCCCACCCCGCCGTGTTGCGCGACCCGGACCGCAGCCCCGCCTCCACGACGACCGTGGCACCCGACAGGGCCGCGATGATCCGATTGCGGGCGAGGAACCGGTGCCGCATCGCCACCGTGCCCGTCGCGAGCTCGGTGATGACGACCCCGCGCTCCGCGACGGCGTCGACGAGCCGGCGGTTGCCCTCGGGGTAGGCGCGCTCCGGGCCGCACGGGAGCACCGCGATCGCGGGCCCGTCGCCCGTGAGTGCCCCCTGGTGGGACGCGGCGTCGATGCCGTAGGCGGCCCCGGACACGACGGTCCACCCTCGACCGGCCAGACCGGCGCCGAGCTCACGGGCGATCGCCTCGCCGTAGCCGGTGCTCGCCCGTGAGCCGACGACGGCCACCGACCGGGTGACGAGGTCCGCGAGGCAGGCATGACCACGCACGTGCAGCAGATGCGGGGAGACGAGGGGGTGCGAGAGCGACTCCGGCCAGTCCGCGTCGCCGGGGACGACGACCCGGGCCCCGACGCGCTCGACCCGGTCGAGCTCGGCGTCGACGTCGACGCCTGCGACGTGGGCGCGGGCACTCGCGCACTTGGGCAGGTCCCCGTCGACGAGGCGGTGCCAGGCCTCGACGTGGCCCAGGGAGATGACCTCGAGGAGCAGTGCGGGCAGCACGTCGCTGGCTCGTTCGCGGCGATTTTCGAGGACCCGGCTCCAGGCGACCCGGGCCCGCCGCTCGTCCGTCCCCACCTGGGCATGGGCGCGAGCTGCCTCGGCCGCCGTGGGCGCGGCACCCCTCGAGCGACTCATGCGGCCACCGCTCCCTGGGTGCGGTACATCAGCGCGAGCCCCACGTCGGTCGGACTCGGCGTCGCTCGTCCGTTGACGTCGGCGCTCGTCCAGGCCAGTCGGAGAACCCGGTCGTAGCCGCGCACGGTCACCTGCCCCAGGTCCAGCGCCCGGTCGAGCATCGCTGTCGTGCTCGACGGCAGCCGCCAGGGCGCCCGCCGCAGGAAGGGGCCGGGCACCTGGCTGTTGAGCGTCCATCCCTGCGGCCCCCAACGACGGGCCTGGGCCTCCCGCGCCGCGAGGACGCGCTCCGCGACCGCGGCGCTCGAGTCCGGCGGCGCCTCGGTCAGGTCCGCCAGGCTCACCTTGGGCACCTGTACCTGGATGTCGACCCGGTCGAGCAGTGGTCCGCTCAGGCGGGCGGCGTAGGCCCGCCGCTCGGTGGGTCGGCACCGGCAGGACAGCCCCTTGCCGTACCCCTCGCCGCAGGGACAGGGGTTCGCCGCGAGCACGAGCTGCACCCGGGCCGGGTAGGTCACCTGCTCGCGAGCGCGGGAGACGACGATCCGGCCGGACTCCAACGGCTGGCGCAGCGCCTGGAGGACCGCGCCACCGAACTCGGCCGCCTCGTCGAGGAAGAGCACTCCGTGGTGCGCCTGCGAGACCGCCCCGGGCAGGACCGCCCCAGATCCCCCGCCGACGAGTGCCGCGACGCTCGCCGAGTGGTGCGGCGCGACGAAGGGAGGCACGAGGTCGATCCCCGTCGGCATGGCGCCGACGACCGACCGCACGGCGAGGGACTCGAGGGCCTGCTCCCGGGTGAGCAGGGGCAGGATCGTCACGAGACGCTCGGCGAGCATCGTCTTGCCCGACCCCGGTGGGCCGTTGAGCAGCATGTGGTGACCACCCGCCGCCGCCAGGAGGAGAGCCGCCCGCGCCTCGTGCTGCCCGGACACGTCGGCGAGGTCCAGCCGACGCCGACCCGCCGGTGGCGCGGCCGCCGGCTCCCCATCCGCCTCGGTCAGACGCCCACCGCGCGGTACGCACCGGTAGGCCGCGACGAGCTCCGCGAGGGTCTGCGCCGTCGAGACCCGCACCCCGTCAACGAGGCGGGCCTCCCCCACGTCCTCGGGGGCGACGACGACGTGCTCGCAGCCGGCCCCCTGGGCGGCCAGCACTCCGGGGAGGACTCCCGCGACGTGCCGCAGCCGTCCGTCGAGGCCCAGCTCGGCGAGGTGGACGACTGGCCGGACGGGCTCGGCCGGCAGCTCCCCGCAGGCCGTGAGCGCTGCGACGACGAGGCCCAGGTCGAAGCCGGTGCCGTGCTTGGGCAGGGAGGCGGGTGACAGGTTGAAGGTGAGCTGTCGCGCGTTGAGCGAGACCTCCGCGGAGAGCGCAGCGGCCCGCACCCGCTGCGCCGCCTGGCGCAGCGCCGTGTCGGGCAACCCGCTGATGTCGAAGGCCGGCAGCCCGCGACCGACGTGGCACTCGATGTCGACGAGGTGCCCGCTCACCCCGCGCAGGGCCACGCCCCGCGTCACCCCGACGCTCACAGCCCTGCCCCCGCGACGTGTCGCACCTGGTAGGCCTCGGTCGCGGGGTCGAGGTGGAGCGCGACGACGTCGAGGCGCACCCCACCGCAGGAGACCTCGTGCTCGGCCAGCCAGCGACCGGCGAGTCGACGCAGCCGGGCCAACTTGGCCCGGGTGATCGCCTCGATCGGCTCGCCAAAGGCCTTGCTGCGCCGCGTCTTGACCTCGCACACGACGACGATGTCGCCGTCGAGCAGCACGAGGTCGATCTCACCTGAGCTGCACCGCCAGTTGCGGTCCAGCACCCGCATGCCTCTGCCCGTGAGATAGCGCTCCGCGAAGGCCTCGCCCTCTGCTCCGATGCGCGCCCTCGTGGGCTGCTCACTCGTCCCCGACCGGGTCATGTCCGACCACCTCCGGCACCCAGTCAAGGTGGGAGCGGGGACCCGTGGCGGACCCGTCGACGGTCTGTGGACACCCCCTTCGCCCGGGGCGGGGCTGTGGACGGGCTAGAAGCCGCCGTCGGGCATCTCGAGCTCGGACTTGGCGAGCTCCTCGACGTTGACGTCCTTGAAGGTGACGACCCGCACCTGCTTGGCGAAGCGCGCCGGACGGTAGATGTCCCACACCCACGCATCCTGCATGGTCACCTCGAAGTACACCTCGGCCCCCTCGCCGCGAACCTTCACGTCGACGCTGTTGGCGAGGTAGAAGCGCCGCTCGGTCTCGACGACGTGGCTGAAGAGGTGCACGACGTCGCGGTACTCGCGATAGAGCGCCAGCTCCATCTCGGTCTCGTACTTCTCCAGGTCCTCCGAGCTCACCGGGACCTCCCTTCGCTCGTCGTGCCGGCGAGGAGCCCACGGTCCCCGCCCGGTCGTTCCTCATCATCCCCTACGTGTGCGGCGGCCGGCAGCGGGGTCACCCCGGGCAGGGACCACGAGCGTCGGTGCTGCTCGCTCGCCCCGTGCACCGCGAGCGCATCGAGGTGGGCGCTCGCCGAGTAACCCTTGTTGTCCGCCCAGCCGTAGTGCGGGTGCTCACGGTCGAGATCGACCATGTGGGCATCGCGCTCCACCTTGGCCAGCACGCTCGCGGCAGCGACCGAGCTGCAGCGCATGTCGGCCTTGATCATCGTGCGCACCGGCGGTGTCGACGCCCCACCGACGATCTCGGCGAGCAGGCCGACCTCCTGCGGGTCGGTCAGCCAGTCGTGGTTGCCGTCGAGCAGGACGAGGTCGGGGACGACGTCGATCTGCCCGAGCGCCCGCTGCCCCGCGAGGCGCAGCGCAGCGATGATCCCGATCTCGTCGATCTCTGCGGGCGAGGCGTGCCCGACCGCGTGGCCCACGGCCCAGCGCCGCAGGCGCGGCACCATGGCGACGCGGGCCGCCGGGGTGAGCAGCTTGGAGTCGCGCACGCCGGCTGGCGCGCTGCGGCAGGTCTCGTCGATGACGACCACGCCGACGCTGACCGGGCCGGCGAGCGCCCCCCCGGCCCACCTCGTCCATGCCGGCGAGCACCCGGTGACCGGCCCGCTGCAGCTCCCGCTCGACGCGCAGGCTGGGCCGACCGGAGCGCGGTGTGCGGCGCCGGGTCGTCACGAGGTGTGCGGCTCGCGCCCGGGCGGTGCCAGCGAGTGGGTGCCCGGTGCCCGCACGTCGGTGAAGACCTCGTCGTGCCCGGACAGGCCGGACATCCGGTCGAAGGGCCACACGGTCACGACCGCCTTGCCGACGACGAGGTCGAGCGGCACCGACCCCTTGGCGCCCGTGCCGCCGGGGTCGTGGAAGCGCGAGTCCGAGGAGTCGCTGCGGTTGTCACCCATGACCCACATGCGGCCATCGGGGACGGTGATGTCGAACTCGATGTCGCTGGCGCTGACACCGGGCTTGAGATAGGGCGTCTCGTCGATCGGCTCGCCGTTGAGGAGCAGCCGTCCCTCGGCGTCACAGCACTGGACCCGGTCGCCCGGCAGCCCGATGACCCGCTTGATGAGGTGCCCCTCGGAGGTGTCGGGCAGCAGGCCGACGAACATCAGGGCGTCACGGACCCCGTCGAGCACCGGGCCACGGCTGGCCTCTGGGGTCGGGCTGAGCCAGTCGCCGGGGTCCTCGAAGACGACGATGTCCCCTCGCTCGAGGTCGAAGGGCCCGGGGGTGAGCTTGGACACGACGACCCGGTCCCCGACGAGCAGCGTGTCCTGCATCGACTCGCTCGGGATGAAGAAGGCCTGGACGAGGAAGGACTTGACGATGAAGGACAGCGTCAGGGCCATGGCCAGGACGACGACGAGCTCGCGGACGGCCGCGCCGAGGCGGGCGCCCATCCCCCGCTCGTCGCGCGCCCGCTCCTCGCGGGCGCGGTCCTTTTCCTCGCCCTCGGCCTCGGCGTGCGCCGAATCGGGATCGTGTGCCACGGGTCTCTTCCTCTTGCGCGCCCAGCAGTGTCGGGGCGTCATCCGGTCCAGTATGCGTGCTCCGGGCGGCCGCGGTCGTCAGCGAGCGGCTCGTGTCCGCGCTGCGGGCTCAGTGCCCCAGCCCGCCGATGCGGTCGATGGGCCAGTAGCGCCACGACACGTGGCCGACGACGTCATCGATCGGCACCATGCCCCCGCCGGGGTCCCCGAGGTGGCTGCGGGAGTCGGCCGAGTCGCTGCGGTTGTCCCCGAGCACGAAGAGGCGCCCCTGCGGCACCTTGACGTCGAAGGGGGTGTCGCAGGCCGTCGTGCCCGGCGCAAGCCACGGCTCGTCGACCGGCGAGCCGTTGACGACCAGTCCCCCCTTCGGCGTGCACGAGACCCGGTCGCCCCCGACGCCGGCGACCCGCTTGAGGAAGTCCTGCTCCCCGAGGTCGATGGACAGGGTCGAGGCGATCGATGACAGGGTGCGGCCGATGAGTCCGTCGGAGGCGAAGGGGGTGCGATCCCCCGCCGCGAAGGTCGTCGTCCCGTCGAAGACGATGACGTCGCCGCGCTCGACGTGCGAGGCCCCGATCTTCGTCACGACGACCCGGTCACCGGGCTGGATCGTCGGGGCCATCGACCCGCTCGGCACGTGGAAGGACTCCATGACGAAGATGCGCAGGAGCATGACGAGCAGGACGGCCACGCCGATCTCCAGCAGGAGGCGGCGGGCGGGACGCACGTCGACCCCCGCCGGGTCTCCGGCGGGGGTCGAGGCGTTGGCGTCCTGGGCGGGCTCGGTCGACATCGGAGTCAGCCTACGGCCCGCTGGGCGGCAGCGGTCAGTTCGCGGGGGTCTCGCGACGCTCGCGGATGCGAGCGGCCTTGCCGCGCAGGTTGCGCAGGTAGTACAGCTTCGCGCGGCGGACGTCGCCGCGGGTGGCGACCTCGATCTTCTCGATGACCGGGGTGTGGAGCGGGAAGGTCCGCTCGACGCCGACACCGAAGGAGACCTTGCGAACGGTGAAGGTCTCGCCGATGCCACCGCCGTGGCGGCGGATGACGACGCCCTGGAAGACCTGGATACGGGAGCGGTTGCCCTCGATGACCTTGACGTGGACCTTGACCGTGTCACCGGCGCGGAACTCGGGGATGTCGTCCCGCAGGGACGCCTTGTCGATCTCGTCGAAACGCTGCATGGCGCTTGTCGCTTCCTGCGGACGCCACAGGCCGTCCGCCCTCGTCAGTAGTGTGTGAGGTGTCGCGCCCACCGCCGCGTGCTGTGGGTCGGTCCGCCGTGCTGGTGGGCCGGTCTCGGCACTCCCCCTGTGGCAGGGGCGGTGTCGTTGAGCGCGATGTCCGATTCTGCCAGAGGGGAGCGCGTGACCAGAAATCGTGCCGGGGCCCATCGTCGTCCCCGATCGACCGGCGAGCACCACTGGCACCCGGTCGGCGGCCTGCTCACCCTGCTGCTCGTCGCCCCCGCTGCCGCCGTGCTCACCTCGCGGCTGCGGGGGCTGCTCGAGCTTGACCGGCTCGGTGCGGCGTGCACCGGCACCGACCTCCTCGGTCCGCTGCTGCTCCAGGGCCTGCCCGTCGTCGTCCTGATCATCGCGATCCCCGCGGCGCTGCTGTCCCTGGCGCACCGCGCCACGGGGTGGACCTGGCTGCTGCTGGTCCTCGGTGTGACGGCACTGCTGGAGGTCGGCCTGCGCGTGTGGCTGCCCCAGTGCGCGTGAGCCTCAGCGACGGACGGGTCGACTGAGGTCGACCGTCCCCGGCCCCTCGCCGGGACCGCGCACCCGGTAGCCGGCCTTCTTGTACAGCCGCAGCAGACGCTCCTGGTCGGCGCCGGTGTTGAGCCACAGGGTCGTCACGTCGCTCGGGGCGAGCGCCTCGGCATGGGCGAGCAGCGCGCGACCGAGGCCGCGCCCCTGCAGGTCGGGGGCGATCATCAGGCGCCCGATCTGCCAGGTCGTCGGCTCCTGCGGGTCGCGACGCACCCGGACCGACCCGACGAGCCGACCCTCGCTGCGGAAGAGGTGGGTCGTCCAGTGCTCGAGGCCGGCCGCGACCGCGGCGGCGTCCTCCGCCGGGGCTCCCCACCAGTGCTGCTCCGGGGTGACCATCTCGATCCAGCAGGCCTTCTGCAGCACGGTCAGCTCGGCGGCATCCGCTCGGGTGGCGACCGAGTGCTCGAGCCCGGCGAGCTCGGAGGTCGTCGCCGCGACGTGGAGCAGGTCGGGGCGGCGGGCCGCGGTGCGGGCCAGACGCTGCTCGTGCCGCCACGCGGCGACGGCCGCGTGGTTGCCGCCGAGGAGCACCTCGGGCACGGCCCGCTCCACGCCGTCACCATCGGTCCACACCGACGGCTTGGTGTAGATGGGGTACTCGAGCAGACCCCCTTCGTGCGACTCCTCGACGAGTGACTCGGCATTGCCGACCACGCCCGGCAGGAGCCGGCCGATGGCCTCGACCATCGCGAGGACGGCGACCTCGCCGCCGTTGAGCACGTAGTCGCCGAGCGAGATGACCCGCACGGGCATCCGCTCGGCGGCCCACTCGTAGACCCGCTCGTCGATCCCTTCGTAGCGGCCGCAGGCGAAGACCAGCCAGGGCGCCTGTGCCAGCTCTCGCGCCGTCGCCTGCGTGAAGCGCTCCCCGCCCGGCCCCGGGACGACGAGGATCGGGGCCGGTCCGCTCGTCTCGTCGGCGGAGGCGAGGACGTGCTCGAGCGCCTCGCTCCACGGCTGCGCCTTCATGACCATGCCGGCTCCCCCGCCGTACGGGGTGTCGTCGACGGTGCGGTGACGGTCGTGCGCGTGGTCGCGCAGGTCGTGCACGCGCAGGTCGATCAGGCCCTCGCGGCGTGCCTTGCCGATGAGCGAGATGTCGAGGGCGGCGAGATAGTCGGGGAAGATCGAGACGGCGTCGATGCGCAAGGTCACTCTCCTGCCGCGTCGAGGTCGAGCAGGCCGGGGGGTGCGTCGACGACGAGCCGGCCGGCCTCCGGGTCGACCTCGGGGACGATCGCCTCGACGAAGGGGACGAGCGTCTCGCCGCCGTCCGGTCGCCGCAGCCGCAGGCGGTCCTGGGCGGCGCCGAGCTCGAGGGCGACGACCTCCCCGACGACCGTGCCGGTGGGGTCGACGGCCGTGAGCCCGACGAGGTCCTCCTCGTACCACCCTTCGTCGTCCTCGGACGGGTCCGGCTGGTCGGCGGCGAGCACGAGCCGGGTGCCGCGGAGGGACTCCGCGCCGGTGCGGTCGGGGATCTCCTCGAAGCCGAGCAGCCAGATCCCCCCGGTGCACGCGGGTCGTCGCGAGCGTCAGCTGACGGGGCACACCCGACCCGGGCTGCGCGCGGGTGTCGAAGACGGTGCCGGGCACCAGGCGGGACTCCGGGTCGTCCGTATGCAGCTGGACGGTGACCTCGCCACGCAGCGCGTGGGGCTTGCCGATGCGGGCGACGACGTGACCGTCAGGAGATGCCATGCGGGACAACCTACGTATCCGGGGCCCGGGATGGCGAATGGCCGCCCTCCCCGAGGGGAGGACGGCCATCCGCTGGACGTGGAGCGCCGGGCTCAGCGCTCGCGGTCGGTGTCGACGATGTCGATCCGCACGTTGTCGCCGCCCGAGAGGGCGCCGAGCACGGTGCGGAGGGCGGACGCCGTGCGACCGGAGCGACCGATGACGCGGCCCAGGTCGTCGGGGTGCACGCGCACCTCGAGGATCTGACCGCGACGCAGGTTCTTGCTGCGCACGACGACGTCGTCCTTGTGGTCGACGATGCCGGTGACCAGGTGCTCGAGCGCCTCGTCGAGCATCTCAGGCCTCGGTGGTCTCGGCCTCGGCCGGGGTCTCCTCGGCGGGAGCCTCGGCAGCAGCCTCGGCCTCGGCCTTCTCGGCGGCGGCCTTGTCGTCCGCAGCCTTCTTGTCGGCCTTCTTCTTGGCGGTGATGGCCTCGTGCTCAGCGCCCTCCTTGTCGGAGTTGGCGAGCGCGGCCTCGTAGAGGTCCTTCTTGGAGGGCTTGGCCTCCTTGACCTTGAGGGTGCCCTCGCCGCCGGCCTCACCCTTGAACTTCTGCCAGTCACCGGTGACCTTGAGCAGCGCGGCGACGGCCTCGGTGGGCTGGGCGCCCTGGGAGAGCCAGTACTGCGCGCGCTCGCTGTCGATGTCGATGAGCGAGGGCTCCTCGGTGGGGTGGTACTTGCCGATCTCCTCGATGGCCCGGCCATCGCGCTTGGCGCGCGAGTCCATGACGACGACGCGGTAGAACGGAGCGCGGATCTTGCCCATCCGCTTGAGACGAATCTTGACGGCCACGGTCGTGGTCCCTTCAGTCATGAGCACGGCGAGACCGTGCGCGGTTCGCACGGGGTATCGAGCTCGGGGTGTAGGCATCCGGCGCACGCAGGAGAGATCCCCGGCGCGGACGGGTACGGAGGGGATTGTTCCACGCCTCCCCTCCCCGGCCCAAACCGGGACGAAGGGAGGGCCTCAGCGGTTTTCCCAGGCGTCGGGGGCCGCGAGGGCCTCCTCGACGGCGGCAGGGAAGTCGCCGCTCAGCACGTCGGCGAGGCTCGTCCCGTCGAGGACGGAGCGCACGCTCGAGCGGACGGCGACCCAGACCGTCCGCAGGTGGGTGGCGGCGCCGTCGTAGGTCATGGCCTGGGGGCGCTCCCCCCGCACCTCGGCGAGCGGGCCGTCGACGGCCCGGATGACCGCACCCACGGAGATCTGCGTCGCCGGGCGAGCGAGGAGGTAGCCGCCGCTGGCACCCATCCTGCTGACGACGAGCTCGGCCCGGCGCAGGTCGGCGAGGATCGCCTCGAGGAACTTGCGCGGCAGCTCCTGCTCGGCGGCGAGCCGGACGACCGAGACCGGCGTGCCCCCGTCAGCGGCCGCGGCCAGGGTCAGCATGGCGCGCACCGCGTAGTCGGATCGGGCGGAGATGTCCATGCCCTCAGTATCGCGGGCGGGGCCGGGGGTGGTGACCACGACCTGAGACATAACGTGACGTTACTTGACCGATAACAGGATGTTCGGTGAAACTCCTGCTCATCACGTGGGACATACCCCACGGAGCGCCGCACACTCCTCACGGAAAGAGTCCTCCGTATGCGCAAGCTCGTCCTCCTGGCCGTCGTCGGCCTGCTCGCCCAGCTCGTCGACGGATCGCTCGGCATGGCATACGGCGTTACGACGACGACGCTGCTGCTCGCGATCGGGACCAACCCCGTCGCCGCCTCGGCCACCGTCCACCTCGCCGAGATCGGCACGACGCTCGTCTCCGGCGCCTCGCACTGGCGCTTCGGCAACGTCGACTGGCCGGTCGTGCTCAAGATCGGCCTCCCCGGGGCGGTCGGCGCCTTCGCCGGCGCGACCTTCCTCGCCAGCCTCGACACCTCGACGGCCAAGCCGATCATGTCGGGCATCCTGCTCGCGCTGGGTCTCTACGTCCTGCTGCGTTTCACCTTCAAGGGGCTGCGCAAGGACCGTATCGGCACCCCGCTGCGCAAGCGCTTCCTCGCTCCCCTCGGGCTCTTCGGCGGCTTCGTCGACGCGACCGGCGGCGGCGGCTGGGGGCCGGTCGGCACCCCGGCGATCCTCGCCAGCGGCCGGATGGAGCCGCGCAAGGTCATCGGCTCGATCGACACCAGCGAGTTCCTCATCTCGGTCGCCGCGAGCATCGGCTTCCTCGCCGCCCTCGGCTCCCAGGGCATCAACTTCTCCTGGGTCGCGATGCTCTTCATCGGCGGGGCGGTCGCCGCGCCGATCGCCGCCTGGCTCGTGCGCACGATCCCCCCGCGGATCCTCGGCTCGCTCGTCGGTGGCCTCATCGTCCTGACCAACTCCAAGACCATCATGGGCAAGGGCGGTCTCGCCCTCGACGACGCCGCGAAGTGGGTCGTCTACGGCCTCGTGTGGGCCGTGTGGATCGCCGCAGTCGCCTACAGCATGCGGGCCCACCGGGCCGAGGTGGCGGCCGAGGCGACCGCAACCCGCGACAGCGACGAGCGAGAGCTCGTGGGCGAGCCCGTCTGAGGGACGGGGCGACGAAGGGGGTCAGCGCCCCCCCGACGCGGGCCCCCCGCAGGATGACGTGCGCCGGCGTGCCGCAGGCGCGCACGTCCTCACGGGGGTCGTCGGCGAGGACGACGAGGTCGGCGTCCTCCCCTTCGGCGATGGCGGGGTGACCGAGCCAGTCACGTGAGCGCCAGGTGCCCGCGGCCAGTGCCTCACGGGTGCTGAAGCCCGCTCGGGTGAGCAGCTCCATCTCCTGGGCGACGAGCCCGTGCGGCAGGGAGCCGCCGGCGTCGGTACCGACGTAGACGTCGATCCCTGCGTCGCGGGCGGCGGCGACCGTCTCGAAGCGCCGCTCGTGCAGCTCGAGCATGTGCCGGTGGTAGTCGGGGAACTTCTCCGCGGCGGGTGCCGCGATCTTGGGGAAGGTCTCGATGTTGACGAGGGTCGGCACGATCGCGATGCCCTGATCGGCGAAGGCGGAGATCGTCTCCGGCACCAGGCCGGTCGCGTGCTCGATGCAGTCGGTGCCGGCCGCCGCGAAGTCCGCGAGCGACTCCTCGCCGAAGCAGTGCGCGGTGACCCGGGCACCCTCCTCGTGGGCGGCCGCGATGGCCTCGACGAGCACCTCCCGGGGCCAGCAGGGGGCCAGGTCACCGACGCCGCGGTCGATCCAGTCCCCGACGAGCTTGACCCAGCCGTCACCCGCGCGAGCCTCGGCGCGCACCCGGGAGACGAGCTGCTCGGGCTCGACCTCGTGCGCGTAGTTGCGGATGTAGCGCTTGGTCCGCGCGATGTGACGGCCGGCCCGGATGATCTTGGGCAGGTCGTCGCGCTCGTCGATCCAGCGGGTGTCCGCCGGCGAGCCGGCGTCACGGATGAGCAGGGTGCCCGCGTCGCGGTCGGTCACGGCCTGGGCCTCGCTCGTCGCGACATCGGCCGCCCCGTGCGCATCGAGCCCGACGTGGCAGTGCGCGTCGACGAAGCCGGGCAGGACGTACCCGGTCACCGTCTCGACGTCACCGCTCGTCGGCGGCGTGAAGGAGACCTTGCCGTCGATGACCCACAGCTCCGGCACGCTCTCCTGCTCGGAGACCAGCACCTCGCCCTTGACGTGCAACACATCAGCCATGGTCCGACGCTATCGTGCCCAACCGCGGGGACAAGACCGGGAGCCTACTGCTCCCGGTCGTGCGGCGCACTCTCCCGCGCCCCACCGTCAGCCGGAGATCGCCTCGTCGATCGGGGTCTGGCCGTCGTGGAACTCGATGGTCCGCCCGACAGTCGCGTTGGCGGCGAGCGTCGCTGCGATGACCCGGGCGACATTGGCTCGCGAGACCTGGCCGCTCCCCTCCCGGCCGACCTGGATCTTGCCGGTCGGCGGGTCAAGGGTCAGGCTGCTCGGCCCGAGGACGGTCCAGTCGAGGTCGGTGCCGCGCAGGTGCTCGTCGGCCGCGGCCTTGGCCTCGGCATATGCGTGGAAGGGGTTGCTCGGGTCGACGCCGTGGTCGGGCCCGGCACCGCAATAGCTCAGCATGACGTAGCGCCGCACGCCGGCCTGTCGCGCGGCCTCCATCGAGCGGATCGCCGCGTCCTGGTCCACGGCCCGGGTGCGCTCGGGGTCTCCCCCGCCGGCGCCGGCGGACCACACGACCGCGTCGTGGCCCGCGAGGACCTCGGCGATGCCGTCGGTGTCGAGCATCTCGACATCGGCGACGTGCGGGGTCGCCCCTGCCGCCTCGACGTCGGCGGCGTGATCGGGGTTGCGGATGACGGAGGTCACCGAGTGCCCGAGTTCGGCGAGGATCGGGGTGAGCAGCAGGGCCACCTTGCCGTGGCCACCGATGACGACGGTGCGGGACATGATCAGGTCCTCTCGGTCGGGGTGCCCGGCAGCTCCGCCGGGCCCCTCTACTGCATCACACTCCGGCGTCAGCGTGACGAGGTGATGAGCGCCCGCAGCGACTGGAGCGTCACCTCGGGCGCCTCCGAGTGCACCCAGTGCCCGACACCCTTGACGGTCACGAGCCGCACCCGGGGGAAGAGCCGTCGCATCTCGGCGAGGTCGTCGTCGGTGACGTACAGCGATCGCTCGCCAGCGAGCCACAGCACCGTCTTGTCGAAGGGGGCGAGACCCGCCACCTCGTCGGTGGGCCAGCCGCCGATGGTGGCGATGTCGCGGCCGAGCACCTCGAGGTTGGGCTGCCAGCGCCAGCCGTCGCCCTCCCGGCGCAGGTTCTGCAGGAGGAAGGCCCGCACCCCCGGATCGGGTGCGGCCTCGCGCATCGCCGCGTCGGCCTGCTCACGGGTGGTGATGCTGCCGAGGTCCATCGCCTGCATCGCGGCGATGTAGGTCTCGAACTCGCTGAAGCTCGTCGTCGCGGCCGGCGAGATGTCGACGACGCACAGCCGGTCGACGAGCTCGGGGTGGCGCAGGGCCACGAGCATCGCGATCTTGCCGCCCATCGAGTGCCCGACGACGACCCACGGCTCGTCCGAGTCGATCGCCCGCAGGTTGTCGGCGACGATGTCGGCGGCCGTCGGGTAGTCGAAGCGCTCGGTCCACGGCGACCGTCCGTGGTTGGGCATGTCGAGCAGGGTCGGCCGGCTGATGTCGGCCAGACCCTTGGCGATCTGGGTCCAGTTGCGCCCCTGGCCGAAGAGCCCGTGGCAGAAGGCGACCCGGGTGCCTGAGGTCCCCGAGGTCACCGCGTGGAGCGTCGGCGAACCCATCGGTCGGTCAGCTGCCGCCGCCGAGGAACTTCTCGAAGCCCTTCGGCAGCTGGCTCGGGTCGAGGTCGGCGGGGTCGAGGCCGGCACCCCCGCCCGCGGGGGCCGCCACCGAAGGCCGAGCCCGCCGGCCCGGAGCGCCCCCCCGCCGGCCCGCGCGCTCGGCTGCCTCGCGCTCCTGCTGGGCGCGCTTGGCGGGGTTGCCCGACTTGCCCTTCTTCTTCTGCTGCTGCTTGCCCTTCTTGCGGCCCGCACCGCCACCCATGCCGGGGACGCCGGGCATGCCCGGCATGCCACCGCCCCGGGCGAGCTGCTTCATCATCTTCTGCGCCTCGGTGAAGCGCTCGAGGAGCTGGTTGACCTCGGAGACGGTCACGCCCGAGCCCTTGGCGATCCGCGAGCGGCGGGAGCCGTTGATCTGCTTGGGGTGCGTGCGCTCGAAGGGGGTCATCGAGCGGACCATGGCTTCGACCCGGTCGAACTCGCGCTCGTCGAGGTTGTCGAGCTGCGCCGACATCTGCCCCATGCCGGGCATCATCTTGAGCATCGACTTCAGCGAGCCCATCCGCTTGATCGCGGACATCTGCTGCAGGAAGTCGTCGAAGGTGAAGTCCTCCTCCGCGAGGAACTTGCGCTGCATCTCCTCGGCCTGGCCGCGCTCGAAGGCGCGCTCGGCCTGCTCGATGAGCGTGAGGACGTCACCCATGTCGAGGATGCGCCCGGCCATCCGGTCGGGGTGGAAGACCTCGATGTCCTTGGTCTGCTCGCCCGTGGAGGCGAACATGATCGGCCGCCCCGTCGTGCCGGCGACGGACAGGGCCGCACCACCGCGGGCGTCACCGTCGAGCTTCGAGAGCACAACACCGGTGAAGTCGACCCCTTCGGCGAAGGCCCGTGCGGTCTCGACGGCGGCCTGACCGATCATCGAGTCGATGACGAAGAGGACCTCGTCGGGCTCCACGGCGGCCCGGATGTCCGCGGCCTGCTGCATGAGCTCGGCGTCGACCGCGAGACGGCCGGCGGTGTCGACGATGACGACGTCGTGCATCTGCGACTGGGCGTGCGCGATGCCCGCGCGGCTCACGGCGACGGGGTCACCGAAGGAGCGGGTGCCCTCCCCCGACTCCAGGACGGCGTCGTGCCCACCGGTGTTGCCCCGCTCGGGAGCGAAGACCGGGACGCCGGCTCGCTGACCGGTCACCTCGAGCTGGGTGACGGCATTGGGGCGCTGGAGGTCTGCCGCGACGAGGATCGGGGTGTGGCCCTGGTCCTTGAGCCAGGCGCCGAGCTTGCCGGCGAAGGTCGTCTTGCCCGAGCCCTGGAGACCGGCGAGCATGATGACCGTCGGCGGCCGCTTGGCGAACTGGATCGTCCGGGTATTGCCGCCGAGGATCGTCACGAGCTCCTCGTTGACGATCTTGATGACCTGCTGGGCCGGGTTGAGGGCCCCACTCACCTCGGCGCCGGTGGCGCGCTCGCGCACGGCGGAGGTGAACTCCTTGACGACGGGCAGGGCGACGTCGGCGTCGATGAGGGCCATCCGGATGTCGCGGACGGTCTTGTTGACGTCGGACTCGGACAGGCGCCCCTTGCCGCGGAGGTTCTTGAAGGTCGCGGTCAGGCGGTCGGACAGGCTGGTGAACACCCGGCCAAGGGTACTTGCCCGCGGTTCCTCCCTTCGCCTCGTGGTGGCACGGGCGCCTCAGGCGCCGTCACAGGCGTCGATGACGACCGCCAGCGCCCGCGCCACCGCCGCCGGCCCGAGCTCGCTGCCCCGACGATCGGTGACGTAGAAGGTGTCAAGGGTCTGCCCGGCGAAGGTCGAGATGTGTGCCGACCGCACGCTCAGCCCCTCCTCCGCGAGGACCTGCCCGAGGTCGTGCAGCAGTCCCGGCCGGTCCTGCGAGCGCACCTCGAGGACCGTGGCGCCGCTGCCGGCGCTCGGCAGGACGAAGGCCCGCGCTCCCCCCGGCCGCACCGGCCGGGGCGTCCCCGCGCCGGCGTCGGGCGAGCGCCCCCGAGCGCGGCGCGATCCCCGGCCTCGAGCCGGGAGAGCCCCGAGGCCACCCGCACGGCCTCGGGCTGGTCCCCTCCCGGCGACTCGACGAACCACTCGTCGACGGCGATCCCGTCCACGGTGGCCAGTCGGGCCCGCCGGACCGTCATGCCGTGCGCCGCCAGCAGACCGGCTGTGTCGGCGAAGAGCCCGAGCCGGTCCCGGCAGTGGATCGTCAGGGCCCACCCGCCGGGCGCCCGCTCGACACGCACGTGCGGGCGTCCGGCGACGACGTCACCGAGCGCCTCGTCGTCGACCTCCGGCGCCGGCGCGAGCGGCGGGACCGGAGGCGTCTGGCCCGTGAGCCGCTCGCGCACGCGGCCGGTGAGCGTGTCGACGAGCCCCGCCCGCCAGTCGGTCCAGGCAGCCGGCCCGGCGGCCCGGGCGTCGGCGATGGTCAGCGCCCGCAGCAGCTCGAAGGTCTCCGCATCACCCTCGACGAGGTCGCACACGGCGCTCGCCGTGGCCGGGTCGGCCAGGTCGCGCCGGGTCGCGGTCTCGACGAGCGTCAGGTGCTCCCGCACGAGCAGCACGACCCGCTCGCGGTCGTCGTCGGGCACGCCCCACCGACGCAGCACGCGGTCGCTGATGTCGGCTCCCGTGCGCGAGTGGTCGCGGGCACCGGCGACCTTGCCGATGTCGTGGAGCAGGGCCGCGAGGAGCAGCAGGTCGGGGCGGGCGACGTCGCGCGCGAGGCTCGAGGCGCGGGCGACCGTCTCCAGCAGGTGCCGATCAACGGTGTGCCGGTGCACGGGGTTGTGCTGGGGCCGGCAGCGCACGTCGGCCCACTCCGGCAGCCAGCGCTCGATGATGCCGACCTGGTCGAGCCCCTCCCACACGGGCGGCAGCCCGGGGCCGGCAGCGAGGAGGTCGCCGAGCAGGTCGCGGACGTGCTGGTCCCACGGCAGGGAGGGCTCGGGGCAGGCGGCGAGGTTTGTCAGGGTCTGCGGCGCCAGCGGCAGACCGTGGCGAGCCGCCACGACCGCAGCACGAAGGGGGAGGCTCGGGTCGACCCCGACCAGCCCGGTCGACCCGAGCACCGCCTCGCCGTCGTGCTCGAAGAGGCCGTGGCCGAGGGGCTTCATGAGCGGGCGGCGCGGCCCGACGCGCAGGGTCCGCGCACGCTGGCTCTGGCCGGCCCGCCTCATCGTGGACTCCAGGGCCCACGCGATGGTGCGGGCCGAGGTCGAGACGCTGGTGAGCAGCTCGTCGGCGTCGCCGAGGCCGAGCAGTGCGGCCACGGCGTCGTGCTCCTCGCGCAGCAGCCGGTCACGGCCGCGACCGGTGACGACGTGCAGGGCATCACGCACGTCGAGCAGGTGGTGCAGGGCCGGCTCGACGGCCCCGTGGGGGC
Organism: Janibacter hoylei PVAS-1; assembly: GCF_000297495.1. Classification (GTDB taxonomy): domain Bacteria; phylum Actinomycetota; class Actinomycetes; order Actinomycetales; family Dermatophilaceae; genus Janibacter; species Janibacter hoylei. Next base: position 8,800 of record NZ_ALWX01000041.1, on the reverse strand, counting down.
GGTCGGTGAGCCAGGCTCGAGTGAGGGCGTCGAGCACGGTGACGTCGCGCAGACCCCCGAGGGCCTCCTTGAGGTCGGGCTCGACCTGCTGACTCAGGTCACCGTGCCGGTGGTGACGGGCCCGCACCGACTCGACGAACTGCGGCAGCCGGGTGCGGGCCCCCGAGCGCCAGTCGTGGGAGACGGTGGAGCGGACCCCCGCGACGAGCTCCTCGTCGCCGGCGACGAGGGAGAGGTCGAGCAGGCCGACCGCCGCTGAGAGGTCCTCCCGGGCGACGCTGCGGCACTCGGCCGCGGAGCGGACCGAGTGGTCAAGCGCGAGCCCGGAGTCCCAGATCGGGTACCAGAGCCGGTCGGCCATGGCCGTGAGGTCGTCGGCGCGGATGCTGCGGCCGTCGTGGACGAGGACGAGGTCGAGGTCGCTGAGCGGGCCGGACCAGCCACGCCCCAGGGAGCCCACCGCGGCGAGCGCGATGCCGGGGCGCTCCCCCACGGCGTCGAGGTGGAGATCGGTCAGCCAGCTGCGGGTCGCCTCGCTGATCGCGGCGCGGCGGGCCTCGCCGGCACCCGGGAGCGTGAACTCCCGGGTGCCGGCGAGATCGAGCCGCGCGGATCGCATGTCGCTTCCGGTGCGGGTCATGGTGTCCGAGGCTCAGATCGCCTCGACTCCCTTCTCCCCGGTGCGCACGCGCACGACGTCGTCGATGGGGGTGACCCAGACCTTGCCGTCACCGATCCGACCGGTGCGGGCCGCCGAGACGACGACGCCGACGACGGACTCGGCGTCGATGTCCTCGACGAGGACCTCGAGGCGGATCTTCGGGACGAAGTCGACCGTGTACTCGGCCCCGCGGTAGACCTCGCTGTGGCCGCGCTGGCGGCCGTAGCCGCTCGCCTCGCTCACGGTCATGCCGGTGATGCCGAAGGACTCGAGGGCCTCCTTGACGTCGTCGATCTGGTGGGGCTTGATGATGGCGGTGACGAGCTTCATGCTCGGGCTCCTTCGATGGTCTCGTCCTGCTGGCGGGCGTGCGCGGCTGCGGTGGCGACACCGGCCCCGGCCGACCCGAGGCGACCACCGCGGGAGGCGAGGTCGTAGCCGGACTCGGCGTGCTCGGCGGAGTCGATACCGGACACCTCGTCCTCCTCGCTGATGCGCCAGCCCATCGTGTGCTTGAGGACGATGGCGATGACGTAGGTGAGGACCGCGGAGATCACGAGGCTCACGAGGGCGATGACGACCTGGACGACGGTCTGCTGGACGCCGCCGCCGTAGAGCAGCCCGCCGTCGGTGGCGAGCAGCCCGGTACCCACGGTGCCCCAGAGGCCGGCGACGAGGTGGACGCCGACGACGTCGAGCGAGTCGTCGTAGCCGAAGCGGTACTTCAGGCCGACGGCCAGGGCGGCGAGCGCACCGGCGACGGCGCCCAAGCCGAGCGACCCGACGGGTGAGAGGCTGCCGCAGGCGGGGGTGATGGCGACGAGGCCGGCGACGACACCGGAGGCGGCGCCGATCGAGGTGGCGTGCCCGTCACGCAGCTTTTCGACGAGCAGCCAGCCGAGGATCGCGGCGGCGGTGGCGGCCGTGGTGTTGACCCACACGAGGCTGGCCACACCGTCGGCGGCGAGCTCGGAGCCGGCGTTGAAGCCGAACCAGCCGAACCACAGCAGACCGGCGCCGATCATGACGAGCGGGACGTTGTGGGGGCGCATGGCGGTCTTGCCGAAGCCGAGTCGCTTGCCGACGACGAGGGCGAGGACGAGGCCGGCCATGCCCGCGTTGATGTGCACGACGGTGCCTCCGGCGAAGTCGATCGGAGCGACGGTCGCCGCGCCGTCGGCCGTGCCGAAGAGCCAGGCGGCGAAGCCGCGCTCTGCACCGGACAGCAGCCCGCCGCCCCACACCATGTGGGCGATCGGGAAGTAGACCAGCGTGAGCCACACCGGGACGAAGACCATCCAGGTGGAAAACTTCACGCGGTCTGCGATGGCCCCGCTGATGAGCGCGACGGTGATGATCGCGAAGGTCAGCTGGAAGCCGGCGAAGAGGACCTCGGGGATCCACACGTCGGCGCCGAAGACGTCGATGACGGGCATGCCGTCGGCGCCGACGGTCCCGGTCACCCCGTCGACGGTGCTCGCGACGCCGCGCAGACCGAACTTCTCGAATGGGTTGGCCAGGATGCCGCCGATGTCGGACCCGCCGAAGGACATCGAGTAGCCCCACAGGACGTAGACGACGCCCGCGGCGCCCATGGCACCGAAGCTCATCATCATCATGTTGAGGACGGACTTGGCGCGGGTCATGCCGCCGTAGAAGAGGGCCAGGCCGGGCGTCATCAGGAGCACGAGGGCTGCGCAGATGATCATGAAGGCGGTGGCCGACGTGTCGATCGCTGGTGGTGTCGCCGCGAGGGGCGCGATGGTTGGACTCATGACGGCAAGAGTCCGCCGGTGCCGTTTCGTCAGCGGATGCCCCGTGTTACGTCGGTGTTTCCCTTGCGGCGCAGGCGTTACGACCCGGTGACACCACGCCCTCCGTCCCGCGTGATGAGACGCCGGCCATGGCATACGGTGGGCGGGCACGCACTTCATGCCGGGGGGTCAGCTGCCTGCGTGCCCCTCGGTCACGACGAGCAGGAGCCTCGATGACCGCGCCGCCCCCGGGACCGGGACAGCACCCTCCGTACGGCCAGCAGCCCTACGGTCAGCAGCCGTACACCCCACCGCCGTCGAAGGGGGTCCCGGCCTGGGTCTGGGTCGTCTCGATCCCCGTCGTCATCGCGCTGCTCATCTGCCTGTGCGGCGGGGTCGGCTACGTCGCCATGCAGGGTGGCGACGAGACGAGCACCGGTGCACCGCCCCCCATCTCGGGCGAGTCGACCGGAGGCCCGACGAGTGATCCCACGAGCGAGCCGACGAGCACCTCGACGAGTGGCGAGCCGAGCACGAGCACGAGCACGAGCACGTGGACCTCGACGTCCACGTCGACCTCGACGTCGTACGGGTCGACGACCACGACACCGACGAGTGTGCCCAGCGCGAGCGTCCCGCCGCCGCCGGCGGGGACGCCCAACACCGACGCGTCCCTGACGATCTCGTCGGACGAGGTCGAGCGGCAGATCGCCCGGGGCATGAAGCAGGTGGGGCACAAGGTCTCCGACATCTCCTGCCCGTCGCGCCTCGTGCTCATCAAGGGCCGCACGACGACGTGCACGGCGCCCGTGCCCGGGACGAGCCGGCGCTCGGACGTCAAGGTCAAGGTGGCGTGGGCGGTTATGACCTCCTCGACGGACAGCCGGTACTACCTGACCTTCGAGCAGTCGCTGCGCTGACGCCCGACGCATGCACGAGGCCCCCGACCACCGTGGTGGTCGGGGGCCTCATCGCTCGGTCCGGAGTCAGCCGACGATCGCGTCGACGAAGGCCTCCGGCACGAAGGGGGCCAGGTCGTCCGGCCCTTCGCCGAGGCCGACGAGCTTGACCGGCACCCCGAGGGTGCGCTGGACGGCGACGACGATGCCACCCTTGGCCGTGCCGTCGAGCTTGGTGAGCACGACACCGGTGATGTCGACCGCCTCGGCGAAGACCTTGGCCTGGGCCAGGCCGTTCTGCCCCGTCGTCGCGTCGAGGACGAGCAGCACCTCGTCGATGGGGGTCTGCTTCTCGATGACCCGCTTGACCTTGGACAGCTCGTCCATGAGGCCGACCTTGTTGTGCAGGCGCCCCGCGGTGTCGATGATCACGGCATCGACCTCGGCGTCCGCCGCGGCCTTGACCGCGTCGAAGGCGACGGCGGCCGGGTCGGCACCCTCGCGGTCGCTGCGGACCGTCGGGACACCGACGCGGGCCCCCCACGTCTCGAGCTGGTCGGCGGCCGCGGCGCGGAAGGTGTCGGCAGCACCGAGCAGGACGTCCCGGTCGTTGGCCACGAGCACTCGGGCGAGCTTGCCGACGGTCGTCGTCTTGCCCGTGCCGTTGACCCCGACGACGAGGATGCAGGCCGGGCGGTCGTCGACCCTGGAGGCGGCCAGGCCGCGGTCCATGCTCGGGTCGACGAGCTGGAGCAGGTCGTTGTAGAGCCAGTCCTTGGCGACCTCGGGGTCGGTCGTGCCGTCGACGGAGACGTGCTCGCGCAGCGAGTCGACGAGCTCGGTCGTGGGCTCCATGCCGAGGTCGGCGACGAGCAGGGTGTCCTCGACCTCCTCCCAGTCCTCCTCGGAGAGCTTGCCCTGGGAGAGCAGGGCGAGCAGCCCCTTGCCGATCGCGCCGTTGGAGCGCGCCAGGCGCGAGCGCAGGGCCCGCATCCGGTCGCGGGTGGGAGCGGGGGTGTCGACCGGCGCCTCGGCGGGCACCTCCGGCCCGACCGGGGACTCAGGCTCAGCCCGGGCGTCGGGCTGGGTCGGGGCCTCGGGCTCGGCGGGCGCCTGCGGCTCGGTGGCGAGCGGCGGCACGGTGCGACCCCGGTCGGCCTCCTCGTCCGAGGGGACGGGGGTGAGCTCGTCGTCCGCGGCTGGGGTCTTCGTCTCAGGGGCGGCGGTCTCCGGCGCGGCCGCCTCGGGGGCGGCGGGCTCCTCTGCCGGCGGGCTGGCTGGCTCGGGGTCCTCCCCCTTCGTCTCCTCCGGCGGGGCCTGCGGCTTGGCGTGGTCGCTCGGACGGTCGAGGACGATCGTGCCGCTGCGGTGGTCGGTGCTGCCCTTGGGCCGCTCCGGGGGGCGCCGCTCCGGCGGCAGCTCCTTGGTCCCACCGCGCCCGCCGCGCAGGAGGCCGATCGCCAGGCCCCCGAGCAGGAGCAGCAGGCCGACCGCGACGGCGATGTACTCAGTCAGTGTGTCGATACCCATCACCCGGCCATCTTCGCAGGCTACGCGGACCGCGCCGAACCCGTGGCGGCGTCACCGCTCTCGACCGCCGCCCGGAGGCACCCGCACCGAAGTTACCCGCAGGTCACGAACGAAGGAGGGCACGGCCACCTCGGCCGCCGGGTCCGCGGCGAGCTCCGCGGCCCACGCCACGAGCCCGGCGACGTCGATGCCGTGGGGCGCGATCGCCGCGTAGCGCTCGATGGCGGCGGCACCCCGCCTCGTCACGCTGGCCGCCCCACGCGCATTGCCGCGCCGCTGGTGGGTCAGGCCGACGGCGAGCTGCGCCAGACCCTGCCAAAGCGCACGCTCAGGGTCGGGCGCCGCCTTCCACTGCTCCTCGAGCACCTCGTGGGCGTGGAAGGGCATCTCGCGGTCGAGGTAGTCCTGGGCCAACGCGAGCGCCTCATCGGCGGTGCGCTCGCCGGGCGCGACCCGCTCGACCCCGGCGCTGCCGTAGGGCAGGGGCCGGCCGAGCCCGTCACGGGGCCGGGCGTTTTCGGCCCGACCCCGGGCGTCGCGGTCTCGGGGCATCAGAAGAGCGAGACCCGCTCTTGCGGGTCGAGCCACATCTCGTCACCCTCCTGCGTGCCGAAGGCGGTGTGGAAGGCGTCGATGTTGCGCACCGCATTGGCCCGCACGTCCTGGGGGCTGTGCGGGTCGATGGACAGCAGCCGCACCGCCTCCTCCCGCCGGGCGTCGCCGCACCAGACGCGAGCCCAGTTGCTGAAGAAGCGCTGCTCCCCCGTCAGTCCGTCGGCGTCGCTCTCGCACGCGGCGTCGCCCGCGGCGATGAGGTAGGCCGCGTGACCGATGGCCAGGCCACCGATGTCGCCGATGTTTTCGCCGACCGTCAGGGCGCCGTTGACCGTATGGCCCGGGGCATTGCGCGTCGAGTAGGAGTCGAACTGGCGCACGAGGGCGTCGCGCCGCTCCTCGAAGGCCGCGCGGTCCGCCTCGGTCCACCAGTCGCGCAGGTTGCCCTGACCGTCGAAGGTGGAGCCGGCGTCGTCGAAGCCGTGGCCGATCTCGTGGCCGATGACCGCACCGATGCCGCCGTAGTTGTCGGCGTCGTCACCCTCGGCGTCGAAGAAGGGCGGCTGGAGGATCGCGGCGGGGAAGACGATCTCGTTGAGCCCCGGGTTGTAGTAGGCATTGACCGTCTGCGGGGTGAGGAACCACTCGTCACGGTCAACCGGCCCGCCGAGCTTGGCGAGCGCCCGGTCGACCTCGAAGGCCGCGACCCGGCGCACATTGCCCACGAGGTCGTCCTCGCGGATCTCGAGGCTGGAGTAGTCACGCCAAGTGCTCGGGTGGCCCACCTTGGGGGTGAAGGCCTCGAGCTTGGCGACGGCCTCCGCCTTGGTCTCCTCGCTCATCCAGTCGGATGCGGCGAAGGACCGGCGGAAGGCCTCGACGAGGTTGTCGACGAGCTCGCCCATCCGCTCACGGGCAGCGGGCGGGAAGTGGCGGGCGACGTAGAGCTCGCCGACGGCCTCGCCGAGCGAGTCGTCGACGAGGGAGACGCCACGCTTCCAGCGAGCCCGCTGCTCGGGGATGCCCGAGAGGGTCCGCCCGACGAAGTCGAACTCCGCGGCGACGACGTCGGACCCGAGGTAGGCGGCGTGGGCCTGGACGATGCGCAACCGCAGCCAGTCCTTCCACGTCTCGAGGTCAGTGGTGTCGAGCGTGAGCGAGAGCCCGCGCAAGAAGTCGGGCTGGCGCACGACGACCTCGGCGAAGGGGGACGACGCCCCGAGCCCGGAGGCCCAAGCACCCCAGTCGATGGCCGGGGCCAGCTCGGTGAGGGCAGCCGAGTCGAGGAGCGTGTACGTCCGGACGGGGTCGCGGTTGGCGACGCGGTCCCAGTGGTCACGGGCCAGCTCGGTCTCGAGGGCCACCACGCGCTCGGCGGTCTCGGCCGCCGCCTCGTCGTCGCGGCCGAGGACGAGACGCAGCAGGCGGGCGACGTGGGCCCGGTAGGCGCCGAGCGTCTCGGCGTGCTGCTCGTCGCGGTAGTACGACTCGTCGGGCAGGCCGAGCCCGCCCTGCTCGAGGTAGAGCACGTAGCGCGAAGAGTCCTTGTCGTCGGTGTTGACGAAGGGGAGGACGAAGCCGCTCACGCCGTCGCGCGCCAGACGCCCGGTGAGCGCCACGAGGTCGGGCGTGCTCGTCACGCCGTCCACAGCGTCGAGCAGGTCGGCGATCGGTGCGCTGCCCAGCTCGTCAGCCCGCTGCTCGTCGACGAAGGAGCGGTAGAGCGCCCCGACCTTGCCGGCGACGTCGTCCGGGGCCAGCTCACCGGCCTCGACCCGGTCGCTCACCTCCTCGATGAGGTCGCGCACGTCCTGCTCGGCACGCTCGCGCAGGACGTCGAAGGCCCCGTAGCGACCGCGGTCCGCCGGGATCTCCACCGCCTGCAGCCAGTGGTTGTTGACATGTCCGAAGAGGTCGTCCTGGGGTCGGACCGCAGGGTCGACGGGGCCTCGGAGGCCGGGGATGGTCTCGGAGGTGGAGCTCATGAGGCCTTTCGCTTGGAGGACGACGCGCTGGAGACCAGGCCGGAGGTGCGGGTCGCGGCACCGTCGGCGCTCTCGCGGACCTTGACGACGACCCGCTCGCCCCGGGCGGTGAGGATCTCGCGACCCTCGCGCCTCGCGGGGATGGCCACCAGGCCCATCACGGCGAAGGACAGGACAAGGCAGAGGATCAGCCCCACGATCATGGCGGTCATACCCCCATCGTCCCCCGTGACGACGGGCCGCTCAACTCGACCCGCCGCCCGGCACGGGCGTCATCGAGCGCCTGCGGGGCCTCAGGCCGGCTGGGCCTCGCCCGCCGGTGCGACGTCACGCAGGCGCTGGCTGACCACGGTCGTGATGCCGTCACCACGCATCGAGACGCCGTAGAGCGCGTCGGCGACCTCCATCGTCTTCTTCTGGTGGGTGATGACGATGAGCTGGCTGGAGTCGCGCAGCTCCTCGAAGAGCATGATGAGGCGGCCGAGGTTGGTGTCGTCGAGGGCAGCCTCGACCTCGTCCATGATGTAGAAGGGCGAGGGCCTGGCCTTGAAGATCGACACGAGCAGCGCGACCGCGACGAGCGAACGCTCACCACCGGAGAGCAGCGACAGGCGCTTGACCTTCTTGCCCGGAGGACGAGCCTCGACCTCGATGCCGGTGGTCAGCATGTTGCTCGGGTCGGTGAGGACCAGTCGCCCCTCGCCGCCGGGGAAGAGGCGGGAGAAGACCCCTTCGAACTGCTCGGCGGTGTCGGCGAAGGCCTCGGAGAAGACCTGCTCGACCCGCTCGTCGATCTCGGCGACGATCTCGAGCAGGTCCTTCTTGGACTGCCGCAGGTCCTCGAGCTGCGTCGTGAGGAAGGTGTGGCGCTCCTCGAGCGCCGCGAACTCCTCGAGCGCCAGCGGGTTGACCTTGCCGAGGGCCTTGAGTCCGCGCTCGGCGGTGCGCAGGCGCTTTTCCTGCACCTCGCGCACGTAGGGCTGCGGCTGCGGGAAGTCCTCGGACTCCGGGTCCTCGTCGGGACCGGCGACGTGGGGCACGAGCTGGTGCGGGCCGAACTCCTCCATGAGGACGTCGGGGTCGACTCCCAGCTCCTCGATGGCCTTGGCCTGCAGCTGCTCGATGCGGGCGATCTGCTGGGCGCGCGCGACCTCGTCGCGGTGCACCTCGTCGGTCAGCTCGCGCAGCGCGTCCTGCTGCTCGGTCAGCTCGGTGCGCAGCCCGCGCAGCGCCGCGTCGCGCTCGGCCCGGGCGGCCTCCCCCGCAACGAGATCGCCGCCCGGGAGCGACTGCGGGCCCGCCGCGAGCGTCGCCGACGCGAGGCCGAGGTCGCGGCAGCCGTGCAGAGTGCCGCCACCTGGTCGGGGGAGCGGATCGCTGCCGCCGCGGCGGTGGCCGGCCAGCAGCGCGACGCGG
>NZ_ALWX01000040.1 GCF_000297495.1 Janibacter hoylei PVAS-1 | reverse complement strand
TCGTAGTCGGTGGGCGTGGCGATGACGACGAACTCGGCGTCGGCGTAGGCCCGGTCCTTGTCGAGGGTGAAGGTCAGGTCGAGCTCCCGGTGGGCCAGGAAGTCGATGATCTCCTCGTCGTGGATCGGGCTGCGACCCTGCTGCAGCATCGCGACGCGGTCTGCGTCGATGTCGAAGCTGACGACCTGGTGGTGCTGCGCGAGCAGGACGGCCATGGACAGGCCGACATAGCCCGTGCCGACGACGGTGATCTTGCTGGTCACGTGGTCCTCGAGTGATCGGGGGCGGGCTGGCTTCGGCGCATTATGACCAAGCCAAGCAGACATCCGTTGAACAGGTGGGCGTGGACCGTTGATTCCCGACGACAGGGGGCGTTGGATGGGTCACATGAGCCTCACGCACAAGAACGACACGGAGACGATGCGGCGCCTGATCGCCGACCCTGGCACCTGGGTCGTCGTCGGCCTGAGCAACAACACCGACCGCGATGCCCACCGGGTCGCGCGGTGGCTCAAGAACGAGATGCACAAGGCGATCATCCCGGTGCACCACGAGGCCGAGGTCGTCGACGGCGACCAGGGCTACGCGACGATCTCCGACATCCCCGACGGCGACGTCAAGGTCGTCGACCTCTTCGTCAACTCCAGCGAGGTCGGCGCGCTCGTCGACGAGGTCATCGCCAACAAGGACCGGCTGCAGATCGACGCCGTGTGGATGCAGCTCGGGGTCGAAGACCCTGCGGCCGCCGACCGGGCGCGCGAGGCAGGCCTGCTCGTCGTCATGGACACCTGCCCCAAGATCGAGTGGCGCCAGCTGCGCAACGAGGGCGCCTCGCGCTGACCCATCTCCGCTGAGCCACCCGGAGGGGGAGCGTCAGGCGCCGGCCACCTGCTGGCGCAGGCGCTCCCCCTTCGCGTGCGCCTGGGCACCGAGGTCGGCCGCGAAGCGGCCGAGCGCCTCCCGCAGGCGGGCGGCTTCCTCCCCTTCGCCCGCCGCGAGGATCCGCGCGGCCATGAGGCCGGCATTGCGGGCGCCGCCGACGGCCATGGTCGCGACCGGGATGCCGGCCGGCATCTGCACGATCGACAGCAGCGAGTCCATGCCGTCGAGGTGCTTCAGGGGAACGGGCACCCCGACGACCGGCAGCGTCGTCACGGAGGCGAGCATCCCGGGCAGGTGGGCCGCTCCCCCGGCGCCGGCGATGATGACCTGCAGGCCGCGGTCGGCCGCGCCGCGGCCGTACTCGATCATCTCGGTGGGCATCCGGTGGGCCGAGACCACGTCGGCCTCGAAGGGGATGTCGAAGTCCTGCAGCACGGCCGCGGCCGCCTCCATCGTCGGCCAGTCGCTGTCGCTGCCCATGACGAGCCCGACGCGGGGGGCCGGTGTCGGTGTTGCTCATTCGTCGATCACTCCCTGGATGTAGTCGGCCGCGTGCCGGGCCCGCTCGCGCAGGTCGGCCAGGTCGCTGCCGCTGACGTTGACGTGGCCGATCTTGCGACCCGGCCGCACGCCCTTGCCGTACAGGTGCACCTTGAGCTCGGGGTCGCGGGCCATGAGGTGCCGGTAGGTCGGGTAGAGGTCGGTCGGCTCGCCCCCGAGGACGTTGCCCATGACGGTCCACGGCTCACGGGCCCGCGGTGAGCCGAGCGGCAGGTCGAGCACGGCCCGCAGGTGCTGCTCGAACTGCCCGGTCACGGCACCGTCCATGCTCCAGTGGCCGGAGTTGTGCGGACGCATCGCCAGCTCGTTGACGACGACGGAGCCGTCGGCCAGCTCGAAGAGCTCGACGGCCATGACCCCGGTGACCTCGAGCGCCGCGGCGATGTCGAGACCGACGAGGGTCGCGGCGCGCGCCGCCTCCGGTTCGAGGTCGGGTGCCGGGGCGATGACCTCGGTGCAGATGCCGTCGGTCTGGACCGTCTCGACGACGGGCCAGGCGGCGGCCTGCCCGGAGGGGCTGCGGGCGAGCAGCACCGACAGCTCGCGGACGAAGGGGACCCGCTCCTCCAGCAGGAGGGTCTCGCCCCGCTCGGCAGCGGCGGACAGCCAGTCGCGGACGTCGTCGACGGTGTCGGCGAGCATGACCCCCTTCCCGTCGTACCCACCCCGGGGGGTCTTGACGACGACGGGCCAGCCGACGGCCTCGGCGAAGGTGGTGACCTCCTCCTCGGTGGCGGCCTGCGTCCAGCGAGGGCAGGGCACCCCGGCCTCGGTGAGCGCCCGCCGCATGACGAGCTTGTCCTGCGCGTGCAGCAGCGCCTCAGGGGTGGGGTGGACGGCGACACCGTCGGCGACGAGCGCCTCGATGACCGGCGCCGGCACGTGCTCGTGGTCGAAGGTGATGACGTCGCAGTGGCGGGCGAAGTCCCGGACCGTCTCGACGTCGGTGTGGTCGCCGACCGGGGCGAAGGGGGTGACGAGCGCCGCCGACGCGTCGGGCGCCTCGGCGAGGACGGCGAGCGTGACGCCGAGCTCGGCTGCGGGACCGGCGCACATGCGGGCCAGCTGGCCGCCACCGATGATGCCGACGACCGGGAAGCCGCCGGGGGAACGAAGGGGAGTCGACACGTGCCGAAGGATACGTTGCGCGAATTGGCGGCCGCCACGATTACGCTGCTCGGGATGCCCGACTCTGCCGACACCACCCAGGACGCGCCTGCCCGCGGCGCGTCGACGACCCGTTGGGGTGGCGTGACGCGCTTCGTCGACACCATCTGGCACGAGATCGCGAAGTTCGGGCTCATCGGCGCCATCTCCTTCGTCATCGACCTCGGCGGGATGAACCTGCTGACCCACACGGTCCTCGAGGGCAAGGTCACGACGGCGCGCATCCTGAGCGGTGTCGCCGCGACCCTCTTCGCGTGGTTCGGCAACCGCAGCTGGACCTTCGCCCACCGCCGCTCGCGACCCGTGCACCACGAGGTCACCCTGTTTTTCGTCGTCAACGGGCTCGCGCTGCTCATCTCGACCCTGTGCCTCGTGCTGTCGCACTACGTGCTGGGCTTCGAGTCGCGGCTCGCGGACAACATCGCCACGGTCATCGGCATCGGGCTGGGCACGCTCTTCCGCTTCTGGACCTACCGCCGCTTCGTCTTCGCCAACGAGCCGATGGACGAGGACACCTCTCCCCTGCACCACGAGGACGGGCCCGCGCCCACCGCCTGACCGACGGGCCGCTCCCCCGGCTCAGCGGCTGCCGGGCCCCGAGAGGAAGACGGCGAAGACGGCCGGCTGCGCCTGCACGAGCTCGAGCCGCCCACCATTGCGCTCCGCGAGCTGACGGGCCAGCCCCAGGCCGAGCCCCGAGCCGTGCGACGTGACCGAGCGCTCGAAGATGTGCGGGGCGATGGCCGACGGCACGCCCTCGCCCTCGTCGCGCACCTCGACGACGACCGAGCTGCCCGAGCTACGGGTTTCGATCTCGACCCGACCGGCTCCGTGGTCCAGGGAGTTTTCGATGAGGATCTGCAGGATCTGCGCCAGGTCGACGGGGGCGGCGCGCACCGCCAGCCCGGGCGGCCCGACGACGCGCATGCTCCGGCGGGCGGCGGTGAAGGCCGGCTGGTACTCGCGCTGGAGCCCGGCGAGCACGGAGTCGAGGGAGATCTCGGGCAGCTGGGTCTTTTCCCCCTTCGAGCGGTGGCGCATCGTGTCGACGACCCCGGTGAGGCGCTCGACCTGGGTGACCGCCACGGCCGCCTCGTCGCGGACGACGTCGAGGTCGTCGGTCTGGCCGATCTCCTCCAGACGCATGAGCAGCGCCGTGAGCGGTGTGCGCAGCTGGTGCGACGCGTCGGCCGCGAAGTCACGGTCCATCGCGCGCTGCTGGGCCAGCTCACCGGCGAGGCGGGCCAGGTCGCCCGTCGCGGCGTCGACGTCGCTGAGGTCGACGACCGATCGAGGGAGCGCGCCGCCCCCTTCGCGGATGGCGGCGATCTGGTCCCCGATGAAGGCCATGCCCTGCTCCCGGCGACGGTCGACCACCCGCAGCACCGCGAGCGTCGCCCCGCCAGCGAGGCCCACGCCGACGGCCGGGGCGATGATGATCCAGGCGAGGAGGTCGAGGCCGAGGACGCGCACCCCCTGCGAGCCGGTCGCGGCGATCGCGACGGTCCCGAGCACGAGGGCCGTGACGATGGCGGCGCCGAGCGTCGCGATCGTCAGCAGTCGACGGACCTGCGCCGAGTAGGTCACGAGTCGAAGCGGAACCCGACACCACGCACCGTGGCGATGTGCCGGGGGTCGGCGACGTCGTCACCGAGCTTGCGACGCAAGACGGAGATGTGCATGTCGAGGGCCTTGGTCGAGCCGTACCACTCGGTCTCCCAGACCTCGCCCATGAGCTGCTCACGGGTGACGACCCGGCCGCTCTCGCGGACGAGGACGCTGAGCACGGCGAACTCCTTGGCGGTGAGCGACAGCTCGTCCCCGTGGAACCACACCCGACGGCTGTCGAGGTCGATCCGGACGGGTCCGCCCGGCTCCGCGCCGTCGTCGCTGCGCCGACGCAGCAGCGCGCGCACGCGCGCCATGAGCTCGGCGAGGCGGAAGGGCTTGGTGACGTAGTCGTCGGCGCCGGCGTCGAGCCCGACGACCGTGTCGACCTCGTCAGCGCGAGCCGTCAGGACGAGCACCGGCACGTCCGACCCCGTGGCCCGCAGCCGGCGGCAGACCTCGAGACCGTCGAGGGTGGGCAGGCCGAGGTCGAGGACCAGCAGGTCAGGCGGCGTACCGAGCGCGGAGTCGAGGGCTTCGCGCCCGTCCTCGTGGACCGTGACCTCGTATCCCTCACGGACGAGGGCCCGGGCCAACGGGTCGGAGATCGCAGCATCGTCCTCGGCCAGCAGCACTCGCGTCATGGTCGGATCATAGGAAGAGATCGTCAGACGTGCGCGGTGACGTCGCTCGAGCGACGCACACCGGTGACTCGCACGAGGCGGCTCGGGACGACCTCACCGATACCCCGCAGGGAGCGGCGCCGCGTCGGGAGCGTCGAAAATCCGCTGAGCGGCTCGAGCAGCCGCGCGAGCGCGTCGTCGACGAAGACCCCGCCGGGTGGCGCCACCGCCGTCAGCCGGCTCGCCCGGTTGACCGTCGTGCCGAAGACATCGCCCAGTCGGCGAACGACCGGCCCGTGGGCCATGCCCACGCGGGCGGAGGGCAGCAGGTCGTCCTCGCTCATCGCCTCGACGAGGTCGAGCGCGATGGCCGCGGCCGGGGCGACGTCGAAGGTCTGGAAGAGCACCTCGTCGCCCACCGTCTTGACGACCCGACCGCCGTGGGCCGTCACGACGTCGGTGCACAGGTCCTCGAAGCGCTGCACCATGCGCGCCAGGTCGCTCTCGGTGAGGCGCCGCACGACCGACGTGAAGTTGACGAGGTCGGCGAAGCCGATGATCGAGGCGCGCGTGCTGTCGTCCTCGACGGTGAGCGAACGCTGGATCGAGGCGGTCAGCTGCCGACGCCACACGTAGAGGACGAGGGGCTCGAGCTCGTCGACGAGCGAGGTCATCCAGGCCGCAGCGGCCTCCGGGTCGCCCTCGGGCACGGCCTCGGACTGCGGGTCGTCCTGCCGCTGCCGGGCGATCTCCTCGTTGACCAGCTGCAGCTGCCACGCGGCGAGTCGGTCCATCGTGCGCGCGATCGCCCGGGTCATCGACAGGGCGAAGTCCTCGGGGGCGATGTCGTCCCGCACCATCTGGGCCACGCGGCTCAGGGCCGCGAGGTCGGCCTCGGTGAACATCGCGTCGCCCTCCTGGACGACGGGGAAGCCCATGGCGTGCCAGAACTTGCGGGCCGAGCGGATGGACACACCGGCCCCGCGGGAGACCTCGCGACGGCCCATCGACGCAGGACGGCCGAGCAGCGCCCGCTCGAAGGCCTCGAGGCCCACCTCGTCGGAGGGCTGCCCCACCGGCTCGGAGGGTCGCCCGTGTGCGGCGTCGTACGGCAACGGCACCTCCGGGGCGGCAAGGGGGTCAGGTCGGCGGGACGCCAGCAGCACGGACGTGCTGCACGTCACCTGCGGCCACGGTAGCCGAGCCCGCAGGCCCGTCGACGACGAGTCGCCCGTCGTCGTCGACACCCGTCGCCGTCACCCGCTCGAGGGTCCCGTCCGGACGGTGCAGGTCGACCTCGAGACCGAGAGTCACGCAGGCCTCGCGATAGGCGCGGCGGACCCCCTTCGCCCCCGCGTCGTCGGACAGCTCACCGTGGAGCCGGCGGAGGTGGCCGAGCACGGAGGCGGCCAGGTCGGTCCGGTCGACGTCGGCGCCGACGAGACGAAGGGAGGTGGCCGTGCCGACCGGCAGGTCGGCCCGCTCGTGGTGGACGTTGATCCCGATGCCGACGACCACCCCGGTGCCCGACGGCTGGAGCTGGCAGAGGATCCCGCAGACCTTGCGGTCGTCGTCACCCGGGACGAGGACGTCGTTGGGCCACTTGAGGCGGGCGGCGACGCCCACCTCCGCCAGCGCGGAGCGGACCGCGAGGCCGGCGACGAGGGGCAGCCAGCCCGGCGAAGGGGTGAGCGGCACGAGCACCGACATGGCCAGCCCGGCGCTCGGGACCTCGTGCCACTCCCGGCCGAGGCGACCGCGCCCGGCGGTCTGCAGCTCGGCGACGACCGGCGACCACACGAGCGCCCGCTCGGCGGCCTCGACATTGGTCGACCCGACGACCGACAGGTGGTGCACCTCGCCCCAGCCCTGTGATGTCGGTAACGCCGTGGCCAGTCGTTGGACGTCGATCGGGGGCAGCATGCCAGCAAGGCTAGGCTGCGCAGCATGTCCCAGAGCACCGAGACCACTGACGCTCAGGCGATCGGTGGCACCGACGTCCCCGACGGCATCGACATCCACACCACGGCCGGCAAGCTCGCCGACCTGAAGCGTCGGGTGGCCGAGGTCGCGAATGCCGGATCCGACCGGGCCATCGAGAAGCAGCACGCGCGCGGCAAGAAGACCGCCCGCGAGCGCATCGCCCTCCTCCTCGACGAGGACAGCTTCGTCGAGATGGACAAGTACGCCCGGCACCGGTCGACCGCCTTCGGCCAGGAGGCCAACCGGCCCTACGGCGACGGCGTCGTCACCGGGTACGGCACGGTCGACGGCCGGCAGGTGGCCGTCTTCGCCCAGGACTTCACCGTCTTCGGCGGGTCACTCGGCGAGGTCTTCGGCGAGAAGATCACCAAGGTCATGGACTTCGCCATGAAAATCGGCTGCCCGGTCATCGGGCTCAACGACTCCGGTGGCGCGCGCATCCAGGAGGGCGTCGTCTCCCTGGGGCTCTACGGCGAGATCTTCAAGCGCAACGTGCACGCCTCGGGTGTCATCCCGCAGATCTCCCTGATCATGGGCCCCTGCGCCGGCGGTGCCGTCTACTCCCCCGCCGTCACCGACTTCACCGTCATGGTCGACCAGACCTCGCACATGTTCATCACCGGTCCCGACGTCATCAAGACGGTCACCGGTGAGGACGTGGAGTTCGAGGACCTCGGTGGTGCCCGCTCGCACAACACCAAGTCCGGTGTCGCGCACTACATGGGCACCGACGAGGAGGACGCCATCGACTACGTCAAGGCGCTCCTGTCCTACCTGCCGAGCAACAACCTCGAGACGGCGCCGGTCTTCGGCGGCGAGCTCGACCTGACGGTCAACGACACCGACAAGGTGCTCGACACGATCATCCCCGACTCGGCCAACATGCCGTACGACATGAAGCAGGTCATCGAGACCATCGTCGACGACGGCGAGTTCCTCGAGGTGCACCCGCTCTTCGCGCCCAACATCATCTGCGGCTTCGCCCGCGTCGAGGGCCAGTCGATCGGCGTCGTCGCCAACAACCCGATGCAGTTCGCCGGGACGCTCGACATCGACGCCTCGGAGAAGGCGGCACGCTTCGTCCGCACCTGCGACGCCTTCAACGTCCCGGTCCTCACGCTCGTCGACGTCCCGGGCTTCCTGCCCGGCACAGACCAGGAGTGGAACGGCATCATCCGCCGCGGCGCCAAGCTCATCTACGCCTACGCCGAGGCGACGGTCCCGCTCGTCACCGTCATCACCCGCAAGGCCTACGGCGGCGCGTACGACGTCATGGGGTCCAAGCACCTGGGCGCCGACATCAACCTCGCGTGGCCGACCGCCCAGATCGCGGTCATGGGCGCCCAGGGCGCGGTCAACATCCTCTACCGCAAGCAGCTCGCCGCGGCCGAGGCGGAGGGTCGCGACCTCGAGGCGGCGCGCCAGGAGTTCATCACCGCCTACGAGGACGCCCTGGCCAACCCGTACGTCGCGGCCGAGCGCGGCTACATCGACACGGTCATCACGCCGAGCAACACGCGGATGAACGTCTCGAAGGCGCTGCGGGCCCTGCGCACCAAGCGCGAGAGCCTGCCGCCGAAGAAGCACGGGAACATTCCGCTGTGATGGCTTCGCAGGCTCAGCCCGAGACCGCGGCGCCCGAGGCCGTGGTGCCCGCCGGCCCGCGCATCGAGGTCCTCGGCGACGCCTCCCCCGAGCAGGTCGCGGCCCTCGTCGCGATCCTCTCCGGGCTCGGCGGCGGCGAGGAGGAAGCCCCGGCGGGTCCCCCTTCGCGCTGGTCCTCCCCCGAGCGCCTCGTCCGGCGCCCGGTGCACCCCTCCCTCGGCGGGTGGGCCGCCTCCGGCCTCCCCCGCTGACCTACAGCCCTCCAGCGGTTGGAATACACCCCGCGTGTTCGGACACGCGGGGTGTATTCCAACCCGCGCGGGCGGAGCGAAGGGGGCGACGTAGGCTCAGCGGGTGCGTGAGCCCCGCGTCCTGAGTGTCAACATCGGCCGCCCCGTGCTGCAGCGAGTGCCGAGGGGGAGGCCCACCGGTATCGCCAAGGGCCCCGTCGACGTCATCAGCGTCGCCGACCCCGGGCCGAAGCGCGTCGAGGACGGCGCCGGCGTCTCCGGGGTCACCGGCGACCACATCGGGGACGGGCGGCACCACGGCGGGAGCGACCAGGCGGTCTACGCCTTCGCCCGCGAGGAGCTCGACGCCTGGGCCACGACCCTGGGCCGAGAGCTGCCCGACGGCATGTTCGGGGAAAACCTCACGACGACCGGGCTCGACGTCGACGCGAGCGAGGTCGGCGACGTCTGGCACGTCGGGACCGCCGTGCTCGAGGTGCGCGGACCCCGGGTGCCGTGCGCGACCTTCGCCGAGCGCCTGGGCGAGCGCGGCTGGGTCAAGCGGTTCGCCGCGCACGGGCGCAGCGGGGTCTACCTCCAGGTCAACCAGCCCGGCCAGATCCGGCCGGGCGACTCCATCACCGTGACACCGTCGGGCTCGGGTCTCGACGTGCCGACCCTGCTGCGCGCCTTCCTCGGGGACCCCGACGCCGCGCGGGCCGCCCTCGACTCCGGCGCGCTCGCCGAGCACCGCGCCGCCGAGCTCGCCGCGACGGCCGGGCGGGGCTGACCCTACTTCGGCCCACTGCGGGGACAGATCCTCGTACTGTGGCCCCACCGACAGGACGACCGGCAGGGGGACGGACGATGAGGACGACGACGATGGCCGGGGCTGGCGGCCCTGGACGCTGGCGCTGAGCGCGTGCAGCTTGCTGCCCGGCAGCGGGAGTGACGGACTCACCAGCGGTGACGACTACTCGGTGACCGGCGCCCTGGCCGAGGTGCCGCTCGTCACCGGGGACGACATCTCGGTGGCCACCGCAGACCTCGTCCGGGCGACCGAGATCAACGGCGTCGACCGACCCGCCACGTTCAACCCCAAGGCCATCTTCGTGTGGGAGGCCAGCCTTGACGGACGGCCGTTCTCCGGGACGGGTGACGACCGGGACTACGGCACGGTCCACGCCGCACCGCCCCAGGTCGGCCGGAATTCGCTGGGCAGCAAGCACACGGAGTTCGAGGAGCTCGCCGGGTGGACGACCCTCGACGTCGACTCCTACGTCGAGGTCCGCGCTCCGCACGACGTCACCGTCCTGACCGGGGCCTTCGACGACGACACCCTCGCGGACCTGCCCGAGGTGGAGCCCGGCGTGCGGACCATCGGCGAGGGTCCCGACCGGAAGCAGGACCTGGAGAAGGTGACACCGGTCAGCCCCGTGGGCTGGCCGATGCGGACGTCGGTCGAGGACGGCAATCTCGCCATCTCCCCGAGCACCGAGACCGTGCAGAGCTGGCGCGAGGGCCCGGACTCGTCGATGGCCGACCACCCCGCCCTCGGCCCCATCGCGACCGCCCTCGACGAGGAGGACGTCGTCTCGGCCCGCCTCGAGGCGGGCGACTTCAGGTCAGCGGGCCTCCAGGGCTCCGAGGCCGAACCCCTCGCCGACCACCCCTTCGACGGGGTGGGCGTCGGCTGGGGTGCGCAGGACGGCGAGCCGCGCGTCGTCGTCAGCTACCACTTCGCCGACGACGACGCCGCGTCGGCCGCGGTCGAGCCCCTGCGCGAGGTCTTCGACGCTCCTACCGTCGCCGAGGACCTCGTCATCGAGGAGATCTCAGCCGACGGGTCGCTCGTCACCGCGCGCCTGTCGACCGTCAAGGCCAACTCGCAGCACTCGGTGGCCGCACGACTGCAGCGCCGTGACGCGCCCTTCTACCTCCCCGCCCGCTGAGCGAGCACACGTTCAGAAGAGCGACAGCGGCTCGTGCTCCGTCTCGGCGGGGGCGCTGGCGGGCCCGGCCGACGCATCCTGCGTCGCACGACCCGACCCCGCGCCGGGGATGCCGGGGCCGGGGTCGGGGGCGGCGCCCTTCGACCAGGCCACGGCGGCGCTGGTGGCCAGCCGGTCGGCGTGCTCGTTGAGCTCGTGACCCGCGTGCCCCTTGACCCACTCGAAGGTCACCCGGCGCCCCTGCATCGCCGCGTCCAGGGCCTGCATGATCTCGACGTTGAGGACCGGCTTGCCGTCCTTCTTGCGCCAGCCCTTGGCCTTCCACCCCGGCATCCACGCGGTGATCGAGTTGATGACGTACTTGCTGTCGCAGATGACGTGCAGGTCGTCGTCGAGGTGCGCGGTCTGCTGGAGCAGGTCGAGCACGGCGGTCAGCTCGCCCATGTTGTTGGTCCCGTGCAGCCACCCGCCGCGGGCCCAGCGCTCCTCGTCGATGTACCAGCCCCAGCCGGCGGGCCCCGGGTTGCCGAGTGCGGATCCGTCTGCGGCTGCGGTGATCGTCATGCCCGCAGTCCTATCAAATGCGGGCGAGGACCTCGCCGTGCACCACGACGAACCACCCGTCGGGCGCGTCGGTCCACGCCCGCCACCCCTCGACGACCTCGTCGACGTCCGTCTCGCCTCCGAGGCCCTGCCCGAGCACCTCGTCGTGGAAGCGCGACTCGCGAGCCCGCCGCTGCCACTGCCCGCCCCACCACCGACGGGCCTCGTCGTCGGCATAGCACCAGACCGAGGCGCCAGCGGTGACGTCCGTCAGCCCCGCGGCCCGGCACCACCCGAGCAGGTGGCGCCCGGCGTCCGGCTGCGTCCCCGTGCCGCGCGCAGCCGCCCGGTACAGGTCGAGCCACCGGCTCAGCCCGGGGTGCGCCGGCGCCCAGGTCATCGCCTCGTAGTCCGCGTCCCGCGCCGCGACGAGGCCACCTGGGCGGGTCACCCGTGCCATCTCCCGGAGCAGGCCCACCGGGTCGCCGACGTGCTGCAGGACCTGGTGGGCGTGGACGACGTCGAAGGAGTCGTCAGCGAAGGGCAGCGCCATGGCGTCCGCCACCTCGAAGCGGGTCCCGACGTCACCCGCGTCGACCGCCGCCTGCCGCGCCAGCCCCACGACCGCCTCCGAGGCGTCGACGCCGACGACCTCGCCGGGGGCGACCCGCTGCGCGAGGTCGAGCGTGATCGAGCCCGGACCGCACCCGATGTCGAGCACCCGCATGCCGGGTCGCAGGTGGGGGGCGAGGTAGGCCGCTGAGGTCTCGACGGTCCGCGCCGCGTGCGCGGCGACGACGGACTCGGCGTGCCCGTGCAGGTAGCGCGTCATCCACCGATCGTGGCACCGGCCGGGCGGCCCGCCACCCCGGCGACGGATGCCGAGACGGACGAAGGGGGGCGACAATGACCGCGTGGACCTCGCCCTCACCCTCCTCGCCGTGGCCGTCGCCTCGCTGCTCGTCCACGGCATCGCGTCGAGGCTGGGCGCGCTCGCCCCGCTCCTGCTCCTCGCCGCCGGCGCGGCAGCGTCCTTCGTGCCCGTCGTCCCCGACGTCACCCTCTCGCCGGAGGTCGTGCTCGTCGGGCTGCTCCCGCCGCTGCTCTACGCGACGGCGATCTCCACCTCGCTGATCGACCTCAAGGCGCAGCGGGTCGCCATCGCCGGTCTCTCGGTGGGGCTCGTGCTCTTCACGGCGCTCGGCGTCGCCGTCGTCGCGAGCGCGCTGCTGCCGATCGACTTCGCGCTCGCCTTCGCGCTGGGCGCGATCGTCGCCCCGCCGGACGCCGTCGCCGCGACCGCGGTCGCCCGCAGCATCGGGCTCCCCCGCAGGGTCGTCACCCTCCTCGAGGGCGAGTCGCTGCTCAACGACGCCACGGCCCTCGTCTCGCTGCGCACCGCGCTCGCCGCGGCCGGTCTGGCTGCGGGCCACGGCAGCCACGCGGTCATCGACATCTCGGTCGGGTCGGTGACGCTCGACTTCCTGCGGGCTGCGCTCGGCGGCGCGATCATCGGCTTCGTCGCCTACAAGCTCATCGCGCTCGTGCGACGTCGGATCCACGAGCCGGTCGCGGACACGACGGTGAGCTTCGCCGCCCCCTTCGTCGCCTACCTGCCCGCCGAGCTGATGCACTCCTCCGGCGTCATCGCCGTGGTCACCACCGGTCTCCTGCTCGGCCACCGCTCCCCCGTCCTGCAGGACGCACGGTCACGCCTGTCGGAGCGGTCCAACTGGGCGAGCATCCAGTTCATCCTCGAAAACGCGGTCTTCCTCGTCATCGGCCTGCAGCTGGCCAGCCTCGTCGACGACGTCCGCGGGTCCCACCTCGGGCTGGGGCGGACCCTGCTCGTCGGGCTCGCGGTGCTCGTCACCGTGCTCGTGCTGCGCCCGCTGTGGGTCTTCCCCTTCCGGGCCCTGCGCTCGCTCGTCTCGACGCGGGAGCGCGAGGTCCTCTCCCCGCGCAGCGAAGGGGTCGTCGTCAGCTGGGCGGGGATGCGCGGGGTCGTGACGCTGGCCGCTGCACTGCTGCTGCCGCCGGAGACACCGCACCGCCCCACGCTCGTGCTCATCGCCATGGTCGTGACGATCGGGACGCTCCTGCTCCAGGGCACGACGCTGCCGACGCTCTCGCGTGCCCTCGGGGTGCGCGGACCCGACCCGCGGGAGGACGCCCTGCAGGAGGCCACCGTCATCCAGGCCGCGGTCGGGGCCGGGCTGCGACGTCTCGACGAGCTGCCCGACCACGACGACGGCGCCGTCGAGCGGCTGCAGCAGCAGGCCCGGATGCGGGTCAACCGGGTCTGGGAGCGGCTCGGCCGGGGCGACGCGGAGTCGCCGAGCGATGCCTACCGTCGCCTGCGGCTGCCGATGCTCGAGGCCGAGCGCACCGAGCTGCTGCGCATCCGGGACGCCGGCCTCGTCGACCGCGAGGTCCTCGGCGAGGTCCTCGCGGCGCTCGACGTCGAGGAGTCGACACTCGTGTCGATCGGTGACCGGGCCGACGCGGTGCGCGACGCTCCGCTGCGCGCGCCCGAGCGGATCACCGGCGAGTGCGAGCACCAGGCCCGTCTGCCCGAGTGCATCGCGCCGCGCGACGCCGAGGGCTGCGAGGAGTGCCTCGCCGACGGTCTGACCTGGCTGCACCTGCGGGTCTGCCTCAGCTGCGGGCACGTCGGCTGCTGCGACTCCTCGCACGGGCACGCCACCGCGCACTTCGAGCAGAGCGGTCACCCGGTCATGCGGTCGCTCGAGCCCGGCGAGGCGTGGCGGTGGTGCTTCGTCGACGGCACCCTCGTCTGAGCGCGCTCGCCCGGACAGCGAGGTAACGTCGCCTCGGTGACCACCGAGCAGCCCCGCCCGCAGACGACGATCGACCGCATCGCCGAGGCGCACCTCGACGCCGAGGTGGAGCTCTCCCCGCTCACCGCGACCTACCGCGGGCTGCCCGGCCACGAGAGCGAGATCGACGACCTCTCCCCCGACGGTCTCGCCGCCGCATCACGGCTGCGGCGGCGCACCCTCGCCGCGCTCGACGAGGCCGCCCCCGTCGACGACGTCGACCGGGTGACCCTCGAGGCGATGCGCGAGCGCCTCGGACTGGCCGAGGAGGTGCACGCCGCCGGCCTGGACCTGCAGGAGATCAACGTCATCGCGTCGCCGATGCAGGCCGTCCGCGATGTCTTCGACATCATGGCGACCGCGACGCCCGACGACTGGTCGACGATCGCGACCCGACTCACCCGCGTGCCCGCCGCCCTCGAGCAGTGGACCGCCTCGCTCACCGCCGCCGCGACGAAGGGGGACATCGCCCCCCCTTCGGCAGTACGAGCGGTGCATCGAGCAGTGCACCGACCTCACGGCACCCGACGGGTACTTCGCCGGCCTCGCCGACGGGGCTCGGCTCGACGGCGGGGCGCCGCTGCCCGAGTCCGTCGCCACCGACCTGCGCCGCGCCGCTGGGAGCGCCGCGGAGGCTTACCGCGACCTCGCCACGCGACTGCAGCCCTTGCGCGACAAGGCTCCCCGGTCCGACGCCTGCGGTCGCGAGACCTACCAGCTCCACTCGAGGTCTTTCCTTGGCGCGACCATCGACCTCGAGGAGACCTACGCCTGGGGCCAGGAGGAGCTCGCCCGGATCACCGCCCACATGGATGATGTCGCCCAGCAGGTCCGCCCCGGCGCGAGCGTCAAGGAGGCCGTCGCCGCCCTCGACGCCGACCCGCGCTACCAGCTCCACGGCACCGCGGCCCTGCAGGCGTGGATGCAGCGCACCGCGGACGAGGCCATCGACCTGCTCGCGCCGCACCTGGACATCCCCGAGCCGGTGCGCACCATCGAGTGCCGCATCGCGCCGACCGAGACCGGGGGCATCTACTACACGGGGCCGAGCGACGACTTCTCCCGCCCCGGCCGCATGTGGTGGTCGGTGCCCAAGGGGGTCACGGACTTCGGCACCTGGCGCGAGCTGACGACCGTCTACCACGAGGGTGTGCCCGGCCACCACCTCCAGGTCGGCCAGACGGTGCACCGCAAGGAGCTGCTCAACCGCTGGCGTCGACTGGCCTCGTGGACCTCCGGTCACGGCGAGGGGTGGGCCCTCTACGCCGAGTGGCTCATGGCCGAGCTCGGGCACATGGACGACCCCGGCAACCGGATGGGTCTGCTTGACGGGCAGTCGCTGCGCGCGGCCCGCGTCGTCCTCGACATCGGCGTGCACTGCGGTTTCGAGGCGCCGGCCGAGGTCGGCGGCGGCGTCTGGACCTACGACAAGGCCTGGGACTTCCTCTCCGCGCACGCCAACATGGACGAGGGCTTCCTGCGCTTCGAGCTGGACCGCTACCTCGGCTGGCCGGGCCAGGCGCCGAGCTACAAGATCGGTGAGCGGCTGTGGCTGCAGCTGCGCGCCGAGACCGAGCGCCGCCAGGGCGCCGACTTCGACCTGCGTGACTTCCACCGCCGCGCGCTCGACGTGGGCAGCGTCGGGCTCGACACCCTGCGCACCGCGCTGCTCGACCTGGGATGAGTACTCGTGCCCGCGCTGCGGGCACCGGGCAGACCTACCATCGGAGGGTGAAGCTCACCAGGGGGTCCCTCGTCGTCGCCGTCTGCGTGGCTGCCACAGCCTGCTCACCGGGTGGGTCCGAGCCCACCGACACCGGCCCCGACACGGTCACCGTCACCTTTTCGAGCTCGACGAGCAATGCGCCGAGCACGACGACGATCACCCCGTCGGGAGGCTCGACGCAGAGCGACACTCCCCCCGCCTCGCCCTCACCCGGCCAACCGGCACCCACGTCCACCCGCGGTGCGCCCGACACGACCGCGGCCCCCGCCACCGACGACGACCGGTCGCTCCCCCGCGGCACGAGGGCCTACGCCGACGGCTTCGTCCGGGCCTGGGGCGCCGGCGACCGGGACAAGGCCGGTCGCTACGCCACCAGTGCGACGGTGTCCGACCTCTTCGGCGTCTCGGCCCTGGGCGGCACGTCGTGGCAGCGGCGCAGCAGCACCGTCGAGGGGGCGCGGACCCGGGTGCGCTACACCAACTCCTCCGGTCGCTCGCTCGCGGTCCTCGTCGACGAGGCCGCGGCCTCATCCGGCAGGGAGCACGCGGTCGTGGGCGCCGACCTCGGCCCGGCACCCACGAGCACGCCCACCGAGACACCCACCGACGCCGTCGGGCTGCCCCGGTCGGTCACCGACTACGCCGACGCCATGATCCGGGCCTGGGGCAAGGACGACCCGAGCGCCTGGGACTACTCGACCGACGAGGTCATGCGCACCCTGTACGACGACTGGGGCACCGGCGGCCCGCGCTGGGCTCGAGTCTCGAGCACCGCGTCGACGGTCACCTACCGCAACAAGGGCGGGGGCACCCTGGTGCTCACGCTCGACGGCGGTCGGGTCGCCGACGGGCTGACCGACGCGATCACCGGTGCCGCCTTCTCCTGACCTCTGCAGGGGATAACGAAGGGGGTGGCACCGGCCGGTGCCACCCCCTTCGTCATCAGGTCCGGTGGATCACAGACGCCAGCAGGAGTTGACCTGGTTGCGCCCGGCGAAGCGGTCCTCGAAGAAGAGCATGGACTTCGCCACGTGCGGCACCATCCCGCCGACGTGGGTCGGGGTCAGGCCGGCGTTGAAGGTCACGCGGGTGCCCTTGTCGCACCAGTCGCTACCGAGTTGCTTGCCCACCGCGTAGGGGATCGTGTCGTCCAGGATGGCGTGGTTGATCTGCACCGGCGCGTTGGGCTTGAGGCGACCGATGCGCTGACGCTCCACGGCAGCCCGGAAGGGCTGCTCGTCGAGCAAGGCAGAGAGCTTCTTGCCACTCGTCGTGTACGTGCCCGAGTCCTTGAAGGCGTAGTTGAAGAGGTCGAAGACGCAGTCGTTCTCGACCTGCGAGGCCAACTCCTTGCCCGCGGCGTTGAGGTGCGGGTTGGGGTCGATCCCCTCGGACTGGGCCACCCCGAGGAGGGCGAAGGTCGCGAAGGCGAAGTAGAGCGAGCCGTCGATGTTCTTGCCGACCTTGCCCAGGTCGGCCGGGGGCGCACCGATGGCCGAGCCCTTGATGTTCAGCTCGGGTGCGTAGCTGCCGGCCAGCTCCGCGGCCGCACCGGCCGCGCCGCCACCCTGCGAGTAGCCCATGAGGCCGATCGGGTTGCTGGCCGTGATGCCGCTGCCCTTGAGGTTCTTGGTGGCGCGCGCCATGTCGAGCACGGCGCGGCCCTGGGCCTCACGGACCATGTAGGTGTGGGTGCCGGCGGTGCCGAGCCCCTGGTAGTCGGTGATCGAGACGGCGTACCCGCGGGCGACCGCGGGGGTGATCCCGATGCCCTCGTACTCGACGAGGCTCTCCATCTGCCGCGACGGGGCGCAGGAGTCGCCCATGCCCTGCGTCCCGGGGGCGTAGGAGATCAGCGGGCGGGCGGAGGAGCCGCGGTAGGTGGTCTTGGGCACGAAGACGGTGCCGGTCACCGCGATCGGGCGGCCCTGGCCGTCGGTCGAGGAGTACATGACCCGCGTGGCGGTGACCACGCTCGAGGACAGCCCCAGCGGGTCGAGCAGGAGCGGGGCGGGCTCGCTGCGGATGAGCGTCCCGGGCGTCGAGGGGATGGTGGCGGGCGGCTCGTAGAAGGCCGGGCGCGTCGGCTCCGGCGTGTTGGTGAGGGTGCGCGCGCCTAGGGTGCCCGGGACGTCCCGGTGGTCGGCGGAGGCGGTCCCGGCCAGCGGAAGGGTGACGGCGACGGCGAGGGCCGCGGCCGCGACGGCGCGCTTGGTCATGGAGGTCATGCAGGTCCTGTCTGTCAGGGAGGGTGCGGTCCTCCGGACAGGTGTGGTGCCCCCTGGCGGACGACGTCGTCGGTGTGGCGGTGGGTCTCATGGTTACCTACCGGTCAGTTACTGGCAAGGGGCGATGATGTGGCCATGACCTCCGTCGTCCTCGCCTCCGCCTCACCCGCTCGTCTGGCATTGCTGCGTGCGTGCGGGCTCGACCCGCAGGTCGTCGTGAGCCACGTCGACGAGCCGGCCGTCGAGGCGGCGGCCCGCCAACGCGACCCCCACGTCTCCCCCGGCACGCTGGCGCAGCTGCTGGCCGAGGCGAAGGGAGAGTCCGTCGCCTCTCGCCTACCCGCCGGGACCGACCTCGTCATCGCCTGCGACTCCGTCCTCGAGCTCGACGGGCGGGTCCACGGCAAGCCCGGCACGGCCGAGGTCGCCCGCGAGCGCTGGTCGGCGATGCGCGGCCGGACCGGTGTGCTGCACACCGGTCACCACGTGGTCCACCTGCCCACCGGCAGGAGCGCCGGCGCCCCGGCGAGTGCACGGGTGCACTTCGCTGGGGCGTCGGATGCGGAGATCGACGGCTACGTCGCGACCGGTGAGCCGCTGCACGTCGCGGGCGGCTTCACGCTCGACGGGCTGGCCGCCCCCTTCGTCGACGCGATCGAGGGGCACCCGAGCACGGTCATCGGGCTGTGCCTGCCGCTGCTGCGCCGCCTGCTCGCCGACCTCGGGGTCGACTGGTGGACGGTGGCGTCGGCTCAGTCGCGCGGGTAGGCGACCGCCGCCCGGGCGTCGACGATGCCGCGACCGTAGAGCGCGCTGAAGCCGCCGCGGGTGCCGAAGAGCGGGTGCCTCGAGGTCGAGAGGATCGCCTGCTCGACGTTGTCGAGGCTGCGGCCCTGGCCGAAGAGGATCGCGGCCACACCGGCGACGTGCGGCGTCGCCATCGACGTGCCGGCGAAGGCGGCGTAGTCCTTGCCCTCGCCGCACTCGTCGGTGCCGGTGCCCCGCGGGACGGTGGAGATGATGTCGTCGGAGCAGGGCCCGCCGAGGAGTCGCCCGGAGCCACCGGGACCCGCGACGCCCTTGCCCCGGAAGGTGACCGGCAGCTCGGAGAAGTAGGACTTCAGCTCGTTGCGGTCCGTGGCACCGACGCAGATCGAGTCGCTGCTGAAGGCGGGGTCGTTGCACAGCAGCGTCGAGGTGTTGCCGGCAGCGGCGACCGTGAGCGTGCCCTTGTCGCGGGCGTACTGGATCGCGTCCTTCATCGTCGTGTCGAGACCGAAGATGGAGAAGATCTGGGTGCCGGGCAGGCCGCCGAGGCTGAGGTTGATGACGTCGGCACCGTGGTCGGCGGCGTAGCGGATGCCCTCCGCGATGTCCTCGTTGGCCCCGGAGCCGTCCTCGAGGACCTTGATCGGCATGACCTTGGCGTCGGGGGCCACGCCGGCGACCCCGATGCCGTTGTCGGCGCTGCCGACGATGGTCCCGGCGACGTGGGTGCCGTGGACGTCGGACTCCTGGCCCACACCGTCCTGGCCCTTCCAACCACCGTCGCCGCAGGAACCCTTGACCTCGCCGCACACGAAGTCGGCACCGGGCACGAGGCGGCCGGCGAGGTCGGGGTGACCGAGGTCGACACCGGTGTCGACGACCGCGACGACGACGCCCTCACCGCGGCTCGAGGACCAGGCCTGCTCGGCCCTGACCTGGTCGAGACCCCACAGGTCGGAGCGGAGCGGGTCGTTGGTGGCGGCTCCGGCGGAGCCGGCCGAGGCGACGAGGCCGATCGCGCAGGCGACGGCCGCGACGGATGAGGTCCAGCACTTCTTCATGGGGCGTCCTTCGTCAGGGGGAACGTTGGTTACCCAACGGTAACTACGAAGTCGGGGTCGTGCAGCGTGTGCACGGTGGGACGACCGTCACGCACACCTCGCCCACCCCGCGCTTTCCGGGTGACCCGGAAAACCTCCCCTTCGCAAGAGTTTGAAACCCTTGCGAAGGGGAGGTTTCTCGGGTGACCCGAGAATCGTCGCGGGGTCAGACGGGCGGGATCCCCCGCCGGCGCTCCGAGAAGGTCCGGTCGCGGCCGCGGGCGTGCCGCAGACGCGCGAGCAGCTCGTCGCGCAGCTGCTCGGGCTCGATGACCTGGTCGAGCACCAGGTCGGCGGCCAGTCGCTCGAGGTCGACATCCTCCTCGTACTCGGCCCGACGGGCGGCGATGAAGTCGTCGCGGGCGGCCTCCCCTTCGTCGGCCTCGATCTGCGCGATCTTGTTGGCGTACACCGCGTTGACCGCTGCCTCGGGGCCCATGACGGCGATGCGGGCGGTGGGCAGCGCGATCGTCGCGTCGGGGGCGAAGCCCGGCCCGCCCATCGCGTAGAGGCCGGCACCGTAGGCCTTGCGGACGATGACGCAGAACTGCGGGACGGTGGCCGACGCCACGGCCGAGACCATCTTGGCGCCGTGCCGGATGATGCCGCCGCGCTCGACCTCGGAGCCGATCATGAAGCCGGGGACGTCCGCGAGGTAGATCAGCGGGATCGAGTAGGCGTCGCACAGCCAGATGAAGCGCGCCGCCTTGTCGGCGCTGTCGGTGAAGAGCACGCCGCCCTTGGCTATCGAGTTGTTGGCGACGATGCCGACGGTCTCGCCGGCCATGCGGCCGAGGCCGACGACCAGCTCCGGCGCGAAGAGCTCCTTGACCTCGAAGAAGGAGTCGTCGTCGACGAGGCCGTCGATGACGTCGTGGATGTCGAAGGGCTGCGACTCGCGCTCGGGGATCGTCGCGGCCGTCAGGGGTGCCGCGGGCGCCTCCGGCTCGTACGAAGGGAGGTCACCGCGCCAGTTGAGCGGGAGGTAGCTCAGCCACAGGCGAGCGGCCTCGATCGCCTCCGCGTCGTCGGCGACGAGCACGTCGCCGACGCCACTCACGGTGCAGTGCATGCGCGCCCCGCCCATCTCCTCGAGGGAGACCCGCTCGCCGACGACCATCTCGGCCATGCGCGGGCTGCCGAGGTACATCGACGCATTGCCCTCGACCATGATGACGAGGTCGGTGAAGGAGGGGATGTAGGCGCCGCCCGCGGCGCTCGGGCCGAAGAGGCAGCAGATCTGCGGGACCTTGCCCGACAGGGCGACCTGGTTGTGGAAGATGTGGCCGGCCCCGCGACGGCCGGGGAACATCTCGACCTGATCGGTGATCCGCGCGCCCGCGGAGTCGACGAGCCAGAAGACCGGCAGCTCCTCGCGCAGCGCGGTCTCGGTGGCGCGCACGATCTTTTCCACCGTGCGGGCACCCCACGAGCCCGCCTTGACGGTCGGGTCGTTGGCGATGACGATGACCGGCCGCTCGTCGACGAGGCCGCGGCCGGTGACGACGCCGTCGGCCGGCAGACCGGCGGCCAGCGCGTTGGCATAGCGCCCGTCCTCGACGAAGGAGCCCTCGTCGACGAGCAGCGCGATGCGGTCGCGGACGTAGAGCTTGCCCTGGGCCTCGAGCTTGGCCGCGGCCTTGTCGGTGGGCCGCTCGGAGGCGTCGTGCGCGGCGCGGATGCGACGACGGACGTCCTCGACCTTGGGGTCGGTGGGGTAGCTGCTCACGGGGTGACTCCCTCCGTCCGGGCCGGCTCAGACCGGCAGGCCGAGGTGGCGGGCGATGACCATGCGCTGCACCTCGGAGGTGCCCTCGCCGATCTCGAGGATCTTGGCGTCGCGGTAGAAGCGGGCGACGGGGTACTCCTCCATGAATCCGTTGCCGCCGAAGACCTGCGTCGCGATGCGCGTGGCGCTCACCGCGGCCTCCGACGTGTAGAGCTTGGCGATCGAGGCGGCGCGGGCGACCTCCCTGGCCGAGCGGCGACCGCGGTCGGCCTCGTCCTTGAGCCAGGCCGCCTTGTAGGTGAGCACGCGCGAGGTCTCGGCCATGACGGCGAGGTCGGAGATCTGGAAGCTCACGCCCTGGTTGGCGCCGATCGGCCGGCCGAAGGAGGTGCGGGTCCGGGCGTAGTCGGTGGCCAGCTCGAGCATCCGCTGGGTCAGTCCGGTGGCGAGCGCGGAGATAGCGATCCGGCCGTCGTCGAGGGTCTTGAGGAACTGCCGGAAGCCCTGCCCCTCCTCCCCGACGATGTGGTCGGCGGGCACGCGGCAACCGTCGAAGCTCAGCCCGTGGGTGTCGGAGATGTGCCAGCCGAGCTTGTCGTAGGGCTCCTCGACGGTGAAGCCGGGGGTGCCGCTCGGGACGATGATCGCCGAGATCTGGGCACGCCCCTCGGCGGTCGTGCCGGTGCGCGCGGTGACGGTGACGAGGGAGGTGATGTCGGTGCCGGAGTTGGTGATGAAGGACTTGGCACCGTTGATGACCCACTCGTCGCCGTCGCGGGTGGCCGTGGTGCGGGTGCCACCGGCGTCGGAGCCGGCGTCGGGCTCGGTGAGGCCGAAGCCGGCCAGGGCGCGGCCGGCGACGAGGTCGGGGAGCCAGCGGTCACGCTGCTCGTCGGTGCCGTAGGTGAGGATCGGGTTGATGCCCAGGCCCACGCCGGCGGAGAGCGTGATGCCGATGGACTGGTCGATGCGGCCGAGCTCCTCGATCGCGACGCACAGCGCGGTGAAGTCGGACTGGACGACGCCGTCGTCGGTCTCGGCGGAGCCACCCCAGCGCTCGGGGACGACGAGGCCGAAGAGGCCGAGGTCGCCCATGCGGTGCACGACCTCGAGCGGCAGGTGGTGGTCCTTGTCCCACTGGGCCACGTGCGGCTCCACCTCGCGCTCGGCGAAGTCGCGCACGCTCGCGCGGAAGTCCTCGTGGTCCTGCGACAGCTCGAACATGCCCGACCTCTCCCGGCACCCCGGGGTCACCGGCAGCACCATTGCTTGACGTTGACGTCAACGTAAAGCATCATCTCGGGTCATGACAAGCCGGACGAAGGGGGCCACTCCCCCGGGCGCGGATGCTCCCGACGAGCACGCGCGGACCTGGACGATCCGCGAGGTCGCCGACGAGTTCGGCATCACCACGCGCACGGTCCGGCACTACGAGGACATCGGCCTCGTCTCGCCCGAGCGGCAGGGCACGACCCGCCTCTTCCACCGGCGCGACCGCACGCGGTTGGGCCTGGTGCTGCGCGGCAAGCGGCTCGGTTTCCCCCTCGACGAGATCGCCAAGATCATCAACCTCTACGACGCACCGCGCGGGCGCCGCAGCCAGCTCGAGTACGTGCTCGGCCAGATCGACGAGCGCCGCGCGGACCTGGAGCAGCGGCGGCGCGACCTCGACGACGCACTCGCCGAGCTCGACACCTTCGAGCAGCGCTGCCGCACCGAGCTCGACGCCCGCTGAGGCAGGGTCGAGGTCAGGAGCGAGCGGCGAGATAGGCGTCGATCTCCGCGGCCGTCGGCGCGGACGTCGGCCCCTTGCGGGTCACCTTGATGGCCCCGGCGGCGTTGGCGCGGCGGCAGGCGTCGGGCCAGGTAGCCCCCTTCGCCCGCTCCGCGAGGAGCACGCCGGTGTGGGTGTCGCCCGCGCCGTTGGTGTCGACGGGGGTCTCGGGGTAGCCGGGCACGACGCTCGTCACGCCGTCGGCGTGCACGGCGCACCCCTGCTCGCCGTCGCGGACGACGGCGACGGCACCGGGCTCCAGCAGTGCGGCGACGGCCTCGGCCGCCGGCGCCATCCCCTTCGCGCCACCGAAGTCCTCGGACTCCTCGGCATTGCCGGTCCAGACGTCGGTGAGCGCGACGACCCGGGCGCGAAGGGAGGGCTCCAGCTCCGCGAAGACCGCTCCGGGGTCGAGGACGACGAGGACGTCGTCTGGCAGGGACTCCAGCCAGGTCACCAGCGGGTCGCAGGTGCGGCCGACGAGGCTGTAGCCGCTGACGCACACGAGGTCCCCCCGCGACCGGCGCACTCGTCGCGAGCGACTCGACGCTGATGTGCCGCTCGGCCTCCTGCGTCGTGACGAAGGTCCGCTCCGCGGAGGGCTCGACCATGACGATGCAGACACCGGTGTCGAGGTCCTCGACGACGGGAGCCGAGAGCGTGACGCCGTCGGCAGTGAGGGTCTCGCGGACGAGGTCGCCGTTCGGGCCGCGACCGTGGGCCCCTGCGTGGACGGCCGCGGCGCCGGAGCGCACGGCGGCGACCAGGATCGTCGTCGCTCCCCCGGCGTAGCGCGCCACGGATGTGGCCATCGAGTTGCCGCCGCGGCGAGGCAGGTCGGGCACCTCGACGACGACGTCGACGAGCGCCTGTGCGGTGTGGATCACCCTCGGGCTCATGGGGGCACACGCTACCGACGGACGCGGTCGGGCAGACTGCGAGCATGACGCACACCCCCCGCTTCACCTCGGTCGACGACGTCACGGCGCGCCTGGCCGAGCACGGCTACCTTGCCTCCGACGAGATCGCGACGACCGTCTACCTCGCCGACCAGCTCGGCAAACCGCTGCTCATCGAGGGGCCTGCCGGTGTCGGCAAGACCGCGCTGTCCGCCGCCGTGTCGGCAGCGACAGACGGCGAGCTCGTGCGCCTGCAGTGCTACGAGGGCGTCGACGAGGCGCGCGCCCTCTACGAGTGGAACCACGCCAAGCAGCTGCTGCGCATCACCGCAGCCGGCGCCCACCACGACTCCGCGGGCGCCGACGAGGCGGACTGGACCTCGGTCAAGGAGGACATCTTCACCGACGAGTTCCTCCTCTCCCGCCCGCTGCTCACCGCGATCCGCAACGAGCACCCGACGGTCCTGCTCATCGACGAGCTCGACAAGGCCGACGTCGAGATCGAGGGTCTGCTGCTCGAGGTGCTCTCCGACTTCCAGGTGACCGTGCCCGAGCTCGGCACGATCAGGGCGAGCCAGACCCCCTTCGTCGTCCTGACCTCCAACGCGACCCGTGAGCTGTCCGAGGCCCTGCGCCGCCGCTGCCTCTACCTGCACATCGACTACCCCGAGTCCGACCTCGAGCTGCGGATCGTGCGTCTGACGGTGCCCGACCTCGACGAGACGCTCGCTGCCTCCGTCGTGCGGCTCGTCGGCGCGCTGCGCGATATGCGGCTGCGCAAGTCGCCCTCGGTCGCCGAGACCATCGACTGGGCCCGCACGCTCGTCAGCCTGGGCACCGACGGCGAGCTGCAGCCGGAGCTCGTGCGCTCGACCCTCGGCGTCGTCCTCAAGCACCGCGAGGACATCGAGCTCGCGGTGCAGACCCTGGACCTGGACCGTGCCCTCGCCTGACCCGCTCGGCGAGCGGCTCGTCGACCTCGCCCGGGCGCTGCGCCGGCACGGCGTGACGGTCGGGACCTCAGAGGTGGCCGACGCCGCCTCTGCCGCAAGGGCGCTCGGCCTCGACGACCGCGAGCGCCTGCGCACCGGACTCGCCGCGACGATGATGCGCCGCTCGGCCGACCGGACGGTCTTCGACCAGCTCTTCGACATCCACTTCCCCGCCGCCGTCGGCGGTCGCGTCGGTGAGGCCGAGGACCCGGCGCCGACCGACACGAAGGGGGCCCGCGAGCGCGCCGCCCGTCTGCGTGACGACCTCGTCGACGCCCTCGCCCGCGGCGACGAGCGTGAGCTCGATCGGCTCGCGGCCCGTGCCGTGGCCGAGCTGGGCCGGCTGGCCAACGAGTCGTCGACCGGTGGGTGGTCGGCCAACCAGACGATCGAGCGTCTCGCCCCGCAGACCGCGATCGCGGCGGCCCTGCAGCGGGCCCGCGACGCCGGCGACGTCACCGGCGGGTCCGGCGAGGGCTCGGGCGGATCGGGCGAAGGGAGCGGCGGCGCCACCGGCAGCGGCGGCGGGGGCGCGGGCAGCGCCTGGCGGCCCGAGCAGCTGAGCGACCGCTACGACCGCGACGAGATCCGCCACCGCGTCGGCGCCTTCCGGCGCAAGGTCGAGACCGAGTCGGCGCGGCGCAACGCCGAGGTCCGCGGACGCGACCGCATCTCGCGCTACGGCGTGCGAGACCCCTTGGAGCGCAAGGACTTCCTGCTCACCGGCAAGACCGAGGCGGCCGAGCTGCACGCGGTCATCGCGCCCCTGTCGCGCAAGCTCGCGGCCAAGCTCGCCGCCCGCCAGCGGCGGCAGTCGCGGGGCACCATCGACATCCGGCGCACGCTGCGCGCGGCGATGTCGACCGGTGGGGTGCCGGTGCGCCCGGCCTACAAGCGCCGCACCCGCAGCCGGGCCGACATCGTCCTGCTGTGCGACATGTCCGGGTCGGTGGCGGGCTTCTCGCGCTTCACGATGCTGCTCCTGCAGTCACTCGCCGGAGTCTTCCGCCGGGTGCGGTTCATCGGCTTCGTCAACACGTGCGACGACATCACCGAGCTGGTCCGCGAGGCGCAGGTCGGCGAGGACATCAGCGAGCGGGTGGCTCGCGAGGCACAGATGACCCGCTGGCACGGGTCGAGCGACTACGGCGCGGCCTTCGAGGACGCCGTCGAGCACCACCTCGACGCCATCGGGCCGCGCTCGACGGTGCTGATCCTCGGTGACGCGCGGACCAACGGCACCGACCCGCGCATCGACCGCCTGCGCATCCTCGTCTCCCAGGCCCGCTACGCCGCCTGGCTCAACCCGGAGGCGGAGCGCATGTGGGACACGGGCGACTCCGTGGCCAGTCGCTACGCCGAGGTCGTCGACATGCACGAGGTGCGCAACATCGAGCAGCTGCGGCAGTTCGTCTCCCGCCTGCCGGTGGGCTGATTCCCCCTTCGTCCACCGCATCTCCCTAGGGAAATCACCACCCCTGCCGTCATCTCCCTAGGGAAATGCGCACCCTCCACCGCATCTCCCTAGGGAAATCACCACCCCTGCCGTCATTTCCCTAGGGAAATGCGGGTCCGGGGGCGGGCGGATCTGCAGAGGATCTCCAGATCTCGTCCCGGGGATCCACCGGTGCGGCTGCCTAGCCTGATCCCATGACCGCTCCCGCACCGTGCGTGCTCGTCGTCGAGGACGACCCGACGATCAACCAGACCCTGGCCGACCGCTTCACGGCGGAGGGTTTCGAGGTGGTGCGGGCGCACGACGGCCCGGGGGCGGTCGCCGCCCACGCCGAGCACGACCCCGCGGTCGTCGTGCTCGACCTCATGCTGCCCGGGTTCGACGGACTCGAGGTGTGCCGCCGGATCCAGGCCGACCGCCCCGTGCCGGTGCTCATGCTCACCGCCCGCGACGACGAGAGCGACATCATCGTCGGGCTCGGGGTCGGCGCCGACGACTACCTCACCAAGCCATTTCGCATGCGCGAGGTCGTCGCCCGGGTCCGGGCCCTGCTGCGCCGCGTCGAGCGCGCCGCCGAGCTCGGGCGCCCCGACGAGACGATCACCCACCACGCCGGGCTCACCCTCGACGAGCGCACCCGGCGGTGCACCGTCGACGGCCACGCCGTCCACCTCACGCCGACGGAGTTCGACCTGCTCGCCCTGCTCGCCCGCGAGCTCGGCGCGGTGCTTCGCCGCGAGCGGATCGTCGCCGACCTGTGGGGCTGGGACGACGGCCTGGGCCGCGGCAGCCTCGACAGCCACGTCAAGTCGCTGCGGGCCAAGGTCGGCAGCCACCGGATCCGTACGGTCCACGGCGTCGGCTACGCCCTCGACGACGGGAGCGACCGATGAACCGCTCCGCTCCCCTGCTCGAGCTCACCTCGATCCGCACCCGGCTCGCCGTCCTCGTCGGCGTGAGCGTCGTCGTCGCGGCCGTCGTCGGCACGGTCGGCACCGATGCCGGGGTCCCCCTGTGGATCGGCCTGCCCGCGACGATCGGCCTCGCCCTCGTCGTCACCCGCTGGCTGGCGACCGGCATGACGACCCCGCTCACCCAGATGACCGATGCCGCACGGCGGATGGCGAAGGGGGACTACGGCGCCCGGATCACGACGTCGAGCCAGGACGAGATCGGCGAGCTGGCGCGTGCCTTCGCGAGCATGGCCGCCGAGCTGGAGCAGGGCGAGGAGCACCGGCGACGTCTCGTCGCCACCGTCGCCCACGAGCTGCGCACGCCCTTGTCGGCCCAGCAGGCCCTGCTCGAAAATCTCGCCGACGGCGTCACCACCCCCGACGAGGCGACCCTGCGCGCCGCCCTCGCCCAGTCAGAGCGCCTCGGCTCGCTCGTCACCGACCTGCTCGACCTCTCCCGGCCCGACGGCAGGGGAATCCCCCTCTCCCCCAGCCGGATCCGCGTCGGTGACCTGCTCGACGACGCCATCGGCGAGACCACACTCCAGGGCCGGGACGTCGCGCTCGTCGCCGACGTCGAGCCCGGCGACCTCGTCGTCACCGGCGACCGTGCCCGCCTCGCCCAGGTCACCGCCAACCTCCTCGACAACGCGGTGCGGCACAGCCCGAGCGGCGGCACCGTCACCCTCACCGCCCGCGCCGCCGGCGACGCGTGGACCCTCACCGTCGCCGACGACGGACCCGGCCTGACCCCGGAGCGGGCGGAGCGGCTCTTCCACCGCTTCGGTCCCGGAGAGGACGAAGGGGGTGGCACCGGCCTCGGCCTGGCCATCGCCGCGTGGGTCGCCTCGATGCACGGCGGCACGATCCGCGCCCTGGGCGCCGACGCGGGGGCCCGGCTCGAGCTCCACCTCCCGCTCACCCCGCCGGCCTTCCCTTCGCCGGCACCGCTCACCACGACCACCACTCAGGAGCCCACGATGACTGCAGGATCCGCGCCCTCCCTTCGAGGCTCGGCCGCGAACGGCCTCGCACCGGGTCCTGAGGAGGCGCGCCAGCGCCGTCTCGAAGGGCAGGGAACGGGGCTCTCGTTGTCGCGGTGGTGGCCCGAGCGGGTCACGCAGGGGCAGCCGCGGCTGCTGCTCGCCGCCCTCGCCGTCGGCCTGCTCGCCGCGATCCTGCTGCCGGGCAATGCGATCGGGCTCGGGCTGCTCGTCGTGCTCACCGCCGGTGGTGCCGCCTTGTGGCTCGCCTCGCCCCGCCGGGCGAAGCCGTGGTCGTGGGTCACCGCAGCGCTGGCCCTTCCCCTCGGCCTGACGACGATCCTGCGCGACGACCCGGTGATGAGCTTCTTCGCCGTCGCCGTCGCCGGGGTGCTCGCCGCGACCGCGTGCACCGATGCGCGCACGGTCGGCGGGATCGCCGCGTCGGTCATCGCCTGGCCGCTCTCCGCGCTGCGCGGGCTCCCCCTGCTCGACAGGACGATCCGCGTCCTCGCCCGCCGGGGCAGCGCCTGGTCCATCTTGCGCACGGCCGTCGTGAGCCTCGCCCTGCTGCTCGTCTTCGGCGGGCTGCTCGCCTCCGCCGACGCCGTCCTCGGCTCGTGGGCGTCGGCCCTCGTGCCCGACATCAGCGACATGGCGATCTTCCGGGTCTTCGTGCTCGTCTTCTTCGCCGGCGTCACGCTCGCCGGTCTCTACCTCGCGATCAACCCGCCGACCGTCGACGGGGCACGCCTGTCGCCGCGCATCCCGGAGCGCGAGTGGCAGGTCCCGCTCGGCGTCGTCATCGCCATCTTCGTCGCCTTCGTCATCGCCCAGGCCGCGGCGGTCGTCGGCGGGCACGACTACGTCGTGCGCACCGCGGGCGTGACCTATGCCGAGTCGGCCCGGCAGGGCTTCGGCCAGCTCACCGTCGCCACCGCGCTCGCCCTGCTGCTCGTCGCCGGGGTTCGAGCGCTCGGCCGCGCGAGCACCCAGCGCGACCGTCGGGTCATGACCGCCATGAACGCGACCCTGTGCGTCCTCACCCTGCTCGTCGTCGCCTCCGCGCTGCGCCGCATGGCGCTCTACCAGGACGCCTACGGTTACACGACGCTGCGGATCAACGCCGACCTCTTCGAGATCTGGCTCGGGCTCGTCGTCCTCGCGGTGCTCGTCTCCCTCTTCACCCCGACGCGGCGCTGGCTCGGCCGCACGGGCCTCGTCGCGGCCGCCGTGCTCACCATCGTCGGCACCGTCGGCAACACGAATGCCTGGGTCGCCGACCGCAACATCGAGCGGTGGCAGGCCACGGGCAAGATCGACACCTGGTACCTCAGCAGCCTGCCCGCCGACGCCGTGCCCACCATCGAGTCGAGCGCCCTGCCCGCGCACATCAAGCAGTGCGCGCTGTCGATGCACCAGGTGTACGGCGCGGGCGACGAGGACACCCTCGCCGGATGGAACCTCGCCCGCTCCCGCGCCGACGAGATCCGGCAGCGCTACGACGACCCGACCCAGTGCACCGACTCCCGCGGCTGGTCGAGGTGACGGGCGCCCCCTTCGCCTCCGCAGGGGGTGGGCGAAGGGGGTGTGCGGCGCCACGATGCGGGCGACCCGCCGGGGGTGGCAGGCACGCAGTAGTCTGCGGCCCATGGCCATCAGCAAAGTCCTCATCGCGAACCGCGGCGAGATCGCCGTCCGCATCGCCCGTGCCTGCGCCGACGCCGGCATCGGCTCCGTCGCCGTCTACGCCGAGCCCGACCGTGACGCCCTGCACGTCAAGGTCGCCGACGAGGCGTACGCCCTCGGCGGTCAGACGCCCGCCGACAGCTACCTGCTCCAGGACAAGCTCCTGCAGGTCGCCCGGGACGCCGGCGCCGACGCGGTCCACCCCGGCTACGGCTTCCTCGCGGAGAACGCCGACTTCGCCCAGGCCGTCCTCGACGCCGGCCTGATCTGGATCGGCCCGAGCCCGCAGGCCATCGACGCGCTCGGTGACAAGGCCAAGGCCAAGCACATCGCGGTCAAGGCCAACGCGCCCCTGGCCCCCGGCACCAATGACCCGGTCAAGGACGCCGACGAGGTCGTCGCCCTCGCCGAGGAGTTCGGCCTGCCGATCGCCATCAAGGCCGTCTACGGCGGTGGCGGTCGCGGGCTCAAGGTCGCCTACACGATGGAGGAGATCCCCGAGCTGTACGAGTCGGCCGTCCGCGAGGCCGTCACGGCCTTCGGCCGGGGCGAGTGCCTCGTCGAGAAGTTCCTCGACAAGCCGCGCCACGTCGAGACCCAGTGCCTCGCCGACCAGCACGGCAACGTCGTCGTCGTCTCGACCCGCGACTGCTCGCTCCAGCGCCGCAACCAGAAGCTCGTCGAGGAGGCCCCCGCGCCCTTCCTCACCGAGGAGCAGCACGCCGAGCTCGTCCGCGCCTCCAAGGCGATCCTCAAGGGGGCCGGCTACGTCGGCGCCGGCACCTGCGAGTACCTCGTCGCCCAGGACGGCACGATCTCCTTCCTCGAGGTCAACACCCGCCTGCAGGTCGAGCACCCCGTGACCGAGGAGGTCACCGGCATCGACCTCGTCCGCGAGATGCTCCGCATCGCCGACGGCGAGGAGCTCGGCTACGACGACCCGGTCGCCCGCGGCCACTCCTTCGAGTTCCGCATCAACGGCGAGGACGCCGGGCGCAACTTCATGCCGGCCCCCGGCACCGTGACCAAGATGCGCGTCCCCCAGGGCCCCGGTGTCCGCTGGGACGCCGGCATCGAGGAGGGCGACACCGTCGCCGGTGCCTTCGACTCGATGATCGCCAAGCTCATCGTCACCGGCGCGACCCGCCAGCAGGCTCTCGAGCGCTCTCGCCGCGCCCTCGACGAGCTCGTCGTCGACGGCATGCCGACGGTCGTACCCTTCCACCAGGCGATCGTCCGCGACCCGGCCTTCGCGCCGGAGGGTGACGCGCCCTTCTCCGTCTACACCCGCTGGATCGAGACCGAGTTCGACAACCAGATCGCGCCCTACGGCGGCGAGGTCGGCGAGGCGGCCGAGGAGGACGGCGAGCGGCAGAAGATCACCGTCGAGGTCGGCGGCAAGCGCCTCGAGGTCGTCCTGCCCGGCGGCCTCTCGCTCGGTGGCGGTGGCGGCGCCGCCAAGAAGAAGGCGCCCAAGCGCTCCGGCGGCAGCGGCGGCGGCGCGGCGGCCTCCGGTGACAGCCTCACCGCCCCGATGCAGGGCACGATCGTCAAGGTCGCCGTCGAGGAGGGCCAGGAGGTCGCCGAGGGTGACCTCGTCGTCGTCCTCGAGGCGATGAAGATGGAGCAGCCCATCAACGCGCACAAGGCCGGCACGATCAGCGGCCTGCAGGCCGAGGTCGGCGCCACGGTGAGCAACGGCGCGGTCCTCGCCGAGATCAAGGACTGATGACGACTCCTCCCGCGAGCACCGACGCCGCCCCCGGCACGCCCTCCCGGCGTGCCGGGGGCGGCGTCGTCATCGCCGTGCTCGCCCTGTGCGGCACCGTCGTCTCGCTCCAGCAGACGATGGTCCTGCCGCTCGTCCCCGACCTGCCCGACCTCATCGGGACCACCCCCGGCAATGCCTCGTGGATGGTGACCGCGACCCTCGTGGCCGGCGCCGTCGCCACCCCCGTCATCTCCCGCATGGCCGACATGTACGGCAAGCGGCGGATGATCCTCGTGACCCTGGCGATCGTCGCGCTCGGCGCCGCCATCGGGGGTATCGCCCCCTCCCTGCCCTTCCTCATCGTCGCCCGCGCGCTCCAGGGCATGGGCATGGCCCTCGTCCCCGTCGGCATCGCGACGATGCGCGACGAGCTCGACCCGGACCAGGTGCCGCTGGCCGTCGCCCTGATGAGCGCGACCCTGGCCATCGGCGCCGGCGTGGGGCTGCCCCTCGGCGGCTTCCTCGCCCAGACCTACGACTGGCACGTCGTGCTGTGGCTCCCTGGGGTGCTCGCCCTGCTCATGGTCCTGCTCGTGCGCGCGACGGTCGCCGAGTCCACCGTCCGCTCCCCCGGTGCCTTCGACATGCGCGGGGCGGTCCTGCTGAGCGTCGCCCTCGTCCTGCTGCTCCTCGCCGTGTCGAAGGG
Organism: Janibacter hoylei PVAS-1; assembly: GCF_000297495.1. GTDB lineage: Bacteria > Actinomycetota > Actinomycetes > Actinomycetales > Dermatophilaceae > Janibacter > Janibacter hoylei. Next base: position 10,514 of record NZ_ALWX01000040.1, on the reverse strand, counting down.
AGCGGAGTGGGGCTGGCTCGACACCCGCACCCTCGCCGCCTTCGGCGTCGGCAGCGCCCTGCTCGCGGTCTTCGTACCGCTCGAGCTGCGCATCCCCAACCCGCTCGTCGACATCCGCACCGCCGCCCAGCCGATCGTCGTCTCGGCCAACACGATCTCGCTCTTCATGGGCTTCGGGCTCTTCGTCAACATGCTCGTGTCGACCCAGCTCCTGCAGACACCGGAGGACTCCGGCTACGGCATGGGGCTGGACGGCCTGCACGCCGGTCTGTGGATGGCCCCGTCAGCGGTCGCCTTCGGTCTGCTCGCCCCCTTCGCCGGGTGGGTGACGCGACGCTTCGGCCCGGAGCTGGCGATCGCCGTCGGCGGCTCGATCATGGCCGCGTCGTACCTCGTCCGCGTGCCCCTGAGCGGCTCGATCGGGGCCATCGTCGTCGGCTCCGTCGTCGTCACGGTCGGCACGGCCCTGGCCTACTCCGCGCTGCCGACGCTCATCATGCGCTCGGTGCCCGTGACCGAGACGGCCGCGGCCAACGGGCTCAACACCCTGCTGCGCTCGGTCGGGACCTCGACCGCGAGCGCGGTCACCGCGGCGATCTTCGCCGCCGGGGCCTCCACCGCGACGGGCGGCCACGCCGGCTACGGCTCGATCGCCCTCGTCTACGTCCTCGCCGCGATCGCCTCGGCGATCAGCGCAGCCCTCATCGTGCCCTTCCTGCGCCAGCGGGCTGCCGAGGTCGAGGCCCGGCCCGACGTCGAGGAGCAGCGCGCCGACCACGTCGTGCACGGCCGGGTCACCGACGTCGCCGGCGACGCCGTCGGCGGCGCGGTCGTCACCGTCCTCGGCGGCCAGGGGTCCCACGTCGACTGGGCGCACACGGACTCCGCGGGCGACTACTCCGTGGCGACGGGCGGCCCGATCCGGCACCTCTTCGTCGTCACGGCGCCCGGGTGGGCGCCGGCGAGCGGCTACGTCGACCTGGCAGAAGGGCGGCGGGTCCCTCCCTTCGTCCTGCGGGAGCGCACGAGCGTCACGGGCACGGTGACCGCCGTCGACGGCGGACCGGCCGCGGACGTGTCCGTCGTCCTCACCCGTCGCACGGGCGGGTCGGTCGACTGGATGCGCACCGACGCCGACGGACGCTACGACCTCCCGGTGCCCAAGGAGGGCACCTACGTGCTCACGGCCCTGGACCGCGGCACCGGCGACATCACGACCCGCATGCTCACGGTGGGTGGCGGGACGGTCCGCGCCGACCTGCAGCTCACCGCGGGGGCGAGCCCGACCTCAGCCGGGCAGGGCCCCGCCGTCGGTTGACCCCTCCGGCTTCGGCTCGGCCGGAGTCTGGCTCCTCGGCGACTCGGCGGTCGCCTCGTCCTCGGGCTGGGCGTCGCCCTTCGGCTCGGCCTTGTCCTCAGGCAGACCGAGCTTGTCCTCGACGAAGTCGCCCGCCTTGTCGATGATCGACGTGAACTTGCCGCCGGTGCGCTTGTCGACGGCCTCCTGGACCTTGTCGATCGCACCGCGCGCCTGGTCCGGGTGGTCCCGGGCCGCGTCGCGCGCCTTGTCGACGTACTCGCCACCGTTGAACTGCTGCGGGCTGTTGCTCATCCTCGGCTCCTTCGTCGCGGGCCGCGGATCGGCCCCCTGCGACCCTAGCGGCGGGACCGCACCCGCGCGCCCGCCGAGCTCACTCCCCGTGGAGGGGGTGCAGCCGACGAGCCGCCTCCGCGAGAGTGCCCGTCAGCGAGGGGTACACGGTGAAGGTCGAGGCGACCTGGTCGACCGACAGCCGGTTGGTGACTGCGAGGGCCACCGGGAAGATCAGCTCGGAGGCCCGGGGCGCGACGATGACGCCGCCGAGCACCGTGCCCGTCCCGCGGTAGGCGAAGAGCTTGACGAAGCCCTCGGTGATGCCGAGCATCTTGGCCCGCGGGTTGCGCGAGAGCGGCATCATCACGGCCTCGACGTCCGCATTGTCCGCCGCCTCGGCGGCGCTGATGCCGACCGTCGCGATCTCGGGGTCGGTGAAGACGTTGGCGGAGACGCCCGACAGCCGAAGGGGGGTCACCGCGTCTCCCAGAGCGTGCGCCATCGCGGTGCGACCCTGCATCGCGGCCACCGAGGCGAGCGCGAAGACCCCGGTGCAGTCGCCCGCGGCGTAGATGCCGCGCACCGACGTCCGCGAGACGCGGTCGGTGACGATGTGCCCCGACTCGCTGAGCTCGACCCCGACCTCCTCGAGCCCGAGGTCGCGCGTGTTGGGCACCGCACCCACGGCGATGAGCACGTGGCTGCCCTCGACCTCGCGACCGTCTTCGAGCGTGACGACGACGCCGTCGCCGCGGCGCTCGGCCGAGGCCATGCGGGAGCGGTTGAGCACCGTCATGCCCCGGCGACGGAAGACGTCCTCGATGACGGCGGCGGCGTCCTGGTCCTCGCCCGGCAGGACGAGCTCGCGGGAGGAGACGAGGGTGACGTCGGCGCCCAGGCCGAGGTAGGCCTGGGCGAGCTCGGCGCCGGTGACACCCGAGCCGACGACGACGAGCCGCTCCGGCACATCGGGCAGGGCGTAGATCTGCTGCCAGGTGAGGATCCGCTCGCCGTCGGGCTGCGCGGTCGGCAGCACCCGCGGGGTGGCACCCGTGCTGACGAGCACGACATCGGCCTCGATGTCCTCGCTGCCGGCGTCGGTCTCGACGGTCACCGTGCTCGGCGAGGTGAACCGCCCCGTGCCGGAGACGACCCGCACCCCGACCTCCTCGAGGCGGGCGGTGATGTCCGCGGACTGCGCCGCCGCGAGGTTGAGCACGCGCGCGTTGATCGCCGCCAGCTCCGCGACGGTCTCGGTCGCGACATCACCCTCGTGGTCCTCGAGGTGCACCCCGAGGTCGGCGGCGATCTCGATGCCGCCGAGGTAGTCGGCGGTCGCGATGAGGGTCTTGCTGGGGACGCAGTCGGTGAGCACGGCGGCCCCGCCGATGCCGTCCCGGTCGACGACGGTGACGGCCGCCCCGAGGTGGGCGGCCACGAGAGCCGCCTCGTATCCGCCGGGACCTCCGCCGAGGATGACAACTGAGCTGGTTCGGGTCACACCACCCATCCAACCACCCTTGTAGATTGCGCCTGTGACCGAGCACACCGACAGCCAGGACCCCTTCGACCTCGCCCGCGACGCGGCCGCCGTCATCGCCGAGCGCACGGGCGTCGCGCAGCACGACGTCGCCCTCGTCCTCGGCTCCGGCTGGGGACAGACCGCCGACCTCGTCGGCGAGACGCTCGCGACGATCGACCAGGCCGAGGTGCCCGGCTTCGCGGCCGCGGCCGTCGCCGGCCACTCAGGGCAGATGCGCTCGGTCGACATCGCCGGGTCCGGCCGGCGGGCCCTCGTCTTCGGCACCCGCACCCACTACTACGAAGGGCGCGGCGTGCGAGCCGTCGTGCACGCCGTGCGGACCGCGGCCGCGGCCGGCTGCCGCGCGATCGTCCTCACCAACGGCTGCGGCGGGCTGCGCCCCGAGTGGGGCCCCGGCACTCCGGTCCTCATCAGCGACCACATCAACCTCACGGCGACCTCGCCGGTCGAGGGCGCCAACTTCGTCGACCTCACCGATCTCTACTCCCCCCGGCTGCGGGAGCTGGCCCGCGAGGTCGACCCCGACCTCGACGAAGGGGTGTACGCGCAGTTCCGCGGCCCCCACTACGAGACGCCCGCGGAGGTGCGCATGGCGGGGGTCCTCGGCGCCGACCTCGTCGGCATGAGCACGACGCTCGAGGCGATCGCCGCCCGCGAGGTCGGCCTCGAGGTGCTCGGCGTCTCGCTCGTCACCAATGCCGCCGCCGGCATCAGCGAGACCCCGCTCGCGCACGACGAGGTCGTCGCCGCCGGGCAGGCCGCCGCCGAGCGCTGCGGTACCCTCCTGGCCAACATCGTCGGGCGCATCTGATGAGCGGGTACGCCGGCCGCCACTCGACGAGCGAGCTGGCCGACGACCTGCTCGTCGCCGCGGCAGAGTGGGCCGCCGACGACCCCGACCCCGCCACCCGGGCCGAGCTCGAGCAGCTCGTCGACGCGGCCTCGGGCGGCACCGACCCGGCCGCCGCAGCGGACCTGGCCGACCGCTTCAGCGGGCTGCTGCAGTTCGGCACCGCCGGCCTCCGCGGCGCCCTCGGCGCCGGCCCCCACCGGATGAACCGCGCCGTCGTCATCCGCGCCGCCGCAGGTCTCGTGGCCCACCTGCGCGAGGCGAGCGACTCCCCCTTCGTCGTCATCGGGCGGGACGCCCGGCACAACTCCGATGCCTTCGCGCTCGACACGGCCGCGGTCGTCGTCGCCGCCGGTGGCCGGGCCGCCGTGCTGCCCGAGCCGCTGCCCACGCCGGTCCTCGCCTTCGCGATCCGGCACCTGGGCGCCGACGCCGGCGTCATGGTCACCGCGAGCCACAACCCGCCGCAGGACAACGGCTACAAGGTCTACCTCGGCACCGGCAGCCAGATCGTGCCGCCGAGCGACGCGCAGATCGCCGAGCAGATCTCCCGCGTCACGAGCGTCGCGTCGGTGCCGCGCGCAGAGTCCGGCTGGCAGGTGCTCGGCGACGAGGTGCTCGAGGCCTACCTCGACGCGGTCGCCGGTGTCGTCGCGCCCGACAGCCCGCGTGACCTGCAGGTGCTGCACACCTCCCTGCACGGCGTGGGCGACGCGACGGTGCGGCGGGCCTTCGAGCGGGCCGGTTTCGCCGCCCCTGCCACGGTGGCGACCCAGGCCGCCCCCGACCCGGACTTCCCGACCGTCGCCTTCCCCAACCCCGAGGAGGACGGCGCGCTCGACGAGGCCCTCGCCACCGCCCGGGCCACCTCCCCCGACCTCGTCATCGCCAACGACCCCGATGCCGACCGGTGCGCGGTCGCCGTGCCCGACGCGGGCGCCGACGGTGGCTGGCGGTTGCTGGGCGGCGACGACGTCGGCGCGCTGCTCGCCTCGCACCTCATCATGCGCGGCATCCCCGAGGGCGGCCGCATGGCCAACTCCATCGTCTCCTCCCGGCTGCTCGCCGCGATGTGCCGGCAGTCCGGGGTGGCGCACGAGGACACCCTCACCGGCTTCAAGTGGATCGCCCGCGTCGACGGCCTGGCGTACGGCTACGAGGAGGCCCTCGGCTACTGCGTCGCCCCCGACCTCGTCCTCGACAAGGACGGCGTCTCCGCGGCCCTGCTCGTCGCCGAGCTCGCCGCGATCCTCAAGGCCGAGGAGCGCACCCTGCTCGACGTCCTCGACGACCTGCACCGCCAGCTCGGCGTCCACGACACGGATGCCTTCTCCATCCGCGTCGACGACCTCGCCGACATCGACGTCGTCATGGCCCGGCTGCGCCAGACGCCGCCGACGGAGATCGCCGGGTCGGCCGTGACGAGCGCCGAGGACCTCGCCGAGGGCGCCGGCGGCCTGCAGCCCACCGACGGGCTGCGCTACCTGCTCGACGACGCCTCCCGCATCATCGTGCGACCCTCCGGCACCGAGCCCAAGCTCAAGGTCTACCTCGAGGCCATCGAGCCCGTGGCCGGGGACGACGACCTGCTCCCGGCACGGGGGCGGGCCGCCGAGCGGCTCACCCGGGTGCGGGCGGCGATGGAGTCGCTCACGGCGCTCTAGACTCTCCCTTCGTGCCGACGCCAGCCCAGCCCCCTTCGCCCGGACGGGTCGTCGTGCTCGCCGGGCCCAGCGGATCCGGCAAGTCACGGCTCGCCGGCCGGCTCCACCGTGACCACGGGTGGCCGGTCGTGCGCCTCGACGACTTCTACAAGGACCTCGACGCCCCCGACCTGCCCCGCAGCGCGGAGCTCGGCATGGTCGACTGGGACCACCCCGACAGCTGGGACGAGGCCGCGGCCGTCGCGGCCCTGCGCACTCTCCTCGCCACCGGTGAGGCCGCGATGCCCGTCTACGACATCAGCGTCTCCCGCGCCACCGGCGAGCACACCGTGACGGCGCGACCCGACGACCTCGTCGTCGCCGAAGGGATCTTCGCCGCCGAGGCGATCCCCGCCCTGCGCGAGGCCGGCCTGCTCCACTCGGCCTGGTGCATCCGCCACCACCGGGCCAAGACCTTCGTGCTGCGCCTGGCCCGCGACCTCGCCGAGCGCCGCAAGCCGCCGCTCACCCTCGTCCGCCGTGACCTGGTCCTCATGCGGGACGAGCCGCGGGTCGTCGCCCGGCACGTCGAGCTCGGCGCCCGCTGCGCCACCCCCACGCAGGCCGAGCGCGAGCTCGCCGGCGCCTGAGTGCCGTGGGCCCGACGTCGTACCGCACCATCGCCCGTGACGGCGAGGTCGAGATCGAGGTCAAGCGGTCACGCTTCCGGTGCACCCTCGAGCGCGTCGAGGACGAAGGGAGTGCCCGTGCCGTCGTCGAGCGCCTGCGCAAGCAGCACTGGGACGCACGGCACCACTGCTCCGCCTTCGTCCTCGGGCCGGATGCGGCAGTGGCCCGCTCGTCCGACGACGGCGAACCGTCCGGCACCGCAGGTGCACCCATGCTCGAGGTGCTCACCGGCCACGAGGTGAGCGATGTCGTCGCCGTGGTGACCCGGTGGTTCGGCGGGGTGCTGCTCGGCACCGGCGGGCTCGTCCGGGCCTACGGCGACGCGGTGCGCATCGGTCTCGACACGGTCGGCACGCTGCGCCGCGAGCTCGTCGTCGAGCACGCGCTGACCGTCTCGCACGCCGACGCCGGGCGCATCGACAACGAGCTGCGGGCCCGTGGCGTCCACGTCGACGCCGACTACGGCGCCGAGGTCACCCTGACGCTCGGGGTCCCGGCCACCGAGGTCGCTGCCCTCGGCCCCCTCGTGGCCGAGCTGACCGCCGGGTCCGGTCGGCTGCGCGAGGTGGGGTCGCGCTGGGTCGACGCCCTAGGCTGAGAGCATGACCCGTCGTCCCCCCCTTCGCCCCCCGGCACGACCCTGACCGTCCAGGACGTCGCCGACCTCATCGACCACGCCCTGCTCAAGCCCGAGCTGACGCCCGACGAGGTCGCCGGGTCCGTCCGTGAGCTCGCCGGGCAGCGCATCTGGAGCGTGTGCGTGCGGCCGAGCGACGTCTCGCTGGCGGCCGAGTCCGTCGCCTCCGTCGAGGGCAGCCCGACCCGGGTGTGCACGGTCATCGGCTTCCCCCACGGCACGACGTCGACGGCGGCCAAGGTCGCCGAGGCGCAGCAGGCCCTGGCCGACGGCGCCACCGAGCTCGACATGGTGCTCAACATCGGTCGCCTCCGCGGGGGCGACGTCACCGCCGTGCGCGACGACATCGCCGCCGTCGTCGAGGTGGGCCACGCGGCCGGGGTGGTCGTCAAGGTGATCTTCGAGACCGCGCTGCTCGACGAGCGGGCCAAGATCGACGCCTGCCGGGCCAGCGTCGACGCGGGCGCCGACTTCACCAAGACCTCGACGGGCTTCGCCGGCGGCGGTGCGACCCTCGCCGATGTCGCCCTCATGCGGGCCAACACCCCCGAGCAGATGGAGGTCAAGGCCTCCGGCGGCGTCCGCGACATCGCGACGCTGCTCGCGATGCTCGCCGAGGGCGTCACCCGCATCGGCACCTCGAGCACCGCGGGTCTGCTCGCCGAGGCCGAGCAGGTCGGCCCGGCCGGTCTCGTGGTCCCCGAGCCGGGCCAGTCCGCCGACGCGGGTCCGAGCGACACCTACTGAGTCGTGGTGGGTGGCGCTGAGCGCACCGGGCGAGAGCGACCTCAGGCCAGGGCTGCGTAGGCGGGCTTGATCGTCCCCTCGATGAGCTCCAGCCGCTCGTCGAAGGGGAGGAAGGCCGACTTCATCGCATTGGTCGTCACCCACCGCAGGTCCTCGGCCGTCCAGCCGGCCTCGGTGACGAGCGCGAGCATCTCCCGGGTCATCGACGTGTCCGACATGAGTCGGTTGTCGGTGTTGAGCGTCACCCGGTAGCGCAGCAGGGCGAGGAGCGTGATCGGGTGCGCGGCGATCGAGGGCGCAGCACCGGTCTGGACGTTGCTGTGGGGGCACATCTCCAGGGGCACGCGGGTGTCGCGCACGAAGTCGGCCAGCCGCCCCAGCCGCAGCTGCGAGGGGTCCTCGCGGGCGGCCTGGTTCGCCGCGAGCGGGTCATCGGTCACCGTCCCGTCGCCGAAGCCGATGTCGTCGACGATCCGCACCCCGTGCCCGAGACGATCGGCACCGCACCACTGGAGCGCCTCCCAGATGCTCGGCAGCCCGAAGGCCTCACCCGCGTGGATCGTGAAGTGCGCATTTTCGCGCCGCAGGTACTCGAAGGCGTCGAGGTGCCGGCTCGGCGGGTGCCCTGCCTCTGCCCCCGCGATGTCGAAGCCACCCACGCCGCGATCGCGATAGCGCACCGCGAGCTCGGCGATCTCCCGGGACTTGGCGGCGTGCCGCATCGCGGTGAGCAGGCCGCGCACGACGATCGGGTGGCCCTCGGCGGCGGCGGCCTCCTCCCCTTCGCGGAAGCCGGCGTCGACCTCCTCGACGACCTGCTCGAGGGTCAGCCCACCCTCCAGGTGCTGCTCGGGCGCGTACCGCGACTCGGCGTAGACGACGCCGTCACGAGCGAGGTCGAGCACCGACTCACGGGCCACCCTGCGCAGGGCGGGAGCGGTCTGCATGACGCCGACGGTGTGGGCGAAGGTCTCGAGGTAGCGCACGAGCGAGCCCGAGTCGGCCGACTCGCGAAACCACCGCGCCAGCCCGTCGGTCGTGCGGTCGGCCCCGCTGACCGGGAGGTCGTGCCCGACCGCGTCGGCGAGCTCGAGGACCGTCGCCGGCCGCACGCCCCCGTCGAGGTGGTCGTGCAGCACCACCTTGGGCAGGGCGCGGATCGTGGCCTCGTCGAGGCTCACTCCGCGTCCTCGCGGTGCACGGTGTCGGGGGCGAAGGCCGGGGTGCAGATCGCGACGTACTCCGCGCCCTCGGGGCCGGTCGAGTAGCGCACCCGCTCCCCCGCGCGGGTGACGATGCTCTGGCCGGTCGACACCGAGGTCGTGCCGCCGTCGTGCTCGACGAGGACGGTCCCGGAGACGACGAGGGTCACCTCGTCGAAGTCGGGCCGCTGGGCCGGCTCCGACCAGCCGGGCGGCGCCTGCATGTGCGCGACGGACATGGCCTCGTCGCCGGTGGCGACCCGCCCGACGTGCTCGGCGATGACCTTGCCGCCGGGCACGTCGATGATCGACGGGGTGGCGTTGAGCTCGGGCACGTCAGCCCTCCCGTGCGGTGATGCGGTCGATGACGACCGGCGACGAAGGGGGCGCCTCCCCCGACACCTGCCACCCGCCGTCGAGCGCCTCACGGGCTCGGGCGAAGCGCTCCGGGGTGTCGGTGTGCAGCGTCATGAGCGGCTGGCCGGCGACCACGCGGTCACCGGGACGGGCGTGCAGCTCGACCCCGGCGCCGGCCTGGACCGGGTCCTCCTTGCGCGCGCGGCCCGCTCCGAGGCGCCAGGCGGCGACTCCGACGGCCATGGCGTCGAGCGACGTCAGGTACCCGTCGGTGTCGGCGGTGATCGTCTCGGTCTCGCGGGCCGTGGGCAGCGCCGCGTCGGGGTCGCCCCCCCTGGGCGGCGATCATCCGGCGCCACACGTCCATGGCCCGACCGTCGGCGAGGGCGGCGCGCAGCTCGTCCTCACCGACCTCTCGGCCGGCGGCCCGGGTCATCTCGTCGGCGAGGGCGACGGTGAGGTCGACGACGTCGCTCGGGCCGCCCCCGGAGAGGACCTCGACCGACTCGCGGACCTCGAGGGCGTTACCGGCCGTGAGGCCGAGGGGCACCGACATGTCGGTGAGCAGGGCGACCGTCCGCACGCCGGCGTCGGTGCCGAGGTCGACCATCGTGCGGGCGAGCTCGGTCGCGTCGTCGCGGGTCTTCATGAAGGCTCCGGACCCGACCTTGACGTCGAGGACGAGCGCCCCGGTGCCCTCGGCGATCTTCTTGCTCATGATCGAGCTGGCGATGAGCGGGATCGCCTCGACGGTGCCGGTGACGTCGCGCAGGGCGTAGAGCTTCTTGTCGGCGGGCGCCAGCCCGGACCCGGCGGCGCAGATGACGGCACCGACGTCGTCGAGCTGGGCGAGCATCGCGTCGTTGGACAGGTCGGCGCGCCACCCGGTGATGGACTCGAGCTTGTCGAGCGTGCCGCCGGTGTGGCCGAGCCCGCGGCCGGACAGCTGCGGCACGGCGACGTCGAAGACCGAGACGAGCGGCGCGAGCGGCAGCGTGATCTTGTCGCCGACGCCCCCGGTCGAGTGCTTGTCGGAGGTCGGCCGGCTCAGCGACGAGAAGTCCATCCGCTCGCCACTGGCGATCATCGCGCCCGTCCAGCGCGAGATCTCCGCGCGGGACATGCCGTTGATGAGGATGGCCATCGCCAGGGCCGCCATCTGCTCGTCGGCGACGACGCCGCGCGTGTAGGCGTCGATGACCCAGTCGATCTGCTCCGGGGAGCTCACCCCGGTCCCGCTTGGTCCGGATG
>NZ_ALWX01000039.1 GCF_000297495.1 Janibacter hoylei PVAS-1 | reverse complement strand
GCGCGGCCGTGCGTCGGCTCGCGCCCGAGCACGACGTCGTGCTCGTCCACGACCCCGAGCTGCTGCCGGCCACCGCCGGTCTCGGGCTGCGGCACCTCGTGTGGGACGTCCACGAGGACCCGGCCGGGGCCCTCGTCGTCAAGGACTGGCTCCCGGCGCCCGTGCGCGGACCCGTCGCGGCCGGCTGGCGCGTGGCCGAGGGGCTCGTCGAGCGCCGGCACCCGCTGCTGCTCGCCGAGCACGCCTACGCCGACCGGTTTCGCCGACCCCACACGGTCGTCCCCAACGCGGTCCGCGTGCCCGCGGACGGCCCGCCGGCCGGTGGCGCTCGCCTCGTGCACGTCGGCAACCTGACGCTCGCCCGCGGCAGCGAGCTCATGGTCGCGGCGGCCCGGCTCGCCCACGCCGCCTCCGACGGGGCGATCACGCTCGACGTCGTCGGGCCGGCCCGTGACGGCGCCTCCCGCGCCGCGATGGGGCGGGGGGCCGCCGACGGGTTCGTGACCTGGCACGGCTTCCAGCCCGCCGAGCAGGCGATGGCGCGGCTCGACGGCGCCCTGGCCGGCCTGTCGCTGCTGCGGGACCTGCCCAACTACCGCGGGTCGATGCCGACCAAGGTCGTCGAGTACCTCGCCCATGGCGTCCCTGCCGTGACAACCCCGCTGCCGCTGGCCCGCGAGATCGTCGAGCAGGCGGATGCCGGGGTGGTCGTGCCCTTCGACGACCCGCAGGCGGTGGCCGACGCGGTGCTCGACCTGTGGCGTCACCCCGAGCGGGCGGCGGCCATGGGTGTGCGCGGGCGCGACCTCGTCCGCGAGCGGTACGACTGGGCGAAGGGGGCCACCGCCTTCGTCGGTGCGCTCACCGACGTCGCCGCGGAGCGATCGCCCCGACGGTGACCACCGGGGTCAGCGGGGTGCGAGCAGCCCGCCGACCTTGGTGCGCACCGCGGGCGGCATCGCCTCGAGCGTGCCGATGAGCACGATCGAGCTCGGGGCCAGCCGGGTCAGCTCCTTGCGCACGACGGGCGGCATCCGGTCGGGGGTGTAGATGAAGAGGGGTCGTCCCGTGTGCACCGCGGCGACGGCGCCCGTGAGCAGCTCGCCGACCGCTCGACCGGTGACCATGATCTCGCCACCGGGCTCGACGTCCGCCCACTGCTCGGCGGCCAGGGCCATGGCGCCCCGCTTGGAAAACTCGGTGGTCGCCCCCGCGGCCGAGCGCAGGGCCTCGACCGCGTCGGCGGCCCAGTCCTCCTCGGTACCGTCGAGGACGAGGCGCTCCGGGCCGAGCTCGGCCAGGGCGGAGAGCAGCTCGTCGGCCACCGTCGTCGTGTTGCACGCGACGACCGCGCGACCGGCGACCGCGGCCGCGAGGGAGATGACCGGGCTGGAGCCCGAGCTGTGCGGCTGGGTGACGTGGACCGTCGAGCGGTCGTCCGGTGGGAAGGCGGCCAGGACCGCCGCCGAGGTGATCGCGTCGTCGTCGCTGCCCATCCGCTCGATGCGGCCGGGGGCCAGCTCCTCGAGGCGGGCGGCCGTCTCGGGCGCGATCAGCTCGTCGCCGCCGAGCACGACGATGCGCTCCGGCTGGAGCCGGTTGAGCTCGTCGACCGTCGAGCTCGGCACGTGACCGGGCCGCACCCACAGCAGGGGCCAGCCGAGACGCGCAGCCACCGGCGCCGCCACGCGGGCGGCAGCCGCGCGGTGGACGCTGACGACGAAGCACCCGTCGATGCCCGGCTTGCGCCACGCGTGCTTGGTGATGGACGCGGCGACCTGGAAGCGGTCCTCGCCGGTCCACCGGCTCGTGCCGGGCACGTGGATGTCGTCGGCCGCGGTGATCTTCTTCTTCTTCTTGGCCTTGCCCTTCTTCTTGGGCAGCGTGTCCTCGTAGGCGGAGACGACCTCCTCGGTCGGGCCGTCCATGACGAGGTGCCCCTGGTCCATCCACAGGGCCCGGTCGCACATCTGGCGGATGCTCGAGTTGGAGTGCGAGACGAGGAAGACGGTGCCCGCCTGCTCGCGGATCTCGGCGATGCGCGCGGCGCTCTTGGCGCGGAAGTCGGCGTCACCCGTGGCCAGCGCCTCGTCGATCATCAGCACGTCGGGGGCCGCGGCCGTGGAGATCGCGAAGCGCAGCCGCGCGCTCATGCCGGAGGAGTAGGTGCTCATCGGCAGGTAGACGGCGTCACCGATGCCGGAGAACTCGACGATGTCGTCGAAGCGCTCGGCGATCTCGGCACGCGACAGGCCGAGAGCCTGGCCGCCGATCTGGATGTTGCGCTCACCGCTCAGCTTGTTCATCAGCACGGCGTTGACGCCGAGCAGCGAGGGCTCGCCGGCGACCCAGAGGCGTCCGCCGGCGGGTGGGATGAGCCCGGCGACGGCCCGCAGCAGCGTCGACTTGCCCGAGCCGTTGCGGCCGATGATGCCGATCGACTCGCCGTGGTGGGCGACGAAGCTGACGTCCTTGACGGCGTGGATCTCGCGCACCTTGGGCTCGGGGCGCTGCTGCAGCCGGTCCATGAGAGAGGGGGCGCTGCTGGCCGAGGGGGGTGCCGCGCCGGCCACCGCCGTAGACCGTGTACTTGACGTCGAGGTGGTTGACGATGACCGTCGGGGTGGGCTCGGGAGCCTGCTGCGGGGTGGGGTCAGCCACGGCCGTACCTCGCCTCGTCGCGCCAGAAGACCACCAGCCCGATGGTCACCAGACCGATGGCCCAGGCGGCCATGACGAGCCAGTCGGTGAGCACGACGTCGTGGTCCGGGTCGGTGAGCAGCGCCTGCCGGCCGGTCGTCAGCATGAGCGAGAAGGGCTGGTAGACGAGCATGTCCTGCGCGAGGTGGGGCAGCCCCTTCGCGTAGTGCGCCACCGGGAAGAAGACCCCCGAGACGTACCGCAGCAGCCGCACCATGACGGGGATGAGGTTGCCCATGTCGCGCGAGGCATTGACGATCCGCGCGCAGATGAAGGCGACGCCGAGCAGGGCCAGCCCCTGCATGATCACGGCGACGGGGAAGAGGAGCCACTCCCAGTCCGGCGTCTCGCCCGTGATGAGCATCAGCCCGAAGAGCAGGGCGAAGGCGGGGACGGCGGCCAGCAGCTCGGTGAGCATGACCGACATCGGCAGGATCGCGCGGGGGAAGTGGAGCGCACGCACGAGCGAGGTGTTGCTCGAGATCGCCTTGGCCCCCCGGGTGATGACGGAGGACGTGAAGGCGAACATGATGACGCCGATCGCGAGGAAGGCCACGAAGTTGGCCACCCCGCCCCGGGTGTCGAGGAGCAGCCCGAAGATGAGGAAGTAGCTGCCGATGAGGAAGGCGGGGTTGAGCAGCGCCCAGAGCTGACCGAGGTGGTTGCCTTCGTTCTGGGCGCGGGTCTGGGCAGAGGAGAGGGTCCACAGGAAGGACCTCCGCTGCCAGAGGTCGGCGAGATAACGCCCGAGCTGCGGACGCTCCGAGAGCGTCCGCAGCCCGTGGGAGGCCGCGAGGTCCGCGGCCTCCTTCGGTGTCAGTGGTGAGGGAAGTGAGGCCCGCGGTGGGGCCTCGGTCACAGCCGCTCGACCTTGTCGCTGTCCGCGGCGACACCCCGGGTGTCGAAGAAGCGCTGCGCCTTGCCGGCCAGGTCCTCGATGTCGAAGGTCTTGTGGTTCTGCACGAGGACCGTCAGGTCCGCGGCGGCCACGGCGGCGTCGAGGTCGTCGACGCGGGTCGCCTCGGGCACGGCCTTCCAGTTGTCGACCTTGGCGTCGAAGTACTGGACGGACGCCCCCTTCGCGATGAGCTGCTGCGCCAGGGGCACGGCGGGCGACTCCCGCTGGTCGGCGATGTCCGGCTTGTAGGTGACGCCGAGGAGGAGGACGGTCGAGCCGCGCAGCGGCTTGCTGTCCTCGTTGAGGATGTTCTGCGCGCGCTGCACGACGTAGGCCGGCATCGTCGCGTTGATCTCCTGGGCCAGCTCGACGAAGCGGAAGGGGTAGCCGAGCTTCGCGCGGACGTTGTAGGAGAGGTAGTTGGGGTCGATCGGGATGCAGTGCCCGCCGACGCCGGGGCCGGGGTAGAAGGCCTGGAAGCCGAAGGGCTTGGTCTTGGCCGCGGCGATGACGTCCCACAGGTCGATGTCGAGGTCGTGGCAGAAGCGCGCCATCTCGTTGACCAGGGCGATGTTGATGTGGCGGTAGGTGTTTTCGAGCAGCTTGGCCGTCTCGGCCTCGCGGGTGCCCTTGGCGCGGACGACCGTGTCGACGAACTGGCCGTAGAAGGCAGCGGCGGCGTCACCGCACTCGGGGGTGTGGCCACCGACGACCTTGGGGGTGTTCTTGGCGCCGAACTGCTCGTTGCCCGGGTCGATGCGCTCGGGCGAGAAGGCGAGGTGGAAGTCCTTGCCCGCCACGAGGCCACCGGCCTCGAGGGCCGGACGGACGACCTCGTCGGTCGTGCCCGGGTAGGTCGTCGACTCGAGGATGATCGTCTGGCCGGGCTGCAGGTGCTCGGCGATCGTCTTGACGGCCGAGTTGATCGGGCCGAGGTCGGGCCCGCCGTCCTCGGACAGCGGCGTGGGCACGCAGATGACGATCGTCTTGACCTCGTCGAGACGGGACGGGTCGGTGGTGGCCTCGAAGCCGGCGGCGATCATCGCGGCGATGTCGTCGTCGGAGAGGTCATCGATGTGGGAGACACCGGAGTTGAGAGCGTCGACGACACCCTGGTTGATGTCGAAGCCCAGGACCTTGACCCCGACGCGGGAGGCCTCCTGGGCGAGGGGCAGTCCGACGTACCCCTGACCGATGATCGCGACGTCCATTGACATGCTGCTCCTTGATGCAGGTATGTGGCTTGTGGAGTGTACAGGCGAGGCCTGCTCGCGCGGCCCAGCCGCGCCACGGCTCGCCGGGTCCCGGTGGCCCGTCATGACAGGATGCAGGCCCATGGGACCCGTCGCCACGCACGCACCTCCTCGGGTGGTCCTCATGTCGAGCAACGGCACGGGCATGGGGCACCTGACCCGGCTGCTCGCCTACGCGCAGGGGCTCGAGGGCCTCGACGTGCGCTTCCTGTCGATGTCGACCGCCGTCCCCGTCGTCGGACAGCTCGGGCACCGGTACGAGTACCTGCCCTCGCGGGGCAGCACCGGTCTGCGGGCCGCGACCTGGCGGCGCCTCTTCCTCGACCGTCTCGTCGAGTACCTGCGCCGCACGCGGCCGGACGTCGTCGTCTTCGACGGCACCCACCCCTACGCCGGCATGGACCTGGCGCGCGAGGCCGTGCCGGGTGCCCGCTGGGTGTGGTCCCGCCGGGCGATGTGGCGGCCCGACCGCAATGTCGACCAGCTGGCCAAGGAGTCGTGGTTCGACCTCGTCCTCGAGCCCGGAGACCTCGCCGGGGCCTCCGACCGGGGGGCCACCGTCGGCCGCGACGCCCGGAGGGTGGGTCCGGTGACCCTCGTCGACACGACCGACCTGCAGGACCGCGCGACCGCTCGGCGCGAGCTCGGCCTGCCTGCCGACGCCCCGCTCGCGCTCGTCTCCCTCGGCGCGGGCAACATCAACGACACGCGCGGTGACCTCGGGGCCGTCGTCGCGGGGCTGTCCGCCCTCGGCGTCGGTGCATGCGTCACCCAGGCGGCGATCGCCGAGCAGGCCGGCACCAGCCTGGACGTGCACCACGTGCAGGACTTCCCGATCAGCCGCCGCTTCGCCGCCTTCGACCTCGCGGTGAGCGCTGCGGGGTACAACTCCTTCCACGAAAACCTCCGCCTCGGCCTGCCGACCCTCTTCGTGCCCAACACGCGGACCAACCTCGACGACCAGGAGACCCGGGTCGAGCACGCGGTGCGGGCCGGATGGGCGCTGGGCGCCACCGACCTCGCCGCCGCGCCGACGCAGTCCCTGCTCGCCGACCTCCTCGACCGCGGACCGGCCATGGCCGCGACCGCCCGCGCGGCGGACCCCGGCAACGGCGCCCCCGCCGCGGCCGACGCGATCCGCGAGCTGGTGTCCCTCCCTTCGACCGGAGCCGTCCGATGAGCAGCGCCGCCCCGCCCCCCCAGCAGCCGCCTGAGCACCCTGGCCCGCCGCGTGCGGACCGCGCCGGGCTACCGGCAGGTGACCGACAGCATCCTGCCGCGCATCCGTGGCAGCGAGACGGTCGTCGACCTGCTCACCCGCCTCGTCGGCGAAGGGGGGCGCCTCGGCGGCTCCAGCCACCCCCTCGTCACGGCGAAGGGGGTCGACACGGCCGGCGCGGACCGCTGGCCCGTCGTCGTCATCACCCTCGACGACCCCGACGGGGAGCGCCCCGCGACGCCGGAGGAGGTCGCCCAGGTCGTCGCCGAGATCGGGCGGCTGCAGGAGCGGCTGCGGTGCTTCCGCGCGGTCTTCCTCGTCACCGGCGACGCCCTGGACGTCGTCCGGCGCGCGGGCCATGCCGTCGAGCTGCTGCCCGACCCCGCCGACATCGGCGACGCGGCGGCGGTGCGCCGGCACCGCGCTCGCCGGGTCGTCGCGATGACCGACCACTACCGGGCATGGCTCGTCCTCGACGTCCCCGCCGCGCGCAGGGCCGGGCTCGCACCCGCCCAGGTCGAGCTGCTCGAGGCCCTGCCCGGCTACCTCGCCGACCAGCACGACCTGCACGACCTGCCCGCGCTGACCGGCATCACCGACGCCGGCGGTACCGGCCGCGGCGTCTGACACCGGCGCGGGCGCGCGGGTAGTCTCGCCGGGTGGCTGACCTGAGAGACCTGCGCGACCGACTCGTCCGACGACTGCGCCGACGGGGCTCGACACCCGCGACCCCGGCGACCCCCGCGGACGCGCAGGCGGCTACCCGCCTCGCCGAGCTGACCGGTGCCGGTCGCCACGAGGAGGCGCTCGCCCTCGCGCACGAGGAGTACGACCGGCTCGCGCAGCAGAGCGACCCCGACACCGCCCTCCTCCGGCAGATCCAGATGAGCGCCTCCAAGGCGGGCAACCTCAGCCTGCACATCAAGACCCTGCGGCGCCGCATCGAGGTCATGCCCCACGACACGGGCCTGCCGAAGTACCTGCGCGCCGCCGAGGGACGCTGGCACGAGTCCGAGCCGGGCTGGCTCCCGACGATCGACCCCGCCGTGCTCGCGGCGCTGCCGGAGCCGGCGGAGCGCGACCGGTCGCGCACCAAGGTGCTGCACCTGCTGAAGATCGGGATGCCCCAGCGGCAGAGCGGCTACTCCATGCGCAGCATGTACACGCTCACCGGTCAGCTCGACGCCGGGCTCGACCCGGTCGCCGTCACGGCGCTCGACTTCCCCCGGAGCATCGGCATCGACGACGTGCCCGACGAGGAGACCGTCGGCGGGGTGCGCTACCGGCACCTGCTGCGCGAGCAGATCCCGGACAAGGAGCCGTGGGACGAGTACCTCAGCGCCTACGCCACCGCGCTCGCTCCTGTCGTCGCGCAGGAGGCGCCCGACCTCATCCACGTCCACTCCGGGCACCGGGGCACCGAGGCCGCGCTCGTCGCGATGGCCGTCGGCGCGGCGCTCGACGTCCCCGTCGTCTACGAGGTGCGGGGCTTCTTCGAGTCGCTGTGGACCCAGGACACCGCGTGGGCCGAGCGGGCCGAGGTCTACGAGCGCCGACGCGCCGCCGAGGCGCACTGCCTGCGGCAGGCCGCCGCCGTCGTGACCCTCAGCGAGTCGATGAAGGACGACATCGTCGCCCGCGACGTCGACCCCGCGCACGTCCACGTCGTGCCCAACGGCGTCGACCCGTCGGCCTTCGTCCCCGTCGAGCGTGACGAGGCGCTCACCGAGCGGCTCGGGCTGACCGGGCGCTTCGTCTTCGGCTACGTCTCCAACCTCGACCACTTCCGCGAGGGACAGGAGCTGCTCATCGACGCGGCGCTCGAGCTGCGCCGTCGAGGCGTCGACGCCACCGCGCTCGTCGTCGGCGACGGCAAGCGTCGCGAGCTGCTCGAGGAGCACGCCCGGGAGTGCCAGGCGGGCGACGCGGTCCACTTCACCGGTCGCATCCCGCACGACGAGGTGTCGCAGTACTACGCGCAGGTCGACGTCTTCGTCATCCCGCGCGTCGACGAGCGAGCGGCGCGGCTCGTCACGCCGCTCAAGCCTTACGAGGCCATGGCGCTCGGGGTGCCGCTCGTCGTCTCCGACCTGCCGGCGCTGCAGGAGATCACCGGCGACGGCGACCGCGGCGAGACCTTCGTGACGGGTGACGCGACGTCGCTCGCCGACGTGCTCGAGGAGCTCGCCGGGTCGAGCGAGCGCCGCGCCGAGCTGTCGTCGCGCGCCCGCGAGTGGGTGCTGGGGCACCGCACCTGGGCCCACAACGACGACCGCTACGCGCGGATCTACGCCTCCGTGCTCGACTGACCGAGCAGCCCCCGGTAGACGCCGTCGACGCGGCTGGTGATCTTGTGCCAGTCGCGCTCCTCGACGACCCACGTGCGAGCGGCCTCGCCGAGGCGGGCGCGCTGCTCCGTGTCGTCGAGCAGCTCGTCGAGGACCCGAGCCAGGTCGGTCGCGTCGCCCTTGGCGAAGAGACGGCCGGTGACCCCGTCCTGGACGATCTCGGCGAGGGCGGCGACGTCCGACGCCACGACGGTCTTGCGCATCGCCATCGACTCGAAGGGCTTGATCGGCGAGATCATCTCGCACACCTTGAGCGGCTTGCGCGGGAAGGGCGTGATGTCGACCAGGCTCAGGTAGTCCTCGACGTCCTCGTGGGGGATCCGCCCGGTGAAGGTGATGACGTCACCCAGGTCGAGCTTCATGACGATCTTGTGCAGGGCCTTCTGGTGGGCGCCGTCCCCGACGACGAGGACGTGGAAGTCGCTGCGCTGCTCCCGCAGCTGCGCGACCGCCTGGAAGAGCAGGTCGAGACCCTCGTAGTGGACGAGCCCGCCGATGTAGCCGATGACCGTCTTGCCCGCGACGCCGAGGCGCTGGGCGAGCTCCTCATCGCGCTCGCGGGGGGTGAAGCGTGAGGCGTCGACGCCGTTGGGGACGACGGTGATGCGCTCGGGGTCGACACCCAGGCGGACCATCTCGCGGCCGAGGGCCTCGGTGATGACGAGGACCGCGTCGGCCTCACGCGCGACGGTCCCCTCGAGCAGGTCGAGGTAGTCGCGCCGCGGGGAGGCGGAGAAGAGCGGCTGCCGGGCGTCCTCGAGCAGCTGCTTGAGCCCCCGCATCTCGTAGACGAAGGGGAGGCCGAGCTGGCGGGCCGCGCTCAGGCCGGCCATGCCGACGTCGTAGAGGCTCGACGCGTGCACGAGGCTCGCGCGGCGGTCGCGGGCCAGCTCGGCGATGCCGGCGGCGCCTCGCTCGACGTAGGGCGGCAGCGGGGCTCGCGGGTACTCGCGCACCCCGTCCTCGAGGAGACGGTGGTAGGGGATGCCGTCGACGACGTCGACGGGTGCCGGCGTGCGCTCGTCGTCGGCGCTCCACCACAGGTCGAAGGGGAAGCCGAGCCGGGTCACGGCCGCCATGTCCCACCCCTGGACCGCGAGGCCCGTGAGGATGCCGTGCGAGCGGGTGGCGTAGCCGCCGGAGCGGATGGGCAGGGACTGGCCGAGCACGGAGACGACCGAGCGCGGGTCCAGCTCGCTGCTCGCGGGGGCCGGGGCGGCGGCCGGGGGCTGCCAGGGGTCGGCGAGGATCGCCTGCTCGTCTGCCGCGTCGGCGGCCAGTCGGCGGCGCAGGTCACCCTCGACCTGGTCAGGCGCGAACTCCGCGGCACGGGCCGCCAGGGAGGTCCAGCCGAGGGACATGGCCAGCTTGAGCACCCGCTGCCACAGCGTGTCGGGCACGCGGGCTGCGATGCTCGCGTCGAAGGCGCCGAGCTGCTCCTCGAGCTCGTCGAGACGGCGCGATCGGAGCAGGCTGCGCACGAGCGCGGCGGCGCCGCCGTCACGGGCGAGCACGTCGGTGACGACGGCCGGGTCGAGGTGGTCGTCGGAGAGGGCCTCGTGGACCTGCAGGTCGGTGATGAGGCGGTCGACGTCGATGAGGTCGAGCTCGGGGTGGGCGGCGGCGATCCGCTCGCGCCAGTCGTGCACCCGACCCAGCTCGTCGGCCGGGGCGTCCTTGAGGGTCTTGACCGCCTTCGTCAGCTCGGAGGCATCGGCGGGCACCCGGGAGAGCGCGGCGTCCTGCGCGCGGGCCAGGATCTGTGGCGACTCCGCCTTGCGCCCCGCACGGGCCCACCGCAGGATGTCCATCGCCGTGCCGTCGCCGGAGGTGACGAGCCGCTCGTAGAGCCCTGCCGCCTTGACGAAGTCGTCCGTGGCCCAGGCCGCGGAGGCGGTGGACCGCACGGTCGAGGGCGGCGAGTCGTCGGTCAGCTCCGCCTCCAGCCGGGCGAGGGCGACGCTGGGGTTCTTGCGGATGAGGCGGTTGGCGGTGGCCACGCGGCCCTTCTGGGCGAGCCGCTGCACGCCAGCCGGCCCGCGCTCGGCGGGCAGGTACCCGGCGAAGGGGAGCAGGCGTGCGCGGATGCGGCGCTGGAGCGGTGCCTTGGGGCTCATGGGCGATACCTGTCAGTTGGGGTCGAGGGGCGGTGGGGGTGGCCACCAGGTCGTGGAGGGTGCGGGTCCAGGCGGCCTCTCGCGCCGCGGTGGCGGCGTCGGCGGCAGCCGGCTCGGCGAGGAGCTCGGCGAGGGCGGCGCCGACCTCGTCCGGGGCGACGCACCGGATCCGACCGGTCAGCCCGCTGGGGGCGGCGTCGGTGCCGACGACGCAGGGCAGGCCCGCAGCGAGGGCCTCGCGCGTCGCGTGCTCGGCGGCCCGGCCCCACACGCCGAGGTGGACGAAGGCGTCGATGTGGGAGAGGAACTCGCGCGGCGTCATGCCGGTCCCGGCGAAGGAGAGCCAGGACGGCGGCGGGCGACGCCGCCCGAGGGCCTTGGTCACCGCGCCGAGCCCGTGCAGACAGTGGACCTCGACGGGGACCTCCCCCCGGTCGGCGAGCACGACCGTGCCGGGGTGGGCGGCCCGGATCGCGGTGGCCGGCTCGGGCCAGTGCTCGCGGGCATCGGGGAGGTGGTGGCCGATGGCGATGCCGTCGGCGGCGCTCGGGCGACGGTGCCCGGGCACCTCGAGCCAGCGGGCGCCGACGACGTCGGCGAGGTCGGCGTCGGTCCAGCGGTCGGCGGGGACGGCGGCGCGCACGGGGGAGCCGGGCTCGTGGACGGCGGCCGGCCCGCCCCACGTCGGGGTGACGCCGAAGAGCTCGGCGCAGCGGGAGTCGACGGCGGCGACGGTCCAGCCCTGCGGCTCGGCGGTGTCGGTGACGACGAGGACGGAGCCGGGGCGCAGGCCGGCGCCGTCGAGGTGGAGCACGCTCTCCGGGGAGGTG
Organism: Janibacter hoylei PVAS-1; assembly: GCF_000297495.1. Taxonomy (GTDB): domain Bacteria; phylum Actinomycetota; class Actinomycetes; order Actinomycetales; family Dermatophilaceae; genus Janibacter; species Janibacter hoylei. The sequence continues at coordinate 61,493 of NZ_ALWX01000039.1, read as the reverse complement.
ACGACGAGCAGGTCGACGGCGTCGTCCTCGTGGGCGCTGGTCAGGCCGAGACGGCCCAGGCGCACGTCGGTGGAGACGCCGGGCAGCAGGTCGAGCCGCTTGGTCGACAACGGGCGGGGCGCCTCGGCGTGGGCGATCGCGGTCCGCAGCCCGCTCGCGGAGGCGGTGCGGGCCACGCCCAGCGTCCGCAGGGCGTCGGGGGCCACGGGCCGGATGTCGCCGAGGACGACGACGTCCCAGGCGACGGCCGGGTCGCGTTGGTCGCGGTCGGCGTACCAGCCGTGCCGGGGGAGGGGGAAGGGCCGGGTCGAGCCGGGGCCGGGGGCGATCCGGCCGGTCGCGAGCTGCTCGTGCCACTCGAGGTAGCTGTCGCGGTAGGCGAGCCGGTCCCAGCGGGTCCACCCGGGCACGGCGTCGTCGCGGGAGAGCGAGCCGACGCGCAGCTGCGTGATCGCGAGCGGTGAGGGGTGCGACAGGTCGCGCACGCTGCCCGGGCGGACGGCCCGCAGGCGCAGCGGCAGCTCCATGTCGCCGGACTTGCGGGTGACGTCGAAGTCGCCGACGAGCTCGGTCACCTGTGCGATGTCGAGGAGGAGGGAGCTGGCGTTGAGCCGTCGGGCGGGGTAGCCGACGAAGGTCATCGTCAGGTCGGGGTAGGAGCGCAGCGTCCACGTCCGGTTGGCGAGCACCCGGGGGAAGTCGAGCAGGTGCCGGACCTGGTGCTCGATGCGTCGTGGGTGGGTCCAGTCGTCGCTGTCCTGGAAGGTCATCCAGCGGCCGCGCGCGACGGTGAGCGCGAGGTTGCGCGCGGCGTAGGTGCCGGCATTGCGGGGGGGCGCGCACGACCCGCACGCGGGGGTCGAGGGCCGCGACCTCCTCGAGCAGTGCGTCGGAGCCGGGGCCGGAGGCGTCGTCGACGATGATGAGCTCGAGGTTGCGCCAGGTCTGCTGGAGCACCCCGCGGACGGCCAGCCGGAGGTCGGCGTCGGGGCGGTAGGCCGACATGACGACGCTCACGAGGTCGCCGTCGACGGCGGCGTCGAGGGTGGTGGTGAGTCGCTGGTAGACCGTGTCGTGCCCCTCGGGGGGGCACCAGCTCGACCGGCTCGAGGCCGTCGGGGGTGTGCACCTCGTTGAGCACCGCGAGCCAGTCCCGCTCGGCGGCGGCGAGCGCGTCGCCGGTCAGGCCGGCACCGGTGCGGTGGGGATTGGCCAGGTCGGTGCGCAGCACCCACCGCTCGGCGTCGGTCAGCGGCAGGTCGGGCTTGGCGAGGACCTCGCGCAGCTGGTCCTCCCGCCCGGCACGCAGCAGCAGGGAGGTCCAGACGGACAGTGCCTCCGGACGAAGGGAGCCGACCCCGCCCGCCGCGACGGCGTCGTCGAGGACGGCCAGACCCCGGGTGTGGGACCCGTCGGCGCCGCCCAGGGCGAGGACCCGGCCGAGCACGTCGGTGTGGCCCCCGGCCCGCAGGACCTCACGGGCGAAGGGACTGCGGGTGCGCAGGGCAAAGGCGGCATAGGCGTCGAGGTCCGACGCGGTCAGCTGCTGCGCCGCGTCGGGGACGAGGCCGGTGGGGGAGTCCCCCATCAGCGCGTCCGGTCCCGCCGACCATCCGCGAGGGCGTCGAGCACCTCGACGCGGGTGCGCTCGGTGCTGGCGACGAGGCGGGCTCCGAGGGCGTCGACGCGCTGCGTCAGCTCGGCCACGTCGGTGGAGGCGGCGCCGCCTGCGCTGGCCCGGGGAGGGGCGCCCCACGGGCCGACGACGACCACGGTGGTGACGAGCTGCATGAGCGCCAGGCCGACGACAGCGGCCTCCCAGCCGACGAGAGCGGCCAGGGCGACGGTGATCAGCAGGAGCACGGCCTGCGCGGCGACCACGGTCGAGGAGCGGCGCAGGAGCGCACGGGCGGATCGCGGGTCAGAGCCCATGGGCGTCGTCCTCGTGGTGCGTGGGTGCGGGAACCATCCGCAGCATCCTAAGCCTCGTGCCGGGTCGGGGCAGGAGCGCCGTGCGAGACTGTCTGCGGCCCGAGAGTCTCGACCGTCCCCGACCCATCCAAGGAGAACGACCCGTGGCGCCTCTTGTTCTGCACGTGACCGGTGCTCGCCCCAACTTCCCCAAGGCGGCGCCCGTCCTCGAGGGGCTCGGCGCGTACGACGTCGAGCAGCTGCTCGTCCACACCGGTCAGCACTACGACGACAAGATGTCCGACATCTTCTTCCGGCAGCTCGGCATCCCGAAGCCGGACGTCAACCTCGGTGTCGGCTCGGGTGCCCACGGGGCGCAGACGGCCAAGGTCATGGAGGCGCTCGAGGAGCTCTTCACCGAGCGCCGCCCCGATCTCGTCGTCGTCTACGGCGACGTCAACTCCACGGTCGCCGCTGCGCTCGTCGCCTCGAAGATGGGCATCACCTTCGCCCACGTCGAGGCCGGCCTGCGCTCCTTCGACATGACGATGCCGGAGGAGATCAACCGGCTCGTCACCGACAAGCTCTCCGACCTGCTGCTCACGACGAGCACGGACGCGATCGGTCACCTCGGCAACGAGGGCACCGACCCGGACAAGATCCACTTCGTCGGCAACCCGATGATCGACACGCTGCTCAAGAACAAGGAACGCTTCGACCCCGAGGCCGTGCGCGGCGAGGTCGGCATCGAGGGTGACTACATCGTCGCGACGCTGCACCGGCCGGGCAACGTCGACGACCCGGAGGACGTCAAGGCGCTCGTCGCCGCCATGCACGCCGTCGCCGACCAGGCCCAGGTCGTCATCCCGCTGCACCCGCGCGGCCGGGCCCGGCTGGAGGAGGCCGGCTTCCTCGACCACCCGGGCATGCGCGTCATCGACCCGCTCGGCTACATCGAGTTCATGGGCCTCGTCCGCGGCGCCGCCGCGGTCGTCACCGACTCCGGTGGCGTCCAGGAGGAGACGACGATCCTCGGGGTCCCGTGCCTCACCCTGCGCCCCAACACCGAGCGCCCGGTGACCATCACCCACGGCACCAACCAGCTCGTCACGCGCGAGACGCTCTCCGAGCGGGTCCGCGAGGTCCTCGCCACCGGCCCGCTCGAGACCTGGGACACGCCGCCCCTGTGGGACGGCCACGCCGGTGAGCGCATCGCCAAGGTGCTCGCCGCGGCCGTGGGTGCCGCTCGTCGAGGCGAGGCGTGACCGCAAGCTCGGGGGACACACGTCTGAGCGCCGAGGCCAGGGAGAGCGCCGCCGAGGCGCACCACGGGGCGAAGGGGGGCAAGAACCTCCGCGGTGACATCGAGGGCCTGCGGGCCATCGCCGTCGGCACCGTGCTCCTCTACCACGTCGGCATGCCCTTCCTGCCCGGCGGCTTCGTCGGCGTCGACATCTTCTTCGTCATCTCCGGCTTCCTCATCACCTCGCTGCTGCTGCGCGAGACGGTGCGGTCCGGGCGCATCTCGATCGCGGACTTCTACGCCCGCCGGGCTCGACGGCTGCTGCCGGCCGCCTCGGTCGTCCTCGTCTTCACGGCGATCGCCGGGTGGTTCGTCCTCTCCGGTGGCGACCGGGCCAACCTCGGCGTCGACGTCATCGCGGCGACCTTCTACGTCATCAACTGGGCGCTCGCCCTGCGGTCGGTCGACTACCTCGCCGAGGACGACGCACCGTCGGCGCTGCAGCACTACTGGTCGCTGTCGGTCGAGGAGCAGTTCTACGTCGTCTGGCCGCTCGTCATCATCGTCGGGCTCGTGCTCGCCCGACGCCTGTCGGTGCGCGCCAAGCCGCTGCTCTTCGGCGTCCTGTCCGTCATCGCGCTCGCCTCCCTCACCTACTCGGTGGTCCACACGGCGGCGAGCCCGGCGACGGCCTACTTCTATACGACGACCCGCGTCTGGGAGCTGGCGATCGGGGCCCTGCTCGCCTTCCTCGTGCTGCGGCTGACCGCCCTGCCGCGGATCGCCGCCGAGGTGCTGTCGGGCATCGGGCTGGTGCTCGTGCTGGGTGGGGCCTTCATGCTCGACGAAAAGGTCGCCTGGCCCGGCTCGTGGGCCCTGGTGCCCACCGTCGGGGCGGCACTCATCATCGCGGCCGGCTGCTCGACGCAGCGCACCGTGGCCGCCCGGCTGCTCAGCCTGAAGCCGATGGTCTGGATCGGCGGCCTGTCGTACGCGATCTACCTGTGGCACTGGCCCCTCATCACGCTGGCCCAGCAGGCCTACCCCGACGTGCGGCTGCGCCACCTGGCCCTGCTCGGCGTCCTCTCGGTCGTCCTCGCCTGGCTGACCAAGCACCTCGTCGAGGACCCGATCCGGTTTCACCCCGGCCTGAGCCGCCAAGGCCTCGCGGGGGCTGCTCTTCGGCCTCGCGTCGATGGTGGTGACGACCCTCGTCGGCACGGCGGTCTGGGCCTCGGTGCCCAAGCTCGACCCCGACGCGCAGGTCGAGGGGGCGACGACCCTCGTCGCCGACGCCGCGAGCGAGGACTGGAGCGTGGACGACGAGGCGGTCGCGCAGCTGCCGACCTCCGGCGACGTCGTGCCCGACCCCGCTGTCGCCACCGAAGACAACCCCTCGTACTACGAGGACGGCTGCCAGATGACCAACGGCACCGTCGACGTCGACCCCTCGTGCGTCTACGGCGCGCAGGACGGCGACACGAGCATCGCCATCCTCGGTGACTCCAAGATGGGGCAGTGGTTCCCCGCGGTCGAGTCCATCGCCGACAGCGAGGGCTGGCGCCTGGAGCTCTACCTCAAGGCGGCCTGCCCCTTCACCTACGCCGGCGCCAACAAGGCCGAGTGCTCGACCTACAGCCGCAACGTCGTGGGGCACATGGAGTCCGAGGGCGCCCCCGACATCGCGATCGTCTCGCAGAGCACGACCGACTCGCCCAAGCTCCGCGAGGGCATGGCAGAGGCCATCGGTGACCTGCGCTCGCAGGGCACCGAGGTCGTCGTGCTCGCCGACACCCCGCGACCCAAGGACGAGGTCTACGCCTGCGTCGAGGAGCACCGTGAGGACTTCGCGCAGTGCGACTTCCCCGCAGCGGGCACGGGACGTGCGGGCAACGGCACATCGGCGCTGCGGGCCGTCGCGAAGGCGGAGGACCTCCCCTTCGTCGACCTCAACGAGTGGATCTGCCCGCCCGGGCGCGACACGTGCCCGGCCGTCGTCGGCGGCACCCTCGTCTACCGCCAGGGCAGCCACATCACGGCCAGCTACATCCGCTCGCTGACGCCCATGCTCTACCGCGCGCTCGCGGCCGAGGAGCTGACGCAGCGGCAGGCGGGCCAGATCACCGTGGACGACATCCCGTAACCCCGGGCAGGGACGACGAAGGGCGCCACCCCGGTGGGGGTGGCGCCCTTCGTCTTGGCTCCGGTGGCCAGGGGCGGGGTCGAACCGCCGACCTTCCGATTTTCAGTCGGACGCTCGTACCAACTGAGCTACCTGGCCGAGCCGGTCCGAACCGGACCAGCGAGCGACCCTGACGGGACTCGAACCCGCGACCTCCGCCGTGACAGGGCGGCGCGCTAACCAACTGCGCTACAGGGCCTTGGTGTGCAAGGCACGTGCACGATACTGCTGTGCGTATCCCCAACGGGATTCGAACCCGTGCTACCGCCGTGAAAGGGCGGGGTCCTAGGCCGCTAGACGATGGGGACCCGTCTCCGAGAACCCCCTCGCTACGCAGCAGGCAGCACCCGAATCCGTCGAGGACTCGAGAAGCATACGAGACACATCGCCGATCGCCAAAACGAGCGCGTCGGTCCCTGCAGGACCGGGTGCCGACGGTCCGTCCGCAGCGGAATGCCTGCACCCCGCAGTTACCCTGAGGGGTGGCCCCCTGACCAGCACACGAAGGACCCATGGTGGAGACAGACACGGCGCCCGGCTCGTCCGGACGGTTGACCGAGGGGCTGCCCGAGCGGCGCTTCCGGCCCGAGCTGCACGGCCTGCGCGGCCTGGCGATCCTGCTCGTCGCGCTCTTCCACGTCTTCGGGCACGGCCGCGTCTCCGGCGGTCTCGACGTCTTCCTCGTCGTCTCCGGCTTCCTCTTCACCGGCATGCTCCTGCGCGAGGCCGCGACGACCGGGCGGATCCGCGTCGGTCCCTACATCGGCCGGCTGGCCCGACGCCTGCTGCCGGCCATGGTCACCGTCGTGGCCGTCACGACCGTCGCCGGACTGCTCGTGCTGCCCGAGAGCCGCTGGAACGCGCTGCTGCGCGAGGCCGCCGCCTCGGTGCTCTACGTGGAGAACTGGGAGCTCATCAAGAGCCAGCTGGCCTACGAGGCCGCCGGAGCGGACACGAGCGTCTTCCAGCACATCTGGTCGCTCTCCGTGCAGGGGCAGTTCTACCTGCTGTGGCCCGTGCTGACGATCGTCGCCGTCGTCGTGGCGCGCCGCCTCGGCATGCGCGCCCGGACCGCGATGATCGTCGTCTCCGTCCTCGTCATGGCGGCCTCCTTCCCCTTCGCCGTCTACATGCACCACGCCCAGCAGGCCAACGCCTACCTCAACACCGGCACGCGCCTGTGGCAGCTCGCCTTCGGTGCGCTCATCGCCCTGCTCGGCGCCGAGGTGCTCCCGCGCGCGATCCGCCCGGTCACCGGCTGGATCGGCCTGCTGCTCATCATCACCTGCGGCTTCTTCCTCGACGGCGGCCAGCTCTTCCCCGGCCCGTGGGCCCTGTGGCCCGTCCTCGGCTTTGCGCTCGTCATGTGGTCCGAGCACGACGCCCGGTGGGGCGTGACGCGGGTGCTGCAGCTGCGGCCCTTCGCCTGGGTCGGCGACATCTCGTACGCCTTCTACCTGTGGCACTGGCCGATCCTCGTGCTGTGGATCAGCCACAGCGGACACGAGCGGGTCGGCCTCCTCGAGGCCGTCGGCATCCTCGCGCTCGCCATCACGCTCGCCCAGCTCACGCTGCGCCTCGTCGAGCGCCCGGTCACCGCCCGCCTCGGCTCCCGGCCCGGCCCGGCCATGGCGCTCGGAGCCGCGCTCGTCGTGCTCGTCGCGGCACCCACCGCACTCGGCGCCCAGGCGATCACCCGCCATGAGCAGGACGAGCTGGCGCGTCAGGAGTCGCTCACGCGCGTCGCCGCGGAGGACAAGGTGCTCGGCTCCGCCGACAAGCCGCTCGTGCTCGACAACCCCGGCGCCCGCGACCTCGACCCGGACAGCTGGGTGGACGCCGCGCCCGACGCCGAGCTCATCCCCGAGCTCGGCGTGCTCGAGAAGGACCAGCCCGACTACTACGACAAGCCCTGCCGCCAGCAGGCCGACGGGCCCGGCACGGAGAAGCCGCTGATCTGCGACGACCCCGATCACCCCGAGGGCTCGCCCGGCTGGGAGGAGATGCCCGTCGTCGTCGTCGCTGGCGGCTCGCACGCCGGCCAGTGGGTGCCCGCCTTCGAGGAGCTCGGTCGTCAGCACGGCTGGCGCATCCTCGTCGCCGACAAGGGCGGCTGCCAGCTGACGAGCAACCACGGCCAGTACCCGCGACCGCGCGACATCACCCCGCGCAGCTCGTGCGTCGCCTGGAACAAGGAGATCGTCGACGTCCTCGACGACCTCGACCCCGACCTCGTCGTCACCATCGGCACGACCAGCCTCGGTGCGCCGGAGAGCACCTCGCGCGGCTTCCTCGACAAGTGGGCCGAGCTCGAGGAGCGCGACATCCCCGTGCTGACGATGCGCGACAGCCCCCGCATCCGCAAGCCGCTGTCCGAGTGCCTCAGCCGCACCGACGACCCGAGCGACTGCGACACCCCGCGGGTCGGCAGCAAGAACTACGGACTGGCGGCGACGTCCCCCTTCGTCGGCCTGGAGGGCACCGACGGGATCGGCTACGTCGACCTGTCGGAGTACTACTGCCCGAAGGACACCTGCCCGGCGGTCGTCGGCAACGTCATCGTCTACCGCGACGCCTCGCACCTGTCGTCGACCTTTGTCCGCACGCTCGCCGCGCCGCTGTCGCGCGAGCTGCGCGAGCAGGCCCCCCCAGCTCTACGAGTGAGGCTCAGCGCGGGGCGGCCCACTCCCGCACCCGCTCGGCCTCCCAGGTCGTGATGATCCGCTCGAGCGGCACCCCGAGCCGCTCCGCGCGCTCGGCGCCGTAGGCCTTCATCTCCAGCTGGCCGGGCGCGTGCGCGTCGGAGTCGACGGCGAAGAGGCAGCCGATCTCCAGAGCCAGCTCGACGAGCTCGTCGGGCGGGTCGCACCGCTCGGGGCGGGAGTTGATCTCCACCGCCACGTCGTGCTCGGCGCAGGCCTCGAAGACCGCGCGCGCGTCGAAGTCGCTCTGCGGGCGCGTGCCGCGCGAGCCGGTGACGAGACGACCCGTGCAGTGGCCCAGGACGTTGACGCGCGGGTTGGCGACGGCCGCGACCATGCGGGCGGTCATCGGGCCCCGCGCCATCTTGAGCTTCGAGTGCACCGACGCCGTGACGAGGTCGAGCCGCGCGAGCATCTCCGGCGTCTGGTCGAGACCGCCGTCGTCGAGGATGTCGACCTCGATGCCGGACATCACGGTGAAGGCGTCGCCGAGCGAGGCGTCGATCCGTGCGAGGAGGTCGAGCTGCTGCGCGAGTCGCTGCGCGGAGAGCCCGTTGGCGATCCGCAGGCGGGGCGAGTGGTCGGTGAGGACCATCCACTCCTGCCCGAGCTCGACCGCCGTGAGGACCATCTCGTCGATCGGGCTGCCTCCGTCGGACCAGTCCGAGTGCAGGTGGCAGTCGCCGATGATCGCCTCGGTGTAGGCGGTGCCGCCCTCGACGAGCGGGCCGCCGTGCTGTTCCTGCTGGGTGGCGAGGTAGTCGGGCAGCTCGCCGCGCACGGCCTGCTCGATGACCCCGGCCGTGGACCTGCCGATGCCGGCGAGCTCGGTGACGGTGCCCGCCTCGACCCGCTCGCGGACCTCCCCTTCGTCCAGCTCGCGCAGGGTCGCGACGGCGCCCCGGAAGGCCTCGACCCGCCGGCTGTGCTGCCGGGACCGCTCGAGGAGGAAGGCGACGCGACGCAGCGCCGCCACCGGGTCGACCGGGGTCTCCAGCGGGTCGAGGGACCTCACGACGTCACCAGGAGGTGTGCAGCGGTCGGCCCTCGGCGAAGCCGGCCGTCGACTGGAGCCCGACGAGTGCCCGCTCGTGGAACTCCTCGAGCGTCGTCGCGCCCGCGTAGGTGCACGAGCTGCGCACGCCGCCGACGATCTCGTCGATGACGTCCTCGACGCCCGGCCCCTGCGGGTCGACGTACATCCGCGAGTTGGAGATGCCCTCCTCGAAGAGGGACTTGCGAGCCCGGTCGAAGGGGGAGTCCGCCGCCGTGCGGTGCTGCACCGCCCGTGCCGACGCCATGCCGAAGGACTCCTTGTAGCGGCGTCCGTCCGCGTCGACGACGAGGTCACCGGGCGACTCGAGCGTGCCGGCGAACCAGGAGCCGATCATCACATTGCTCGCACCGGCGGCGAGGGCGAGGGCGACGTCGCGCGGGTGACGGACCCCGCCGTCGGCCCACACGTGCTTGCCCATCTCGCGGGCGGCCGCGGCACACTCGAGCACCGCGGAGAACTGCGGCCGACCGACGGCCGTCATCATCCGGGTCGTGCACATCGCGCCGGGGCCCACCCCGACCTTGACGATGTCGGCGCCCGCCTCGATGAGCTCGCGGGTGCCCTCGGCGGAGACGATGTTGCCCGCGACGACGGGCACGTGCGGGTCGAGGGCGCGGACGGCCGCGAGGGCGTCGAGCATCTTGCGCTGGTGGCCGTGCGCGGTGTCGACGACGAGCACGTCGGCGCCGGCCTCGAGCAGCGCGGCGGCCTTGCCGCCCACGTCGCCGTTGATCCCCACGGCCGCGGCGATCCGCAGACGGCCCTGTGCGTCGACGGCGGGGGTGTACATGCTGGCGCGCACCGCCCCCTTCGTCGTCTGGATGCCCACGAGCCGGCCGTCGGCGTCGACGACGGGCGCGACCCGGCGGCGGGCGCGGTGCAGCTCCTCGAAGGCCGCGCGGGGGTCGGCCCCGGCCGACAGGGTCATCGGGTCGGCTGACATGACGTCCAGGACCTGCGTGAAGCGGTCGACCCGGTCGAGGTCGCGCTCGGTGACCACCCCGACGGGGCGGCCGTCGCGCACGACGACACCCGCGCCGTGGGCCCGCTTGCTGATGAGGGCGAGCGCCTCGCCGGCGGTCGTGCTCGGCTCGAGCGTGATCGCGGTGTCGTGGACGAGGTCGCGGGCCTTGACCCACGAGATGACCTCGGCGACGACCTGCACGGGGATGTCCTGCGGGATGACCGTCAGACCACCGCGTCGGGCCGTCGTCTCGGCCATCCGGCGACCCGCGATCGCCGTCATGTTGGCGACGACGAGCGGGATCGTCGTGCCGGTGCCGTCCTGGGTGGTGAGGTCGACCTCGTGCCGACTCGCGACCTCGCTGCGCCTCGGCACCATGAAGACGTCGTCGTAGGTCAGGTCGAACTGGGGCACCAGGCCGTTGAGGAACTCCACGGTGACCAGTGTAGGGAGGGAGATGGGGCAGGATCGCAGGGTGAGCTTCCTGCAGGAGTCCCCCGCCGACGAGCGCCGCCGGGCCGGTCTGCGCCGCATGCGCACCGTGGCCACGGGGCTGCTCGTCCTCGCGGCGCTCGTCTACGTCATCACCCTGCGTCTCGACCACGGCGGCGTGTGGGGCTTCGTCAACACCGCCGCCGAGGCGGCGATGGTAGGAGCCCTCGCGGACTGGTTCGCCGTCACGGCGCTCTTCCGTCACCCGCTCGGCCTGCCCGTGCCGCACACGGCGCTCGTCAAGAAGCGCAAGGACGAGCTCGGACGCAGCCTGCAGGAGTTCGTCGCCGACAACTTCCTCACCGAGGAGATCGCGCGTGACCGGCTGGCCTCCGCGCACGTCGCCCAGCGCCTCGGTACCTGGCTCGGTGGCGCCGACCAGCGGCAGCGGGTGCTCACCGAGGTCGCCCGCGGTGGGACCCGCGCCCTCGAGCGGGTGGCCGACGAGGACGTGCACGACTTCCTCGAGCAGCTCCTCCTGCCGCGCCTGGCGCAGGAGCCGATCAGCCCGATCGCCGGGTCGCTCCTCGAGGGCGTCGTCGACGGCGGCAGCCACACCGGTCTCGTCGACCTCGGCATCGACGAGATCACCCGGTGGTTGCGGGACAACCCGGAGCTCTTCAAGCAGGTCGTCGGTGACAAGGCGCCGTGGTGGACGCCTGAGTGGGTCGACGACAAGGTCATCGACTGGACCTACCGGCAGGCGGTCACCTGGCTCCGCGAGATGCGCTCCGATGCCCGCCACCCGGCACGGGCGGCCCTCGACGACCTGCTGCGGCGCCTGGCGGCAGACCTGCAGCACGACCCCGAGGTCATGGCGAGCGCGGAGTCGCTCAAGGAGCGTCTGCTCGCGCACCCGCAGGTGCCCACGAGCGCCGTCGCCGTGTGGCAGTCGCTGCGCACCTCGCTCCTCGGGGCGATGGCCGACCGGGAGTCCTACTTCTGGCGCCGCGGCGACGAGCTGCTCACGCACCTGGGCGACCACCTCGCGCACGACGCGGCGTGGCAGCAGCGCCTCGAGACCCACCTGGGCGAGGTCGTCGCCTTCTTCGTCAACACCTACGGCGACGAGCTCGCCGAAGTCATCTCGGTGACCGTCGAGCGCTGGGACGCCGACGAGGCGAGTGAGCGGATCGAGCTCTTCGTCGGCCGCGACCTGCAGTTCATCCGGATCAACGGCACCGTCGTCGGCGCCCTCGCCGGCCTGGCGATCCACTCGGTGAGCGTGCTCATCGCCTGACGGAGACGGCCCGGCGCTAGCGTGCCCGCATGGGACTCTTCGACCGCCTCCGCAAGCGCCAGGACCCGACCGCCCCCCGCGCGGCAGGTAGCGCAGGAGCCGGCCGTCGAGCTCTCGCCGGACGAGCTCGCCGAGCACGAGTCCGCGCTGCGTGGCTCGGCCCGGGTCACCTTTGCGACGACGCGGATGCCGATGGTGCAGCACGACGACCTCGCGACCGACGCGGCCGCCGAGGGGCTGCCGCTCGAGCGCGCCCGCGAGATCCTGCGCGAGGAGTGGGACCGGCGCGTCCAGCTGGCGCAGGAGCACCGCGATGACGACGACTCCGGCGCGGTGCGGCGGGCCTTCGTCGCGCTCAATGCCGAGGGGGTGCTCGCGGTGGAGGCCCTCGGGTACGACAACGACGAGGGTCACGAGCTCGCGACGGAGGAGGCCGGGGACGTCGGGGCGGAGGGCTACGTCTTCTTCCACGCCCAGGACGTCGAGCGCGTCGTCGACGGACCCGGCACCCTGCACCTGCGGTATGCCGCGGCGCGCTACACGGCGACGTCCGCTGCCGACAAGTACGCCGAGGACGAGGCGGTCGGTCGACGGGTCGTCGCGGCGCTCGAGGACGAGGGGCTCGCGCCGACGTGGGACGGGTCCGGCGCCAGCACGATCACCCTCGAGAGGCTGCGCTGGTACCCGGTGCCGGGCGACGCCTGAGCGCCGGAGGGGGTGCGCTGGGCGTCAGCGGGGCGTGCTGAGCGGCAGCCGGACCTCTGCCCGCTCGACGTGCCGCCGGGGCTGGTCGGCCACGTGGAGGTCGCCCGTGGGTCGGGTCGGCAGCGAGGGCAGCGACACGCGCATCGCGGGGCGCTCCACGAGTCGCCACGACAGCACCGCCAGCGGCAGCACGCAGGCGAAGGAGACGAGCGCGAAGACGGGCGCGGGCACGATCGCGCCGAGGCCGAGCATGCCGAGCACCTGCTGGACGGGCCAGCCGTAGACGTAGAGCCCGTAGGAGTGGTCCTCGCGGGCGGCGATCGAGGTGCGCCAGGTGCCACCGACGTGCAGCAGCGCGTAGGTGAGCGGCACCGCACCGAGCAGGTTGAGCGCCGACTCGCTCGCGACGGTCAGCCCCGCGACGGCGACGACGGACAGGGCCGCGAGGGGGGGTCGTCGTGCGGAGCCAGTCACGCAGCGCGTAGGCGAGGACGCCGACGGCGAAGAAGGTGAAGAGGCGCAGGGCGCTCGTGATCATGTGCGCGGCGCCGGAGAGCTCACCGACCCACCAGCTGAGCAGGGGCAGGGCGACCGCGGCGACTGCGGCGGAGGCGACGAGGTGGCGTCGCACCCACACGATGCCCAGGGCGGCGCCGCACAGCAGGTAGGCCGCGAACTCGTACATGAGCGTCCACAGCGAGCCATTCCACATGCCCGGGTTGGGCGCGCCGGCGAGCGTCCCGCCGATCGCGGGGGTGGTCATGACGAGAGCCGCGTTGTCGAGGACGTAGGCGAGCGAGTCGGCGGGGTTCCACCCGTGGCCGCCGATGACCCCGCCGAGCGGCGCCAGCACGAAGCCCGTGACGGCCAGGCAGGCCCAGAAGCCCGGGAAGATCCGCTTGGCCCGCCGCCAGATGTACGTGCCGAAGCCGTTGCGCAGCCGGCTGCCCGCGATGAGCAAGCCGGATAGGGCGAAGAATCCGTTGACCCCGATCGTGCCGAAGCGCTCCATGGCGCTCGCCCCGTAGCCACCGAGCGGCCACGAGTGGGCGAGGATCACCGCCGCGGCAAGCCCGAGGCGGACGGCGTTGAGCGAGTTGTCGCGGCTGGTGAGGAGTGAACTGACGGGGGAGGACATCCCTTCGACCGTAACGAAGAGGTAACGGCCCGTCACATCGAGAGGGGGTGGGAAGGCTCACCCCGTCTCGGCGTGGAGGTCCCAGCCGGTCGGGTCAGCGCAGCGGGTCGAAGGGGGTGAGCTCGGGGGCCGGTCGGCCCGTCGCGATGGTCTGCGCGAGCAGCCGGCCGGTGGCCGGGCCGAGGGTCATGCCCCACATCCCGTGGCCGCCGGCGACGAGCACGCGCGGCGAGCTCGTGCGGCCGATGAGGGGCAGGCCGTCGGAGGTGCAGGGGCGCGAGCCGACCCACTCGTCCTGGCGGTCGTCGAGGTCGACGCCGGTGAGGAAGGGCCGGGCGGCGTCGACGATCGCGGTGATCCGGCGCGGGTCGAGCGCGGCGTCGGGCGCGCGGAACTCCATCATCCCGGCGACCCGCAGCCGGTCACCGAGCGGTGTGCAGGCGATGCGCTGCGCCGGCAGGTAGACCGGCCCGCGCGGGGTGTGCTCGATCGGCACCGAGAAGCTGTAGCCGCGGCCGGCCTGGACGTGCTCGCGCACGCCGAAGGGGCGGGCGAGCTCGTCGAGCCAGGTACCCGTCGCGACGACGACGGCGTCGACGGCCTGCGTGCCGGCCTGGTCGAGGGCGAGGCGCACCCCCTTCGTCTCGTCGGTGATGCCGGTGACCCGGGTGCCCTCGTGGATCGTCCCGCCGCGGGCCCGCACCGAGGCGGCGAGGGCGTCGACGTACTCGCCGGGGTTGACGTAGCGCTGGCCGAGCAGGCGGATGCCCGCCCCGATCTGGTCGGAGAAGGTCGGCTCCGCGGAGCGGACCTCGTCGCCCGTCAGCTCCTCGAAGCCGACGTCCTGCCCGGAGGCGGCGATGTGCTCGAGCTCGGTGAGCAGGAACTCCGTCTCGCTGCGCGTGCGGTAGCCGGCGATGAAGGAGGTGGCCTCGAGGGCAGTGGCGCCCACGCCGCCGGCGGCGAGGTCGTCGAAGGCGGGCAGGGCGTGCCCGTTGATCGGCACGAGCGAGCGCATCGAGCGCGACCAGCGCCGCATCGTGCTGTTGCGGGTGAAGGTCGCGAGGAACTTCAGCAGCCGCGGGTCGGTCGTCACGGGGACGTAGACCGGTGACGCGGGCGAGATGACCGCCTTGATCCCGTAGGAGAGGACCGCCGGGTCGGGCAGCGGGGTCGAGATGCCCGGGGTGATCCAGCCGGCATTGCCCCACGACGAGCCGGCGGCGACGCCGTCGCGGTCGTAGACGTCGACCTCGATGCCGTGCTCCTGCAGGAACCATGCGGTCGACAGACCGACCATGCCGGCGCCGACGACGGCGACTCTGCGGGGGGTGGGGGCCTGGCTGCTCATCGTGTCCTCTCGAGACGGCCCGCGGGGTCTCCGCGGCGCATCTTGCACACTGTGCCCCAGATCACGTTGGTGGGCAAAGCCCTGCTGCGCACTACGCTGTGGCGGCCGGGCCTCTAGCTCAACGGTCAGAGCTGCGGACTTTTAATCCGTAGGTTGTGGGTTCGAATCCCACGGGGCCCACTGTGTGGTGTCAGGTGACGTCGGAGCCGGTCAGCGCACCGCTGCGCCCGCGTCGACGACGCCCTCGCCGAAGATCCCGTTGCGCTGGGTCGTGCCCGCGCACGTCACGCTGCCCTCGTCCGCGGGACACGGCTGGTCGACGGCCGTCTCGAGCAGTCGGGCGGCGACGTCGTCGGGCGACATGCGCTCGCCGTGCGCGCTGATGATCAGCGCCGCCGTGCCCGTGACGTGCGGCGAGGCCATCGACGTGCCCTGGAGCCAGGTGTAGAGGCCGCAGCGCCGGTCGGGGTCGGGGTCGGTCTCGCCGATGCCGTCGGGGCAGCTGCGCACGACCTGCTCGTTGCCGCTCTCGGTGACCCGGCCCTCGTCGTCGACGGACCCCTCGGTCCGGGCGAGGTCGCGGGGGAGGGCGGAGAGGATGCCGCCGCGACCGTCGGGCTCCTGACCGCCGGGGGCCGCGACGTCGATGCGCCCGTCGTCGGGGTCGGAGGTCCAGTTGGAAAAGGTCGACCGGACCGCGCCCTCGTCGATCGACGCAACACCGATGACGTGCTCGCCGTCGAGCGGCATGCGCTCGCACTCCTGCGGGTCGACGGTGCGCGCGTGGGCGTCGTCGCCGTAGTTGGGGCTCGTCTCGTCGGGGCCGCGCGAGCCGACGTCGGCGCCCTCGTTGCCCGCGGAGGTCACGATCGTCACGCCGGCCTCGTGGGTGAGGTCGTAGGCGCGGTGCATCAGCTCGAGGGCGACGTCCTGGAAGTCGGCCTGTTCGGGGCTGTCCCCCTTCGCCCCGCCGGGGCAGGCGACGAGCCAGGGGTCGACGTAGTAGCTCATGTTGACGACGTCGAGCTGCTGGTCGGCGGCGTAGGTGAGCGCATTGACCGTCGGCCCGAGGAAGAAGGTGCCGGAGTCCTGCCCGGCCCGCAGGTCGACGAGGGTGATGCCCGGCGCCACGCCGGTGACGCCGAGGTCGTTGGCCGCGGCGGCGATCGTGCCGGCGACGTGCGTGCCGTGACCGCCGTCGTCGACGCCGACCGGGTCGACGCAGCTGTCGACCTCGCACGAGCCGTCGATCTCCGGCAGGTCCGAGACGAAGGATCGTGAGAGGCCGGTGTCGAGCACGGGGGCCAGGTCGGGGTGGCTGCTGTCGACGCCAGTGTCGATGACCCCGACCCGCACCTCGCGTCGGCCGGTCGTCACCTCGTGGGCGCCGGCGGCGTCGATCTCCTCCAGGCCCCACAGCCACCCGTCGAAGGGGTCGCCGCCCTCGGGGGCGTCCGGGGGTGCGGGGATGTCGGTGGCCGGTGTCAGGTCGCCGTCGCTCGGCAGGGGCACGTGGGGCGGGTGCCAGTTGGTGCTGCGGTCGGTGACGGCGGCGCTCACGCCGTCGACTCCCTTCGCCCGCTCCGCGACGTCGCGAGCGGTGCTGCGCAGGGTCACCATGCCGATGCCCGTGTTGATCGAGGTGAGGTCGAGACCGTCGGCCTTCAGGGCATCAGCGACGTCCTGGGTGTCGGCCGGGTCCTCGACGACGACCACCCAGTCGCGGCCCCCCAGCGGCGGGTCGAAGGTCTCGACCGTCGTCTCCCGCGGCGTGCTCACCGGGGCCGACGTCGACCCGCTGGTCTCCGGCGGGTCCTCACCGCCGACGAGAGTGCACCCGCTCACCGTCAGGGCGAGTGCCGTCAGCACCCCCACACCACGACGTGCCCGCATCGGTCGTCCCCCTTCGTCGGTCCGGTGCACTGAGTCTAGGAGGCGAAAGGGGGCAGGCCCGCAGGAAGCGCGCCTGCCCAGTGGCCTAGGCTGGCCCCGAGCCAGACGCACACCAGTGCAAGGGAATCCGGTGAGACTCCGGAGCTGTCGCGCAGCGGTGAGGGTGACTGGCGGGGTGCAAGCCACTGGGCGGTGAGGCCTGGGAAGGAACCCCGCCGGGTCGACCCCGAGTCCGAAAACCTGCTGGCTCGCTGCATCCGCACGGGTCTCGCGATTGGGCCCCCGAGGCACCTGGAGCCGCGTGTCCCACGACCGTCCCGGCGGGCGTCGACTGCCCGTCACGCCCCTCTTCGTCGCCCTGCTGCTGGCGACCGCCGTCAGCGCCGTCGCCTCGCTCGCCTTCGGCTCCGAACCGCTCTCGGTCTCCGGTGTCGTCGACGTGCTGCGGGCCCGCCTGTCCGGGTCGAAGGGGGCCGACCCCACCTACGACACGATCGTCTGGGAGCTGCGCGCCCCCCCGCGTCATCATGGCCGTCGTCGTCGGCGCGGGGCTGGCGATGGCCGGGGCGTGCATGCAGACGCTCGTGCGCAACCCGCTCGCCGACCCCTACCTCCTCGGTGTCTCGGCCGGCGCGGGCGTGGGCGCCACCTTCGTCATCGTCATCGGCGCCTTCAGCGGCCTGGGCATCTGGGCGCTGTCCTTCGGGGCGCTCGGCGGCGCGCTCCTCGCGACCGCCCTCGTCTTCGGGATCTCGATGTGGCAGGGCGGCATCACCCCCCTCCGGCTCATCCTCACCGGCGTGGTCATGTCCGCCGCCTTCAGCTCCGTCTCGAGCTTCCTCGTCTTCTTCAGCGCCGACCCGCGAGCCACCCAGTCGGTGCTCTTCTGGCTGCTCGGCAGCCTCTCGGGGTCGGTGTGGCAGCAGATCCTCCCGTCGGTGATCGTCGTGGTGCTGGCCATCGCGATCCTGCTGGCGCTGCACTCGTGGCTCGACGCGCTCGCCGCTGGGGCCGACGTCGCTGCCGGGCTCGGCGTGCCCGTCCGCGGCCTGCGGATCGGGCTCTTCGTCCTCACCTCGGTCCTCGTCGGCGTGCTCGTCGCCGTCTCCGGCGGCATCGGCTTCGTCGGGCTGGTCGTCCCCCACCTGGCCCGCATCGTCGTCGGCGCCCTGCACCGTCACGTCCTGCCGATCGCCGCCGTGGGCGGGGCCCTCTTCATGCTCTGGGTCGACGTCGCGGCCCGGGTCGTCGTGCGGCCGCAGGAGATCCCGCTGAGCGTCGTCACCGGCCTCGTCGGCGCCCCGATCTTCCTGCTGCTGCTCGGCAGACGGCACTACACCTACTCGGGAGGTGGCGAATGAGCCACCTCACCTGCCGCGGCCTCGCCGCGGCGATCGACGGCCGCACCATCGTCTCCGGCGTCGACCTGACCGTGCCCCGCGGCTCCATGCTCGCCGTCGTCGGGCGCAACGGCAGCGGCAAGTCCACGCTCATCCGCGCGCTCGTCGGCCTGCGCCGGCCCGTAGCCGGAAGCGTCCACGTCGACGGCGCCGACCTGACGACGCTGCCGGCGCGGCAGCGCGCCACCCGGGTGGCCCACGTCGGCCAGGAGGACGCCCCGCCGGAGGACCTCCTCGTCGGCGAGATGGTCGCCATGGGCCGCATCCCGCACCGCCCCCCGTGGGCCGTCGACGCGAAGGGGGAGCGCCGCCTCGTCCTCGACGCACTCGACGCCGTCGGCCTGGCGGACAAGGTCGACCACCCCTGCCAGCACCTCTCCGGTGGCGAACGCCGTCGCGCGATGCTCGCCCGCGGCATCGCCCAGGGCACCGACCTGCTCGTCCTCGACGAGCCGACCAACCACCTCGACGTGCACCACCAGATCCAGCTCCTGGAGACCGTCCGGGCGCTGGGCCGGACCGTGGTCGCGGCCGTGCACGACCTGCAGCTGGCCGCCGCCCACTTCGACGAGGTCGCCGTGCTCCACGACGGCGGGCTCCACAGCGTCGGTCCTCCCGCCGCCGTCCTCACCCCCCAGACCGTGCGTCACGTCTTCGACGTCGACGCCCAGCACCTCGTGGACCCGGCGACCGGCCGGGTGCACCTCGTCCTCGGAGCCGGCGCCCCGCCGGCCGCCAGCCACCGGAAGGCAGCCTCATGACCCCCCTTCGCGCAGCCCGCGTCAGCGGAGCACTCGCCCTCACCGTCGGACTGCTGGCCGCCTGCGGCGACGACGCAGGCACCGACACCACCTCCGCCGGGGGGGAGGTGACGATTTCCAACTGCGGCACCGACGTGACCTTCCCTTCGCCCGCGGAGCGGATGTACGTCGGCGGCGACGGCAACCTGCTGTCCATGGTGCTCTCGCTCGATGCGCAGGACCAGGTGGCCGGCGTCAGCGGTCTGAGCGACACCAAGGAGGCGCTCTCAACGGCCTACGGCACGGACGTCGTCGATGCCCTGCCCGTGGCGACCACGGACTACCCGACGATGGAAAACGTCATCGCGCAGAAGCCTGACGTCATGCTCGCCGGCTGGAACTACGGCTACTCAGAGGAGAAGAAGCTCACCCCCGACCTCTTGGCGGACCGAGACATCGCCGGATACGTCCTGTCCGAGAGCTGCCGTCAGGCCGACGGCAAGCGGGGCACGATGCCCCCGTGGGAGGCGCTGTCGGCCGACATCGACAACCTCGGCAAGATCACCGGTCGCGAGGAGGAGGCGAAGGAGGTCAACGCCGACATCGAGGCGCGGCTCAAGGCCCTGCAGGCCGCGCCGCAGCCCAACGAGGCCCCGACGGTCTTCCTCTTCGACTCCGGCACCAAGCAGATCTTCACCTCCGGCTCCTTCGGTGGCCCGCAGGCCATCATCGAGGCGGCCGGTGCCAAGAACGCGACGGCCGATGTCAAGGACACCTGGACCGAGGTGTCGTGGGAGCAGCTGGTCTCCTCCGACCCGGACTTCTTCGCCTTCGTCGACTACGACGGGCAGACCTTCGAGGACAAGGTCAAGGTGCTCAAGAGCAACCCGGCGACCAAGGACCTGCCCGCGGTCAAGGAGGAGCGCTTCCTCAACCTGCCGATCCCGGCCTGGACGAGCAGCCCGCTCAACATCAACTCGGCCGAGCAGCTGCGGGTCGCCCTCGAGGAGCACGACCTCGTGCCCGAGAGCGACATCGAGCCCGAGCACGACCTCCAGCCGACGACATCGAAGAAGTGAGCGGCGGTGGCTAAGGTGCGTGGTGTGGGAGTCACGTACGAAGCATCAGACCGGCTGGCCCAGATCGTCCTCGACCGTCCCGAGGCCGGCAACGCGCTCGACCTCGAGATGGCGCGGACACTGCGCAAGCAGATCGAGCGCGCCCTCTCGGACCCCTATGTCGACATCATCACGCTGACCGCCAACGGCAAGGACTTCTGCCTCGGCTCGGACACGCGCGATGCCGAGGCTGCCGACGACCCGACGACCGCGGTCTTCGAGCTGGCCGCCGCGCTCGAGGAGCTCTTCGCGCTGCTCAACTCCTCGACCAAGCTCGTCCTCGTCGGCGTCCACGGGCGGGCCATGGGGTCCGGTCTCGGGCTCGTCCTCGCCGGTGACCTCGCCTTCTGCGCCGACGACGCCAGCTTCTGCGTCGCGCCGAAGGGCGGCACGGGCGCCCCCGACCCGGGGCTGGCCTGGCTCCTGCCGCGCGCCATCGGGCAGCAGCGGGCGCTCGCCTTCGGGCTCGGCGGCCGCACGCTGGACGCCGTGACCGCCGACGACTGGGGCATCGCCGAGATGGCACCCGACGGCGATGTCACGGCCGCCCTCAAGGACGCCGCGGACAACCTGGGCGGCAAGCACCTGTGGGCCAACTCCGAGATGCGCCGCCTGCTGCACGCCTCCTGGGAGACCTCGCGCACCGAGCTGTCCCAGTCCGAGGCCGTGACGCTCGTGCGGGCGCTGCTCATGCGCAGCAAGGACTGACCGGTGGGCGACCCCGGTCGGCCGCGACGTCCGCTCCACTTCGGGCCGGATGCCATGGAGGCGCACGGCGGCACCCTCCCCGACCCCGCCGAGACCGCCGCGGCCGCACACGCGGCCGCCCAGACCGTCGTCGACGCCGGCCGGAGCACCTCCTCGCCGGAGACGACGGCCCGGCTGGTGCGGCTCGTCGAGGACCTCGGCATCGACACCCTCGCCCAGCTGTGGGCCGACCGCCCGGCGCGCAGCCTGCCCGGAGCCCTGTGGCGCGTCTACGTCCTGCGGGCCTGGATCCAGCGCCGTCCCGAGGTCGCCGCGCGTGAGTACGCCGCCGGGCTCGCGGTCGCCGAGGTGAGCCATGCCATCGCCGGCGTCGTCGACCCACCTGGTGCCGTCGAGGTCCGCGCGCTCTCCGACCGGATCCTCGGTGGCGTCTTCGACGGCGACCTCGCCGTCGCGCTCGAGCGGGCCGCAGCCTTTTGCCGCGTCGTCGCCACCGGGCGGGCCCACCTCGACGACGGCGACGTGACGACCGCCGCATCGATGATCGGGACCGCCGAGGACCTCGAGGCGTGTGCCCGGCTCTGGCGGGCGGGGGCACTGTCCTGACCGGGTCGTCCTGACCGGCCGGGGGAACAGATCCGGCCACCGCGTGGTTACGCTGGTCTGGTGCACCGGGTCGCGGTAGCCCCGGGTCCCAAAATACGCCGCCACGAGCGGCCGTGCGCCGTGAGGCGCTCCCGACCCGGTGCATCCCCGGTGTCTCGCGCGTGAACGCCCGATGACGCGTGGATGGCCCAGCGGTCCTAGAGTGGGCGCGACCCTGCTTCCTCCCCTGAACCGGAGTCTGACCCCCGTGGGCATCTTGCGACCGTCGTCCCGCGACGACGCCTTCTTCCAGCTCCTCGCCGACAGCGCCCGTCAGAGCGTCCTGGCTGCCGAGACCCTGACCCAGATGTTGGCGGCCGAGCCCGCCGAGCGCGAGGCGCTCCTGCCCCGGCTCAAGGACATCGAGCACGACGCCGACGAGGTGACCCACGCGGTCATCCACAAGGTCAACTCGAGCTTCGTCACCCCCTTCGACCACGGCGACATCGTCGAGCTGGCCGCGGCCCTCGACGACTGCACCGACTCCCTGGAGTCGGTCGGCCAGATGGTGGTCCTCTACCGCATGGACGGGCTCATGCCGGAGGTGACCGGCCAGATGGAGGTCATCGTCCGGATGGCCGAGCTCACGGCCGCCTCGATGCCCCGCCTGGCGACGATGAAGGCGCTGCCGGAGTACTGGGTGGAGATCAACCGCCTCGAAAACGAGGGTGACGTCATCCACCGCACGCTGCTGCGGGACCTCTTCGGCGGCGCGGTGACCGACCCCGTCGAGATCATCAAGCACAAGGACATCATCGAGCGCCTCGAGCAGGCGGCCGATGCCTTCGAGCGCGTCGCCCACCGGGTCGAGACGATCGCCATCAAGGAGTCCTGACCTTCGTGGACTGGTTTCCCGTAGCGCTCGTCACCGCGCTGGCGATGGGCTTCAACTACACCAACGGCTTCCACGACGCGGCCAATGCGATCGCCACGTCGGTGTCGACCCGCGCCCTGACCCCGCGGGCTGCGCTCGCCATGGCGGCCGTCGCCAACCTCTTCGGCGCCTTCTTCGGCGCCAAGGTCGCCGAGACGGTGGGCAAGGGCATCATCGAGGCCCCCGGCGGTGAGCTCGGCCTCGTCCTGTGCGGTGCCGCGCTGCTCGGCGCCATCCTGTGGAACCTGCTCACGTGGTGGTTCGGCCTCCCGTCGTCGTCGTCGCACGCGCTCATCGGCGGCCTGGGCGGTGCGGCGCTCGCCGCCGGCGCCGCCGTGAAGTGGGCAGGCATCTTCGAGAAGGTCGTCATCCCGATGCTCGTCTCACCCTTCGTCGGCATCCTCGTCGGCTTCCTCGTCATGAAGCTCATCCTGCGGATCTTCCGCGACGCCCACCCGGGGCGGACCAAGCGCGGATTCCGCATGGCGCAGACCGCGTCCGCCGCGGCCATGGCCTTCGGCCACGGCATGCAGGACGCCGCGAAGACCGCCGGCGTCGTCGTGCTCGCCCTGACCGTCGCCGGGTACCAGAGCGGCGACGACCACCACATCCCGATGTGGGTCCTCGTCATGTCCGCCGTCGTCATCTCCCTCGGCACCTACGCCGGCGGGTGGCGCATCATGCGCACCCTTGGTCGGGGGATCATCCACCTCGACCCGCCGCAGGGCTTCGCCGCGGAGGTCACCGCGGCCTCGATCCTCTACGTCGCCACGATGCTGCGGGCGCCGATCTCGACGACGCACGCCATCACGGCGGCCATCATGGGCGTCGGCTCCACGCGCTCGCTCAAGGCCGTGCGCTGGGGCGTCGCCAAGAACATCGTCGGCGCCTGGATCTTCACCTTCCCCGGCGCGGGGCTGAGCGCAGCCGTCGTCATGTGGGTGGCGATGCCGCTCTTCGGCGTCTGACCCCGAGCACGACGAACGGCCGACGGATCCCCCCTGCGGGTCCGTCGGCCGTTCGCGGCTGCCCCCGGCGAAGGGGGGCGGCAGATCACCCGAAGCGACCGGAGATGTAGTCCTCGGTGGCCTTCTCGGTGGGGTTGTTGAAGATCTTCTGGGTGTCGTCGAACTCGACGAGCTGACCCGGCTTGCCGGTGCCCTCGATGTTGAAGAAGCCCGTGCGGTCCGAGCAGCGCGCCGCCTGCTGCATGTTGTGCGTCACGATGACGATCGTGTAGTTCTCCTTGAGCTCGGCGATGAGGTCCTCGACCGCGAGCGTGGAGATGGGGTCGAGCGCCGAGCACGGCTCGTCCATGAGGACGACCTCGGGCTTGACGGCGATGGTGCGGGCGATGCAGAGGCGCTGCTGCTGACCACCGGAGAGGCCGGAGCCGGGCTTGTCGAGGCGGTCCTTGACCTCGTTCCACAGGTTGGCGCCGCGCAGGCTGGTCTCGACCAGCTCGTCGGCGTCCGACTTCTTGATCCGCTTGTTGTTGAGCTTGACGCCGGCGAGGACGTTTTCGCGGATGGACATGGTGGGGAAGGGGTTCGGCTTCTGGAAGACCATGCCGACCTTGCGGCGGACCATGACCGGGTCGACACCCTTGCCGTAGAGGTTTTCCCCGTCGATGATCACCTCGCCCTGGACGTGGGCTCCGGGGATGACCTCGTGCATGCGGTTGAGCGAGCGGAGGAAGGTCGACTTGCCGCAGCCCGAGGGGCCGATGAGGGCCGTGACCGACCGGGGCTCGATGGTGACCGAGACGTCCTTCACGGCGAGGAAGTCGCCGTAGTAGATGTCGAGGTTCTTGACGTCGATGCGCTTGGACACGTCGTGGTTCCTTGTCTGTCGCGTCAGCGACCGGTCTTGGGGGCGAAGAACTTGGAGATGAGGCGGGCGACGATGTTGAGGACCATGACGATCACCATGAGGACCAGGGCTGCGGTCCAGGCGGCGGCGATGCTGTCGTCCTTGTTGGTGCCCGGGTTGGCGTAGGAGCTGTACGCGAAGAGCGGCAGCGCCGACATCGAGCCCTCGAAGGGGTTGAAGTTCACGGCCTTGGCCGCACCCATCGTGATGAGCAGCGGGGCCGTCTCGCCCATGACGCGGGCGATCGCCAGGGTGACGCCCGTGGCCAGACCGGCGACGGCGGTCGGCAGCACGACCTTGACGATCGTCAGCCACTTGGAGACGCCGAGCGCGTAGCTCGCCTCGCGCAGCTCGTTGGGTACGAGGCGCAGCATCTCCTCGCTCGAGCGCACGACCGTCGGGATCATCAGGACCGACAGCGCCACGGCGCCGACGATGCCGGACTGGTAGGACTCGTCGCCGAGCATCATCGTGAAGAAGCCGATGGCGAAGAGACCCGCGACGATCGACGGGATACCCGTCATGACGTCGACGAAGAAGGTCAGACCGCGGGCGAGCGGGCCCTTGTTGCCGTACTCGACGAGGTAGATCGCGGCGAAGAGGCCGATCGGCACGGAGATGAGCGTCGCGATGCCGGTCGTGATGACCGTGCCCATGATCGCGTGGTAGGCCCCGCCGGTCTCACCGGTCGTGACACCGCGCATCGAGTAGGTGAAGAACTCGACGTCGAAGCGGTCCAGGCCCTTGGAGATGATCGTCCACAGCACGGAGACGAGCGGCACCATCGCCAGGAGGAAGGTCGTCGTCACCACGCCGGTGACCAGGCGGTCCATGGCGTGCCGTGAGCCCTCGACGCTGCGCGAGGCGACGTAGATCGCGATGCAGTAGAAGAGCGCACCGACGAGGATGACGGTCAGCGGGCTGAGCCCACCGACCACGGCGAGGAGGGCGACGGCGGCGACACCGGCGCCGGCGAGGATCGCCCAGCGGACCGGCTGCTCGAGGCGGCCGTCCGCCTGGACGTCGTCGTGGGTCGTGGCGGTCATCAGTTGGCTCCAGAGAACTCGGACCGGCGGGAGATGATCCACCGAGCGAACATGTTGACGAGGAAGGTGACGACGAAGAGCGCGAGACCGGAGACGAAGAGGGTGCTGCGCTCGATGTCGAAGGACTCCGGGAAGTTCAGCGCGATGTCACCGGCGATCGTGCCCGGCGTGCGCGAGGTGAGCAGCTCCCAGGAGTAGCCGCCGCCGCTCGCGGACAGGATGATCGCGACGGCCATCGTCTCGCCGAGGGCGCGGCCCAGACCGAGCATCGCACCGGAGACGACACCCGACTTGCCGAAGGGGATGACCGTCTGGCGGATCATTTCCCACCGCGTGGCGCCGAGGGCTAGCGAGGCCTCCTCGTGCAGCCGCGGCGTCTGGAGGAAGACCTCACGGTTCACCGCCGTCATGATCGGCAGGATCATGATCGCGAGGACGACGCCGATCATCAGCATCGTGCGACCGGTGGTCGTCACCGACTCACCGCCGAAGAGCGGGATCCAGCCGAGGTACTCGTGGAGGAACTCGAAGGTCGGGACGGCGCTCTGCGCGATCTGCATGCCCCACAGACCGAAGATGATGGAGGGCACGGCCGCCAGCAGGTCGACGATGTAGCCCAGGCCCGCAGCCAGGCGGCGCGGCGCGTAGTGGCTGATGAAGAGGGCGATGCCGATCGACAGCGGCACGGCGATGAGCAGCGCGATGATCGACGAGAGCAGGGTGCCGAAGATCAGCGGCCCGATGTAGGCGACGAGGCCCTTCTGCCCGCGGACCTCGGAGGGGTCGGCCACGAGGGCGTCCTTGGCCCCGAAGAAGAGGAAGAAGGTCACCCCCACGAGGACGAGGAGGATGACGACGCCGGCGGAGAGGGAGAGTCCGCTGAAGACGGCGTCGCCGAATCGGCGTCCGGACTTCAGGTCGCTCCGTCCGGGGGAGTCCACTGCTGAGGTGCTGCTCACGGTGTCCTGCTGCTTCCTTCAGGGGGTGGGAAGGGGGTGGGCTGACAGGCCGATCGGCCCTGCGACTGCGCTGCAGCCACAGGGCCGATCGGGTCGACCCTGAGGGTCACACTGGTCAGTCGGTCTTGATCTGGCCCAGGGCGTCGGTCGCGTTCTTGGTCGCGGCCTCGC
The DNA here is from genome assembly GCF_000297495.1 of Janibacter hoylei PVAS-1. GTDB lineage: Bacteria > Actinomycetota > Actinomycetes > Actinomycetales > Dermatophilaceae > Janibacter > Janibacter hoylei. The sequence continues at coordinate 35,082 of NZ_ALWX01000039.1, read as the reverse complement.
TCAGCCCGGCCGAGCCGGCGGCGTCGGTGGAGGCCTTCTGGCCGTCCTCGGAGACGGCGTACTCGAGGTAGGCCTTGACCGTGCTGGCGACGTCCTTGTCCTCGTAGTCGGTGCAGGCGACCGCGTAGGAGACGAGCACGACCGGGTAGACGCCCTCGCCCGCGTTGCCACGGTCGAGCTTGACGGCGTAGTTGGTCTTGCTGCTCTCGTCGACGCGCTCGGCGCTCTCGAGGATCTTGGCGGCGGCGTCGGGGCTGTACTCGATGAACTCCTCGCCTGCCTTGATCTTGGCGGCCTTGAGGTCACCGATCTGCGAGGCGTCGGCGTAGCCGATGTTGCCCTCGCCGGCGCCGATGGTGTCGACGACACCGGAGGTGCCCTTGGCGGCCTCGCCACCCTTGATCGGCCAGACGTCCTCGGGCTCGTGCTTCCAGTTCTCCGGGGCGGCCTCGGAGAGGTACGCGGAGAAGTTCTTGGAGGTGCCGGACTCGTCCGAGCGGTTGACCGGCGTGATCTTGGTGTCGGGCAGGTCGACGCCCTCGTTTTCCTTGGCGATCGCCGGGTCGTTCCAGGTCTTGATCTTGCCGGAGAAGATGTCGGCGATGACCGGGGCGCTGAGGTTGAGGCTGTCGACGTCCTTGAGGTTGAAGGCGACGGCGATCGGGGAGACGTAGATCGGGAACTGGATGGTCTCGCCGGTGCAGCCCTTCTCCTTGGCCTTGGCGATCTCGTCGTCCTCCATGGCGGAGTCGGTGCCCGCGAAGTTCACGGCGCCGTTGATGAACTTCTCCCGGCCGGTGCCGGAGCCGTCGGGGGCGTACTCGACGGTGGCGTCGGGGGCCACGTCGGTGAAGTTGGCGATCCACTCGTTCTGCGCCTTCTCCATGGAGCTGGCGCCGGCACCCTTGATGGTGCCCGAGGCGGAGGCAGCGGCGTCGCCGTCGCCACCGGAGGCGGAGGTCTCGCCCTCGTTGCCTGCGCCACAGGCGGCCATCGTGAAGGTCAGGGCAAGAGCAGCGGAAGTGGTGAGGACCTTGCGGCCGCGGGTGGAACGGATCACGTCTGTCGAACCTCTCTGAGGGGGTGGACACGGACGCGCGACGAGGGCAGCCCGCCGCGACCGCCGTGGTCGTACGCAACGAAAGTAGGGAGCGACGGTGACCGCAAGGGCCGCAACCGGTGAACAGTCGATGAATCAGACCTGCACAATGCGTGGTCCGGTCGCGCCGCGTGCGTCTTCGGGGTATCGGGAGCCGGTGTCCGGTCTTCGCCGCGCCGGTCCTCAGCCGCGGTCGAGGGGGTGGTGCCGCTCCGCAGCGACCACCCGCGCGTCCTCGCCGGTGCCCACGACGTGGGCGACGAGGACCTCTCCCTTCGCCAGGCCTGAGCCGACGGCGTCGTCGACGACGGACCGCGCGACGAGACCGGGGGCCAGGCGTGGGTCGACCCGCTCGAGCACCCGGGCCACGAGGTCGGGCAGGACCGGCCCGTGGCTGCACAGGCAGGCGGGGACACCCCGCTCGAGCAACCGGTTGAGGTGGTGGCCGGCGCGGCTGGGGTCCTCGGCGTAACCCTCCTCGGACAGGCCGGGCTTGAGGCGCAGGCGTCCGCCGGAGGCGGTGGCGTAGGGGGCGAGGGTGTCGCTCGCCCGGGTCGAGGGGCTGCTGACGAGTCGCTCGATGCCGTAGCCGGCGAGGAGGGGGACCAGGTCGGCCGCCTGTGTACGCCCCTGGTCGTCGAGGGGCCGCAGCCAGTCGTCGTCCGTCCACGAGGCGCGGGGGCGGGCCTTGGCGTGGCGGAGCACGGCGAGGGGCCAGGTCGTCAGGCTCCCCTGCGCGTCCGCGGCGACGAGGGCGTCGAGCTGGGCGAGGTCGTGCGGGTAGGTAAGCGTCGCACGGGCCGCGTCGGCCTCGAGCCAGGCGACCTCGTCGACCTCGTGGACGAGCCCGCCGACGCCGCCGGTCACCTCGGCGGCCCAGTAGCGCACCTCCTTGACCGCGGGGCCGGACTTCGTCGCGACCGTGTAGGTCGTGGTCGGCAGCGGGTGCCCGAGCCGCACGCGCAGCCCCGTCTCCTCGAGCGTCTCGCGCACCGCGGCGACGGGGAAGGTCTCGCCGGGGTCGAGCTTGCCCTTGGCCCACGACCAGTCGTCGTACCGGGGGCGGTGGACGAGGGCGACCTGCAGTCGCCCGCGCCGACGTCGCCACGGCAGGGTGCCCGCGGCCAGGACGGTGGCCATCGTCAGCGCCGCGCCTTGCGGCGCCGCTTGGCGTGCATCGCGATGAGGGCGGCCTGGATGTCGGGCAGCGGGGACCCGTCGGGGCCCTGGTGCACCCGGGTCCAGCGCCCGTCGCCGTCGAGGCTCCAGTGGGCGTAGTCGCCGGACATGCCACGCGTCACGAGATCGAAGATCTGGTCGACGTGGCGTGGCTCGCTGATGCGCACGAGGGCCTCGACGCGTCGGTCGAGGTTGCGGTGCATGAGGTCGGCCGAGCCGATCCACGCCTCCCGGTCCTCGCCCTGCCCGAAGAGGAAGACGCGGGAGTGCTCGAGGAAGCGGCCGAGCACGGAGTGCACCCGGATGTTGGCGCTCAGGTCGTCGATGCCCGGGCGCAGGGCGCAGATGCCGCGGACCCAGACGTCGACGCGGACCCCCGCGTTGCTCGCGCGGTAGAGGGCGTCGATCGTCCGCTCGTCGACGAGGGAGTTGACCTTGACGGCGACGTAGCCGTCGCCGCTGCGCTCCTGGCGGGCGATCTGCTTGTCGATCCGCTCGACGAGTCCGTCGCGGATGCTGCGGGGTGCGACGAGCAGACGCTTGAACTTGCTGCGTGGCGCGAGCCCCGACAGCTGGTTGAAGAGGCGGGTCAGGTCCTCACCGACGACGGGGTCGGAGGTGAGCAGCCCCATGTCCTCGTAGAGGCGCGCGGTCTTGGGGTTGTAGTTGCCGGTGCCGACGTGGCAGTAGCGCTTGACCCCGTCGGCCTCCTGCCGCACGACGAGCGCCAGCTTGCAGTGGGTCTTGAGGCCGACGATGCCGTAGACGACGTGGACGCCGGCGTGCTCGAGCTTGCGGGCCCACTCGATGTTGTTTTGCTCGTCGAAGCGCGCCTTGATCTCGACGACGGCGAGCACCTGCTTGCCGGCCTCGGCGGCGTCGATGAGGGCGTCGACGATCGGGCTGTCGCCGCTGGTCCGGTAGAGCGTCTGCTTGATCGCGAGGACCTGCGGGTCAGCGGCGGCCTGCTCGATGAAGGCCTGCACCGAGGTCGAGAAGGAGTCGTAGGGGTGCTGGAGCAGCACGTCCTGCCGGGCGATGCGGCCGATGAGGTTGGCGGCCTTGGAGGACTCCGCCGGCGCCAGGTCGGCATTGGTCCGGGCGACGAAGGGAGGGAAGTGCAGGTCGGTCCGGTCGATGTCGGCGATCTCGTTGAGACCGCGCAGGTCGAGCGGTGCCGGCAGACGGTAGACCTCGTCGTCGGTGACGCCGAGCTCGCGCGAGAGCAGCTCCATGACGTGGTCGTCGAGGTCCTCCTCGACCTCGAGACGCACCGGCGGGCCGAAGCGGCGCCGGGTCAGCTCCTTCTCGAGGGCGGCGAGCAGATTTTCGGCGTCGTCCTCCTCGACCTCGAGGTCCTCGTTGCGGGTGACGCGGAAGGAGTAGTGCTCGTGCACCTCCATGCCGGGGAAGAGCTGGTCGAGGTGGGCGGCGATGACGTCCTCGAGCGGCACGAAGCGCGCCTCGAAGAGGTCGGAGGTCACCGAGGCCGTCGCCCGACGCACCTTGAGGAAGCGCGGGAGCGAGGGCGGCATCTTGATCCGCGCGAAGTGCTCCTTGCCCGTCTTGGGGTTGATGAGGATGACGGCGAGGTTGAGCGAGAGCCCGGAGATGTAGGGGAAGGGGTGGGCCGGGTCGACGGCGAGCGGGGTGAGGACCGGGTAGATCTCGCTGCCGAAGAGCTCGCCGAGCCGCTCCTGCTCGGCGGGCTCGACTTCGCTCCAGCGCACGATGCTGATGCCCTCGTCGACGAGCGCGGGGCGGACCGAGTCCTCGAAGATGCGGGTCTGCACTGCCGTGAGGTCGTGCGCGATGCGCGAGATCTGCTCGAGCACCTCGCGCGGCTCGAGCCCGGAGGGGCTGCGCACCGCGATGCCGGTGGCGATGCGGCGCTTGAGCCCGGCGACCCGGACCATGAAGAACTCGTCGAGGTTGCTCGTGAAGATCGCGAGGAAGCGGGCGCGCTCCAGGAGCGGCACGGACTCGTCGGCCGCGAGCTGGAGCACGCGCTCGTTGAACTGCAGCCAGCTGATCTCGCGGTCGAGGAAGCGGTCGACGGGCAGGTCTGGCGCTTCGTCCGCGTCGTCGCTCCCGCCGGCGCGGACGAAGCGGCCGTTGGTCGCCCGCGGGCGCAGCTCGGGCGTCGCGGCGGGGGACGAGGAGGTGATCGAGATGTCTCCGGCGGGACCACTGCCCGGGCGCGCGGTCACGGCAGGGCGGGGCACGGGGGAGGAAGCGTCGGACATGCACCTCATCCTGTCACTGCGGGGTGAACCTCGCGTGAATACATCACGTGCACGGCCCGCCGCTCGAAGCCGGCCCTGCGGTAGGTCGCGAGGGCGGGTTCGTTGTCGCCCTCGACGTACAGCTCGACGTCCACGACGCCGCGTCGGGCGAGGTGGGCCAGACCGAGCCGGGTCAGCGGGCCAGCGAGCCCCCGGCCGTGCAGCTCGGGGTGGACGCCGACGACGTAGACCTCGCCGGTGCTCCCGCCGGGCGGGTCGATCTTGGTCCAGTGAAATCCGGCGAGACGGCTCGGGTCGTCGTCCTCGAGGAGGATGAGCCCCTCGGGGTCGAACCAGGGCTGAGCGGCCCGCTCGGCGAGACCGTCGGCGTCGAGACTCCCCTGCTCGGGGTGGTGGGCGAAGGCCGCCGCGTTGACGGCCAGCAGTGCGGCGTCGTCCTCACCGGGTCGGAAGGTCCGGTGGCGGATCCCGTCGGGCAGCTGCGGGTCGATCTCGTCGCCGGGCCCGACCGGGCGGGCGAGGACGAGCAGCTCGCGCACGACGTGCAGCGCGAGGCGGTCGGCGACCGCGCGGGCGGCGGGCAGGTCGCCGTGGGCCCAGGGGCGGGCGTCGGGGCGCCGCTCGAGGGCGGTGGTCAGCAGGGCGGTCCCGGTGCCCTCACGCCGGGCGTCGGGGACGACGAAGGCCTCGAGCGAGCCGTCGGCCAGCGTGGCCGCGTAGCCGAGCAGGCGGTCGCCGTCCGTGACGAGGAGGTGGTCGCCGGCCCGGGGGAGAGCGAGGAGGAAGGCCTCGCTGAGCGGCTCGACCCCGTCGGCGGAGGCCACGGCCGACGCAGCGGCGCGCACCTGCTCGACCTGCTCGGGAGCCAGCTCGACGAAGGGGGTGGGAGACCAGGTCACGAGACCTCGCCCCCCGTCTCGGTGAGCTCGTCGCCGCGGTCGGGGACGAAGCGGTAGCCGACGTTGCGGATCGTGCCGATGAGCTGCTCGTGCTCGCTGCCGAGCTTGGCGCGCAGGCGTCGGACGTGGACGTCCACGGTGCGGGTCCCTCCGTAGTAGTCGTAGCCCCAGACCTCCTGGAGGAGCTGGGCCCGGGTGAAGACGCGACCCGGGTGCTGGGCGAGGTGCTTGAGGAGCTCGAACTCCTTGTAGGTCAGGTCGAGCAGCCGCGTCCCGAGCCGGGCGGAGTAGCTGCTCTCGTCGATCGTCAGGTCGCCGGCGACGATCCGCTCGTCGTCCTCCGCGTCGGCCTCGGCGGTGCGGGTCATCGCCAGGCGCAGCCGGGCCTCGACCTCGGCGGGACCGGCCCCCTCGACGACGACGTCGTCGACCGACCACTCGGCGGTCACGGCGGTCAGGCCCCCCTCGGTGAGGATCGCGATGACCGGGGCGCCGGTGCCGGTGGCGCTCAGGACGCGGCAGAGCGAGCGCGCCTGGACCAGCTCGGTGCGGGCATCGACGAGGACGACGTCGACGGCCGGGGCCTCGATGACGGCGGCCGCCTCGGCAGGGAGCGTGCGCACGTGATGGCCCAGCAGCCCGAGGGCAGGGAGGATCTCTGCGCTGGGCGCCAGGTCGTCCGTGAGGAGGAGCAGTCTGGCCATCGCCCCCAAGAATATGCGTGAACGGGCGGCTACCCTCGCCACGTGACCACAGATGTACCCGCCGAGCACGAGACCCGAGCCTCGCGCCGCACGCAGCGTGCGGGCGCGGACCGGGGAGTCGACGCGACGGCCCCGGCGACGCGGCCACGGCCCGTCGTGGTCGCCGCGACCGTCGTGGCCGGGCTCGCCCTGAGCGCCGCGGGCGCCTCGGGGGAGCGCGTCGTCGAGATCGTGACGATCGTGACCATCGGTCTCGCCGTGGCGATCGGCTGGCCGCCGCTCGTCGCTCCACGCAGTCACGTCGGCATGACCGTGGTCCTCGCGGTCACCGCGCTGGCCCTCGGCGCAGCCCTGGCAGTGCAGGACCGCGAGCCCTACCTCGAGCACGTCCCGGCGGCGATCGCCCTCGGCGTCATCGCCATGTGCCTCCACCCCCTCGTCCATGCCCCCGCGCGGGTGCACCTCGCGACCTCCTTGTCCGGCACGGCCCTCGGCCTGCTGACGATCGGCGGCGGTGGGCTCTTCGTCAGCACGGTCTTCGTCGGCGGGGGTGGGCCGGTCGTCGTCGTGGGCATCGCCCTCGCGGTGGCGGCGCTCGTCGACCTGGTCCTCGAGCGCCCGGGGGCGAGCCCGTGGCTCATCCCGACGGGCATGCTCGTCGGTGGTCTCGCCGCGCTGGCCGCTCACTTCGTCATCGACGGTCAGCTCGCCGCCTGGCCGGCGCTCATCGGCGTGACCGGGGCCGGGGGCGGCCGCCGCGATGCGTCGGGCCCTCGCCCAGCGGGCCGCTGTCGACGGCCCCCTCGGGGCGCTCGCCGCGGGTGCCGCGTCGGTCCTCGTCGTCGCGCCGCTCGTGCACCTCGTGGCTCGGCTGCCGCTCGTCTAGCGACTCCTCGGGGCGGTCGGGCGGTCGACGCCGCGTCTACGATGGGCGCGTGTTCACCCTCGATCCCACGATCCACCCCGATGTCGCACCCCTCGCCTGGCTCGTCGGCCGCTGGGAGGGCGCCGGCGTCCTCGGCTACCCGTCGATCGAGTCGGCCAACTTCGGTCAGGAGATCGTCGTCAGCCACGACTCGCGCCCCTTCCTCCGGTGGGAGAGCCAGTCGTGGATCCTCGACGACGAGGGCAACAAGGTGCGTCCGTCGGGCACCGAGCTGGGCTTCTGGCGGGCCGGGGGCGAAGGGGGAGGCGGAGCTGCTCCTCGTCCACCCCACCGGCATCGTCGAGATGTACTACGGCACGGTGGAGCCGGGCCGGATCGAGCTGCAGACCGACGGGGTCATCCGCAGCCCGCACGCGAAGGAGTACTCCGCGGCCAAGCGCATGTACGGCCTCGTGAAGTCCAACCTGATGTGGGTCATGGACATGGCCGCGATGGGCCAGCCGATGACGAGCCACCTCTCGGCGGAGCTCAAGCGGGTCGAGTGACCCCCCGAGACGGCACTGGCGAGCGCTTCGAAGGGCAGGGGGCGCAGCGCCCTCCCTACTCCTCGTAGCCCTCCATGTCGTCGGTGCGCAGGGCGTCGGAGAGGCGGTCCATGCCGGGCTCGTCGAGGACGTCGATCGACTCGCCCCGGCTCGTCGTGCCGTAGCCGCTGAAGGGCGCGGTGACGAAGTGGATGTCGCCGCCACGCACGTTGCGCATCTTGATCGCCTCGCTGCGGATGCGGCCGGTCGTCAGGTCGTTGTCGACGACGGTGTTGCTCGTCCCGGCCTCGATGACGTCGCCGAGCTTGCCCGGGTTGAGCAGCACACCGGGGCTGAGCGTCTCCGCCATCATCGCCTTGAGCCAGGCCTGCTGCCGCTGCCCGCGGGAGATGTCGCCCTCGGCGAGGGTCTTGCGCTCGCGGACGTAGGCGAGGGCCTCGTCGCCGTCGAGCTCGAGCTGGCCGGCGGGGTACTCGGGACTGGCGTGCTGGTTGGTGACCGTGACGCCCCCGAGGGCGTCCGTGAGGTTCTTGAAGCCCTCGAAGTCGGTCTTGGCGACGTGGTCGATCTTGACCCCGACGAGGTCCTGGATCGTCTCGACGAGCAGGGGCGACTGCCCGTAGGCGTAGGCGGCGTTGATCTTGCCCTCGCCGTGGCCGGGGATCGGGACGTACAGGTCGCGCGGGAAGTGGATGATCCACACCTCCTTGCGGTCCCTCGGCACGTGGATGAGCTGGATGACGTCGGACCGGCTCGCGTTCTCGCCGGGGCGGGCGTCGGAGCCGATGAGCAGGTAGTTGGTGCCCATGTCGCTCACGAGCTTCTTGCCGCTGGCGGTCTCGGTCTTGGCCGCGCTCGCGCCGAGGAGGTCCTCGTGCGTGAGGTTGCGGTCGACCTTGCTGCTGAGGAACCAGCCGTAGCCGCCGACGCCGACGGCGACGAGGAGGGCGAGGGCGAGCAGCGAGCCGATGATGCGACGGCCGCGACGGCGCCGGCGTGGGCGGCGGGACTCCTCGACGGTGTCGTCGGTGTCCGCGAATTCTTCGAGCATGGCCACATGGTAGGGGCCCGGGGTGGTGACTCCCTGAACGCCGTAGATTGGGGTCATGAGCACCTCTCCCCTGCTGCAGGCGCCCGGCGCGGTCCCGGGCGAGGGTCTCGACGCGGGGGTTGCCGCCCACTACGGGGACCCGATGCGGGAGCAGCGGATCCTCGCCGAGGGGCTGGGGGTCGTCGACCTGTCGCACCGCGGGGTCGTCACGGTCACCGGACCGGACCGGCTCTCGTGGCTGCACTCGCTGACCTCGCAGCAGCTGACCGGTCTCGCGCCGCGCACCTCCGCCGAGTCGCTCGTGCTGACGCCCAAGGGGCACGTTGAGCACGCCCTGCACCTCGTCGACGACGGTGAGACGACCTGGATCACCGTCGAGCCGGGGACCGCGGCGTCGTTGGCGGCCTGGCTGGACTCGATGCGCTTCATGCTGCGGGTCGAGGTCGCCGACGTCTCGGACCGCTACGCGGTGCTCGGCGAGACCGTCGACCGCGAGGGCAGCGAGGGTGAGCCCCCGACCTGGGTCGACCCCTGGCCCCGACTCGTCGGGGACTCCGCCCTCTACGGCCCGCCGGTCGAGGAGCACCCCGGGCGCGACCGGCGCTGGCGCGAGGTCATCGTCCCCGTCGACGAGGTCGCCGCCGCGGTCGGTGACCGCGAGCTCGTCGGCACCTGGGCCGCCGAGGCGCTGCGCATCGCCGCGTGGCGTCCCCGTCTCGGGGCCGAGACCGACCACCGGACGATCGCCCACGAGCTCGACTGGCTGCGCACGGCCGTGCACCTGCACAAGGGGTGCTACCGCGGTCAGGAGACCATCGCCCGGGTGCACAACCTCGGGCGACCCCCGCGCCGGCTCGCCTTCGTCCACCTCGACGGCTCCGGGCACACGCTCCCGGACCCCGGCGCGGAGATCACGCTCGGGGAGCGCGTCGTCGGTCGGATCACCTCCGTGGCCCGGCACCACGAGGACGGCCCGATCGCGCTCGCCCTGCTCAAGCGCAACACCGACGACTCCGCCGACCTGCTCGTCGCCCCGGACATCGCCGCCGCCCAGACGGTGGTCGTCCCCCGGGGGTGAGTCGGGTCACCTTCTGCTGTCTTTGGCTTGCAGTTGCTAACTAGAGCAAGCACACTGGGGGCATGTCGAAGAACCCGCTGGACGCCCTCCCGGGCAACCTGGGCAACAACCTCGGTGAGTACCTGCGCGAGCAGCGGCTCACCAAGAAGCTGTCGCTGCGCCAGCTCTCCGCGATCGCCGGGATCTCCAACCCCTACCTGAGCCAGATCGAGCGGGGGGGTCAAGCGGCCGAGCGCCGAGATCCTCCAGCAGATCGCCAAGGGCCTGTCGATCTCCGCCGAGACCCTCTACGTCCAGGCCGGGCTGCTCGACCCCAAGGACGCCGCCGCCGCCGAGGCCGGGGCCACGACACGCGCCGCGATCGCCACCGACCCCGCACTCACCTCGCGCCAGCGGCAGACGCTGCTCGAGATCTACCAGTCCTTCGTCGGTGTCACCGCCGCGGACGACCACGCCGGGCCCGCGCGCCCGACGCCGCGTGCCCGCGCCACCCGCAAGGCGGCCCAGCAGTCCACGCCGAAGAAGAAGGCGACCACGACCACCGCGAAGAAGACCGCGGCCAGCACGAAGGGCTCGGCAGCGTCGTCGGGTTCGCGCACGTCCACCCGCAAGAGCACTCCAAGGAGCACCTCATGAGCGTCACCACCACCGTCAAGAAGGTCGTCACCGACCAGACCTACGCCACCATCGGCGCCACCGACCTCACCGTCGAGACGGTCCGCGGCTACACCGCCCAGATCGCCGCCCTGCGCGCCGAGCTGGAGCCCAAGAAGGTCCAGGCCCGCGTCAAGGCCGCCCCGTCCGACGCGCAGGCCTACTACGCCGACCTCACCAAGCGCGGCGAGGCCCTCGTCACCCGCATCAAGAAGCAGAAGGCCACCCAGGACCTCGTCGGTCAGGCCGAGGCCACCGTCGCCCTGGGCAAGGGTGTCGTCACGACCGTCAAGAAGGCCGTCGCCGACGTCGAGCGCTCCGCCAAGGCCACGCTGACCATCGGTCGCAAGGAGGCCGCCAAGGCTGCCGAGGCCGTCGCCGACTCCGTGGACGTCGACGTCAAGGTCGACACCGCCAAGGCGAAGGAGGCCGTCTCCGGCTCCGCCAAGCGCACCACCACCGCCGCGAAGCGCACGAGCACCACCGCCAAGAAGGCCGCGACCCGCACCCGCACCGCGACCAAGTCGACCGCGACCGCCGCCAAGAAGACGGCCGCCAAGACCACGACCGCTGCTGCCAAGGCCACCGAGAAGGTCGGCGACTGAAGGAGTCCGGCTCCCTTCGCGGAGCAGCCGACCCTGTGGTGAGCCGGTAGCCTCCGGCGGGTGACCGCTCAGGCCCCCGACACCACAGCTCTCGACGACGCCCCCGTGCTGGTCCACGTGACCCGCGGGGGCTTCGTCGAGTCCGCCCACCGCGCGACGCTCGTCGCCACGGACCCCGGTGGGGGGACCCCCCTTCGCCACGGCCGGGTCGGCGACCCCGTGCTGCCACGGTCCTCGCTCAAGCCGATCCAGGCGCTCGCGATGGTCCGGCACGGCCTCGACCTGCCGCCGCACCTGCTCGCACTCGTGTGCTCGAGCCACTCCGCGGAGCAGGTCCACCGCGAGGGGGCCGCCGAGATCCTCGCGACGGTGGGTCTCGACCTGTCTGCCCTGCGCAACACGCCCGCCCTGCCGCTCGGCGAGCTCGAGCACGCGCGGTGGCTGGCCGGCGGTCGCGGCCCGGAGCCGGTCGCCCAGGACTGCTCGGGCAAGCACGCGGGCATGCTCGCGACGTGCCGAGTCAACGACTGGCCGACCGAGACCTACCTCGACCCCGAGCACCCGCTGCAGCAGGCGATCCGGACGACGACCGACGAGGTCGTCGGCGAGGTGACCCACACGACGGTCGACGGGTGCGGCGCGCCGCTCTTCGCGGTCCCGCTGCGCGGGCTGGCCGCCTCCTTCGGACGGCTCGCCGCCGCGGAGCCCACGACGGACGAAGGGAGGGTCGCCGACGCCATGCGCACGGCCCCCCACATGGTCGGCGGCACCGATCGGGACGTCACCCAGTTCATGCAGGCCGTGCCGGGGCTCATCGCCAAGGACGGCGCCGAGTCGGTCTACGCGGCCGGCCTGGCCGACGGGCGCGGCGTGGCGGTCAAGGTCGCCGACGGGGCGCCCTTCTCCCGGGCCCGGCGGGGGCTGCTCGCCCACGCCCTCCTGACGCTCGGCGTCGACACCCCCGGGCTGCGGGACCTGGCCGACCAGCCGGTGCTCGGGCACGGCCGACCCGTCGGGGCCGTCGAGGTGCTCGACCTGCGCACCCCGTGAGGACGGTGCTGCAGCGGGTGACCTCGGCTCGGGTCACGGTGGCGGGCGAGGTCGTGGGCGAGATCGGCGAGGGGCTCGTCGCGCTCGTCGGGGTGACGCACGACGACGGGCCGGAGGAGATCGCGACGACGGTGCGCAAGATCGCCCAGCTGCGCCTGCTGCGCGACGAGACCTCGGTCCTCGACCGGGGCGCGCAGGTCCTCGTCGTCAGCCAGTTCACCCTCCACGCCGACGTGCGCAAGGGGCGGCGGCCGTCGTGGAATGCCGCGGCCCCCGGCCCGGTGGCCGAGCCGGTCGTCGCGGCCGTCGCCGACGGACTGCGCGAGCTCGGGGTGTCGGTCGCGACCGGACGGTTCGGCGCGGACATGGCGATCGACATCCACGCCGACGGTCCGGTGACCATCGTCCTCGACGTGCCCGCCTAGGCTGCCGACGTGCAGATCTTCAGCGACATCCAGGCGACGATCGTCCTCGTCCTGTCCCTCCTCGCGCTCGGGGCCGAGGTCTTCGCCCTGGTCCACGCGGTGCGGCAACGGCCCGATGCCTTCACGGCGACCGGCAAGCAGTCCAAGACCTTCTGGGTCGCAGCCCTGGTGATCGCCACGCTCATGGGGCTCGCCGCGGTCGTCGGCGTCGGCCTGCTCGCGATCATCGGCATCGTCGTCGCGGGGGTCTACCTCGCCGACGTCCGCCCGGCGATCGACGAGATCCTCGGTCGCCGTCGGTGAGTCGTGCACAATGGCGATCGATCAGCGACCACGATCCAGGGGAGATGTCGTGACCAACCTGCCGGACCCGCGCGAGGCCATGTTCGTCTCGGAGCGCCCGTGGGGCAGCTTCCAGCAGTTCACCCTCAACGAGCCGACGACGGTCAAGGTCATCACGGTCAACCCCGGGCAGCGCCTGTCCCTGCAGACCCACGAGCACCGGGCCGAGTTCTGGCAGGTGCTCGACGGGCCGATCGACGTCACCGTGGGTGACGAGACGTGGAGCGCCCAGCCGGGCGAGCAGGTGTGGATCGCGCAGGGTCAGGTCCACCGCATGGGCAACTCCGGCGAGCAGCCGTGCCGGGTCCTCGAGGTCGGCTACGGCACCTTCGACGAGGACGACATCGTGCGTCTCGAGGACGACTACCAGCGCTGAGCCAGCGGTCCGCTGCGGGGGGCGACGGCCGCCCACGGCAGGGTCAGCTCGCCGAGCCGCCACCGGTCCCGGCCCCCGACGACCGGGGCTGCCGCCGCGACCTGACCGAAGGCGGCCACCGCCTGCTGCCGTGCCCCGTACGGCGCGAAGGGAGCGGCCCGGCGCCACGCGTCGTCGACGAGACGGAGCAGGTCGTGGACCGGCTCGCCGGGGACGTTGCGGTGGATGAGCGCCTTGGGCAGGCGCTCGGCGACGACCGAAGGGGGCCGGTGCGCGTCGAGGTCGCGCAGCCGCCACGACAGCGTGAGCGTCTGCGGGCCGTCGGCGTCGAGCGTGACCCAGCTGCCGAGCCGGCCGAGCTCGTCGCACGTGCCCTCGACGAGCAGGCCGCGCGGGTCGAGCCGGGCGAGCATCGTGCGCCACGGCCCCTCGACCTCGGTCTCGTCGTACTGGCGCAGCACGTTGAAGGCCCGCACGATCCGCGCCGGCCGCCCCGGCACCTCGAAGCCACCGAGCCTGAAGTCCACGCCGGGCCGGGCCCAGGCCTGCGCCGACGCGACCCGCTCGGGGTCGATCTCCAGCCCGGTGACCGTCGCGCCGGGGCGGACCGCCTGCACGCGGTCGGCCCACTCGACGGTCGTCACGCCGGAGGCGCCGTGGCCGAGGTCGACGAGGTGGGGCGGGTCCCCCTTCGTCAGACGGTCGCGGTGGGTCGCGAGCAACCACCGGTCGCAGCGGCGCAGCCGGTTGGGGTTGGTCGTCCCTCGGGTGATGCTGCCGAGGGGGCGGGGACTGGACACGCACGCAGCGTAGGTCCTCGCGCGAACTAGGCTGGCGAATGTGTGGCGAGCGGACCGACGGGTGAGCTGGAGCATGGTGTCCTTGCTCCTCTCGCTCAGTGCTGCCCTCGTGCTCGCCGCGATCATCTGGGTCCCGCCGGCGCTCGGCCGTGACTCGGGCCTGCGGCCGGTCCAGCCCGGGCTGCTCGTCGTCGCCCCCGAGGCGAGCGGCGTCGTGACCCTCGGCCAGGGGCGCGCGGCCCAGCTCGACGGGACCGGGCTGCGGGTGACCAACGGCGGCCGCGTCCTCTTCCGCACCGTGCGCGGCGGCTCACCGGTCTCCGCGCTGACCGGTCACGTCGAGGGCACGGGCAAGGAGCGCACCGAGGCCATTGATGCCACGTGGAGCAACCTGCGCGTGGACCGTCTGTCCATCCGTGCGGGCGAGGTCACCTGGTCGGGCGAGCTCACCGACGACGAGGGCCGGCTGCCGGTGACGATGACGGTCCGGCTGCAGGCCTCGCGCATCTCCCTGACCGTCGAGGCGAAGGGGGCCGACGCCGTCGTCGTGCACTCCGCCCAGGAGCTCGGGACGGTCGGCCGCGGGCCGGGTCTGCCCGACCGCCTGCTGCGCAAGCGGGCGTGGTGGGTCGGTGAGAGCACCGTGTCGGTCGCCGACGCCTACGCGACGGACCTCGGGACGGTCATCGGCCTCGGGCCGGGGCCGGCCCACCGCGGGGTCGACCTGCGGCGCACGGGGCACACCGACCTGCACACGTGGTCGCCGAGCGCGACCGTGACGATGACGAGCTACCGGAGGACGGTGGAGCAGTGACCGGACGACCCATCCGGCGGGTGGCGATGATCAGCGTGCACACCTCGCCCCTCGCCCAGCCCGGCACCGGTGACGCGGGCGGGCTCAACGTCTACGTCGTGGAGTCCGCGCGCGAGCTCGCGGCGCGGGGTGTCGAGGTGGAGATCTTCACCCGGCGCACGGCGACGGACCTGCCCGACGCGGTGGAGATGCTGCCCGGGGTGACGGTGCGCCACGTGGACGCCGGGCCCTACGAGGGCCTCGTCAAGGAGGACCTGCCCGGGCAGCTGTGCGCCTTCGCCGCCGGCATGATGCGCGAGATCGCGCGGGTCCCCGCGGGGCACTACGACGTCGCGCACTCGCACTACTGGCTCTCCGGGCAGGTGGGCTGGCTCGTCGCCGAGAGGTGGCAGGTCCCGCTCGTCCACACGATGCACACGATGGCGCGGGTGAAGAACCGTCAGCTCGCCGCGGACGACGTGCCCGAGCCCCCCGGCCGGGAGATCGGTGAGGCCCAGGTCGTCGAGATCGCCGACCGGCTCGTCGCCAACACCGACCAGGAGGCGGCCGAGCTCGTCGAGTACTACGACGCCGACCTGCAGCGCGTCGTCGTCGTGCCGCCTGGGGTCGACCTCGACCGCTTCGCACCGGGCGACCGGAGTGCGGCGCGGGCCCGGGTGGGCCTGCGCGAGGACGCGCTCGTCCTCCTCTTCGTCGGCCGGATCCAACCGCTCAAGGCACCCGACGTCCTCGTCCGGGCCGCCGCGCAGATCCTCGAGCAGCGCCCCGAGCTGCGTGACCGGCTCGTCGTCGCCGTGCTCGGCGGTGCCTCCGGGCGCGGGCTAAGCGCCCCCGACCGCCTGCAGCGTCTCGGCGAGGAGCTCGGGGTCGATGACGTGCTCCACCTGTCGGCCCCGGTGAGCCGCAGCGAGCTCGCTGACTGGTACCGGGCTGCCGACCTGGTCGCGGTGCCCTCGTACACCGAGTCCTTCGGTCTCGTCGCCGTCGAGGCCCAGGCCTCGGGCGCCGTGGTCCTCGCCGCCCAGGTCGGTGGCCTCCCGACGGCCGTCGGCGACGCGGGGGTCCTCGTCCCCGACCACGACCCGACGACGTGGGCCGAGGCGATGCTCCGCATCATCGACGACCCCGACCTGGCCGCGGACCTGCGCGGCCGGGCACGCCGGCACGCCGAGGGCTTCGGCTGGTCCGATACCGTCGACCGGCTGCTCGACGTCTACGAAGACGCCGTCGCCGAGCGCAGTGCCGTCAACGCCAACCCCCTGGAGGTGGCCCGATGACCGAGCAGACCGAGCGCGAGCGCGCTCTCGACGTCGTGACCCGCGTGGTGACCGAGGCCGAGCTGGAGCACGAAGGGGGTGCCCGTGATGGCGAGCTCGTCGTCACCCTCCCGGGGGAGAAGAAGCTCAAGACCGTCGTCTCGCTCGTCGTCGGCGAGAGCGCCCTGTCCGTCTCGGCCTTCGTCATCCGCAATGCGGACGAGCAGCACGAGCGCTTCTACCGCTACCTGCTGCGGCGCAACCTGCGCATGCCCCTGCTCGCCTACTCGATCGACGCCTCCGGTGACGTCTACGTCGGGGGGAGGGTCCCCCTTCGTGCCGTGACGGAGGAGCTCGTCGACCAGGTGCTCGGCGTCGTGCTCGAGGCGGCCGACGCGCCCTTCAACGAGTTGCTGCTCCTCGGCTTCCGCACGTCGATGCAGAAGGAGTGGGACTGGCGCGTCTCGCGCGGCGAGTCCCTGCGCAACCTCGAGGCCTTCCGGTCGGTGCTCGAGCACCCGGACGGGTCCGCGCAGGACTGACGGCGTCGTTACGCTGTGCGCCATGTCGACTCTCATCCTGCTCCGCCACGGCCGCTCCGACTGGAACGAGAAGAACCTCTTCACCGGATGGGTCGACGTCGACCTCATCGACAAGGGCCGTGAGGAGGCCGTCCGCGGAGGCCGCCTCATCAAGGAGTCGGGCCTGCTGCCCGACGTCGTCCACACCTCGGTGCTGCGCCGCGCGATCACGACGGCCAACCTGGCCCTCGACGCCGCCGACCGCCACTGGATCCCCGTGCGCCGCGACTGGCGGCTCAACGAGCGCCACTACGGCGCCCTGCAGGGCCTGGACAAGGCGGCGACCCGGGACAAGTACGGCGACGAGCAGTTCATGCTCTGGCGCCGCAGCTTCGACACCCCGCCGCCGGCCATCGAGCCCGACGACGAGTACGCCCAGACCGACGACCCGCGCTACGCGGACCTGCCCGAGGTGCCGCGCACGGAGTGCCTCAAGGACGTCATCGCCCGCCTCATGCCGTACTGGGAGGGCCCGATCCGGGAGGACCTGACCGCTGGCCGCACCGTGCTCGTCACCGCCCACGGCAACTCGCTGCGCGCGCTCGTCAAGCACCTCGACGGGATCAGCGACGAGGACATCGCGGCGCTCAACATCCCCACGGGCATGCCGCTCGTCTACGACCTCGGTGAGGACTTCATGCCGACGCGTCCGGGGGAGTACCTCGACCCCGAGGCAGCGGCCGCCGAGGCGGCCGCGGTGGCCAATCAGGGTCGCTGACCCGACCGCACGAGTGAGGGCCCGCCGACGTCACGTCGGCGGGCCCTCACTCGTCGGGGCGATCAGCTGCGCTCGGACTCCTCGGGCAGCTCGACGGCGCCGGCCTGACCCGTGACGAGGAAGTTGACGCGTCGCGCGACGGTGACGGCGTGGTCGCCGAAGCGCTCGAAGTAGCGGCTGAGGAGGGCGACGTCGACGGCACTCGTCGTGCCGTGCTGCCAGGCGCCCTCGGCGAGCAGGGTGAACATCTCGCGGTGGAGGACGTCGAGCTCGTCGTCGATCCGCTCGATCTCGCCGGCTGCCGCGACGTCCTGGCTGAGGATGACCGCGGCGACCTCGGTGACGATCCGCTCGGCGATGCTGCCCATGCGCATGAAGGTCTCGCGCAGCTCGGTGGGGACGGCCTGCTCGGGGTAGCGCATGCGCGCGACCTGGGCGACGTGGCGGGCGAGGTCGCCCATGCGCTCGAGGTCACTCGACATGCGCATGGAGGCGACGACCGTGCGCAGGTCGCTCGCGACCGGCGCCTGTCGGGCGAGCAGGTCGACCGAGCGGGCGTCGAGGTCGTTGCGGCGGTCGTCGATGGCCCGGTCGCCCTCGATGACCCGGTCGGCGAGCTGCACGTCCGCCTCGAGGAGGGCCTCGGTCGACTGGCGGATCGCGGTGGCGACGAGCCCGGCCAGCTCGACGAGGTCGCTCGCGATCTGCTCGAGCTCGTCGTGGAAGATCTGGCGCATGGTGTCCCCTTCGTCGGTGTGCACGGGCAGGTGCCCGGGCCAGTGAACGCGGTCGCGGTGAACATCCTGCGGCGGGCAGGTGAACACCGCAGGAGGTCGTCTCGCGACCGCTCGCCCGGTGTCAGTGTGCCCTGACGGAGAAGTACTCTCGGTGACGTGCAGCCTACGACCGCGGCAATTCTCGGTGGCGTCGCCGGCCTGCTCATCGGCTTCCTCGTCTGGGCCGCGATCACCATGAGTGACCGCGAACGCGCCGCCGCCCCAGAGCCGGAGCCGGAGGTGCCCCACGGCGTCGGCGACGTCCTTGCCGTGCTGCGCTCCTCCGGGGTCGTCGTCGACCGTGCTGGCCGCGTCATCACGACCTCGCCCGCCGCGGTGACCTACGGGCTCGTGCGACACGGACAGCTCGTCCACCCGGAGATCGCGTCCATGGTCGAGCAGGTGGCCCGTGACGGCGTGATCCGCGAGGCGCAGCTCGAGCTGGCCCGCCCCGGGCTGAGCACCCTCGTCTACGTGTCGGCGCGCGTCGCGCCGCTCGGGGCGAAGAACCTCCTGCTGCTCGTCGACGACCAGACCCACGGGCGGCGCGTCGAGGAGACCCGCCGCGACTTCGTCGCCAACGTCAGCCACGAGCTCAAGACGCCGGTCGGGGGCATCTCTTTGCTCGCCGAGGCCGTCATGGACGCCAAGGACGACCCGCAGGCCGTCGACCGCTTCGCACGGCGCATGCAGGGCGAGGCGGTGCGTCTGTCGAGCCTGATCAAGGAGATCGTCGAGCTCTCGCGCCTGCAGGGCACGCCGGTGCTCCAGGACCCCGAGCTCGTCGAGATCGAGGACGTCGTCGCCCTGGCGCTCGACCACCTGCGGCTCGAGGCCGAGGCCAAGCAGATCACCCTGACCGACAAGGTCGCCGCGGACCTCTACGTCCGCGGTGACGAGGACATGCTCATCACGGCGGTGCGCAACCTCGTCGGCAATGCCATCTCGTACGCCGACGCCGGGACCGCCGTCGGGGTCGGTGCGCGACTGCAGGGCGACACGGTCGAGATCGCCGTCACCGACCAGGGGCCGGGCATCCCGGAGCACGAGCAGACCCGGATCTTCGAGCGCTTCTACCGGATGGACGCCGCCCGCTCCCGGGCCACCGGCGGGACCGGGCTCGGTCTGTCGATCGTCAAGCACATCTGCGCCAACCACGGAGGCGACATCCAGGTGTGGAGCGACGGCGACCACGGATCGACCTTCACCATCCGCCTGCCTGCCGCGGCCGAAACCCTGCAGGCCGACACACCACACTCACCCACCACCACCCCCAAGGAGTCCCGCTGATGACCCGCATCCTCGTGGTCGAGGACGAGGTGTCCTTCTCCGACCCCCTGTCCTACCTGCTCGATAAGGAGGGCTACGACGTCGCGGTCGCCGAGACCGGCCCCGACGCCATCACCGCCTTCGACGCCGACGGTGCGGACCTGGTCCTCCTCGACCTCATGCTCCCCGGCCTGTCGGGCATCGACGTGTGCCGGGCCATCCGGCAGCGGTCCAACGTGCCCGTCATCATGCTCACCGCCAAGGACGGTGAGATCGACAAGGTCGTCGGGCTCGAGATCGGTGCGGACGACTACGTCACCAAGCCCTACAGCTCGCGCGAGCTGCTCGCCCGGATCAAGGCGGTGCTGCGCCGCAACAACGAGCCGGAGGAGCTGCTGCCGGCGACGATCGAGGGCGGCCCGGTGCGGATGGACGTCGACCGGCACATCGTGGCGGTCGACGGCACGCAGATCTCGCTGCCGCTCAAGGAGTTCGAGCTGCTCGAGATGCTGCTGCGCAACGTCGGCCGGGTGCTCACCCGCGTGCAGCTCATCGATCGCGTGTGGGGGAGCGACTACGTCGGTGACACCAAGACCCTGGACGTGCACATCAAGCGGCTGCGGGCCAAGATCGAGCCCGACCCGGCCAAGCCGGTGCACATCGTCACCGTGCGCGGCCTGGGCTACAAGTTCGAGGGCTGAGCCCGCTCACGGTGAGAGGTCGGCACCCCGCGGGGTGCCGACCTCTCACCGTGAGCGCTCGAGCGGGTCAGTGACCTTCGGACTCGCCGTGCTCCTCCGTCGCGGACGGCGTGGGGGTGGGGGTCCAGCCCTCGGGTGCGTAGTCCTCGTAGTAGCCGGTGGGGTCGAGGACGGGGATGCTCACGGGAGTCGCGGCACCGCCGTCGCTCACCTCGACGTCGATCATGTCGCCGGGGGCGGCGGCGACCTTGCTCAGCGTCACCTTGTCCTCGGAGCTGAGGTTGACCGTGGCGTGGGCCGGGACCTTGGTCGAGGCCTTGCTGCCGCCGTTCACGGCGACCGTGAAGGTCAGCTCCTCGCCGCTGGTGTTTTCGACGGCACCGATGACGGTGGCGTCGCCGCCCTCCTCGCCGCTGACGAGGGCGAGATTGCGGACCTGCGCCCCGTCGAGGTCGACCGGGACGCCGTCGGCGAGCGCCATGGTCTCGGCGGTCTGGAAGGGGGAGTTGACCGAGCATCCAGCCGTGCCGGCAGCCAGGGCCACGGCGAGGGCGATGACGGGGGTGCGGGAGACGAGGTTGCGCTTCACGGGGCACAGCCTAGCGGGGGGCGGTGCCGGGGTCGTGCGGGGTCGCGTGACATGCCTCTCCGCGGGCGCGCGAGGGGCATTCTGATCCCTCGGACGACTGTGCGACCTACGACACGCCGTGATAATCTGGAGGTCGCGAAAGGGGAAATCTCCACATGGTTTTCAAGGTCGGCGAGACGGTCGTGTACCCCCACCACGGGGCTGCTCTGATCGAAGAGATCAAGATTCGAAAGATCAAGGGTGAGGACAAGCAGTACCTCAAGCTCAAGGTGGCGCAGGGTGACCTGACCATCGAGGTGCCCGCCGAGAACTGCGACCTCGTGGGTGTCCGCGACGTCGTGGGCAAGGAGGGCCTCGACCGCGTCTTCGAGGTGCTGCGCACCCCGCACGCGGAGGAGCCGACCAACTGGTCGCGCCGCTACAAGGCCAACCTCGAAAAGCTGGCCTCGGGCGATGTCATCAAGGTGGCCGAGGTCGTCCGCGACCTGTGGCGCCGCGAGAAGGACCGCGGTCTGTCCGCCGGTGAGAAGCGGATGCTCGCCAAGGCGCGCCAGATCCTCGTCTCCGAGCTCGCGCTCGCCGAGAAGACGGACGAGGACAAGGCCGAGGTCATCCTCGACGAGGTCCTCGCGTCCTGAACGACTCACTGCTCCAGCAGTCCGACGCCCACACCGGTCACGGTGTGGGCGTCGTCGTCGTGGCTGCGGGGTCGGGCACGCGCCTGGGTGCCGACCGGCCCAAGGCCTTCGTCGAGCTGGCCGGGGTGACGATCCTCGAGCGCGCGGTGAGCGGGGCGCTCGAGACGACGCCGGCCGAGATCGCCGTCGTCGTGCCCGAGGACCTCGTCGGTGAGGCGAGCGCCCTCGTCGCCGGCCTCGACTCCGGTGCCACGCGCTGCGTGGTCGTGCCCGGTGGGGCCGAGCGCACCGACTCGGTCTCTGCCGGCCTGGCTGCGTTGTCGCCCACGGTCGACCGGGTGCTCGTCCACGACGCGGCCCGCTGCCTGACGCCTGCGACCGTCTTCGGGCGGGTGCTCGCTGCACTCGACGCCGGCGCGACCGGCGCCATCCCCGGGGTCCCGGTCGTCGACACCATCAAGGTCGTCGGCCCCGACGGGCGGATCACGGCCACTCCGCGCCGCGAGACGCTGCGCGCGGTGCAGACCCCGCAGGGCTTCGACCGGACCGTCCTCGCCGCGGCGCACGCGGCCGGCGCGGCGGCCACCGACGACGCGGCTATGGTCGAGGCACTCGGCCACGACGTGCTCGTCGTCGAGGGTGACGAGCGAGCGCTCAAGGTGACGACGCCAGCGGACCTCACCCGGGCGGAGCAGCTGCTCCGCTGAGCTGGCGACGGACGGCCAGGGCCGCCGCGCGGCCCGCCCGGTTGCCGCCGATCGTGCTGGCGGACGGGCCGTAGCCCACGAGCTGGACGCGCGGGTCGCGGGCCGCCGTCACGGAGGTCTGGACGTCGCGTGATCCGGGCAGCAGCGCGATGCCGCCGTGCTGGCTGCGCAGGCCGAGGGGTGCCAGGTGGCGCACCGCGGGGCGAAATCCGGTCGCCCACAGGATCGCGTCGGCCGCGACGAAGCTGCCGTCGGCCCAGCGCACCCCGTCACGCTCAATCCGATCGAAGATCGGCCGCCGCCGCTCGTAGACCCCGGTGCGGGCTGCGGCCATCTCCTGCGGCCGCAGCGACAGCCCGGTGACCGAGACGACGCTGGCGGGTGGTCTCCCTTCGCGCACCCGCTCCTCGACGAGCTCGATCGCCCGCCGTCCCGAGAACTCGTCGGTCCACACCGGTGGCCGCCGCGTCACCCAGGTGATCTTGGCGATCGTCGCGAGCTCGCCGATGAATTGGACGGCGGAGGCGCCGCCCCCGACGACGAGCACGCGCATGCCGCGGAAGTGCTCGCGGCCCGGGTAGGCGACGGTGTGCCACTGCTCCCCGGCGAAGTCGCGCTGGCCCGGGTAGGTCGGGACGAAGGGGTGGGTCCACGTCCCCGTCGCGTTGACGAGGGTGCGCGTGACCCAGGTCCGCCGTGCAGCGTGCACGTGGAGCATGCCGCCGACGTCGGTGACCCGGTCGACCCTGACCGGGCGGAGCACAGGCAGGTCGTGGGCCTGCTCGTAGTCGTCGAACCACCGGGCGATGACCTCGTTGGCGCGGTCGTGCGAGTCGCCCGGGGCAGCGGCGTCGGGCAGGTCGGCGACGCCGTGCACGTCGGCCATGGTCAGCGAGTCCCAGCGGTGCTGCCAGGCGCCGCCGGCGTGCTCGTTGGCGTCGAGCACGACGTGGTCGATACCGAGCCGGCGCAGGTGGTGGCTCGCCGAGAGCCCGGCCTGACCGGCACCGATGACGAGGGAGTCGAAGGGGGTCACGCTGCGTCCAACGCAGGTGCGGCCGCGCGTGATCCCCGGCTGCGAGACTGTCGCCATGAGTGCACACGAGGTCGCCCGGCTGCCGCGCACCGGGATCGGTGTCGACGTCCACGCCTTCGCGGCGCCGGACTCGGGACGCGAGCTGTGGGTCGGTGGGCTGCTGTGGCCCGGCGAGGTCGGTCTCGAGGGGCACTCCGATGCCGACGTCGCCTGCCACGCGGCGTGCGACGCGCTCTTCGCCGCGGCGGGCATCGGTGACCTCGGTCAGCACTTCGGCACTGACCGCCCCGAGCTCGCGGGCGCCTCGGGCCTCACCCTGCTCGCCGAGGCGGCCCGGCTCGTGCGCGAGGCGGGCTACGAGATCGGTAACGTCGCCGTGCAGGTCGTCGCCAACCGCCCGAAGATCGGCACCCGTCGTCAGGAGGCCCAGCAGGCGATGTCCGCGGCCTGCGGTGCGCCCGTCAGTCTCAGCGGCACGACGACCGACGGACTCGGGCTCACCGGCCGGGGCGAGGGCGCGGCCGCCGTCGCGACCGCCCTCGTCGTCGGGGGCTGAGACCTCAGAGCAGCCGGGCGAAGGCCTCGGCGACCGGCCGCCACGCGGCCTCGACGGCCGGCTGTGCGTCGGCGACCGCGGCCAGCGCGGCGGGTACGTCGATGTCTGCCAGCTCGGGTGCCCCCGCGTCGGAGTCCGCCCACGCGGTGACGATGCCGAGGTCCGCCTCGGGGTGCCCCTGCACGCCCCAGACCGTGGGGGCCAGGCGGGCCAGGAGGAGGTCGCCGCGCTCGTTGTCGGCGAGGGCGACGGCGCCCTCGGGCAGTCGCGTGACGACGTCGTCGTTCCACTGCGGCACAGGCGCGCCGGCCGCTGCGGCGAGCACGGGGTCGTCGGCGAGCGAGCCGGTGCCGGCGACCGTCAGGACACCGAGGGTGCGCCCGCCGGGGTTGCGACCGACCTCGCCGCCGAGGGCGACCGCGGCCAGCTGGTGGCCCAGGCAGATGCCGAGGGCGGGGGTGGCCCGCTTCGCCGCGGTGGTGATGAGCTGACGCACGGCCGGCAGCCACGGGGCCACTTCGTCGTCGCGGCAGCCCATCTGGCCGCCGAGGACGAGCAGGCCGTCGTGACCCGACAGGTCGATCGGCAGGGAGTCGCCGGTGTCGGGGCGGCGCACGTCGAGCTCGACGCCGGCGTCGGTGAGCCAGTCGCCGAAGCGGCCCGGAGGGCACGTCCGCTGGTGCTGGACGACGAGCAGGCTCATCGCGGGGTGACCGTCGGTCGGCGGCCGGTGAAGGCGCCCGCTGCGAGCAGCCCCAGCGCCAGGACGTCGAGCACGAGGGTGGGGATCGAGGTGATCCACTGGAAGCGGTGGAAGTCGTGGTTCGCCAGCAGCAGCGTGGTCCCCAGGAGGCCCACGAGCTGCGCGAGGAGGAGTGCGGCGCAGCCGGCGATCACGAACTTCCACCACTGGCCGTCGTCCCGGCGCACGAGCGCGAGGACGGCGATGACGGTCGCCGTGATGGCGACCGGGAGGCTCCACGCGAGCCGGGTGAGCAGGACCTCGGCCAGCAGACTCGTATCCATGGCCAGACCCTATGCCCACGGCGGTGGGCGGATGGGTCACGATGGGGCGTGAACCTCGGGGCCGCCGCCCCGCCGTCGAATGGAGTCGAATCGTGTCGCAGACCGTCAAGGCAGTCATTGCTCGTTCGAAGGGGGCGGATGTCGAGGTCGTCGACATCGTCGTGCCCGACCCCGGTCCGGGTGAGGCCGTGGTCAAGGTCCAGTCGTGCGGGGTGTGCCACACCGACCTGCACTACCGCGAGGGTGGGATCAACGACGAGTTCCCCTTCCTCCTCGGCCACGAGGCCGCGGGTGTCGTCGAGGCTGTCGGCGAGGGGGTCACCGAGGTGGCGCCCGGTGATTTCGTCATCCTCAACTGGCGGGCGGTGTGCGGTCAGTGCCGCGCGTGCCGGAAGGGCAAGCCGCAGTACTGCTTCGACACGCACAACGCGACCCAGAAGATGACCATCGCCGAGACCGGCGAGGCGCTGACCCCCGCGCTGGGTATCGGCGCCTTCGCCGAGAAGACCCTCGTCGCTGCGGGGCAGTGCACCAAGGTCGACGGGGACGCCGACGCGGCGGCCGTGGGCCTGCTGGGCTGCGGTGTGATGGCCGGCTTCGGTGCCGCGGTCAACACCGGTGAGGTCACTCGTGGTGAGTCGATTGCGGTCATCGGGTGCGGTGGTGTCGGTGATGCGGCGATCGCGGGCGCGAAGGTTGCGGGTGCGACGACGATCATCGCGGTGGACATGGATCCGCGGAAGCTGGAGATCGCCAAGGGCTTCGGTGCCACGCACACCGTGGATGCGAGCACCGAGGACACCGTCGAGCGGGTCCGTGAGCTGACGGGCGGTTTCGGGGCCGATGTCGTCGTCGATGCGGTCGGCCTGCCGCAGACCTACGAGCAGGCCTTCTACGCGCGCGACCTGGCCGGTCGGGTCGTCCTCGTCGGGGTCCCGGCCCCGGACAAGGAGGTCACCCTCCCCATGATCGAGATCTTCGGCCGAGGTGGTGCCCTCAAGTCGAGCTGGTACGGCGACTGCCTGCCCAGCCGTGACTTCCCGATGCTCGTCGACCTCTACCGCCAGGGGCGCTTCGACCTCGATGCCTTCGTCACCGAGCGGATCGGTCTGGGCGACATCGAGTCGGCCTTCGACAAGATGCACTCCGGTGACGTGCTGCGTTCG
This sequence comes from Janibacter hoylei PVAS-1, assembly GCF_000297495.1. GTDB lineage: Bacteria > Actinomycetota > Actinomycetes > Actinomycetales > Dermatophilaceae > Janibacter > Janibacter hoylei. Next base: position 9,310 of record NZ_ALWX01000039.1, on the reverse strand, counting down.
GTGGTGGTCCTGTGACCGCGCGCATCGAGCGGGTCGTCACCTCCGGGGTCTTCGAGCTCGATGGTGGCTCGTGGGAGGTCGACAACAACGTGTGGATCGTCGGTGACGACACCGAGGTGATCGTCATCGATGCCGGCCACGAGGCCGCGCCGATCCTCGCAGCGGTCGGCGGCCGCACCGTGAAGGCGATCGTGTGCACCCACGCGCACAACGACCACGTCAACGCCGCGGCGCAGGTCGCCGAGGCGACGGGTGCGCCGATCCTGGTGCACCCGGACGAGGCGCCGCTGTGGCAGATGACCTACCCGGACCGGGCACCGGACGGCGCGCTGGCGCACGGTCAGGTCATCACGGTCGCGGGCACCGACCTCACGGTGTTGCACACGCCCGGTCACGCGCCGGGCGCCTGCTGCTTGCACGCCCCCGAGCTCGGGGCCCTCTTCTCCGGGGACACCCTCTTCCAGGGCGGTCCCGGGGCGACGGGGCGCTCGTACTCCGACTTCCCGACGATCGTGGAGTCGATCCGCGACACGCTGTTGACCCTCCCTTCGGAGACCGTCGTGCACACCGGCCACGGCGATGACACGACGATCGCCGCCGAGGCCCCCCCACGTGCAGGAGTGGCTCGACCGGGGGCACTGAGCCGCAGGGTCAGGCCGCGAGTGCTGGGAAGCAGACCGTCACGAGCATCGCCATCTCGACGATGGCGAAGGGGGCGCCCAGCCACCGGATCACCGCGGCCTGGCTCTCGTCGGCCCCCGCGCGGGCAAGGGTCTCCTTGTCGGGGGCCAGGCCGGACGGGCTCGGCAGGACGTTGGCGACGACCGGGCCGAGCGGCACGAGGGTCGCCACGAGCAGGCCGCCCAGCAGCCACGTCCGGTACGTCGTCTCCTCGCGGACGGCGAGCACGACGAGCACGCTCATCAGGAGGAGCGTGATGAGGCCGCCGTGCAGCAGGAGCACCCGTGCGGCCGTGCGCCACGCGCTCGAGCCCGGGCGAAACCACAGCCGCGTGAGCTGACGCCCGAAGGCGATGCCCACGCCGAAGGACCAGAGGCCGAGGAGCACGGCGAGGGTCACGGCCGCCCACGACGGCATCTGGGTCGTCACGAGGCCAAGGTAACCACCTGCGCCCGTTAGCCTTGAGCCCGTGACCCTGCAGCTCTTCGACACCGCCACGCGCGAGCAGCGCGACTTCGTCCCCGTGACCCCCGGCCGGGTGGGGATGTACATCTGTGGGCTCACGACCCAGGGCGCGCCGCACATCGGTCACCTGCGCTTCGCCGTCGCCTTCGACGTGCTGCGTCGCTGGCTCGTGCGCGGCCACGGCTACGACGTGACCCTCGTGCGCAATGTCACCGACATCGACGACAAGATCCTGCGCAAGGCGGCCGAGAGCGACGAGGAGTGGTGGGCGCTCAGCTATCGCAACGAGCGCTACACGAGCGAGGCGCTCGACCTGCTCGGCGTGCTGCCGGTGACCTACGAGCCGCGCGCGACCGGCCACATCACCGAGATGGTCGACCTCATCGACCTGCTCGTCGAGCGTGGCCACGCCTACCCGGCGGCCGACGGCAGCGGCGACGTCTACTTCGACGTCAAGAGCTGGGCCGACTACGGCGAGCTGAGCCACCAGGGCCTCGACGACATGGTCGCGGCCGAGGACGCCGACCCGCGCGGCAAGCGCGACCCGCGGGACTTCGCGCTGTGGAAGGGCCGCAAGGCAGACGAGCCGGCCACGGCGAACTGGCCGACCCCGTACGGCGAGGGGCGCCCCGGCTGGCACCTCGAGTGCTCGGCGATGGCCCGCAAGTACCTCGGTGACACCTTCGACATCCACGGCGGCGGCATCGACCTGCGCTTCCCCCACCACGAGAACGAGCAGGCCCAGTCTCGTGCGGCCGGCCTCGGCTTCGCCGGCTACTGGCTGCACAACGGCTGGGTGACGGTGAAGGGGGAAAAGATGGGCAAGTCCCTCGGCAACGCCCTCGAGGTCCAGCACCTCGTGCAGGAGCACGCCCCGCTCACCGTCCGCTACTTCCTGACCGCCGCGCACTACCGCTCGATGATCGAGTACCACCCCGGCTCCCTCGAGGAGGCCGCGGCGGCGGTCGAGCGCATCGAGGGCTTCCTGCGCCGGGCGCTGCCCGGGCAGGCCGTCGCCGAGGCGGACCCCGGTGTGGAGCTGCCCGCCGACTTCGCCGCGTCGATGGACGACGACCTCGGCGTCGCCGGCGCGCTCGCCGTCGTCCACGACCACGTGCGGCAGGGCAACACCGCCCTCGACGAAGGGGGTCGCGACGAGGCAGCGCAGATCGCCGCCACCGTCCTGGCGATGACCGACGTGCTCGGGATCAACCCGTTGTCCGCGACGTGGGGGCAGGCTGGTGGCAGCCGCGAGCGTGAGCTCACCGATGCCCTCGACGCCCTCGTGCAGCTGCAGGTCGGGGCCCGAGCCGCGGCCCGGGCCGCACGGGACTTCGAGACGGCAGACCAGATCCGCGACGCGCTCGTCGCCGCGGGCATCACCATCGAGGACACCCCGCACGGCGCGCGGTGGAGCCTCGCCAGGAAGGATCACTGATGGCCGGCAACAGCTCGCGGCGCGGTGCGGTGCGCCGCTCCGGGTCGAAGAAGGGGCCCCAGGTCGGCTCCGGCGGCCAGCGGCGGCGCGGCCTCGAAGGCAAGGGGCCGACGCCCAAGGCCTCGGAGCGCCCCAACCACAAGGCGTACAAGAAGCCCTCGGAGCGCCGCCCCACCTCCCGGCCCGGCGGCAGCCGCAAGAAGTCCGGCTCCACCGAGATGATCGCCGGGCGCAACTCCGTCGTCGAGGCGCTGCGCACCGAGGTGCCGATCTCGACGATGTACATCGCCAACCGGATCGACAGCGACGACCGGGTCCGCGAGGCCCTGACGATCGCGGCCGAGGCGGGCATCCCCATCATGGAGACGCCGCGTTCGGAGCTCGACCGGCTCACCGACGGTGCCGTGCACCAGGGGCTCGCCGCGCAGGTGCCGCCCTACGAGTACGCGCACCCCAAGGATCTCGCCGACTCGCAGCTGCCGGGGGTGCCGCTCGTCGTCGCCCTCGACGGCATCACCGACCCGCGCAACCTCGGTGCCATCGTGCGCTCGGTGGGGGCCTTCGGCGGGCACGGCGTGGTCGTCCCCTCCCGACGCAGCGCCGGCATGACCGCCGCCGCGTGGAAGACCTCCGCCGGCGCGGCCGCCCGGGTGCCCGTCGCCCAGGCGAGCAACCTCGTGCGCGCCCTGGAGGACTACCGGTCCGCCGGCTTCTTCGTCATCGGCCTCGACATGGAGGGCGACGTCGAGCTGCCGGGCCTCGAGCTCGCCACCTCGCCGCTCGTCGTCGTCGTGGGCTCCGAGGGCAAGGGCCTCTCGCGCCTCGTCCGCGAGACGTGCGACCAGATCGTCTCGATCCCGATGAGCAGCAGCGCCGAGTCGCTCAATGCCGGCATCGCGGCGGGCGTGACCCTCTACGAGGTCGCCCGCCTGCGGAGCCGGGGGGTGAGCGCACCCCCACCCGGCCGCCGCGGGCCGGGGTAGCGGACCGAGCCGGGCTCAGCCCCGGTCGGCGTGGACGACGTGGGTCTTGCCCACGATGTCGGCCAGCGTGCGGTCGTCGTCGTCGACGAGCATCCAGATCCAGCTGATGATGCCGGCGAACTGGTGCACGAGCTCGCGCAGCGCCATCGCGCCGAGCTGCGGGTGCTGCCCCGTCGTGGCGTCGATGACCTTGAGCCCGGTGACCTTCTTGCCGATGCTCTGACCGGTCTTGGTGACCCGCCACACGCGGTTCCACGCGACCATCGCCAGGCTGGCGACGAAGGTCAGGAGGAAGCACAGGATGCCGACGAAGATGAGCAGCCCGGAGCCGGAGCCGGGGACCTCGCAGGTGTCGGAGTAGTAGTAGCCCCCGCAGTCATAGGTGTCGGGCACGCCGGCCGCGATGCAGATGATGCCGAGGACGAGCGGCACGAAGGCGGCGGCCGTGGACAGCAGCCCATCGATGATGCCGGGCACGATGCGGTCGGCGAAGGCCGCTGTGCGGCCGTAGCGCTGCTCCACCCAGGCGCGGGAGCCCGGGCGGTCGGGGTCGCTGCCCGTGGTCGGGGGTGGCGGGGGAGTCGGGATCGACATCTAGCTCTCCTTGTCGACGACGGGCAGCATCTGCGTGTCCGTCCCGAGGACGGACTGCTCGTCAGGCTTGCTGGGCAGGACCTCCTCGAGGTAGGCCGTGACGGCCTCCTCGATGGGGACATCGTGCCCGATGCGCTCGGCCATGTACCACCGGTGCTCGAGGATCTCGTGGAAGATCTCCGCCGGCTCGAGCTTGGAGCGCAGCTGCGGCGGAATGCGTCGCACGGTCGGCTCGTAGACGCGGGTGAGCCAGTCGTGCGCGACGAGCCCCTCGTCGTCGCCCTGCCGGTCGAGCGCCGCACGGTAGGAGTCGAGGTCGTTGAGCAGGCGGCGGGCCTGGTTTTCCTCGACGTCGAGCCCGGTGAGGCGCATGAGCCGACGACTGTGGTGCCCGGCGTCGACGACCTTGGGCTCGATGCGCAGGTGGGTGCCGTCGAGGTCGGTGGTGATCGCCAGCTCGTCGACGTCGAAGCCCAGCGCGTTGAGCCGGCGGATGCGCTCGTCGACGCGCCACCGCTCGCCGGAGTCGAACCACTCGTCACCGGTGAGCTCCTGCCACAGGCCCCGGTAGCGGGCGATGACGTCGGCGGCGACGTCGAGCGGGTCGAGCCCGTCGGGCAGGTAGCCCCCGGCCGCGAGGTCCATGAGCTCGCCGGCGATGTTGGTCTCGGCGAGGTCGAGGTCGTGCGCGCGCTGCCCGTCGCTCAGCCGGTCGTGCAGCTCACCGGTCTCGGCGTCGACGAGGTAGGCGGAGAAGGCACCGGCGTCGCGCCGGAAGAGCGTGTTGGACAGCGACACGTCGCCCCAGAAGAAGCCGGTGAGGTGCAGCCGGGCGAGGAGCACCGCGAGGGCGTCGGCGAGCCGGACGGCCGTGTCGGCCTGGAGGGACTGGCTGAAGAGGGCGCGGTAGGGCAGGGAGAACTGCAGGTGCCGCGTGACGAGGCAGGCATCGAGTGGCTGGCCGGAGGCGTCCGTGCGGTCGGTGACGACGGCGAGCGGGACGACGCAGGGCAGGTCGAGGCGCCGCAGCTGGCGCAGCAGTCGGTACTCGTTGCGGGCCAGGGGCGCGGCGATCTCCTTGACCGCGACGATGCCGCCCGAGAGCCGGGCGAACCGCACGACGTGCCGCGAGATGCCGCGAGGGAGTGCGGCGAGCAGGTCCTCCGGCCAGTCCGCCAGCGGTACCGACCACGGCAGGTCGAGCAGGGCCGGGTCGGGTTGCGCGGCCTGGATGTCGAGCGGCACGGCGGCTCCCTTCGGTCGATCGCTCCAGTGTGGCGCAGCCGACGTCGACGAAGGGGGCGCAGCCTCACCCCCGTCGCCGGGCGAGCAGGGCGAGCACCTCGGGCACGTCCGTGCAGGCGTCGATGCGGGCGCGGGCGGCGGTCTCACCGGCGCCGACCTTGATGCCCAGGTCGTGCGGCCCGAGCGCGGCGAAGGCGTGCTCGTCGGTGACGTCGTCGCCGAGGTAGACGCTCGCGTCGACCCCGAGGGTGGTGGCCAGGGCCCGCAGGGCGGTGCCCTTGTCGGCGCGCAGCACGCTCAGCTCGTGCACCCCCTTGCCCGCGAGGTGGGTGACGCCCGCGTGGGCGGCGGCCTCCTCCGCGATGGCCCGGGCGACCGGCAGGGCGTCGTCGGGCAGACCCCGGGTGTGCAGGACGACGGCGGTCGGCTTGTGCTCGAGCCGGATCCGCGGGTCGCGGGCCGCGACGGCCGCCGCGACGTGGCCGCGCAGCGCGGTGACGGCGGCCTGCGTGCCCTCGGGCAGGGTCGTGCCGACGCTCGACTCCGCGCCGTGGCTGCCGATGCGGGTCAGGGCTGACCCGTCGAGCCCGGTGAGGCGGTCGAGGGTGGCGAGGTCGCGCCCGGAGACGACGGCCGCCCACGTCGCGGGCGCGGCGGCCAGCGTGCGCAGCGACTCGAGGGTGCCCGGCTGGGCGCGTGCGTCGGCAGGGTCGAGGACGAAGGGGGCGAGCACCCCGTCGAAGTCCGTGGCGACGAGCAGCCGCGGCGCGGCCGCGACCTCGGCGAGGGCGGCGGTGACCGGCTCCGGCAGGGGCACGTCAGGCCCTCTTCGGCGTGGGACGCTCGGGGGCGGAGGCGAGGTTGTCGAGGAAGCGATCGGCCCACCGCTGGACGTCGTGCTCGCTGACCCGGCGGCGGGAGGCGCGCATGAGCCGGCGGCGGTCCTTGGGGTCGGTCTCGATGGCGCGCAGCATCGTCTGCTTGAGGCCCTCGATGTCGTGCGGGTTGCAGACGAAGGACTGGTGCAGCTCGTGCCAGGCCCCGGTGAACTCGCTGAGGACGAGGGCGCCGCCGAGGTCGTGGCGGCAGGTGACGTACTCCTTGGCGACGAGGTTCATCCCGTCGCGCAGCGGGGTGACGAGCATGACGTCGGCGACCTGGAAGAGCGCGGCCATCTCCTCGCGCGGGTAGCTCTGGTGCAGGTAGTGGACGGCCGGGCTGCCGAGGGTGCCGTAGGTGCCGTTGATCCGCCCCACTGTCGTCTCGACCTCGGTGCGCAGCCGCTTGTAGGCCTCGACGCGCTCGCGGCTCGGCGTGGCGACCTGGACGAAGGTCACCTCGGGGGGGCAGAAGGCACCCTCCGAGAGCAGTTCTTCGTAGGCCTTGAGGCGGTGACGGATGCCCTTGGTGTAGTCGAGTCGGTCGACGCCGAGCATGACGATCTCGGGGTCGCCGAGCGAGGTGCGGATCTGCTCGGCGCGGGCGAGCACCTCGGGGCTGCGGGCGAGCTGCTCCAGCCCGGCGTAGTCGATGCTGATGGGCACCGAGGACGCGCGGACCACCCGCTCGCGCCCGTCGGGGTGGGTCGTCGTCACCGTTTCGCCGCGCGTGCTGCGCCCGTCGAGCTGGCGGGCGGCCCGCACGAAGTTGGCGGCGTCGGCGGAGCGCTGGAAGCCGAGGTAGTCGGCACCGAGGAGTCCCTCGATGATCTGCGAGCGCCACGGCAGCTGCGCGAAGAGCTCGACGGGAGGGAAGGGGATGTGGTTGAACCACCCGATCCGCAGGTCCGGTCGCAGCCGACGCACGAGGGCGGGCACGAGCTGCAGCTGGTAGTCGTGGATCCAGACCCTGGCCCCCGGTGCCGCCACCTCGCACACCGCCTCGGCGAAGCGCTCGTTGACCCGCTGGTAGTCCTGCCACCACTCGCGGTGGAAGTGCGCGGGGACGATGACGTCGTGGTAGATCGGCACAGTGTGTCGTTGCTGAAGCCCTCGTAGTAGGTCTGCAGCTCGTCCTCGGAGAGCGGCACGGGGTGCAGCCACATGCCGGCCTCGGCGAAGGGGGCGGGAGCCTCGCCGGCCTCGCCGGCCCACCCGACCCAGGCACCCTCGCGCCCTCGCATCACCGACTCCATCGCGGTGACCAGTCCCCCGGGGGAGCGGTGCCACTCGCTGCTGCCGTCCGGGCCGACGACGCGGTCGACGGGCAGTCGGTTGGCGGCGATGACGAGGTCGTACGTGTGCTGACGTGGCACTGCAGTGCACCTCCGAGGAGTGGGTGGTCCCCAGCCTACGGGCCAGCGTGGGCCCTCCTGTGACCCCTTCCACGGAGCGGTCGGGGCCACTACCGTCGGTACATGAAGATCTCGGACGTGCTGCGCAGCAAGGGCCACGATGTCGTGACCATCACCCCCGACGCGACGGTCGGCGAGCTGCTCGCCCTCCTCGCCGAGCACCGCATCGGTGCCGTCGTCGTCTCCGTGGGGGAGGGATCCGTCGACGGGATCGTCTCCGAGCGGGACGTCGTCCGTCACCTCCACAGCGGTGGCGTTGGCGTCCTCGAGGGGCCGGTGAGCGCGATCATGACCGCGAAGGTGCACACCTGCGGCGAGGGGGACGACCTCACCGCGCTCGAGGCGCAGATGACCGAGCGCCGCATCCGTCACGTGCCGGTCGTGGGCGACGGGGGTCTCGTCGCGATCGTGAGCATCGGAGACGTCGTCAAGCACCGCATCCGTGACCTCGCCGCCGAGCGCGACCAGCTCGAGGCCTACATCACCCAGTGACCTACAGGCGGCACACAGCGAGCGCTCCGACACCTCACAAGCTCGGCCTTCTACGCTGGGGGGCATGACGACGCAGCTGCTCGGGGGCGACCCGGCCCCGGACGAGCCCGGAGAGGCCGGTGTGGCGGACTACGACACGATCGGGCCCTACCGCGTGCTCCAGCAGCTGGGGCAGGGTGGCATGGGCATCGTCCACCTGGCCCTCGACGAGCGCGGCCGCGCCGTGGCGATCAAGGTGCTGCGCTCCCACGTCGCCCACGACGAGGAGGCCCGTGCCCGGCTGGCGCGCGAGGTCGATACCCTGGCCCGGGTCCGCTCGCAGCGCATCGCCCCGGTCTTCGACGCCGACCTCGAGGGCGAGCAGCCCTACATCGTCACCCGCTACGTCCCCGGCCCGAGCCTCGAGCAGCACGTGCGCGAGCAGGGCCCGCTCGGCGCCGAGGCCCTGCTGCGTCTTGCCCGCGGGCTCGCCGAGGCACTGCGAGCCATCCACGAGGTCGACGTGGTCCACCGCGACCTCAAGCCCGGCAACGTCCTCATGCTCGACGACGACCCGGTCGTCATCGACTTCGGCATCGCCCACGTCGCCGAGAGCTCGCGCATGACGATGACCGGTCTGGTCATGGGGACCCCCGGCTACCTGTCGCCGGAGCTCATCGAGGGCGGCGACGTCACCCCGGCCACCGACTGGTGGGGCTGGGCGGCGACCCTCGTCTTCGCGGCGACGGGGCGCTCTCCCTTCGGCCGTGGCGGCATGGAGGCGGTGCTCGCCCGGGTCTGCCGCGGCGATGCCGACCTGCGTGACGTCGACCCGCAGCTGGCGCCGCTGCTGCACGCCGCCCTCACCCCGGACCCGAGCCGACGCCCCGACGCCGACGAGGTCCTCATGGCCCTCGAGACCTGGGCCCGTGGGCGACCCGTGACCGACGTGCTGCCCCAGCGCACCCGGGCCCTCCAGCCCGAAGCAACCCGCACCCTCCCGCCGGTGTCGGCGCCCGCGCCCCGCGCGGAGCCGCCGGCCCCCTGGGGTCGTGGTGACTGGACCGACCCGCGACCCACGTCCACGCCTGCACCCGCGGCCCCCGCTCCGGCCCAGGTCGCGCCGACGCCGTGGCCCGG
>NZ_ALWX01000038.1 GCF_000297495.1 Janibacter hoylei PVAS-1 | reverse complement strand
CCCGGAAGATGTGGAAGGTCATCAACCGGGTCCACCCGCTCGACCCCGTGGCCCGGTGCACCGTGGAGCGTCGGATGCGCGCATTGGGCCTTGCTGGGGTGCCCAACGCCAGGTCGGCCCGCACGACGCGTCCCGCACCGCCTGGCGGTCACGAGCCACGCGACCGGCTCGAGCGTGACTTCACGGCTGGGGCCCCGGACCAGCGGTGGGTTGCCGACATCACGTACGTCCCGACGTGGACCGGGTTCGTCTATGTCGCCTTCGTGATGGATCTGTTCGCCCGCCGCGTCGTCGGCTGGCGAGTGTCCCGCTCGCTGCGCACCGATCTGGCGCTGGATGCCCTCGAGCACGCCATCTGGACCCGTTCTCGTGATCACCGTGACCTGTCGAAACTGGTCCATCACAGCGATAAGGGCGTGCAATACCTCGCCATTCGCTACACCGAACGTCTCGCCGAGGCCGGGATCGAAGCCTCGGTCGGCTCGACAGGCGACTCCTACGACAACGCCGCCGCCGAGGCCCTGAACAAGCTGTACAAAAAGGAGCTCATCTGGCGACGAGGTCCGTGGCGCGGCCTCGACGACGTCGAGATCGCAACCGGGACTGCTGCACCGATAGGTGACAGTGGGTAGTCACGCAGCCTGGTCGGCTGGTGTGGTCATGGTGGTCTCGTATTCGATGGGCGTCAATCGGCCCAGGCGGTCTTGTCGTCGGCGGCGGTGGTAGGTCCGCTCGATCCAGGTGACGATCGCGATCCGCAACTCGTCGCGGGTGTCCCAGCGGCGGCTGTTGAGCACGTTCTTCTGCAGGAGCGCGAAGAACGACTCCATCGCCGCGTTGTCGCCGCAGGCACCGACCCGTCCCATGGACCCGACGAGCTGGTGGCGGCCCAGGCTGTGGACGAATCGCCGGCTTCGAAATTGCGAGCCTCGGTCGCTGTGCACGATGCACCCGGCCACATCAACACCGTCAGCCTGACGGCGTGCGACGGCCGAGTTCAGCGCTGTGACAGCCAGTTGCGACGTCATCCGCTCATCGATGCTGTAGCCGACGATCCGCCCGGAGCAAGCGTCCTTGATCGCGCACATGTAGAGCTTGCCCTCCCCAGTCCAATGCTCTGTGATGTCGGTCAGCCACACACGATTCGGTGCCGCCGCGCTGGTGAAGTCGTGCCGAGTGCGGCCGCTCTCGTCCTCGATCGCGAGGCGGTCATCGTGCACCGGCGGTCCCGGCCGCGGACGGGCCGAGCGCTTCTTGCCGAAGGTCGACCACCAGCCCTGCTGCGAGCAGATCGCCCAGGCGGTCCGCTCGCTCATCGCCGATCCGACCTCGGCGGCTTCCTCGGCCAGGTACCGGTACCCGAACGCGGGGTCATCACGGTGAGCGTCGAACAACGCGTTCGCGCGGTACGCCCAGGCCAGCTCGGCCTCGGTGACCGGTGCGGCGAGCCACCGGTAGTACTGCGCACGACACAACTTCAACATCCTGCACGTCACCGACACAGGCACCCGAACCCGGGCGTCCTGACCGGCCAGCTCACGGACGAGCGGGAACATCATTTTCCCGGCAGGTTCGCCTGCGACAAGTACGCCGCCGCCCGCCGCAACACCTCGTTCTCCTGCTCCAGCATTCGGTTACGGCGCTTGAGCTCGCGCAGCTCGGCGGCCTGCTCGCCCGTGACGCCCGGCACGTTGCCGTCCTCGACATCAGCCCGCTTGAGCCAGTTCGTCAGGCACGACTCGCTGATCCCGAAGTCAGCAGCGATCTGCTTGAGATGGACTCCTGGCTCACGGTTCCTCGCGACCCGGACCACGTCATCGCGGAACTCTTTGGGGTAGGGCTTGGGCACGGTGTCCATCCTTCCAGCAGCGCCCCTCGACGCCACAGATCAGATGTCACCTATCGGTGCAGCAGTCCCGCCCAAGGCAAGGACGGCGTAGACAGCCGCCGCCGCAGTGGGGACGGCGACCAGTCGTGGAAGGATGCTGCCGACCGCGGACCCGAGGCTGGCTGCGGCGATGAGGGTCGCTCCGGCCGAGATCGTCACCAGCGCGGTCGTAGGCCCTGGGGGCCATCCGGCGACATAGGTGACAATTGCCAGCGGAAGGAGCACCCCGAGCAGCAGTGCTGGGGCGGTCAACCCGCTTAGTGCCTTTGCTCGGTGGGCTCCAGCGAACGTCGCGTCGAGCCAGGGCATGATCCGGGCGGTGTCCCATGCTGCCCATCCGGCGAGGAGAGGTCCCGTAACCACTAGGGCGACCCACCCTTGGCTGAGCGCGACCAAAGGGTAATCCCCGAAGAAGTCACGCTCGGAAATTGCGGCCGCGTAGGTCGCGATAGCAATGAGCAGCAGAAAAATCCCGGCCGTGGACCACCTCAGGGCACGCCAGAGACTCATGCGTCTCCCGTCAGCGACGCAAACGCGGACTCTGCCCTGCGCGCTACATCTCTTCCGTGGCCTAGTCGAAGATAGTCCTCGATCGACCCGCTGAAGACGATACGGCCCTCTTCAAGCACGGAGACGGCGGTGAACAGCTCGTCAACGTCATCGAGCTGGTGCGTGGACAGAACGGCGGGCCGGTCAAGGTTAAGAAGCAGATCGCGAAATCGTGCCCGTTGACGCGGATCCAGACCCGCCGTGGGCTCGTCGAGCAAGATGATCTCCGAAGGACGGGCCAAGGCTTCGGCAAGGCCCACTCGCCGCAGCTCGCCTCCAGAGAGGCGGCTTGGGTCGTCATCGATCTTGTGGAGCAGGTCCACCTGACTGATGGCTTCTCTGGCAGCGGTGCGTGCTTCGCTCTTGCTGCGCCCCCCCCAGCCAGGCCGCGAAAGCAACCTGCTCGACAACAGTGAGTTTCGGAACGCTCGAAATGCTCTGCTGCATCATCGACACGCGGCGGCGCAGTTCTCGAGCGCGCGGACGCTCCCCATCAATCTCGACCGTCCCCGTTCTCGGTCGTAGCGCACCCGAGGCAACCTTCAGCGTGGTGGTCTTCCCGGCTCCGTTTCTACCCAGCAGAAGAGTCCGGCCAGTTGAGGGGGGCGCCCACGAGAGTCCCTTGAGGACGTCACGACGTCCACGGCGAACAGTGACGTCCTCAAGGGACAGAAGCATGAGGCTACGGCTCGTTTCTGGGATCAGTACTGAATAGCAACTCGGGACGAAAACGAGCCTGTCGACCCGGCATTCTTGAGCACGAAGTGGATGGCACCGCTCGTCCGCTTGTACCCGACCCAGTAGTCGCAGCTCTCCTTCTGCACACCGACGACCTCGTCCGGCACCGGGAACTGGCGGTTCCGGTAAAAGGCCATCCCAGCATTCGACTTCGAGCAGCGGGTGAGGCGCTTACCGTTGGCCACGGCGTCGCTGTTTTTGTCCGTCCAGGTACGCGAACCGAAGCCGCTATTGGCACCCGAGATGCTCCCGCTCCAACTTCCCTCCGCGAAGGCTGGGGTTGCGGCGATCGTGCACGCCGCGACTAGTCCGATGGCCTTGATGGCCGACTTGAAAAGTGGCGTCTTTCCCATGATGAATCTCCCCTTGTGATGCCACGACGAGTTCGTAGCACCACAAGACTTTCGGGGGTCCTCCCTTACGTCAACGACCCAACCGGAGTGTCACCAACCTGTCGGCCGAGTACACCTAGAGTCCGACTACCATCGTTAGTTCGTCCCCGCCGCGGATCAGCACGTTGACCTCAACACACAGCTGCGGGTGGTCGTGTCTCCACTCGAGGACTGGCAACAGGTCTGCAGCGACCTGACTCGTGCCACCGGGGTGTCAGTGGGGCGGTAAGTCGAGTGCCTTTCAAACGCAACACCTCAGCGTTGGACACGTACGGCTCGGTGACGTCAGGTTCTGAGTCACCAAGCCGCCACTGTCGGCCAGCCGCGCAGGAGGTCCCCAGATACCTCGGCTCAGTAGTGGTCCGGCTCGGAAGCCATCGAGTCGAGGAGAGGTGGGCAAGGCGACCGGCTGGCGACCAAACGTGGGTGTGCGGTGACGATCGTCAAACGCGACACGAGGCCAGCGACGACCGTTCACCGACCCGCTGTCGAGATGCATCGAAGACTGCACACGACACGCGGCCTACATTGCACAAGGCCCTCGCGGATGGCGTCGTGCAAAGTACCGCGGCGGAGCTGCTACTTGACCATCTCAGGGCCATGGCCGCTTACCCTGGCCCCGCAAGGGGATCGGCGTGCGGCGCTCCGTCTGGCTATCGCCGGCTGGACGCTGCCAGCCGGTGAAGAGTGGGACGAGCACCCCTGCGGTGAGGACGATTTCGCCGAGCACACCCAGCGCCCCGGACCGACGGCTCGACAGCCGTAACCGGTCCACTCATCGCGAGGCTTGCGGCAGACGACTCCCGCTGGGACGCATCTGCGTCGGAGCCCACCCGCTCTTCAGCATCCGATCGCGAGCGTCCCATCGCACGAATCTAGGGGTGCCTCGCAAGCGTCGCAATCTCCGATTAGGCGGAACCACACAAACTGGCCACCCGACCTTGAGAGCGCTTATTGAGTGCACTGGAAACCCAGTCCCGGACTCACACCTCCCGACCGACGTCACCTCCGATCGGTGTCTTTGCGGGGGTCTTCAGTCTTATCCGTGTCCGTGGTCTGGCCGGAGCTGTGGCGCAGGTTCGCTGCCTGCTCGATGTCTTGCTGCTCCTTCTTTTCGTCTTTGCGGATCTTGGTGTCCCGCACAGGGAGCTGGATGTCGG
>NZ_ALWX01000037.1 GCF_000297495.1 Janibacter hoylei PVAS-1 | reverse complement strand
CGGAGCTGATCGATGAGTCCGTGCACACGTGACGGACGAGCACATCGAGCGCTCCGTGCGCACCTGGTCCGTCGACGACTCCGTCCAGCCCCTCGTCGACACCGTCACGACCGGCAGCACGACGACGGTGACCTTGCTCAGCGACATCCTCTTCGACTTCGGTACCGCGAAGATCGACGCGACCGCGCGCAAGGCCGTGGAGAAGTCCGCGCAGAGCATCCCGAAGGGGGCGAAGGTCACCGTCGAGGGCCACACGGACTCGATCGGCTCCCCCTCTGACAACCGCACGCTCTCGCTCCAGCGGGCCCAGGCCGTGGCCAAGGTGCTTGCCGACGAGCGCCCCGACCTGACGCTCACGGTGCGGGGCCTCGGCGAGTCCCAGCCCGTCGCCGACAACACCTCTGGCGGCGAGGACAACCCGGCCGGCCGGGAGAAGAACCGGAGGGTGGAGATCTCGCACCGCTCGTAGGCCCGCGCCCCCTCCTCGCGCGAGGATGATCGGGCATCACCACCGAATATTCATTGCACACAACTTAATTGTGTGCAACCATCATGGGGTGCAGACGGACCACCACCTCGACCAGCAGATCTGCTTCGCCCTCTACTCGGCGGCGCGGGCGGCGACCGCGGCCTACAGAGACGCCCTCGCCGAGATCGGCCTGACGTACACCCAGTACGTCACCCTGCTCGCGCTCTGGGAGCGCGACGGACGCACCGTCACCGAGCTGGGCGACGCGCTGCATCTCGACAGCGGGACCCTCTCCCCTCTCCTCAAGCGGATGTCCGCGAGCGGTCTCGTCGAGCGCCGCCGCGAAGGGGAGGACGCCCGCCGCGTGACGATCCACCTGACCGACGCTGGCCGGGACCTCGAGTCGCAGGTCGCGGCGATCCAGTGCCGTCTGCACGACACCGTCGACATGGAGCCGGAGGAGCTGGCGACCCTGCGTCGTCTGGCCCAGCGGTTCTGCGACTCCGTCGGCGACACCACCCCCACCCCCACCCAAGGAGCATGACGATGAAGACTCTCTACACCGCAGAGGCCCTCGCCACCGGCGCCGGCCGCGACGGGCACGGCCGGACCAGCGACGGCCGCCTCGACCTCGACCTCGCGATCCCCCAGGAGATGGGCGGGTCGGGCGAGGGGACCAACCCCGAGCAGCTCTTCGCCGTCGGCTACGCCGCGTGCTTCCACTCGGCGCTGCAGGCCGTGGCCCGCGCGGGCAAGGTCGACGTCGCCGACTCGGCCGTCGGCTCCCGCGTCCACATCGGTCCCAAGGACGGCGGCGGCTACCAGCTCGCCGTCGAGCTCGAGGTCACCCTGCCGCACCTCGACCCCGAGGCCGCCCAGCAGCTCGCCGACCAGGCCCACGAGGTCTGCCCCTACTCCAACGCCACCCGCGGCAACATCGACGTGACCGTCACGGTCGTCCAGGACTGAGGCCCATGACCCAGTTGCCCACCTCCACCCGTCAGGTCGTCCTCGCCTCGCGCCCCCCAGGGCGCGCCGAGCTCCGACAACTTCCGCCTCGAGACCGTCGACCTGCCGCAGCTCGCCGACGGTGAGGTCCTCGTGCGCAATGTCGTCATGTCGCTCGACCCCTACATGCGCGGTCGGATGAACGACGTGAAGTCCTACGTCGCCCCCTTCGAGATCGACGCCCCGCTCGACGGCGGCGCCGTCGGCGAGGTCATCGCCTCCCGCTCCGACGACGTCGCCGTGGGCCAGCACGTGCTGCACGGCCTCGGCTGGCGTGAGCACGCCGTGCTCCCAGCGAAGGCGGTCCGGGTCGTCGACACCGACGTCGCCCCTGCCTCGACCTACCTCGGCGTCCTCGGCCTCACCGGGCTGACCGCCTACGTGGGCCTGACCGCCGTCGCCGGGATGCGCGAGGGCGACACCGTCTTCGTCTCCGGCGCCGCAGGTGCCGTCGGCCAGGCCGCCGGTCAGATCGCCAAGGCGCTCGGCGCCGGCCGGGTCGTCGGCTCGGCGGGCTCCGCCGACAAGGTCGCCCGCGTGGTCGAGCTGGGTTACGACGCGGCCTTCAGCTACCGCGACGGTCCCGTCGCCGAGGGGCTGGCCTCGGTCGCACCCGACGGCATCGACGTCTACTTCGACAACGTCGGCGGCGAGCACCTCGAGGCCGCGATCGGCGCGCTGTCGACCTTCGGTCGGGTCGCGATGTGCGGGGCGATCTCGCAGTACAACTCGACCGAGCCGCCCGCCGCACCCCGCAACCTGGGCCTCGCCATCGGCAAGGGGCTGACCCTGCGCGGCTTCATCGTCGGTCAGTACCCCGAGCTCGTCGCCGAGTACCACTCCCGGGCTCCCCGGTGGCTCGCCGAAGGTCGACTGGTCGCCGACGAGACCTTCCGCGACGGCCTCGACGCCGCCCCGCAGGCCTTCATGGACCTGCTCGATGGTGCCAACATGGGCAAGATGCTTCTCCGCCTGTGATGGGCACCGCGATCATGTGGTTTCGCCGGGACCTGCGTCTGCGCGACCACCCCGCCCTGCGGGAGTCCGCCTCCCGGGGAGCTGTGCTCCCACTCTTCGTCATCGACCCGTCGATGTGGGGGGCCGGCCGGCGCGGCGAAGACCGCGTGGTTGGCCGCCACCCTGCGGGCGCTCGACGCGTCGCTCGACGGTCGTCTCGTCATCCGCCTCGGCGACCCGGCCGAGGTCGTGCCGCGCGTCGCCCGCGAGGTCGGGGCCACCTCGGTCCACGTCAGCCGGGAGAACGAGCCCGGCGGCGTCGAGCGCGATCGTCGTGTCGTCGCCGCGCTGCGCGAGATCGGCGTCGAGGGTGTGGCCACCGGCTCGCCCTATGCCGTCGACCCCGGCACGGTGCGGACGAAGGGAGGCACCCCCTTCAAGGTCTTCACCCCCTTCGCCGCTGCGTGGCGCGAGCACGGCTGGGACGAGCCGACGAGTGCGCCGCGAGGCGTCGAGTGGGTCGAGGCCGACACCGACGGCCGGGTCGAGGCGATGCTCGACAAGGCGGCCCGCGAGTGCCCGATCGACCTGCCGACCGCCGGCGAGGACGCCGCCCGGCGTCGCTGGGTGCGCTTCCGCGACGAGGCGCTGGTCGACTACGACCACGATCGCGACCTCCCGGCCGTCGAGGGGACCTCGCGCATGTCCGCCGACCTGCACCTCGGGGTCGTCCACCCCCGCCAGCTCCTGCACGACCTGCGCGAGGAGCGCGGCGACGGGGCGCAGACCTACCGCACGGAGCTCGCGTGGCGGGAGTTCTACGCTGACGTGCTGTGGGCCAACCCGGACTCCGCGTGGCAGGACCTGCGGCCACTCCCCCTTCGCTACGACGAACCGCAGGACGCCATCGAGGCGTGGCGTGAGGGGCGCACCGGCTACCCGATCATCGACGCGGGCATGCGCCAGCTGCTCGGCGAGGGATGGATGCACAACCGGGTGCGGATGGCCACGGCGAGCTTCCTCACCAAGGACCTGCACGTGTGGTGGCCCGTCGGCGCGCGGCACTTCCTCGAGCACCTCGTCGACGGGGACCTCGGGTCCAACAACCACGGCTGGCAGTGGGTCGCCGGCACCGGCACGGACGCGTCCCCGTACTTCCGTGTCTTCAACCCCGTGACACAGGGCAAGCGCTTCGACCCCGACGGTGCGTACGTGCGCCGGTGGGTGCCGGAGCTGGCCCATCTCGAGGGCGCCGCAGCGCACGAGCCGTGGAAGCACGACGACGGGTACGCGCACGACTACCCGGAGCGGATCGTCGACCACGCGCAGGAGCGTCTCGAGGCCCTGGCGCGCTACGACGAGGCGACCTGAGGCGAGCTGCTCGCCGGGTCGGGCATCACGCTGCCCCGACTGCGCTCGTCAGTCCGCGTCGACGCCTCGCTCGACGGTCGTCGTCACCCGCGTCAGGCTGGGTGACGCGGGCGTGGAGCTGAAGCCGAATCGTGGCGGCGGCGTGACGGGGGCGAGGCCGCCGATGGACTGGCCCGACCAGGTGCCGGACAGCGAGGTCACCCGCCGCTGGTCGTGCGCCCCGTAGTACTCGCGCCGCCCACCTCCGGCGCTCCCGACGGTGCGCACCCCCGGGAGCAGCCGCCGAGCGATCGGGTCGGCCAGGTGCGCGAAGGCGCGGCTGCGCCCCATCCGCTCGGGCACGGGGCGCAGGAGCAGACCGATGGCCGTCCGCGCTCCCAGACCGATCGTGCACCGCAGCGGCCCGGCGTCGAGGCGCCACGCGGCATCGTCGGCCTGCAGGATGACCGGGCAGACCCGGACCTCGTCGAAGGAGTACGTGGCGGCGACGTACTGGGCGACGCGGTGGTCCGGCGCCAGCAGGACCCGACGGTCGTCGTGCGTCGCGACCATGACGTCGGTGAAGGCCCCGAGGGGCGAGTCCCACCAGTCGCCGACCACCAGCCGCAGCCCGCTGCTGCTGCCCGCCCCGAGGATGCGCCCGTGGAAGCGCTCGAGGACGGTGCGGGTCACGGCGGGCCGTCGTCGCGGCCGGCGACCCGGGCGAGGGTCAGCGAGAAGTCGCCCGCCGCGTCGGTCCAGCTCGTCACCGGCTCGAAGCCGTGCTCGGTCAGCTCGTCACGGAGCAGGCCGAGGTCGAACTTGCGCGAGATCTCGGTCCGCAGGTGCTCCCCCTTCGCCAGGCGCCACGTGCGACCGATCCCGGTGAAGTCGGCCGTGATGTCACGCACCGCACGCAGCCGCATCTCGATGCGCGAGGCGCGGTCGTCCCACGCGGCCTCGTGGACGAGGTCGTCGCGGGACAGACCCGTGACCGGCGTGGTGCGGGTGATGACGTCGACGAGGTTGAGGTTGAATCGCGCGGTCACTCCTGCCCCGTCGTCGTAGGCCGCGACGAGCCGGTCCGGGTCCTTGACGAGGTCGGCGCCGAGGAGCAGGTGGTCGCCCGGGGCGAGGGCCGCGTGCACCATGTCGAGGAACCCGGAGCGCTCGTCCTCCTCGAAGTTGCCGATCGTGCCGCCGAGGAAGACGAGCAGACGTTCGCCCGGCTCCCCCGACAGCGGTGGCAGGTGGTGGAAGTCGGCGACCGCCGGCTCCACCCTCAGGGCCGGGTAGTCCGTGCGCAGACGGTCGGCGGCCTCGAGCAGGACCTCCTTGCTGATGTCGAGCGGCGCGTAGAGCGCCGGCCGCCCCTGCGCGGTGAGGGCGTCGAGCAGCTCACGGGTCTTGGTCGCCGTGCCCGCCCCCAGCTCGTGCAGGCTCCGCGCGCCGCTCAGCGCGATGATCTCGCCGCTGCGGTGGGTGAGGATCTCCTGCTCGGCACGCGTCGGGTAGTACTCGGGCAGGGTGGTGATCTCGTCGAAGAGGCGGGAGCCCCGCTCGTCGTAGAACCAGCGTGGCGGCAGTGTCGCCGGCTGCGACCAGAGGCCGGAGCGGAGGTCGGCCTCGAGCTCGGCGCGGCTCACCGGGCGAGTCGCAGTCCGGAGAAGGCCCACCGGGACGCGGCGGGGAAGAAGTTGCGGTAGGTCGTGCGCGGGTGGTCCGGCGGGGTGACCGCTGAGGCGCCCCGCAGGACGTGCTGGTCGTTCATGAACTTGCCGTTGTACTCGCCCACGGCGCCCGGGGCCGTCTCGAATCCCGGGTACGGCAGGTACGCACTCGCCGTCCACTCCCAGACGTCGCCGAAGGTGACCTCGGCCGCCGGCCCTGGGTGGCAGCGCTCGGCGTCGAGCAGACCGCCGTGCGTCTGGTGACCGCTCACGGCGCGGGCCTCCCACTCCTGCTCGGTGGGCAGGCGGTGGCCGGCCCACCGGGCGAAGGCGTCGGCCTCGAAGAAGGAGATGTGGCACACCGGCTCGGCGGCCACCACCGGCCGCCGACCCGACAGGGTGAACGTCGTCCAGCCGTGGTCGTCGTCGGGGCGCCAGTAGCCGGGCGCGTCCCAGCCCGTGGCCTGCAGGGTCGCCCACCCGTCGGAGAGCCACAGGTCAGGGCGCGCGTAGCCACCGTCGTCGATGAACTGGACCCAATCGGCGTTGGTCACCTGGCGGGTGCCGACCTCGACGTCGTCGAGCCACACCCGGTGGCGTGGCCGCTCGTTGTCGAACGCGAAGCCGCTGCCGTCGTCGCCGATGTGCGTGACCCCACCGGGCACGTGCGTCCAGCGCTGCGGGAGGGGGTCGGCCGCGGGGTCGGGGTCGGGCGCCCGCTCGACGTAGACCGGCTGGAGGACATTGCCCGAGAGGAGGTGCTTGACGTCCATGAGGAGCAGCTCCTGGTGCTGCTCCTCGTGGTGGCAGCCGAGCTCGACGAGGTCGAGCAGCGCCTCGTCGAGGGTCCCGTCCTCGAGCCGGGCGACGAGCTGCTCCTCGACGTCCTGGCGGTAGGCCGCGACCTCGGCGACGCCCGGGCGGGTCACGTGTCCGCGCGCGGCGCGGGGGTGACGCTCGCCCACGGCCTCGTAGTAGCTGTTGAAGAGATAGCGGAAGGCGGGGTCGCGCGGTCGGTAGGCAGGGTCGGCACCGAGGACGAACTCCTCGAAGAACCACGTGGTGTGGGCTCGGTGCCACTTCGTCGGGCTGGCCTCGGTCATCGACTGCGGCGTCTGGTCCTCGGGACCGAGGTCCCGGGTGAGCCGGTCGGTCCGTGCCCTGACGGCGAGGAACCGCTCGGTCAATGCGGCGAGGTCTGGTCGGGGAGAGGTCGTGGTCATGCTGTCCTCCATGCGACGGAGGTTGACGACCACCGTCGGGCACCGGGGAAGTGGAGCTTCGGACGGGCTCGACGCTACACGCATCCCCCGACGAGCGCGCGTCGTGGCCCCGCGTGGGGGCGGCGCGACACGCCGGGGACGCGGCGTCGCTCAGAGGCTGACGGTGCCGGTGTCGCCGAGGTCGGGCCGCCCGTCGCTGACGAGTCCCTTGGCCATCTGGACGACCGTCGCCACGGTGCCGGGCGAGGTCCAGTAGCGCGCGGTGTCGGCCGTGACCGTGATCAGGGTGCTGTTCGGGTCATCAGGGCCGCCCTCCATGAAGGCACCGGCCGACGCGTCCCACAGCCGCCCGAGCAACTCCCGGTCGTCGTTGCGACGGGCCGTGCCGCTGACGCTCACCCAGCCGTCGTCCGTGGCGTACGCGATGTTGACCTCGGGGTGGGCCGCGATCGCCCGCACCTTGTCGGTGTCGGCCTCGGTGATGAAGTGGATGGTGCCCGGGTCGTCGAGGTCCTGGGTGCCCATCGGCACCGACACCAGGCGTCCGTCCTCGACGTGGGTGAGGACGGCGATCCTCGTCTCCCGCATGATCGTGGCGACGGTCTCGATCTCGGTCTCGCTCATCGTGCGCTCCTTGTGCTCTCGGGGCGGTCTTCCTAGGCTGACTACCCGCTCCACTCGTGTCGACACACGGTACCCGCGGATCTGAGGCACCCGACAGCGCACCTGACCGATGTCGGGGCCCACCTCGGGTGCTCCGTGCCGAGCCGGGCGCCGCGACGCGCGGCGAGGCCGTCTCGCTCGCCCGGGACGCCGGCCTGATCGGCTGAGGCCTTGTCGCCCCCTTCGCCAGTTGGGAGGGTGGAGCCATGAGCGATCTCAAGAGCCTGGCCAGCGACCTCCTCCGCCTGCACCACACCGACGAGACCCTCGTCCTGCCCACGGTCTGGGACGTGTGGTCCGCGCGTGCGGTCGTCGACGCGGGCTTCCCCGCCCTGACCATCGGCAGCCACCCGCTCGCCGACTCCCGCGGTCAGCAGGACGGCGAGGGGATGACCCTGGACGACGCGCTCGACGGCATCCGTCGGATCTGCTCGGCCGTGCGCGTGCCGGTGAGTGCGGACGTCGAGTCCGGCTACGACACCCCCGCCGCCGAGCTCGTCGAGCGGGTCCTCGACGCGGGCGCGGTGGGCATCAACGTCGAGGACACCGTGCACTCACAGGGCCGGGTGCGCGAGGTCGCGGAGCACGCCGACTACATCGGGGCGCTGCGCCAGGCCGCCGACGATGCCGGCGTCGAGCTCGTCATCAACGCACGCACCGACGCGCTGCTCCACGGCACCGACCGTTTCCCCGACCCGGTCGCCGAGGCGATCACCCGCATCCGGGCGTGCGAGGAGGCCGGGGCCCGCTGCCTCTACCCGGTGAAGATCCCCGACGCGGCCACCCTCGCTACCCTCATGGAGGCGACCTCGCTGCCGCTCAACGTCACCGCCCACCCCGTCGACGGCGCCCCCTCGGGGTCCCTGCAGGAGCTGCGCGACGCGGGGGTGCGCCGGGTGACCTTCGGCCCGCTGCTGCAACAGGCGCTCACCCAGTCGGTCGCCGAGCTCACCGGCCCGTGGCTCGGCCGGGCCGGGTTGGCCGACCAGTCGGACTGACCTCCGGCAGACTCGGGCGCATGCGACCCCTCCCCCAGCACTGGCAGCTCGCGAGCGCCGAGGTCGAGCACGAGGGGCGGCGCTTCCCCCTTCGCGATCTGGGGGTGGTCGGCGGAGTCGGCCGCCGACGCGGCCATGCGCGCGCAGCACCGGCTCGCCGCGACCGTCGACCAGCTGACCCGCGGGCGGGCCGGCTTCGACTACTACCCCCGCACGCCCGTGCGCGAGGAGGTCCTCCACGAGGTACGCGGCGCCGACGGTGCACTGATCGGGGCCGTGACGCGCAACCGGATGGGTGTCGAGGTGCTCAACACCGACGTCCTGCTCGTGGCCGACATCGACCTGCCGCCTCAGCGCAAGCTCTTTCGCACCGTGCAGCCCGACCCCCGTCCTGCGCTCGAGCGCATCGCCCGGTGGGCGGCCGCGCACCCCGACCTCGGTGTGCGCACCTATCGCACCGCAGCCGGCCTGCGCGTCATCATCACCGGGCTGGCGAGCGGGCCTCCCGACCTGACGGCCCTCGTCGACCTCGGCTCGGACGACCTCTACGTGCGGCTGTGCGGACTGCACGAGACCTTGCGGGCCCGGCTGACGCCGAAGCCCCACCGGGTCGGCATGCCGAGGATCCGTGCGAGCTGGCCCTACCTCGGTGACGCCCAGCGGATCGCGGAGAAGTGGCTCAGGGACTACGAGCGGGCGTGCGCCCGCCGTGCCGTCTGCGAACTGCTGTCGGTGACCGGTCCCGCCCCGGACGGAGACGCCGCCGTGCTCGTCGACCTGCACGACCGGGCCACGCAGGCGACCTCGGGCCACGCAGGCGACCTCGGGCCAGCAGTTGGCGTGAGCCGGCCCGGGCGCGGGCCGGCTCACGGGCGCGGGCAGACGCGGGCGCGGGCCGGCGCCCAAGGTCACAACCAGCGCCGCACGCTCGCCACGTAGTCGCCATAGGTCGAGCCGAAGCGGTCGCGCAGCGCCTCCTCCTCGGCCGAGACCTGGAAGGTGTCGATCACCCCGACGAAGCCGGCCACCGGCAGGATGGCGAGCAGGTCGCGGCGGTGGATCGCGTAGCCGGCGAGCAGCAGGGCGTCACCGAGGTAGATCGGGTTGCGGGAGTAGCGATAGATGCCCTGGCGCACGACCTTGCTCGCGTCGGCCGGACGGGTCGGATCGAGGGTCGTGCCTGCGGCGCGGATCTCCCGGATGCCGGCGGCCGCGACTCCCAGGCCGGCCGCGGCGACTGCCGCTCCGAGGAGCGAGGTGGCCGGTGACGTGGACGACCCGCGGCTCAGCAGGCGTTGCGCCGCGAGCGAGGCCAGCCCGACGACGGGTGGCGAGCGCAGGATCGAGAGGGGCTCCATGCACCAACGGTAGTCGCGTCGGCGCTCCGTGGACAGGCCCCGACGATGACCAGGACCTCACCCTGCGCGATTCGAAGAAGATCCGCGACCTGGATGTCGCGCTCCTTCTTCGACTCGCCGTTCCCCGGGCCGGCTGTGCCGCGACCCAGCGGTCCGGGCACTGAGTCAGCCCGACTCAGTGCCCCCCGGCGCGGTACCCGGTCGGGCTGAAGCCGAGCATCCTGCCGAACTCCCGGGTGAGGTGGGCGTGGTCGGCGTAGCCGAGGTCCGCGGCGATCGTCGACAGGTCGGCTCCCGGCTCCTCACGGACGCGCTCGGCCGCCTCCTGCAGCCGGCGGCGACGGATGATCTCCCCCGGGCTCATCCCGACGTGCGTGCTCGCCAAGCGCTGCACGGTGCGCACGGACGCACCCAGTCGCGCGGCGAGGTCGTCGACCCGCAGCAGGGAGGGGTCGCTGTCGGCCAGCTCGACGAGACGCCGGGCCGGGACCGCGTCGGGATCTGCGGCCACCGCCGCCCCCACCTGCGTGGCGAGCCAGACCTCGAGCAGCCGCGCTGCGGCGGTGTGCCGTTCGTCCGCGTCGCCCGGGCCGTCCATGACCCGGGTGACGTCCGCGCGGAGGCGGGTCGCCCCCTTCGTCTCGGTGTCGCGGTCCCGCAGCGTGCCCACGTCGCCGACGAGCGCATGGGCCGCCCCCGGACGCAGCAGGGCGCCCACGGCCCAGCCGCGCCCGGTGAGGTCGCGCCGCCAGGCCCGGGAGACCGGGCCGTACACCCGCACCGCATCGGCCTCGACGACGAGCTGGCACGCAGGGAAGGGCAGCGTCAGCGCCTCGTGCACCGCCCCCTCCGGCAGGTCCCACTCCGGCACCCAGAACCACCGCGCGAGGGGCTCTCCCTCCGCCGTCGGGAGGATCCGGGAGACCGGCGCCCGGGCGTCCGGACGCAGCTGGCCCTTGCGCGGGATCGCCTCGCTCACGGGCCGAGCGTAGGGGCACCCACGAGGTTGGCGCAGATCTTCAAGCGTCCCGCCCTCGGGCTGCCTAGCGTCGTGCCCATGGACACCACCACCGCAGCGACCGGCCAGCACACCGACCACGGCGTGCCGCACGGGTTCACCAGCCTGACCCCCTTCCACACCGTGCAGGACGCGCAGGGCGCGATCGCGTGGTACGAGCGGGTCTTCGGCGCGCGCACGGTCGACGTGACGCACATGCCGGACGGGAAGGGAGGGACGCTCGTCGCGCACGCGACGCTCGACTTCGGGCGGGGCCGGCTGCAGATCTCCGACCCGATGCCGGACTTCGGTCTCGTCGCACCCCACGAGGACGACGTCGTCTGCTCCTCGATCGCGCTCTACGTGCCCGACGTCGACGCCGTGGTCGCCGAGGCGCAGGCCGCGGGCGCGACGCTCCGGGAGCCGCTCGCCGACTTCGTCTCCGGCGACCGCTTCGCCTCGATCCGCGACCCCCACGGGCTGCGCTGGGCCGTCATGACCCGCGTCGAGGACCTGTCCGACGAGGAGTCGGCGGCGCGGGTGCGGGAGTGGGCGGCCGGGCAGGGGTGAGCCCGGCCGCCCCCGCGGTCAGCTCGGGCGACGCTTGGGCGCGTTGGCCTCGGTCAGGCCGGCGTCGCGCTCGACGTGCTCGCCGAGGACGGCATCGATCTTCGCCATGACCTGCGGCTCGAGGGTGACGCCAGCCGCCTTGACGTTTTCCTCCACCTGCTCGGGACGCGAGGCACCGATGATCGCCGCGGCGACGTTGGAGTTCTGCAGCACCCACGCGACGGCCAGCTGGGCCATCGACAGGCCGACCTCGTCGGCGACCGGGCGCAGACCCTGCACCGCGGTGAGCAGGGCGTCGTTGCCGACCCGCCCGGAGATCGAGCCGCCGACCTCCTCGTGGGCGGCGCGGCTCCCTTCGGGCAGAGGCTGACCCGGCTGGTACTTGCCGGTGAGGATCCCCTGGGCCACGGGGCTCCAGACGATCTGTGACAGGCCCAGCTCCTCGCAGGTGGGGACGACCTCGTCCTCGATGACCCGCCAGATCATCGAGTACTGCGGCTGGCTGGAGACGAGCCGGATGCCGAGGTCGCTCGCCAGCCGGTGGCCCTCGCGGATCTGCTCGGCGGTCCACTCGCTGACGCCGATGTACAGCGCCTTGCCCTGGCGCACGACGTCGGCGAAGGCCTGCATCGTCTCCTCGAGCGGCGTCTCGGTGTCGAAGCGGTGCGCCTGGTAGAGGTCGACGTAGTCGGTCTGCAGGCGGCGCAGCGACCCGTCGATCGACTCGCGGATGTGCTTGGCCGACAGGCCGGAGTCGTTGTGCCCGCCCGGTCCGGTCGGCCAGTAGACCTTGGTGAGGATCTCGAGCGACTCGCGCCGCTCGCCCTTGAGGCCTTCGCCGAGGACGGTCTCCGCCTTGGTGTTGGCGTAGACGTCGGCGGTGTCGAAGGTCGAGATGCCGTGGTCGAGGGCCGCGCGCACGCAGGCGGTCGCGGCGTCGGCCTCGACCTGCGAGCCGTGGGTGAGCCAGTTGCCGTAGGCGATCTCGCTGACCTTGAGACCACTGTTGCCGAGGTATCGGTAGTCCATGTGCCTCACGCTACGCCGGGGGTCTCGAGGCTCCGGCCGGGGGCGGCCTGCGCACCTCGACCCGCGTGGCGGTCAGGGAGTGACGTTGAGCCGCCCCAGCACGATCGCGGCGGTGCCCTCGTCGCCGGTGACCCCGACCGTCGCCTCCTCCGGCGAGATCCGGCCGCCGGTGAGCCGCAGCCAGGTGATGTCGTCGAGCTCGAGGGTCACGTCGCTGCCCTCTGCGGGGTCGAAGGGAGTGGCCCTCCCGTCCTCGCCGACCCGGGCCGCGAGGGTGCGGCCCTGCGGACCGGTGATGTGCGCGACGACGGCGGTGCCCGTGGGCAGTCGGCGCAGGGTCATGGGGAAGACCTTGGTCATGATGCCCGCGACGTACGCGGCCCCGACCCCGGTCGTCGTCATGGGGCGGCCGGTCGCCTCGCGGACGTCCTGCTCGTGGACCCACAGGTCGATAGGGCGGTTGCGCAGGAGCGTGGCGAGGTCCCAGCCCAGGCGCCCGGCGACGCCGGGGGCCTGCGCCTTCGGGTCGGACAGGTCGAGGCCCGCGAGGACCTCCCGCCGTCCTACACAGGCCTGCTCGAACTCGGCGAGGACGGCCTCGGCGCTCATCCCCCGCCGCGCCTCCACCCCGACGTGGGTGAGGTCGGTGGGCATCGCCTGGTTGGGCGCGGAGTCGACGTCGATGTGGCCGCCGTCGGGCTGTGGCATGCCGGCCACCTCGGACTCGAGGTGGGCGAGGTGCGCCACGACGTCCTGGACGCTCCACCCCGGCAGCGCCGGCTTGCTCCAGTCGTCGTCGGCGAGGTCGCGCAGGACGGTGAGCAGGTCCTGGGAGGTCTGCTCCCACAAGGCCACGGGGTCGGGTCGCGTCATGCCGTCAGCGTAGGGGTCGCCGTGACACGATCGGTGGGTGACCGATGACCGACCGGACGTGTCCCCCCTTCGTGCCGTGTTGTTGGGCTGTGGCGACCTCGGGATCCGTGTCGGGACCGCCCTGCTGGGGGCCGGCCACGAGGTGACCGGGGTGCGGCGCAATGTCGCTGCGCTGCCGGCCGGCTTTGCGGGCGTGTCCGCGGATCTGGCGTCTGGTGAAGTCCCCGACCTGCCCGCGGACCTGCTCGTCGTCTCGTTGACCCCCGACCGCCGGGACGAAGGGGGCTACCGCCGCGCCTACCTCGACGCGGTCCGCGGTGGGCTCGACGCGGTCCTGCGGGCGGGGACGCCTCGCCGCGCCGTGCTCGTGTCGTCGACGAGCGTCTACGGGGACCTCGCGGGAGACCTCGACGAGACGACCAGCGTTGCGCCGCAAGCGGATCGGCCGAAGATCCTGCTGGAGTCGGAGGCCCTCTTCCGCGAGGCGCTCCCCCGCGCGACGGTGCTGCGCCTCAGCGGGCTCTACGGCCCCCCGGGCAACCGGCTCGTGCGCACCGTGCGGGCGGGTGAGAACCGTGACCCAGGACGCTGGACCAACCGGATCCACCGCGAGGACGCGGCGGCGGCGATCACGCACCTGCTGACGATGCCCGCCGAACCCGCCGACCTCTACGTCGGCACGGACGACGAGCCGGCGACGGCGGGTGACGTAAGGGACTTCGTGGCCGACGAGCTCGGGCTCCCCAGGCCCGCTCCCACCGGGGACGTCGAGCCTCAGGGTCGGCGGATGCGCAATGCGCGGCTGCGGTCTACGGGAGTGGACCTGAGGTACCCGACCTATCGCGAGGGGTACCGGGCGCTGCTCGAGCTCGAGGGGCGGGCTGGCGGCACGTCGACCTGAACTAGGGTTCGACCCATGAACCTGCAGGAGATGCTCGACCAGGCCGCCACCGGCACCGTCCACGTCCAGGAGGGCTGGGGCCAGGGACGGGCGACCTACGGCGGGCTCGTGGCCGGGCTGGCGCACGCCGGCCTGCGCGGGCAGTTCGTCGACGCTCCGCCGCTGCGGCACCTCATGGTCAGCTTCGTCGCGCCGCTGGCGCCGGGCGACGCACAGATCGAGGTGACGCCGCTGCGTCAGGGCAAGAACGCGACCCAGGCCCAGGCGCACCTCGTGCAGGACGGGCAGGTCGTGGCCGCGGTGCTCGCCGCCTTCGGTCGGGAGCGCGAGTCGGCCATCTCGGTCCCGCACGAGACGGTGCCGATGCCACAGCTGCCGGAGCCGGAGTCGATCGAGCCCTTCCCGCACATCCCCGGGGCGACGCCGGACTTCTTCCAGCACGTCGAGCTGCGGCTGGCGGACGGCGCCGTCCCCTACACCGGTGCCGACACGTCGCACATGCACGGGTGGATGCGCTTCCGCGAGGCGCCGCCGGTCTTCGACGAGCGGCACTTCGTGACGCTCGGGGACGCGTGGCCCCCGGCGGTCATCCAGATGCTCTCCCAGTTCGCTCCCGGCAGCAGCCTGACCTGGTCGCTCGAGATCACCGAGGACGTCGCTGCCGAGCCCGACACGCACTGGGCCTACGCCGTGCGCACCGACCGGGCTGAAGGCGGGTACGCCCACACGGACGCGCGGATCTGGCACCCGGACGGGCGGCTCGTCGCGATCAGCCGGCAGACGGTGGCGATCTTCGGCTGACTGGCTGGGGTGAGCGGTGGCCCGCTCACCAGCTGGTCATTCGAAGAAGGAGCGCGACCTGTTGGTCGCGCTCCTTCTTCGAATGACGTGCTGGTTCTTCGACTGAGGTGCTGGGGGCGTCGACCCAGCTCCGCTCAGCTGTGGGTCAGCGGGAGCGGCCGGTGCTGCTGGAGCTGAAGGCCACGACGCTGCCACCGCGGCTGGCGCCCTGGCGGCTGCCGCCACCCTGACCGCCACGGCGCTGACCGCCGTTGCCGCCGCGGGACTGACCGCCCTGACCACCGGAGCGGCCCTGACCGGAGCCGCCACCGTTGCGGTTGCGACCGGCACCGCCGCGCTCACCGCGCTGACGCTGGCCACCCTGGGCGGAGCCACCCTGGCCACGACCACCCTGGCCACCACCGGACCGGCCGCGACCGCCGCCGCGGGGACCCCCCCTTCGCTCCGCCGTTGCCCTGCTGCGGGACGTCGGGGACGAAGGCGCCGGGGAAGGACCGCTCGCCCGGGGCGAGCTCACCGAGGAGCTCGTGGCCGACGGAGACGCGGGTCGTCGTCGGCTTGATGCCCGCCTTGCGGGTGAGGTCCTTGACGTCGCGGACCTGCTCGTCGGTCATGAGCGTGACGACCGTGCCCTCGGCGCCGGCGCGGGCCGTGCGACCGGAGCGGTGGAGGTAGGCCTTGTGCTCGACCGGCGGGTCGGCGTGGATGACGAGCGAGACGTCGTCGACGTGGATGCCGCGGGCGGCGATGTCGGTCGCGACGAGGGTCTGCGCGGTGCCGGAGTGGAAGGCCTCCATGGTCCGGGTGCGCGCATTCTGGCTGAGTGTTGCCGTGCAGCTCGACCGCGGGGGACGCCGGCGGCGTTGAGCTGGCGGGCCATCTTCTTGGCGCGGTGCTTGGTGCGGGTGAAGACGACCTTGCGGCCCGGCGCGGCGACGAGGTCGGTGAGGACCGGCAGGTGGTCCGTGCTCTTGATGTGCAGGACGTGGTGGGTCATCTTCGCGACCGGCGACTGGGCCGAGTCGGCCTCGTGGGTCACCGGCTGCTCGAGGTAGCGCTTGACGATCTGGTTGATCGCGCCGTCGAGGGTCGCGGAGAAGAGCATCCGCTGGCTGCCGCGCGGGGTCTTGTCGAGGATCCGCTTGACGCCGGGGAGGAAGCCGAGGTCGGCCATGTGGTCGGCCTCGTCGAGGATCGTCACCTCGATGGCCGACAGGTCGACGTGCCCCTGACCCATGAGGTCCTCGAGGCGACCCGGGCAGGCGACGACGACGTCGACGCCGGCGGCGATGGCCTTGACCTGCGGGTTCTGACCGACACCGCCGAAGACGGTGCGGCTGCGCAGGCCAACGGCCTGCGCGAGCGGGGTGAGGGACTCCTCGATCTGGGTGGCGAGCTCGCGGGTCGGGGCGAGGATCAGCGCGCGGGGGCGCTTGGCCTGGCGGCGCGTGCCCGACTCGACGAGGCGGGCCACGAGCGGCAGGAGGAAGGCGTAGGTCTTGCCCGAGCCCGTGCGCCCGCGGCCGAGCACGTCACGGCCGGCGAGGGAGTCCGGCAGCGTCGCCGCCTGGATCGGGGTCGGGGTGGTGATGCCCTGCTCCGCGAGGACGGAGGTCAGGGAGGTGGGCACGCCGAGGTCGGCGAAGGTCGTGGTCGTCACGAAAAAATGGCTCCAGACGGAGTCGTGATGCTTCGGTTCTGCCCGGCGCGAGTGCCTACCTGCGTCAAGCAGGAGGGGGTCGCGGCGCGATGGCATCAGTGCAATCAGAGAAGCAGCTCGCTGCAGAACTGAACGGCTGCTTCGTCAAGTGTAGCGGCGACGGGGGTGGCGCCTGACCGCGGGTGTCGGCGGCAGCTGCCAAGCTGCGAGCATGCCGATCGAGATGCGCTCCTTCGCGCGCAGCGTCATGAGCGATGACGAGCGCCGCGAGGTGGAGGCCGTGGAGATGCTCGCCGACCACCTGCGCGACGAGCTCGTCGAGCGCGAGGTCGCCATCAACCAGGCGCACGTCGTTGGCGCGCAGAGCGCGGCGATCCAGGCGATCGTCGCCGAGGTCCTCACGGACGAGCTGGGCTTCGGTCAGGAGGTCGTGCTCACGCCGCAGGACGGGATCGTGACCAGGGCACGGCCCGACTTCGTCTTCCAGCTCTCCCCCGGTCGAGGCGTCATGGCCGAGGTCGAGCGCGGCGGCACGGTCAACAACAACCACGACCTCAAGGACATGTGGAAGGCGCACATCGCGCAGGACATCCAGCACCTCTTCCTCGTCGTACCCAACTCGAACTGGACGGGCGTCGGCGGTGCACGAGAAAAGCCCTACCCCCGCGTGCTCAACCGCGTGGGTGCATTTTTCGGCACCCCACGCCGCGAGGTCGACGTCCTGTCCGCGCACGTCTTCGGCTACGGGCTGCTCAGCCTGCAAGCTGCGGTCGAGCTACGACCCGACGAAGGGAGCTGACACCCCCTTCGTCGCAGCTCAGGGTGGCGGCATGACTCGACACACCCAGCGCCCTGACCACACCGCCGAGCTGACGAAACTGCGCGCCCGCCTCTACTCACCGGAGCTCAGCCCGCTCGAGGCCGGCGCGATGCTCACCGCGACCGAGCTGCTACGCCTCCACGAGGACGGCGCCTTCGAGATCTGCACGAGCCCGCACAGCGCGGCGATGGTCAGGCTGTGCCTCGGCGCCCCCTTCGAGCTGGTGCACGTCGAGGGTCACGACTGCTGCGACTGCTGCGGGTGCGCGTGAGGCCCTTCGAGACGGTCGCTGAGCGACCTCCTCAGGGAGCGGGGGGCCCTTCGAGACGCTCGTTCCTCGCTCCTCAGGGACCGAGGGCGGGGCGGCCTCCGGGTCCTGAGGAGCGAGGCCGCCTGCGGCCGAAGCGTCTCGAAGGGCAGGGAGCGGGGATCAGATGACGCCCTGGGCCACCATCGCGTCGGCGACCTTGATGTAGCCGGCGAGGTTGGCGCCGGCGACGTAGTCACCGGGGGACGTCGAACTCCTCGGCGGTCTCGAGGCAGTTGGCGTGGATGTCGCGCATGATCTCCTCGAGGCGCAGCTCGGTCTCCTCGAAGCCCCACGAGTCGCGGCTCGCGTTCTGCTGCATCTCCAGCGCAGAAGTGGCGACGCCACCGGCGTTGGAGGCCTTGCCGGGCGCGTAGAGGATGCCGGCCTCGCGGAAGACCTCGATCGCCTCCGGCACGCACGGCATGTTGGCGCCCTCGGCGACGAGCCGGACACCGTTCTTCACGAGGGTGCGGGCGTGCTCCTCGGAGAGCTCGTTCTGCGTCGCGCACGGCAGCGCGACGTCGCACGGCACGTCCCAGATGGAGCCGTCGGCGACGTGGCGGGCGGAGCCCCCCTTCGCCTCGGCATAGTCGGTCAGGCGGCCGCGCTGGACCTCCTTGACCTCCTGCAGCAGGGCCAGGTCGATGCCGGACTCGTCGACGACGTAGCCGCCGGAGTCGGAGACCGCGACGACGGTGCCGCCGAGCTGGTGGACCTTTTCGACCGCGTAGATCGCGACATTGCCCGAGCCGGAGACGATGACGCGCTTGCCGTCGAGGGACTCGCCCTTCGCCTTGAGCATCTCCTGGGCGAAGAAGACGGTGCCGTAGCCGGTCGCCTCGGTGCGCACCTGCGAGCCGCCCCACGACAGGCCCTTGCCCGTGAGGACGCCGGCCTCCCAGCTGTTGGTGATCCGCTTGTACTGGCCGAAGAGGTAGCCGAGCTCGCGGCCACCGACACCGATGTCGCCGGCCGGCACGTCCGTGTACTCACCGATGTGACGGTAGAGCTCGGTCATGAAGGACTGGCAGAAGCGCATGATCTCCGCGTCGGACTTGCCCTTGGGGTCGAAGTCGGAGCCGCCCTTGCCGCCACCGATCGGCATGCCGGTCAGCGAGTTCTTGAAGACCTGCTCGAAGCCGAGGAACTTGATGATCGACAGGTTGACGCTCGGGTGGAAGCGCAGCCCGCCCTTGTAGGGGCCGAGCGCGGAGTTGAACTCGACGCGGAAGCCGCGGTTGATCTGGACGTCCCCGGAGTCCGTGGTCCACGGCACGCGGAAGATGATCTGCCGCTCCGGCTCGCACATCCGCTTGAGGATCGACCACTGCGCGTACTCGTCGACGCGGCCGGCGATCGGCGACAGCGACTGCATGACCTCGTAGACGGCCTGGTGGAACTCGCGCTCACCGGGGTTGCGCGCGATCACGTCGTCGAAGTGCCCTTGGAAGTTGGGGTGCAGGGCCTGGGTGGTCACAGCCGGTCTCCTTCGAAGGGGGATGGGTCGGCTCACGTTAACCGGCGAGAGAGCCCCTCCGCCGGGGTGTCCGAGGGTTGTCCGCGTCACGTGCAAGGCTGGAGCCATGAGCGCTTCCGTGAGCAGAGAGACCGGGCCCGACCGCTTCGAGGTGAGCTCCGACGGCGCCGTCGCCGGCTTCGCCCAGTTCGTCGACCACGACGGCCGCAGGGTCTTCTTCCACACCGAAATCGGCGAGGAGTTCGGCGGGCAGGGCCTGGCCGGCACCGTCGTCGAGACGGCCGTGCGGGCCACCCGCGACGAGGGCCTCACGGTGGTGCCGGTCTGCCCCTACGTCACGAAGTGGCTGACGAAGCACACCGACCACGGCGCCACCGTCGCGCAGCCGACCCCGGACGACCTCGCCGCGATCCCGCAGTGACCCTGCGCGTCGCGACCTTCAACGTCAACGGGATCCGGGCGGCGCAGCGGCGCGGCTTCGAGGCCTGGCTCGCCGAGCGCGACCCGGACGTCGTCGCGCTCCAGGAGGTGCGCTGCCCGCCCGCGCAGCTGCCCGCCGGCGTCTTCGGTGACCACCACCTCACCTACGAGCCGGGCCACCTCGCCGGCCGCAACGGCGTCGCCGTGCTCACCCGCACCCGCCCCGCGGCCGTGCGCACGTGGGACGGCGAGGTCCTCATGCGCGCACCTGGCGAGGAGCACCTGCACACCGAGCCCTCCCCGCCGGGCACGATGGCACGCGGGTTGTCCCCCTTCGCCAGCGAAGGGAGGTACGTCGAGGTGGACCTCGCGGACCGCCCCCTCACCGTCGCCAGCCTGTACCTGCCGAAGGGAGGGCTGCCGGCCCACCTGCAGAAGCCCGGCGGCCGCGAGGCGCCGGACGGCGGCGCGAAGTACGAACGCAAGATGGGCTTCCTCGCCTCCTTCGCCCGGCAGCTCGACCGCTCGCGCAAGACGGCGCGCGCCGCCGGCCGCGAGTTCCTCCTCCTCGGTGACCTCAACGTCGCCCACACCCGGCTCGACGTCACCAACTGGCGCTCCAACCAGAAGTCCGAGGGCTTCCTGCCCGAGGAGCGCGAGTGGTTCGACTCGATCGTCTCGCCGCGCACGCTCGTCGACGTCGTCCGCGCGCAGCACCCCGACACGACCGGCCCGATGTCGTGGTGGTCGTGGATGGGTGGGGCCTTCGACCGCGACACCGGCTGGCGGATCGACTACCACCTGGCCACCCCCGGCCTGGCCAAGCGCGCGGTCACCGCCGGCACCGACCGGCCGGCGAGCGGCCCGGAGCGGGTGAGCGACCACGCGGCGGTCGTCGTCGACTATGCCGAGGCATCCTGAGTGGGTCCCACGTTCCGCGTGGGCGGCCGTCCGCGACCGTCTCGAAGGGCGCCGACTGATCGTCCGGCGCCGGGGGGCTACCGCAGATACCTACCGGCCGGTAACCTCCACCCATGGACCAGTCTCCGACCCTGTCCATCGGGCTCCCCATCGCCATCGGCATCGTCATGCTCGGACTCGGCCTGTCGCTCACCAGAGCCGACTTCACCCGGGTGCGCGAGGCCCCGCGCGCGGTGATCGTCGCCCTGGGGCTGCAGATGCTCTTCCTGCCGCTGCTCGCCTACGGGCTCATCCGGCTCTTCGACCTCGCGCCGCTCCTCGCGGTCGGCGTCATGCTCCTCGCCGCCTCGCCCGGTGGGACGACGGCGGGGATGTTCAGCTACCTCTTCCGCGGCGACGTCGCGCTCAACGTCACGCTCACGGCGGTCAACTCGGTGCTGACGATCGTCACCCTGCCCCTCATCACCGGCTGGGCGGTGAGTCACTTCAACGCGGAGAGCGAAGGGGTCGGCGTCCAACTCGGCAAGTTCGGCGGGGTCGTCGTGCTCGTGCTGCTGCCCGTCGCCATCGGCATGTGGCTGCGCTCGGTCCGCCCACAGATCGCCGAGCGCGCGGAGCGTCCGATCAAGGCCTTCGCCATCGTCTTCCTCGTGGTCGTCGCCATCGGGGCGATCGTCGCCGAGCGGGACAACATCGTCGAGTACACCCGCTCGGCCGGACTGCTCGTCACGATCCTGTGCGCGCTGGCCCTGATCGTCGGCTACGCCGTCGCCCGCGCTCTGCGCCTCGGCCGCGCCCAGGGCGTGGCGGCCGCCTACGAGGTGGGCATCCAGAACACGACCCTGGCCATGACCCTCGCCCTGAGCGTCATGGGCAGCACCGAGATCGCCATCCCGGCCGCCGTCTACTCGATCGTCATGAACATCGTCGGCTTCGCCTTCGGCATCGCCCTCAACCGCCGACCCGAGCGGGCCCCGGCCCCGGCCGTCTAGGTTGGCCTCATGAGCGATGTCACCGTGCTGCACAACCCGAAGTGCTCGACCTCCCGCGCCGCGATCGAGTCGATCGAGGGAGCCGGGGTCTCGGCCGAGGTGCACCAGTACCTCAAGCAGCCCCTCGACGAGGCCGAGCTGCGCGAGCTCATCGGCAAGCTCGAGGACGAGCCGACCGACCTCGTGCGCCGTGATGCCTTCTTCAAGGACCAGGGCCTGACCGACGCCGACGTGGCGACCGTCGACCAGGTCGTCGCCGTCCTCGTCGAGCACCCGCGCCTCATGCAGCGGCCGGTCGTCGTCAAGGGCGACCGGGCGATCATCGGTCGGCCCAAGGACCGGGTCGCTCCCTTCGTCGCCGGCTGACACCCTCGGTGCGAAGACGACTACGGTGAGGTCATGATCCTCATCGTCGTGAAGTTCCGCACCAAGCCCGAGTACACCGAGCAGTGGCCGGAGATCGTGGAAGAGTTCACCCGCGCCACGCTCGCCGAGCCGGGCAACATCTTCTTCGAGTGGTCGATGAGCCTCGACACGGATGACGAGTGGGTCCTCGTCGAGGCCTTCCAGGACGACGCCGCCGAGGCGCATGTCTCGAGCGACCACTTCGCCGCCGGACTCGAGGCGATGCGCCCCGCGCTCGCGGAGACCCCGCGGATCATCAGCCGCGCCGTCGAGGGCACCGGCTGGGGCGAGATGGGCGAGCTCAAGATCGACTGAGCCCGCTCAGGCCACGGCGAGCACGCCGTGACCCAGCAGCTGCGTGACCGCGGAGGTCACGATGCTGGCCGCGTCCGGGTGCTCCCCGAGCGCGGCCGTCACCCCGTCGACGAGCTGCTCCACGGTCTGCGGTTCGTCGGCACAGCGCCACACCGCAGCCCCCGGGCCGGCGAGGCGCAGGGGGCGTGCCCCCTGGAGCACGAGCACCTCACCGTCGCAGGCGATGGCGTCCGACCACGGGGCCCGCACCACGCGCACGGTCGACAGGTCGACCGAGCCCTCGTCGGGCTCGACCCGTTCGGCGTCGACGGCGAGCCGCTGCCCACCGGTCGGGGGCAGGTGCTCCCACGTCGGCTCGGCTGGCACCGCCGACGCCAGGTGCTGGCGCACGAGGTCGACGCACCCGTCGATCTCCGCATAGCTCAGTCGCGCCGGGGGGCCGCCGACCGTCACGGCCCGGGCCAGCCGGTCGAGGCCGTCGTCGAGCCACCAGGTCGACGAGGTCTCGGGCAGCAGCGCGAGCACCTGGTCGACGAGTCCCACCTCCTCGATGACCGGCTCGGTGACCGTGGCGTCACGGGCGAGGGTGAGCAGCGCCGCGAGACGGGGCGCTACCGGGGTCGGCCCGAGGCCGAGGTCGTCGGGCGCCGGCTCCTCCTTGTGGAAGCGGTCGTCCGGGTCGATGACGAGAGACGGCGGCTTGGGGTGGGGGGCGATCCGGCCGTCGGGCAGCAGCACCACCGACTCGTCCGAGACGTAGCCGAAGTGCCGCCCGAGCTCCCGGGTCGCGGTCGACTTGCCCCCTCCCGAGGGGGCGACGAGCACGACGGTGCGGCCCTCGTCGTCCGCGAGCGCCGCGGCGTGGAGCAGGGTGGCCTGCCCTCGCAAACGCATCAGACCGGCCCGAGTCACCTCGCGGGAGAGGGCGTAGGCGATCTTGTCGGCCTCCGCCGCACCGGTGACGAGTTCACCCTCAGCGACCGCCCCCGGGTCGCCGCCGTGGACGCGCACGCGGATCGGCTCGTCGACCAGCCGGAGCCGGTCGGGCGCGGCGAGCAGGTCGACGCAGCGCTGCCAGCGGTGGGCCATCGCGTCGGCCTCGTCGGGGTCGAGCGCGGACACGTCGAGCACCCACGTGCACCCCATCGTCGCGAGATCGATCGCCCGCACCGCGGCCTCACCCACCGACGGCCCTCCCTTCGCCGGGGATCACTCTGCCAGAGCCGATCCGGCGAAGGCAGTGACGTCCGCCCCCTCCGCCGTCACCGTCGCGCACTAGGCTCGGCCCCATGCCGCGACCCCACGCAGCCGCGATCATCGAGGACGCATGGTACCGCCAGGTGGCGGGGGGCCATGCGCCGCCGAGGGTGGGGCACACGCGTGCTCACCTACACCGGCTACGGCAGCGCCGAGCGGGTGCGCGTGCTCGGTCGCGTCCTCATGACCCGCCGCCCCTACGCCCCGGCCGCCGCGGACGCCCGGGCGACGTGGCTCGAGCTGCGCACCGCCGACAGCGAGCGAAGGGGGTGGCGCAGCTTTTTCACCACCCCGGCAGTGGGTGAGCCGGTGACCGTGCGCATCGGCGATCGCGAGTACCGCACCCGCTCCGACCGCTCAGGGCTGCTCGACCTGACGATCACCGACCACGGGCTCGCCCCCGGCTGGCACGACGTCGAGATCGCCTCGCCGCGGGCCGCGGACACGACGGCGGCCGTCTTCGTCGTCGGCCCCGACCAGACCTTCGGCATCGTCTCCGACATCGACGACACGATCATCACGACGACGATGCCGCGCCCGATGATCGCGGCGTACAACACCTTCTTCCGCCACGAGGGCACCCGCCGGGCCGTGCCCGGCATGGCGACGATGTACCGCGAGCTGCTCGCCGCGCACCCGGGGGCACCGATCGTCTACGTGTCGACGGGCGCGTGGAATGCCGTGCCCTCCCTCACCCGATTCATGCGCCGCGCCGGGTACCCGCTCGGTCCCCTGCTCATGACGGAGTGGGGCCCGACCAACACCGGCTGGTTTCGCTCCGGCCAGGACCACAAGCGCGCCTGCCTGCACCGGCTCGCCCGCGAGATGCCCCAGGTGCGCTGGGTGCTCGTCGGCGACGACGGCCAGCACGACCCGAGCCTCTACGGCGAGTTCGCCGAGCAGCGCCCCCGACCGGGTGCGGGCCATCTGCATCCGCGTGCTCACGGCGACCGAGCAGCTGCTCAGCCACTTCACGCCCATCGCCACCGACGACTTCGAGCAGCACGTCGGGGTCCAGCTGCCGGTGGTCCACGCCGCCGACGGCTACACGATGCTCGAGCAGCTGCGCGGCGCCCTCGCCGCCGACGACGTGAGCCTCTCCGACCCCGCAGGAGCCAGCAGTGCCTGAGATGCCCGAGGTGCAGGGGCTCGTCGACTTCCTCGACGAGCGCCTCGACGGACTGGCGGTCGAGTCGCTCGAGCTCGCCTCGTTTTCGGTGCTCAAGACCTTCGACCCTCCGCCGCAGGCCCTCGCCGGCGCCCCGGTCGACGGCGTGCACCGCCACGGCAAGTTCATCGACGTCGACTGCGACGGCATCCACCTCGTCGTCCACCTCGCCCGCGCCGGGTGGATCCGCTGGTCCGACGAGCTGCCCCGCACCGTCCTGCGCCCGGGCAAGTCCCCCATCGCGCTGCGCGTCCGGCTCGTCGACGGGTCCGGCTTCGACGTCACCGAGGCCGGGACCAAGAAGAGCCTGGCCGCCTACCTCGTGCGCGATGTGCAGGACGTGCCCGGCATCGCCCGGCTCGGGCCCGACCCGCTCGCCGAGGACTTCACCCGCGACGTCTTCGCGGCCCTGCTCGCCGGGCGCACTACCCAGATCAAGGGGGTGCTGCGCGACCAGTCACTCATCGCCGGCGTCGGCAACGCCTACTCCGACGAGGTGCTGCACGTGGCGCGGCTGTCCCCCTTCGCCAAGGCCGCCTCCCTGACCGACGAGCAGGTCGACACCCTCTACGCGGCGCTCCGCTCCACCCTGAGCGACGCCGTTGCCGCCGCCTCGGGCAAGCCGGCGAAGGAGCTCAAGGACGCCAAGCGGGCCGGGATGCGGGTGCACGGACGCACCGGTGAGGCCTGCCCGGAGTGCGGCGATGTCGTGCGCGAGGTGAGCTTCGCCGACCGGTCGCTGCAGTACTGCGCGACCTGTCAGACCGGCGGCACGCCGCTGGCGGACCGGCGCACGAGCAAGTTCCTCAAGTAGCGCCGGCCCGCCGCGGCGGGTGGTCCTGCCCGATCAGCTCGGGTCGATGGCGACCGACCCGACCCCGGCCTCGACGTGGACCGTCCGGTCGGAGGCCGGGTCGTGCCCGAGGGAGTTGGCCAGGCCCGCCGCGCCAGAAGCAGTCACCCGGTACCCGACGGTGTCCGGCAGGCGCAGGCTCACGTCGCCGACGCCGAGGCGCACGTCCACGGACTCGGGGGGCTCGACCCCTTCGTAGCTGAACGAGCCGACGCCCATCTCGACGTCCAGCTGCTCGCTCTCCGCCCCGGTGACGGCGACGTCGCCGACGCCGGTGCTGATCCGGATGTCACCGGCCACGTCCTCGATCTCGACGGCGCCCACGCCCTGCTCGATGCGCAGATCGGTGTCGGCGGGCACGACGACGAGCCAGTCCGTGCCGCAGACGGAGCCGAAGGAGCGCGAGGGGCACGAGGAGCGCAGGGTGGCCGTGCCCTCGCTCGTGCGGACCGACGTCGACGGCTTCCACAGCCCCCAGGTGCTGGTGACCACCGCCTTGGGCGACTCCCCCGGCTCGGCCGCGCGGATGCGCACGTCGCCGACACCGCCGGCGAAGTTCACCGCCGTGACCTCGCCCAGGGCCTGCTCGCGGGTCTCGGACTGCTTGAGCATCGGTCCGACGAGTGAGGCGGACACGAGGGCCACGAGCACGACGGCGACGAGGGCCGCGATGACGCGGATCGGGCCGGTGGGGGTGCGGGAGGGGCGGGTCTGCGCGGCGAGCTGTGCCGCCTCCGCACGTCGCGCCTCGCGCTGGCGCGCGGCATCGGTGAGGTAGCGCTCGCGCAACTCGGGGTCGGCCGGCTCACCGGGCTTCGGCGGCAGCCGGGTCGGGGTCGTCGGGGGTGCGCTGGTCATCTCAGTCCTCCTGGTCGAGCCAGCGCAGCACGGCCAGCACGCGTCGGTGGTCGCCGTCGGCCGGGGGCAGGTCGAGCTTGGTGAAGATCGACGTCACGTGTTTTTCGACCGCACCGTCGGAGATGTAGAGGCCCTTGCCGATCGCCGAGTTGGTCCGGCCCTGGGCCATGAGGTCGAGGACCTCGCGCGGGGTGAGCGCCGCGAGCGGGTCGGCGTGCCGGGCCCGGGTGAGCAGCTGGGTGACGACCTCCGGGTCGAGCACCGTGCCGCCCGCGGCGACGTCGCGCAGCGCCGCGATGAAGTCGCTCGTGTCGGCCACGCGGTCCTTGAGCAGGTAGCCGACCCCCGTGGACCGGCTGGCGACGAGCTCGGTCGCGTACTGCTCCTCGACGTACTGCGAGAGCACCATGACCGCCGTCTCCGGGTGCTTGTCGCGCACCGCGAGCGCGGCGACGATCCCCTCGGAGGTGAAGGTCGGGGGCATCCGCACGTCGACGACGAGGTCCGGCTCGTGCTCGTCGACGGCGGCGAGGAAGCTCTCGGCGTCGGGGCAGGCCGCCGGCACCTCGAAGCCCGCGGAGGTCAGCAGGCGCACGATGCCGTCGCGCAGGAGGACCGAGTCCTCGGCGAGGACGATCCTCGTCGGCTGGGTGGTCGGGTCGGTCATCGCAGGCTCCGTCCGGTGCGCAGGGGGAGTGTGGCGGTGAGGGCGGTCGGTCCGCCCTCGGGGGAGGTCACGTCGAGGGTGCCGTCGACGGCGGTCACCCGCTGGCGCAGCCCGGTCAGCCCGGTGCCGCGAGCGGGATCGGCGCCGCCGACGCCGTCGTCGGTGACGGTCGCGGTCAGCTGCTCGCCGTCAGCGGTGACGACCACCTCGGCGTGCTGGGCACCGGAGTGCTTCGCGACATTGGTCAGGGCCTCGCTGACGACGAAGTAGGCGATGGCCTCGGTCGTCGGGTCGAGCCGGCCGACATCCCGGACCTCGACGGAGACGGGCACGGCGGCGCGGGCGGCCAGGGCGGGCAGTGCCGCCTCGAGGCCACGGTCGGCGAGGATCGGCGGGACGATGCCGCGGGCGACGTGCCGCATCTCGACGATCGCCTCCTTGGCGGAGCGGTGCGCCTCGTCGACGAGCTGGGCGGCGGCATCCGGGTCGCGGTGGATGGCCTCCTTGGCCATGCCGAGGGTCATCGCGATCGAGACCATCCGCTGCTGCGGTCCGTCGTGCAGGTCGCGCTCGATCCGTCGCCGCTCGGCCTCCACGGAGTCGACGGCCTCGCGGCGCGACTCGCTCAGGGTGTCGACCCGGGCCGACAGGTGCTCGACGACCTTGCGCTCGTCGCGGCCGAGGAGCCAGCGGGCGAGCATGACGTCGACCGAGGTGACGAGGTGCGCCAGGAGCGGCATGACGAGCAGGGCGACGAGCGCGATCGTCCAGGCCGTCGCGATCTGCGTCGTGCCCTCGATGCGCAGCCAGCCGAAGAGCGAGTAGCCACCATCGGGCAGGCGGCCGCCGAGCAGGGGTGCGCCGAGGACGAGCAGGGTCTGCGACAGCCCGATGAGCATGAGCCATCCGGTCACCGCCCCCCACATCGCGTGCAGCACGAGGTAGGCGGTGCTGCGCCACGCGTGCTGGTCAAAGAGGAGCCTGCGCCACAGCGGCTGCACCCGGCGGGCCGGCGGGTCGACGCGGCGGCCGGAGAGGGCGACGACGCGGTGCCGCTCGGCGTGTCCGACGACCCCGCACAACCACACGAGCGGCACGAGGAGGAGCAGACCGAGCCCACCGGCGCTGATGAGCAGCACGGCCGTGAGGACGAGCGAGACGAGGACCATGGCCCCGATCGAGGTGAGCGCGCTCGTGATGAGCAGCAGGACGCTGCCCCACCCGGCCTGCCAGCGGCGCGGGAGGCTCGGGCGCCTCCAGTGGATGGGGTGAGGGTCTGTGTGGTCACGTGACCAACCTACGAAGAGCGAGCCGCTCCGGTCTGCCCTGCGCTCCCCCATCTCGCAGGGGGGATG
Organism: Janibacter hoylei PVAS-1; assembly: GCF_000297495.1. GTDB lineage: Bacteria > Actinomycetota > Actinomycetes > Actinomycetales > Dermatophilaceae > Janibacter > Janibacter hoylei. The sequence goes on along the minus strand of NZ_ALWX01000037.1, from coordinate 10,179 downwards.
TCCCCCCTCCGACCGGTCCGGTCAGGCGTAGGACTCGGCCATCCGCACGGCTTGGCCGACGTACTCACCGCCGAAGACCAGCGCGTGCACCATGACCGGGCACAGCTGGTGCAGGCCGACGCGCTCCTGCCAGCCGTCGGCGAGCGGGGCCGCCTCGTCGTAGGCCGCGATGATCCGGGCGATGTGCGGCGCGGTGAAGAGCAGGAGCATGGCGAGGTCGGTCTCGGCGTGACCGCCGTGCGCGGCCGGGTCGATGAGCACGGCGCCCTGCCGGGTCCACAGGATGTTGCCCGCCCACAGGTCGCCGTGGATGCGGGCCGGGGGCCGGCCGTCGTCGAACTCGCCGGACTCCAGACGGGCCGCGACCCGCTCGAAGGTCGGGGTCTCGTCGGCCCACAGCCCCGCGGACCGGCCGAGACGCAGCAGGTGCCGGATGCGCTGCTCGGCGAAGAAGGCGCCCCAGGTGTCGGTCGGCTCGAGCGGCATCGGCAGCGGCGAGTCGGCCGGGCCGATGAAGCCATGGCTGCTCCACCGCGCCGGCGGCGCCCCGAAGGCCGGTGCCCCGGCCGCGTGCGTCGCCGCGAGGGCGACCCCGAGCTCGTCGGCCTGGACATTGGTCGAGGGCGCGGGGTCGTACTGCAGCAGGTCGATGTGGTCGAGGTCGACGTCCTGCAGCTCGGCGACCTGCGCGCCCCGCCGGCTTGGGCCTCGGCGAGCCACAGCAGGCCGGCGGCCTCCCAGGAGGAGTAGCCGCGCGGGGCGGCCGAGGTGTCCTTGCGGTACGTGCGGGGCGGCTTCACGTGGCCAAGCCTGCCATTCGCGCCCTCCGCTCCCCGGGGACCCTCCACCACCGCCCCCTGAGGAGGCCGCCTGCGGCCGTCTCGAAGGGGCCGCTCCGGATGACGGGGCACGCCGGCGCCCGCCGACATCCCCCTTCGTCCTGCGCTGGTGGTCAGCGCACGCGGGGCAACGTGCCGGTCTCGTCGACGGGGGCGGCGGTGGAGCGCGAGCCCACCTTGATCGGACCGGTCGCGCCGGCGGAGGTCTTGCCCTCGCCGGCGATGGCGACGGCGACCGTGTCGGCGACGTCGGGGTGGAAGACGCTCGGGATGATGTACGAGGGGTTGATCTCCTCGTCCTTGACGACCGCGGCGATGGCATCGGCCGCGCGGATGAGCATCTCGATGCTCACGTCCTCGGCGTGCGCGTCGAGCAGACCGCGGAAGACGCCGGGGAAGGCGAGCACGTTGTTGATCTGGTTGGGGTAGTCGCTGCGGCCCGAGGCCACGACCTTGGCGTACTGCGCGGCCTCGGCCGGGTCGATCTCCGGGTCGGGGTTGGCCAGCGCGAAGACGATCGGGTCGGTCGCCATGTTGTCGCGGATCCACTCCGCCTTGAGCAGGTTGGGCGCCGAGACGCCGATGAAGACGTCAGCTCCCTGCAGCCCGTCGGCGAGGTCGCCGCGGACCTTGCGCGGGTTGGTCCGCTCGGCGAGCTCGCGCTTGGCACCGGTGAGCGACTCGTCGTCGGAGGAGAGCAGCCCCTCACGGTCGTAGACGACGACGTCCTGGGCGCCGGCGGCGAGCAGCAGGGTGACGATCGCCGAGCCGGCGGCACCACCGCCGGAGACGACGATGCGCACCTTTTCGAGCCACTTGTCGACGACCCGCAGCGCATTGCGCAGGGCCGCGAGGACGACGATGGCGGTGCCGTGCTGGTCGTCGTGGAAGACGGGGATGTCGAGGCTCTCGCGCAGCCGGCGCTCGATCTCGAAGCAGCGCGGCGCCGCGATGTCCTCGAGGTTGATGCCGCCGAAGCCGGGCGCGATCATCTCGACCGCGCGGATGATCTCCTCGGTGTCCTGCGAGGCGAGGCAGATCGGCCAGGCGTCGATGTCGGCGAACTGCTTGAAGAGCGCCGCCTTGCCCTCCATGACCGGCATGGCGGCCTCCGGGCCGATGTTGCCCAGGCCGAGCACGGCCGAGCCGTCGGTGACGACGGCGACGCTGTTGCCCTTGATCGTCAGCCGGCGGGCGTCCTCGGGGTGCTTGGCGATGGCGCTCGAGACGCGACCGACGCCCGGGGTGTAGGCCATCGACAGGTCGTCACGGGTCTTGAGCGCGACCTTGGAGCTGACCTCGATCTTGCCGCCGAGGTGGAGCAGGAAGGTGCGGTCGGAGACCTTGTGCACCTTGACCCCGTCGATCGCTTCGACGGCCTCGACGAGATCGTCGGTGTGGTTGACGTCGAAGCCGGAGCAGGTCGCGTCGACGACGAGACGGTCGTGGCGGGAGTCCGCGATGTCGACGGCGGTGACGATGCCGCCCTGCTCGGCGATCGCGGTGGCGATCCGGCCGACGACGGCGTAGTCGGGCGAGGTGTGCAGGCGGATCGTGATGGAGTACGACGAAGGGGTTGCTGCGGGCATGTGAGCAGTGTCTCACCGTCGCCCGCTCGGTCGGCGCCAGGTCTCGGGGACCGCTCCCCATCGCAGCGGACCCTCGGCGGACCTAGGTTGGTCCCGACGAAGGGGGGGAGCATGCCGCTCTCGCACGGCGCCGACGCGGCGCGACTGCACGACATCGGGGCCGACCTCGGCACGAGTGCCGAGCGCCTCGCGACGCTCGGCACGACCGGCGACTCCCTCGTCGCGACGACGCGTGAGGCCTGGGCGGGGCCGGACATGGAGCAGTTCGTCGCCGACTGGGAGGCCTCGCGACAGCAGCTGCGGTCGTGCACGGAGCGGCTCACCGCCTTTGCCCGCGAGCTGCTCCTCCAGGCCCGCGAGCAGGAGCAGGGCAGCAGCGGCGTGGGCGGGGGTGTGGGCGGTGACCTGCCCGCCGGGACGAAGGGCGGCAGCCCCCTCAGCGCCGCCGCCAGCCTGCCCACCGACGTCAAGACCGCCGAGGACCGTGGCTCGACGGATCGTGGCCCCGGGGAGGGCGGCCGGCCCACCGGCCCGCGCCCGCCCGGAGCGCCGCCGCCCCCTCGAGCGGGGCCCGGACGGCATCGTGCTGCCCCGCGGCCTGAGCGCCGACGACCCGATCGTCGAGGAGCTCGCCTCGACCCCCACGGGGCGCGAGACCCTCACCTGGCTGGCGGACAACGACATCCGGGTCTGGTACGACGACGACCTCGAGGGCGCCTACTACCAGCCGGCCCTCGACTCCATCACCCTCGGCAAGGACCAGTACCGGGACGGGCAGACGCTCGTCCACGAGGCCAACCACGCCCGGTGGGACCTCGACGACAAGGCCGCGGACGTCGACGACGTCAGCCGCAACACGTACATCCAGAGCGAGTACGACGAGGAGACGGCCGGCACCGTCGAGGCGATCCAGCACGCCAAGGAGCGCCGCGCGGACCTGGGGTACGCGCAGTACACCGAGTCCGAGCGTCGCTACGACGAGGGCTACGACCGGGGCTACAACGAGGCCCTCGAGCGCGGCCGGTCCCCGCAGCTGGCGCACCAAGCCGGCGAGTCCGCCGGTCGCGAGGCCGTCCGCGAGCGCTTCAGCTCGGGTGACTCGAGGTCCTCCGACGGGGGCCAGACCTACGGAGAGCGCGCCGGCGAGACCTGGGATGCCGAAAACGACTGGAACCCCTTCAACGGGATCTGACGCGACCCATGGCCCACCATCGACACATGAGGATGAGACGTACGGCCGTCGGCCTCGCTCTGACGATGGTCGTGACGGGTTGCTCGAGCAAGGAGGGCGCGACGGAAGAACGCATCCGGGAGGGCCTGCCGGACGACTCCGTCGTCGCGCGGTCATGGACGACCAGCCCACCGAGAGCAGAGAGCTCGACCTGCCCCAGCTCCCCGAATGGCGCCTGGCCGAGGTGCGGGCCACCGGCGAGCGGCCCTTCACCACCGTGGTCGCCTACCCGCCGGAGGGTGACCCACGCACCGTCGTCCTGACCGGCAACCCCGACACGTGGGAGCAGGTCACCACCCATGGTCACGTCGAGGATGCCGCCGGCGCTCTCGCCGTGGCCCGCGCCTGGTACGACTCCACCCGTCGGACCGACCAGCTGTGGTATCGCGCAGAGTCCGTGGACGACATCGACTGGCAGCCGGTGGTCGACGAGGACGAGGTCACCCGACTGAAGAAGGCCTACCGCAGCCGGATCACCGCCCCGGAGGCGACCCGGTCGGGTGATGGCTGGTCCGTCACGCTGTGGACCGTCGAGCAGGGCGATCTCCTGCGTCACGAGCTGACCATCGGCGCGGACGCAACCGTCGACGACTCCGCCGAGACCCTCGAGACGCGGATGCCGGTGAGCGTTGCCGTCTGACCGCCGCGACGCGCCGATCCACGAATCTGCCGAGATATCCCCCTTCGGCTAGACGGGCGGATACGGTCGCATCGTGGACCCGATCACCAACCCCTACGCCCCCGGCGCGGGCCAGCGCCCGCCCGAGCTCGCCGGTCGCGACGAGCAGCTGACACGCTTCGACGTCGTGCTCAAGCGGATCGTCAGCGGCCGGCCCGAGCGCTCGCTCGTCCTCACGGGGCTGCGGGGCGTCGGCAAGACCGTGCTGCTCAACCAGCTGCGATCCGCGGCCGTCCGCGCGAAGTGGGGCACCGGCAAGCTCGAGGCACGCCCCGAGCTCGGCCTGCGCCGGCCGCTGGCGAGCGCGCTGCACCAGGCGGTGCGCGAGCTCGGCCACACGCAGGAGGAGGAGGTCGAGCACGTCCTCGGTGTCATCAAGTCCTTCGCGCAGCGCGACGCCAAGCCGGGCACCAAGCTGCGTGAGGTGTGGAACCCCGGCATCGACGCTCCCGCCGTCAAGGGGCGCGCCGACTCCGGCGACATCGAGATCGACCTCGTCGAGCTCTTCACCGACGTCGGCGGCCTGGCCGCCGACCTCGGCCGGGGGGTCGCCGTCTTCATCGACGAGATGCAGGACCTCGGGCCGGAGGACATCTCGGCGATCTGCGCGGCCTGTCATGAGATGAGCCAGTCCGGGCTGCCGCTCATCGTCGTCGGCGCCGGGCTGCCGCACCTGCCAGCTGTGCTGTCGGCGAGCAAGTCCTACAGCGAGCGGCTCTTCCGCTACCAGCGCATCGACCGGCTCGCCCGCGAGGAGGCCGACCGCGCCCTCACCGCCCCGGCCGCCGATGAGCTCGCCGAGTACGAGCAGGCGGCGCTCGATGCCCTCTACGTCGCGACTGGCGGGTACCCGTACTTCATCCAGGCCTACGGCAAGGCGGTGTGGGACCAGGCACCGCAGTCACCGATCCGCGCCGAGGACGTGCGTGTGGCCTCCCCCGAGGCGGAGTCGGAGCTGGCCGTCGGCTTCTTCGGCTCGCGGTACGAGCGCGCGACCCCTGGCGAGCGCGAGTACCTGCGCGCCATGGCCGACGTCGCCGCCGACATCGCCGCGAAGGGGGATGAGGCCCTCGACGACATCGAGTCGGTGCTCACCTCCGAGGTCGCCAGCCACCTCGGCAAGAAGCCCCAGTCCCTCTCCCCCGCCCGTGACGCCCTGCTCAAGAAGGGCCTGATCTACTCCGGCGAGCGCGGCCGGATCGCCTTCACCGTGCCGCACTTCGGGCGGTACCTGCGCGAGCAGACCTGAGCCCGGTGGCGACGTGTCCGGGTCCGGGCAGGCCCGGGCCGCCGACGGCGCGCGCATCGCGTGGCGCGGCTCGAGCTCCTGCCCGGCGCCCGGCACGGCTACTACCTCGACGACCCATCCGCCTCGCGGGTCGTCCTCGACTTCATCCGCGAGCACCCGGTGGCGCAGACCTGAGCAGGGCAGTGCTGGGCCCGGACCGACCGCTGTCAGGATGACCCGCATGCGAGCGATGGTCCTTGACGACGTCCGAGCCCGACCCGAGGTCAGGGAGGTGGCCGCCCCCTTCGCGCCGGACGGCGGGGTGGTCGTCGACGTGCGGGCGACCGGCCTGTGCCGCAGCGACTGGCACGCCTGGGCCGGCCACGACGACGACATCGCCTGGCCGCACGTGCCGGGCCACGAGCTCGCGGGGGTCGTGAGCGCCGTGGGTGCCGGTGTGCAGCGGTGGCGGGTCGGTGACCGGGTGACCGTCCCCTTCGTCTGCGGCTGCGGACGGTGCGCGTGGTGCGCCGCCGGCGACGCGCAGGTCTGCCCCGACCAGGAGCAGCCCGGCTTCACCCACTGGGGCTCCTTCGCCGAGCAGGTCGCGCTGCACGCGGCCGACACCAACCTCGTGGCACTGCCCGAGTCGGTCGACTTCGCGACCGCGGCGAGCCTCGGCTGCCGCTTCGCCACCGCCTACCGGGCCCTCGTCGCGCGCGCCCACCTGAAGAAGGGCGAATGGGTCACCGTCGTCGGCGCCGGCGGCGTCGGGCTGAGCGCGGTGATGATCGCCCGGGCGCTCGGCGCGCAGGTCGTCGCCGTCGACCGCAACCCCGCGGCGCTGGCCGTGGCGGCCGATCTCGGGGCGGAGCACACCGTGCTCGCGGGCGGCGAGGACGCCGCGGGCGTCGAGGCCACGATCATGAACCTGACCGACGGCGGGGCCCACGTCGCCGTCGACGCCGTGGGCAGCGAGCAGACCTGTGCCACAGCGCTGCTCAGCCTGCGGCGGCGCGGCCGACATGTCCAGGTCGGGCTCCTGCCGCCGGTCGACGGGCACCCACGGGTGCCGATGTCGCGGGTCATCGGGTGGGAGATCGACGTGCTCGGCAGCCACGGGATGGCCGCCGTCGACTACCCGGGGATGCTCGCCCTCATCGAGTCCGGCGCATTGGCTCCACAGCGCCTCGTCGAGCGGATCATCGGGCTCGACGAGGCGGCGGCGCTGCTGCCGGGCTTCGACACGGCGAGCGTCGCAGGGATGACGATCATCGACCCGGCTCGCTGAGGCGGGGCGAAAACCGCTGCGACACAACCCCCTTCGGCCCGTAGCGTGCCGACTGACGGAAGGGGCACCATGCGCACACTCACGTACTGCGTCGCAGCGACGCTCGACGGCTTCATCGCGGGGCCGGAGGGCGGCGACCCGAGCGGCGAGGACTACATGGCGGTCACGCCGGACCTCGTCGAGTTCATCGCGACCCACTACCCGGAGACGCTGCCGGGGCCGGCCCGGGAGGCGATGGGCCTGACCGAGCCCGGACAGGTCTTCGACACGGTGGTCGAGGGGCGGCGCTCCTACGACATCGGGCTCGCGGCCGGCATCGACGACGCCTATCCGCACCTGCGACACCTCGTCGTGTCGACGACGCTCGGGTCAGCGCCGGCGCCGGCGGTCGAGGTCGTCTCCGGTGACCCGCTCGGCCGGGTTCGCGAGCTCAAGGCCGAAGACGGTCTGGGCATCTGGCTCGTCGGCGGCGGCCGCCTCGCCCACGCCCTGCTGCCGAAGATCGATCGGCTCGTCATCAAGCTCAACCCCTCGGTCATCGGGTCGGGCACCCCGCTCTTCGACGGGGACTTCGCCCCCACGCTCTTCGAGACGGTCGACGTCACCTCGCTGGCCGGCGGGGTGCAGGTCATCACCTGCGAGCGAAGGGCGTAGTACGCACCTGACGGGTTGCCCGCGACCCTGCGTTGCCGTAGGCAATGCGACATCAGTGGCCCCCACCTCGGGCGCAGGCATGCCGCAGCGCCCGACCGCGGGAGGTCGGGCGCGGTGCGGGGTGGCTACAGGTGCCAGGTCACCCCGTCATCACGGACCGTGCACGCCAGCTCCTGCTGGTGCACGCGGGTGTGGTGCCGCTCGCACAGCAACGCCGCATTGCCGACGTCGGTGCGCCCGCCCAGGGACCAGTACTGCACGTGGTGCGCATCGGTCCAGTGCGCGGGCATCGTGCACCCCGGGAAGGTGCAGCCCCCGTCCCGCAACCAGAGCAACCGCTTCTGCCCCGGCGTGAAGAACCTGCTCGCCCGCCCCAGCTCCAGAGGCTCACCACCACTGCCGAGCATCACCGGGATCACCCCCGCCTCGCAGGCCAGCTTGCGCACACTCGCCGGCGAGAGCACCGCACCCGAGGCCGTCACCCCGCCGGCGTGACCTCCACCGGCCACACCTCCAGCGTCCAGCCCGACCCCCTCGGGGCCCGGCGCGCCGCCCCCCGTCGTCGAGGTCATCGCGGTGGCCGAAAGGGTGCGTGGCGCTGAAGGGCACCCCGGCCAGCCCCAAGGCGCCGCCGGGGCGGCGGGACCCGCACACACCGCACATCCCGTCCGTAGCCGTCAGCAGCGAGGCCATCGAGATGGTCACCATCACCTGCGCCTTGTCACTCGTGCCCACCTCACCCGGGCTGGACACCCCACGACCCACCACCGACACCAGGGCATCGGCCCGACGCCGCGCCGCAGGCCGCGGGTCACGCTCGCCGTCAGGACCCTTGACCGGCTTCGACAACCCCGCCACCGCCGCGTCGATGATCGCCGCACCCTCCGCGTCGAGCACCAGCTTGTAGCGCGTCAGCCCACTGGCATCGGTGTGACTCGTCAACGACCGCGCCGACCTCGCCCGCTCGTCATCAGCCGCCAGGTCCTTGGCCGGGCTCAACATCCGCGTCGTCTGGGTGATCGCCGCCGCCAGCTCGCGCTCGTCGAGCCCCGGGACCCGACCCGAGACGCGCCCACCCGGGCCGGTGCGCACGACCTCGTCGCGGGCCGCACCGAGCAGGACCCCCAGATCCGCCTCGAGGAGCTCGGGGTCGGCCACCCGACGCATCCCCTCGTGGAATCGCACCAGCTGATCGGCCTTGCCGAGCGGCAGCCGGCCATCCTCGAGATCGGCGAGCACCCCGGCAAGGCCGGCCGGCGGCGACTGCTCGCCCCACTCCGCTGGCGTCGCCTCCTCGGCCACCTGCTCGGGTGCGTCCGGGCGAAGGGGGGCGGTCCCCCCTTGGTCGTCGGGCGAGGGGTCGGAGAGCGCAGGGTCGACGAGCGCGGACCCGGCCCGCAGACCTGCCCTGGCCACCCGCACCACCGACGCCACGTGGCGCACCGGCGGTCGCGGGGCGGACCGACCCTCGCTGACCGCGACCCAGTCGGTGTCGGACCACGACTGCCCCTGCGGGACACCGCGTGCGATGCCCTCGCGCACGAGCGCCACCTCGGCCGCCTCGAGCACCGCCCGTGCCCGACCCGATCGCAGCCAGACCCTCCGCCAGCTCCTCCTCCGTCGCCTGCCACAGGTCCGGCATCTCGAGGGCAGCGATCGTCAGGGCTCGAACCGAGTCCCGCAGACCCGACACGAGCCCGAACTCCCCCCCAGTGCGTCGCCTCTGACATGCTTCGATCATATGTTCGATACAGGCCCTGGGGAACCCTCTGAGCCCTGTGAATTCAAGGAATTTCGCCGCGAGCCTGGGGACGAGTGGCACCTGAGGCGTCAGCCGTCGAGACCGGCCCAGGGGTCCTCGCGCTGCCAGACTCGCGGCAGGTGGAGGGCGACGCCGTCCTCGTCGGCGAGGCGGCCGAGCACGCTGATCGTGACGTCCAGGTCATCGCCTGCGTAGGGCAGGGCGCGCAGCGGACGGTCGAGCGGACTGAAGAAGTCGTCCCAGTGGATGAGCACCACCCTGCGGGCCCCCACGGCACGCACCGTGTGCTCCCAGTAGGCCTCGAGGTACTCCAGCGGCTGTACCCCCAGCTGCCCCACACCCAGGTAGGCGACCTCGGCATCGTGGCCGGCGAGCGCGTCGGGCACGTAACCGGCGCTGCCCTGCAGCAGGGCGGAGCGGCCGCTGCGATGAGTGAGCAGGATCGACCACGCCTCACCGCAGCGGTAGGCGCCCACCTTGACCGGGGGCCTCACGGGCGCCTCGATCTGGCCCGGGTAGCGGTCCGGCGGACAGTGGTCCGACGCCACGAAAGTCAGGGAGAAGGCACCGCACTCCACGGTGTCGCCGGAGGCGACGACCCGGATGCGCTCGGGCGCGAGCCCTCCGCCGACGCCCACGTTGGCCACCGACTCGCCACCGACGAGGAGCGCACCCGTGCGCTCGGCGACGACGGCGGAGTCGAGGGCGTGGTCGTAGTGGCTGTGGACGGGGATGACGGCGTCGAGCCCGTCGAGACCGGCGTCGCCGAGGGCTCGGTCGAGGGCGGCATCGATGCGCTCGGCGGACGGCGCGACCCGCCCCAGCCCGACCCGGAGCAGGCCCGGCCGGGAGAAGAAACCATCGGTCATCACCGCCGACTCGCCGTCCTGGACGAGCAAGGTCGAG
>NZ_ALWX01000036.1 GCF_000297495.1 Janibacter hoylei PVAS-1 | reverse complement strand
GGAGGCGGGGGGCGGTGGCTGCGGCGGCGGGTCCGGCCGCGGCGGTCGTCGTCGGAGCGCAGGTCGTCAAGGGCGCGGCCGAATCCGGCCCGAAGGCAGGCAAGGCAGTCGCCGGACAGGCCGAGACCGCCGCCAGCGGCGCCGAAGGCCAAGCCGGTAGCGGCCAGACCGCGCCGTCCAAGACACCGCCCCCGCCGTCCGCACCCCAGCCGCGCACCCCGGCACCGTCCCAGCCAGCGCCGCCGCAAACCGGAAAGGAGTGACCGGCCATGCCCGCCACGACAGATCAGAAAGCGCCGGGCAGTGAGCTGACGCCGGTGAAGTTCTCCCGCCTCACGCGCCGGGGTGTGCTGCTGGGGCTCTCGATCTCACAGCTCATCACCCTCGGCATCGGCGGCCTGAGCGTGCTGGCGGCGTTCTACGGCGGGGCCGGGATGCTGCTGGCCTACACCGCCCCGATCTGGGTGCTCGCCGCGGTGCTGACCTGGGTGCCCGTCGCCGGGCGGCCGATGGTCGAATGGCTCCCCGTCGCCTGCTGGTGGCTGTGGCGCTCCACCGGCGGGCAACTGCTGTACCGGCGGCGGATCGTCACCCCGCGCCCGGCCGGGAACCTCGCCCTGCCCGGCGACATGGCCCGGCTGCGCGAGCATCTGGACCCCGAGACCGGGGCCTGCATGATCCACGACCCCCGCCAGTCCACCCTCACCGTGGTCTGCGAAGTCACCCATCCCGCGTTCGTGCTGCTCGACCCCGGCGAGCAGGAACGCCGGGTCACCTCCTGGGGACGGGTGCTCGCCACGATCTGCCGGTCCGGGCGGATCGCGACCCTGCAGGTCCTGGAGCGGACGCTGCCGGACTCCGGGACCGGACTGGCCGAATGGTGGGCCGAGCACGGCACCGCCGACGACTCCTGGGCCGCGACCACCTACGCCGAGCTGATCGAACGGGCCGGTCCCGCCGGGGAACGGCACGCCACCACGATCAGCCTCTCCCTGGACATGAAGACCGCGGCCCGGCAGATCAGGACCGCCGGCGGCGGCATCCGGGGCGCCGCCGCGGTCCTGCGCCAAGAGATGGCGACCCTAACCGCCGCGCTGCGGTCGGCGGACCTGACCCCGGTCGGGTGGCTCGGCCCCGGCCAGGTCGCGGTGATCCTGCGCTCGGCCTACGACCCGGCCGTCGCCGCCGCACTGGAACGGCACGGGAAGCTCGGGCAAGACCTCGCCACCGCCGGCCCGGTCGCGGTCACCGAGACCTGGGGCAGCCTGCGCACCGACTCGGCCTGGCACACCGTCCTCTGGGTCGCCGAATGGCCCCGGAGCATGGTCTACCCGGGCTTCCTCGCCCCTGTGCTGCTGTCCACCGGCATCCAACGCTCGGTCTCGCTGCTCTACACGCCGATGCGTTCGGATCAGGCCGCCCGCGACATCCGCAAGAAGAAGGTCGAACACCTCTCCGATGCGGCCCAGCGGGCACGGATGGGACAGATCGAGGACGCCGCCCAGACCGCCGAGTACCACGACGTGCTCCAACAGGAAGCCGACCTCACCGCCGGACACGGCGTGCTCCGCGTCTCCGGCCTCATCAGCATCACGGCACCCACCCTCGACGACCTGGAAGCCGCGATCGCCGCGATCGAGCAGTCCGCGATCCAAGCCTCCTGCGAGACCCGCCGGCTCGTCGGCCAGCAAGCCGCAGCCTTCACCGCGGCGGCGCTCCCGCTGTGCCGGATCGTGTGACCGCTGGCCTACCTGGCAGGCGTCGAGACCCTGCACAGATGGAGGCCAGTGATGCCCACGTTCGCCGATCCCGGCCGCGACGCCGCCGAGGCGTCCGAAGCGTTGCGCGGGCTCGCGCACGCCACCCGCAGCTTCGCCGACCCGGCCGACATGTACGCGGTGATCGGTGACCTGCTGGGCGGGGTGCGCTCGCTCCGGCAAGTCCTGGACCAGCTCGCCACCGCCCACCTGAACCAGCAGCATCAGCTGGCCGACGAAGCACGCGACCCGGCCGGCGGTGCGGTCGAGGCGGTGTCGGCGGCCGACGAGCTGCACCGGGCCGGCACGCTCATCGACCGGGCCCACGACCGGCTCAACGCCGCGATGAGTCATTCCGGCCGGATCGTCTGGAACCCACCGACGCAACTCGTTGAACAGTGGGTGGGGGTCGTGTTCCTGCAAGGCGAGGACGCCGACCGGGTTCTCGACCTCATCGACCGTGACGGCGTCGAGGCGGGGATCGAGCATCTGTCCGGCTGGGACTACGGCGACGAGACCACCGACGCCGCCTTGGAGAACGGCGATGTTCACGACCACGGCCCTGTCTGTGCCGGGGATCGGCCGGCCGAGACTGGCGACTATGCGATGACCTACAACCCGCAGGCCGGGCACGTTGCCCTCTACCGGCGGCACCTGATCCCCGCCGACCACGCGACAGACCCGCCCGACGACACCCCCGTCCCACCCTCGGACCGCGAGACCGGGCGCGATACGGCGAGACGGCGCAGCGGAGTCCGGGACGGAAGCTGGTTCGAGCATCCCGGCGTCGCCGCCGTCAAGCAGGCCCGGGGGCTCTCGTGGTGAGCCGGGACGAGAAGCTGCACACCGCCGTCCTCGTCGCACCGGCCTCCGAACGACGGCGGCTGCGAAAGCAGCGGCGACAAGCAGCCGCCCGGCTCGTCGACGAGCAGCGGCAGGCGGAGAAGGCCACGGCCCGCGCGAAGCTGGAGGCTGAGCGTGCCGAACGGCGAGCCACGGTCTACCTGTCCTCGGCCGGCGAGCCAGGGCCAGCCGCGCTCCGTACTCCGGGGAGGTTCCGGCTGCCTCGGCATCAGGACACCAGCGCCGTCTTCGCCGGCCACTACCCGTTCTTGGCCGAAGCTGGTCTCGGGCCGCAGGGGATGTTCATCGGGCAGGATCTCTACTCCGGGTCGTCGTTCGTCTACGACCCGTGGGTGCTGTACCGGCGGGGCATTATCACCGCCCCGAACCTGATCCTGGCCGGGATCGTCGGCTCCGGGAAGTCCTCGCTCGCCAAGAGCCTCTACACGCGCAGCCTGCCGTTCGGCTACCGCGTCTACGTTCCCGGCGACCCCAAAGGCGAGCACACCGGTGTCGCCGAAGCGGTCGGAGGGAAGGCGATCATCCTCGGGCACGGGATGGGCAACAGGCTCAACCCGCTCGATGAGGGCTACCGTCCCGGTGGCCTCTCGGACCGGGAGTGGGCGACCACGCTGGCTGCGCGGCGCCGGGACCTACTGGGCGCGCTCACCGAGACCGTCCTTGCTCGACCGCTCGCGCCGTTGGAACACACCGCGATCGATACCGCCCTGGCCGGCGCGGTGCGCGACACCGAGGTGCCGATTCTGCCGATGGTGGTCGACCGGCTGCTGCGCCCAGACCCGGCCGACGATCCAGACGGCCGACTTGCTGAGGATGGCCGTCAAGTCGGGCACGCGCTGCGGCGGCTCGTCGCTGGTGACCTGGCCGGGCTGTTCGACGGCCCGTCGACGGTGAGGTTCGACCCGACGCTGCCGATGGTCAGCCTGGACCTGTCCCGCGTCACCGAGAACTCCACCTTGATCTCGGTGCTGATGACGTGCTCGTCGGCGTGGATGGAAGCCGCCCTCCTCGATCCGAACGGCGGCCGACGCTGGGTCATCTACGACGAGGCGTGGCGGCTGATGTCGCATCCGGCGCTGCTGCGCCGGATGGACGCGCACTGGCGGCTCGCCCGCCACTACGGCCTGGCGAACCTGCTCGTGTTCCACAAGCTCACCGACCTGGAGAACGTCGGTGACCTCGGCTCAGCGAACCGTGCTCTGGCGAACTCGCTGCTGGCGAACGCGGAGACCCGGATCGTCTACCGGCAAGAGACCGACCAGCTCGGCCCCACCGCCACCGCGCTCGGGCTCACCGGCACCGAGCAACGTCTCCTGCCGGGACTGGGCACCGGGCAAGGGCTCTGGCGCATCAAGGACCGCAGCTTCGTCGTCCAGCACCAACTCCACCCCGCCGAACTGGCCGCGTTCGATACCACTGCCCGCATGAATGGCGATCCATCGCATGCTCTTGAGCCGTGAACGGGACGCCAGGCCTTGGCGGATCGAAGCTGTTCCGGGCATCACCGTCGCTCAGGTGCGAGTCTGGTCGTATGGAACCCTCCATCCGCCTGCACCAGCTCCTTCCCCTGGTCGAGCGGCAGCACGCCGTCATCGAGCAACTACGCGCACGGCATCCGAAGCTCACCACTGCGAACCAGCTCGCCGACCTGGTTGGGATCAGCGCGCGGACCATCGAGCGAGATATCGCCAGGCTCCGACAAGCCGGCATTCCGGTTGAAGTCGTCAGGGGTTCACGAGGCGGTTACCGAGTCGCCGCTCGGGAACAAGCGTGCCAGGTCTCCCTCACGCCCGGCGAGGTGTCCGCCCTGCTGGCGGCACTGGTCGCCATCGGCCCCTACAGTTCCTCAAGCGCACGAAGCGTTTTCGAGAAGCTCACCACCGCACTCTCGCCTGAGACGGTGGCGTAAAACCGTCACAGCCTTGTCGGCATTAGCTCGTATCGTCGAAGTATGAGCATCAGCCACGAACAGATCGACGACTACCTCACCCGCTACGCCGCCACCATGACCGACCTCGACGCCGAGTCCGCGGCCGACCTCTGGACGACGCCAGGCCTGATCGCAGACGACCGGTTCTCCGGGGTCCTCGAATCGCGAGAGGCGATGGTGCAGGGCTTGAAGCAGTCCTACCCGCTCTACCAGAAGCTCGGCCTCCACTCCGTGGGATACGAACTCTTGGATCAGAACCACCTCACCGGCCTACTCGTGCTGATACGAGTGCGGTGGGAGTTCTTCGACGCCGCCGGTGAGTTGCTCACAGACAGCACCGCCTACTACCTGCTTCGCAGCGAGGAAGCAGGCCTCCGCGCGACCGTCTGTGTGCAGACTGACGATGCCGAGAAACTCCAAGCTCTCGCTACATCACGCGGCATCGAGCTGACGCCGCCCAGCGAGTAAGCCGCGCGCGGGCCGAAACGTCAGCATCTCGCGGCTGCCGGTCTGGGCGGGACGAAGGTATCGCTGGTTCACCTCGCCGCTATGAGGAGAGTCGAGCCCGAACCGGTCCCGGTGTCTATTCCGTTCGTCGTGCTCGACGTGCGCGAGGACGGCACCGTGGCCGTCACCGTCGACGGGATACGGCTGGACCCCGAGCCGTTCGCGCCGCCGTGGCGGCGTTCCTCATTCGGGCAGATCATCGACCGTGCCACGGATGACCGGACGACACCGGCGCGGGTCGAGGTCCGCGAGGCAGACGGGACGACCTTCACCGACATCATCGCGGCTCAACGTCGCCGAGCACCCGACCCGACGCCTGACCCCGAGAAGCCAGCCTCGCGGCCGGTATTCCAAACCGTTGAAGGCGACGGGTTCGTTCCCGGCGAGGACATCGCGGTCGCCGTCGTCACCGGGCACACCGACGCGTCCGGTACCGGTACGGCCCGTGCCTGATCGACCCCGGCCGGCTCGGGTCGGATGCTGCGGGCGGGGTTGTGGAGGTGGTGCTGGTCGGCCGTATCTCCGGCGCCACGATCGTCCGGCGGCTGCCATGAACAGTCAGGGTCGGCAGACCGGCTCGTTCGGTGATGAGCTGACCAACGCGGCCATGATCGGACTGGTCGGCCTGTTCGGCATCGCCTTGGTGCTCCGCGGCGCCGGGTCCGTCGCGGCATTCGTCACCGGCACGAGCCAGCCCGCCGGTGGTCCTGCGTCCGGGATCGGTGTGCTGTTCGATCCGGGCGATCCCGCTGGCGCCCTGGACGCGCCCGGCATGAGCCCGGTCGTCTACTGGCTCGTCACGAGCCTCCTGCTCGCCGTGCTCATCACCGGCGGCGTGTGGGTCTGGTCGCGGCTGCGCCGTCACACGCACCGAGTCGAGCAAGACCCGCGCCGGATGGCGGGCATTGCCACGAGGCATGAGGTCGCTGCCGCCGCGTCCGAGAAGGCGCTGCTGCGTCGCGCCGGGAACCTCCGCCCCGGGCTGGATAATCCACGCCCGCAAGATGTCGGCTACCGGCTCGGCGCCTCTAAGGGCACCGGGGTGTGGGCGTCGGTGGAGGACTCGATCATGGTCATCGGCCCGCCCCGCTCCGGGAAGGGCCTGCACCTGGTGATCCCCGCGATCCTCGACGCCCCCGGTGCCGTCGTGGTGACCTCGACCCGGCCGGACAACCTGACCGCGACCCTGCGCGCCCGCAGCCGGGTCGGGCCGGTCGCGATCTTCGACCCGCAACACCTCGCCGAAGGCTTGCCCGCGGGGATGCGGTGGTCACCGATCCGGGGCTGTGAGTCCCCGCAGACCGCGATGATCCGCGCCACCGGGCTCGCCGCCGCCGGAACCGGCCTCTCATCCGGCGGCGTCGACGGCGGCGGGTTCTGGGAGGGCAAGACCCGCGCCGCACTGCAAGCGCTCCTGCACGCCGCCGCGATCGACCACCGCCCACCGGCCGAGCTGTTCCGCTGGACCCTCGACCCGACCGCAGCCGCCGACGCGGTGGCGATCCTGACCGGCTCGACCCGCGCGGCGACCGGATGGGCCGAGTCGCTGGAAGCGATGATCGACTCCGACCCCCGCACCCGCGACTCCATCTGGCAAGGCGTGTCCCTCGCCCTCGGATCGCTCGCCGACCCCCGAGTGCTCGACGCCGTCTCACCCGGCCCCGGTGAAGGATTCGACCCCGAGCACTTCATCCAGAACCGCGGCACCCTGTTTCTCCTGGCCACCGGGTCCGGTGCGGGAGCCAGCGCCGCACTGGTCGCGGCGCTGGTGGAAGACCTCATCGAGACTGCCCGCCGTCTCGCCGCGCGCTCACCCGGTGCGCGGCTCGATCCGCCGATGCTGCTGGCGCTGGATGAGATCGCCAACCTCTCGCCCCTGCCGTCGCTGCCGACGCTGATGGCCGAAGGCGGCGGGTCGGGCATCACGACGATGCCGGTGCTCCAGTCCCTCGCGCAGGCGCGGGACAAGTGGAACGAGCACCAGGCCGGCGCGATCTGGGACGCGTCGATCGTCAAGGTCATCCTCGGCGGCGCTTCCAACAGTCGCGATCTGCAAGACCTCAGCGCCCTGGTCGGGGAACGCGACGAGTACACCGACTCCGTGACGCTGGGTGACCACGGCACCCGCTCCAACCAGCGCTCCGTCCGGCGGGTGCCGATCTTCCCGCCCGACCGCATCCGCCGGCTACCGTTCGGCACCGGGATCGTGCTGCTGCGCTCCGCGCCCCCGATCGTCACCGACCTGCACCCGTGGCCAAAGCGCCCCGACACCACCCAGCTCACCGCCGATCGTGCGCAGATAGAGGCCCTGCTGCGCCGCTCTGACACCTGAGCACACGCCAGTCGCCTCCGCGCCCACCTGCCTGCCATAGAAAGCCCCGGCATGACCGGGGACCGCGAGAGCAGACAGGAGCACACCATGTCCGACGATCCCCGCGACGATGACGCCACCACGGGCGACCTGCCCGGCCCGGAGCTGGACGGCGACGAGGGCTTCGAGGACCCGCTGATCGCGGAGCCGCCGCACCCGATCAACTGGAACCTGCTGAACGCCGACGATGCCGAGGTCGAGTGGCTGGAGCTGAACCGGTGGGTGGACTGGCTGCGGCACACCTACGGTCTGCCCGCCGCGGTGATCCCGCCCGCCTGGTACGCCCACTCTGAGCTGCTGTGGGAGCTGTCCGCGCTGCACCTGCACTGGCTGTGCGCCTACGACCCCGAGCAGAACGGCTCCGCGCCACTGGGCTGGCACCGCGACTTCGCCGACGCCCGCCAGCGGCTGCGCGAATGGGTCGCTGCGTCCGGCACGAAGCTCGACCACGACCGGCCCACCAGGCAGACCGTCTGGCCCGGTGAGGAACCCGCCGACCCGATCCAGGACCTGCCGATCATCGACCGCGACGCCGAGTTCGTGGAGTTCGTCATGGCCGACGTCCAGGCTCGCCGCGACGCCGAGGAAGCGTTCTACCGCACCCTCGACCCCGACACCGGAGAACTGTCATGAGCGACGAAGGGACGCTCGTGGTGTCGCCGCTCATGCACAGCCGCGAGGTCGCGGCGTACTTGAAGGTCTCGGAGTCCACCCTGTCGCGGTGGCGGTCGGCGGGCACGGGGCCGCCGTTCCTGCGCCTGGGCGGGATCGCCCGGTATCGGCTCGACGCCGTGGATCGCTGGCTGGCGGAGCTGGAACACGACCATGCCCCGGAGAGCTGAGCCGCAGCCGACCGCTGAGCCCAAGCCGGTCCCGCCGATTGGTGTGAAGGTCTCCACGGACATGGAGCGCCGCTCCTACGGCATCCGCGCCCGCGCCCGGTGGACGGACCCGACCACCAAGCGCCGGGTGATCCGCTCGGAGATCGTGCGGGACGAAGCGGCCGCGCACGCGTTCTTCGACCAGCTCCGCAACTCCTCGACCAAGGGCATGGACGTGTCCATGACGCTGCTGGAGTTCGTCACCTCCATCGGCGACCGGTGGGCGCGGGGCCTGGACCCGACCTCCACCGGCGAGACCTACGGGTACGGGCTGAAGCTGCGGGTGCTGCCCGCGCTCGGGCATCTGCCGGTCACCCAAATCACCGCGGGGATCATCGACCGCACCATTGATGAGTGGGAACAGCGTCACGGCGCCTCAACTATCAAGAACACTATCGCCCCGCTCGTGCGGGTGCTCGATGAAGCCGTGCGGGACGGGCTGATCCAGATCAACCCCGCGAAGAACCGTGCCAAGCGGAGCCTGAATCGCAACGCCTTCCGCGGCCAGTCCGCCGAACACGCCTCCCCGCGGGCGCACGCGATCCCGGACATGAAGACCCTCAACCGCCTCGCGCGCGCATGCGGGAAGGTGCATCAGTCCTACAGCGACTTCGTGATGCTCGCCGCGCTGCTCGCGGCCCGGTCCTCGGAGGTGTCTGGGTTGCAGGTCGGGGATGTCGACTTCGACAAGAACCTCGTGGTGATCCGCCGGCAGGTGTTCCCCGGCAAGGGTGGCCTGGTCACGAAGCCGACCAAGAGCCGCAAAGAGCGACGCGTGCCGATCCTCGAACCGCTCCGGCCCGTGCTCGAACGCCTCACCGACGGCAAGGAGCCCGCGGACTCGTTGCTGGTCGGTCCGAAGGGCGGCTACCTCACCACTGCGACCGTCCGCGACGCCACGAACTGGGACGGCGTCGTGGCGAAGCTCGGGCTGCCTGACCTCACCCGGCACGGCCTGCGCCACACCGGGGCGACCTGGATGGCCGACGCCGGCATCCCTCTGCACGTCCTCCAAGACATCCTCGGGCACGCCTCGCTGGAGACCACCCGCGGCTACCTGCACCCCGACGACCGCCACCTCGCCTCCGCCGCTGAGCAGGCCAACGCCTTCCTCTCTGCCGCGGGGCAGCGTCGCCATGCGCGCCAGAGTCAGCCGCCCAAGCGCGGCATCTAGCTCCGCGATCGGGCTGGACTCGGGGCAAACCGATGCAGGCGGCAATGCTGGACGTGAACGACGGTGGCCTGTGTTATGCCGGGCTTGTGAGCTGGATGAGGTTTCCGCAGGTGTCGTCCAATACGGCGGTGACGACAGGCCCCATCGGTGTCGGTTCTTGCGTGAATCGGACGCCGCCAGCAACAAGCTGCGCATAGGTCGCGGCCACATCGTCAACGGCGAAGGAGGCTGCCGGGATGCCGTCGGCGACGAGTGCGGCTGTATAGGCGTTGGCCGCAGGGTGCTGATTGGGCTCCAGCAGCAGCTCGGGGCCGTCGGGTGCGTCAGGTCCGACCACGGTCAGCCAGCGGAACTCGCCCAGTGGCACGTCGTTCTTGGGGACGAAGCCGAGCTTGTCGGTGTAGAAGGCGAGTGCCTTGGCCTGGTCGTCAACGAAGACGCTCGTGACGTTGATTCGGATGCTCATGAGTCATTCCTTCGGTTCGGTGAGCCAGCGTTCGGTGATCTCCCGCAGCGGCTCGGTGTGCAGGGAGAGGAGTTTCGTCCGCCCAGAACGTTGCGAGCTGACAAGTCCCGCTTCTTCCAAGACGGTCAGATGCTGGGAGATCGCCTGCCTGGACGACGCAATGCCATGCCGCATCGCCAGCCGGCCGCACAACTCGAACAAGCTCTGCCCATCGCGCTCGGAGAGCTCATCGAGGATGAGGCGCCTGGTCGGATCGGCGAGTGCTTGGTAGATGTCTCCCACGCCTCCACAGTAGGCAAGTGGCTACTTGCATATCAAGCCTCGGTTCACGCGAGCCGCTCTCGCCCGCGTCCGAGAGAAGCGGGGACTACCGAGTCCTCACGTCCATCCGATAACAGCCGGGCAGGGGGGCGAATGAGGCCGGGAATCGTTCTGGTCCCCTTTTGGTCCCCTTATCCACAGGGAAGGGGTCTCGGAGGGCCCATCTATCCACAGGCAGCCCGAGCGTGCGCGGGTCCAGGGGGACCAGAGGGGGACCAACAAAAACCCTCCCAAGACATGACGAAGCCCCGGCGAGAAACATGCTCTCACCAGGGCTTTTACGTCGGGATGACAGTGTGCTGGCTCAGGACATCGGAATTGGGTGTCTCAGGACATTGGAATGAGGGGTGTCTCAGGACATTGGAATAGGGGTGTCTCACGACATTGGGATGGATGTGGTCCTGATGCTGGGGCATGTCGAAACGTCGTCTTGTGATCACCGCGGTCCTGGCCGGTCAGTCGCAGTCCGAGGTCGCCCGCACTTATGGCGTCTCTCAGGGCTGGATCAGCAAGTTGATGGCCCGCTACCGCGCCGTGGGCGAGCAGGCCTTCGAGCCGCGTTCCCGTCGACCCAACACCTTCACCACCGCCACCCCGCAGGCCACGGTCGACCTCGTGCTGCAGCTACGTGACCAGCTGAGCACGCGAGGCCTGGACGCCGGCGCCGAGACCATCGGCTGGCACCTGCGTCACCACCACGACGTCACGACCTCCCGGGCCACGATCAACCGCATCCTCACTCGAGCAGGACGCGTGGTGCCCGAGCCGAAGAAGCGCCCGAAATCCTCCTACATCCGCTTCGAGGCCGAGCAACCCAACGAGACCTGGCAGTCCGACTTCACGCACTACCGTCTGACCACCGGCCGCGACGTGGAGATCCTCACCTGGCTCGACGACCACTCCCGCTACGCGCTGCACATCAGCGCCCACACCCGGGTCACCGGCCCGATCGTGCTGGCCGCATTCCAAGCCACGACCGACGAGCACGGTTGCCCCGCAAGCACGCTGACCGACAACGGGATGGTCTTCACCACCCGACTGGCCGGCGGCCGCGGCGGCAAGAACGCCCTCGAGACCCACCTGGCCGCCCTGGGCGTGACCCAGAAGAACTCCCGACCCGCGCACCCCACGACGTGCGGCAAGGTCGAGCGCTTCCAGCAGACGATGAAGAAGTGGCTGCGTGCCCAACCCGAACAACCCGCCACGGTCCAGGCCCTGCACACCCTGATCGACGACTTCCGCGACGAGTACAACAACCGGCGACCCCACCGATCCCTGCCGCACCGCGCCACCCCCGCCACCGCGTACACCGCCCGCCCCAAAGCCGCCCCCCGGCGCCCCGACCGGTACCCACGAGCGCGTCCGGACCGACAAGATCGACAAATCTGGCGTCGTCACCCTGCGAAACCACGGGCGACTGCACCACATCGGAGTCGGCCGACCCTACGCCGGAACCTACGTCCTGCTCCTGGTCCAAGACCTCGAGATCCGCATCATCAACGCCGCCACCGGCGAACTCCTGCGCGAGCTGACCCTCGACCCCACCCGCGACTACCAACCCACCGGCCGAAAACCCGGCCCACAAAAGCAATAGCCGGACCTACAAAATCGTAGGTCCGGCTATGCCGATGTCCTGAGACATCACATACGTCGGGATGACAGGATTTGAACCTGCGACCCCCTGACCCCCAGTCAGGTGCGCTACCAAGCTGCGCCACATCCCGTTATTCAATTTTTGAGCCAACCAGGAGGGGTAAACCCCTTGACCCCCAGTCAAGTGCGCTACCAAACTGCGCCACAGCCCGTGGCCGCTCCCGCAGGAGCGAACGTCACTTTAACCCACTCCCACGGCCGTGGCCGAATCGGGTCCACCGGCGGGTCGCTCCCTTCGCTCCGGCCCACCACACCACGTCAACTGGCAGGATCAGGAGGCATGGACCCGAGCCTCCCGACGTCGTGGACGCCGTCCATGACGCACGACCTGTGGGTCGGTATCGGAGTCCTGACCGCCGGCGGAGTCCTCGCCCTGGAGAAATGGCGCCGGGGGGTGTCCGACGAGCGGATCTGGGCGCTCGTCGCCCTCGCGGTCGGCTTCGGCGCCGTCGGCGCCCGCCTCGGCACGTGGCTCCAGCACCTCCAGCCCAGCGCCAACGACCCGCTCGCGGTGCACTGGCTCTACGGCAACCGGAGCATCCTCGGCGGGCTCGCCTTCGCGTACGTCGCGGTGCTCGTCGGCAAGCGGCTGCTGCGGATGCAGTGGCGCACGGGCGCCCTCTTCGCGCCCGCCGTGGCTGCGGGCATGGCCGTGGGTCGCGTGGGGTGCCTGCTCACCGAGCCACCCGGGACCGCCACGGACGTGCCGTGGGCGGTCACGGTCACCTCCACCGCCGACGCCGCAGCCTGGGGTGTCCCTCTCGGCACCCGGCTCCACCCGTCCTTCGCCTACGAGATCGCCTTCCACCTGCTGGCTCTGCTCGCCATCTGGATCTGCCGGGACAGGCTCGCCGACGCGGCCGATCTCTTCACCCTCTACATCACGGGGTACGCACTCTTCCGCTTCGGTGTCGAGGCCGTCCGTGGCAACGAGGTGGCGTGGCTGGGCCTGACCCGGCCCCAGCTCTTCCTCGCGGCCACCCTCCCCCCTCCTCATCTGGCGCAGCGCCGTCGCGGTGCGCCGTCAACCCCAAGGAGTCGAGCATGGTCCAGCCCCCGCCATCGGGTAGCCCCTACCCCGCTCCCCCACGCACCGGGCTCGGCATGGGCGCGGGCGCCGGCATCGGCGCGCTCGTCGGCCTCCTCGGACCCGTCGTCATCGCGCTGCTCACCTGGGGTGTCAGCAGCGTCGTGCCCGGGCCCGCCGGGGACGGAGCCTGGCTGGTGGTCCTCGGTGTCATCGCCACCCCGGTGATCCTGCTCCTGGCTGGCTGCGTGCTGATGATCCCGGACCGCCTGCGCGGCTGGGGCGTGGCCTGCCTGGTGGCCGGCGGCCTGTGGCTCATCTCGAGCGCCGGCGTCTGCACCGCCCTGGTCTTCGGCTTCGCCCAGATGTACCAGAACGACTCGAGCGGGGTCCTGCTGTGACGCCTCGCCCCGCCGCGCAGCCCGATGCCGGACCGGGTCGTCCTCTGCGCGGCGACCGGATCCATCGCTACGTCAACGCCTTCTGCCCCACCTGCCACGAGGAGTCGCTCGACGCCGACCTGACCGAGGTACGCCGGCTCAGCGGTTGGCTCGCCGAGCGCGACGGGCGCATCTGGCTCGAGCGGGGCTGCCCCGACCACGGGCTCGTGCGCACCCTCTACGACGAGGACCCGCAGATCCTGTCCTACCTCGAGGAGTGGACCGCCCCCACCAAGTCGCACGTCCCCGACCTCTCCGGCAACTTCGACCCGGTACCGGCGGCCTACCTCGACGGCCTGCCCGAGATGCAGACCCAGCACACGTGCATCCTCCTCGAGGACGTCACCGAGCACTGCAACCTGCGTTGCCCGACGTGCTTCGCCGACTCCGCTCCTGCGCTCACCGGCGTCGCGAGCGTCGAGGAGGTGCTGGCCAATGTCGACGCCCGCCTCGCCCGGGAGGACGGCCGGCTCGACGTGCTCATGCTCTCCGGTGGTGAGCCCACGCTCTACCCCGACCTCGAGCGGCTCCTCGACGAGCTCGTCGCGCGGCCCGTGGTGCGGATCCTCATCAACACCAACGGTCTGACCGTCGCCCGCGACGACGCCCTCGTCGCGCTGCTGCGCCGGCACCGGCAGCGCGTCGAGATCTACCTCCAGTACGACGGATCGAGCGCCGAGGCCTCGCTGCACCACCGTGGCGGCGATCTGCGGGCCCACAAGGACCGTGCGATCTCCCGCCTGAGCGAGGCCGGGGTCTTCACCACCCTGACGATGACCGCCGAGCTCGGGGTCAACGACGACGAGATCGGGCACGTCATCACCCGCTCGCTGGAGACCCCCTTCGTCTGCGGGGTCTCGATCCAGCCGATCTTCGGCTCCGGCCGATCCGGTGCGATCGACGCCACCGACCGGCTGACGCACACCGGTGTCCTGGCCCGGATGGGGCCCCAGACGGAGGGACTCGTGACGTGGCGCGACCTCACGGCACTGCCGTGCAGTCACCCGCACTGCGCGTCGGTCGGCTATCTGCTGCGGGACGACTCCGACACCTGGCGATCGCTCACCGCCATCGTCGGGCACGACCAGCTCAAGCAGTGGCTCGACCTCGCGCCGGAGAGCTTCGCCAACCGGATCACCGACCAGGCCATCCCCGAGCAGATGCGCGCGGTCGTCAAGGACGCCGTGCTCGGCCTGCTGAGCGAGCAGACCTCTCTCTCCCACCCGCAGGTCGGCGACCTGTGGAAGGCCGTCTGCCAGACCTGCGACCTCGGCCTGTCGACCCTGACGACGCTCGTCACGTCACGACTGCCGGGTCAGCACGAGCGACTGCGTCGCCTCATGGGCGAGCGGGTCAAGCGGATCAGCGTCAAGCCCTTCATGGACATCAACACGATGATCGAGGAGCGGCTGACGCAGTGCTGTGTCCACGTCGGCACCCGGGGGACGAAGGGAGAGCAGTGCGCACCCTTCTGCGCCGTCCAGGCGTGGGCGCCGCTGGCCCGGCAGAAGGTCGGCGCGGGCGCCCGCCGTCAGCTGCCGGTCAGTGCGGTCTGACGACTCCGCCGAGGCGGCGTCGCGACCACCTCAGCGGCGCCGGCCGCGTCGCTCGCGCACCCGCACGCTGATCTCGATGGGCGTGCCCTCGAAGCCGAACTCCTCACGCAGCCGCCGCTCGAGGAAGCGCCGGTAGCCAGCCTCGATGAAGCCCGAAGCGAAGATGACGAAGCGCGGCGGACGGGTGGACGCCTGGGTGGCGAAGAGGATGCGGGGCTGCTTGCCGCCGCGCACCGGGTGCGGGTGCGACGAGGCGATCTCGCCGAGCACCGCGTTGAGCCGCGACGTGGGCACGCGGCGGTCCCACGACTCCAGCGCCGTGTCGAGCGCGGGGGTCAGCCGGTCGACGTGGCGGCCGGTCTGGGCCGAGAGGTTCACGCGCGGGGCCCACGTGACCTGCACGAGATCGCGCTCGATCTCGCGCTCGAGGTAGAAGCGTCGCTCCTCGTCGAGCAGGTCCCACTTGTTGTACCCGATGACGAGCGCCCGACCGGCCTCGACGACCTGGCTGATGATGCGCAGGTCCTGCTCCGTGATCGGCTCGTGCGTGTCGATGAGCACGACGGCGACCTCGGCCTTCTCGAGCGCGGCCTGCGTGCGGAGCGAGGCGTAGAAGTCGGCGCCTCGGGTCTGGTGGACCCGCCGACGGATACCGGCGGTGTCGACGAAGCGCCACTGCCGACCACCGACCTCGACGAGCTCGTCGACCGGGTCGCGGGTCGTCCCGGCGACGTTGTCCACCACGACCCGCTCCTCGCCCGCGAGCTTGTTGAGCAGGCTGGACTTGCCGACATTGGGGCGGCCGATGAGCGCGACCCGGCGGGGACCCCCTTCGGGCACCGCGCCACCACGAGCGGAGACCTCGGGCAGCACGTCGAGGACGGCGTCGAGCGCGTCCCCGCTCCCCCGGCCGTGCAGCGCGGAGACCGGATGGGGCTCGCCGAGCCCGAGGTTCCACAGCGCGGCCGCGTCCGGCTCGAAGCGCTGGTCGTCCACCTTGTTGGCGACGAGCACGACCGGCTTGCCGGACGCGCGCAGCAGCTTGACGACGGCCTCGTCGTCGTCCGTGGCACCGACGACCGCGTCGACGACGAAGACGACGACGTCGGCCATGTCGATGGCGACCTCGGCCTGCTCGGCGACACGCAGGTGGATGCCCTGGGCGCCGATCTCCCAGCCACCGGTGTCGAGCAGGGTGAATCGGCGGCCCGACCACTCCGCGTCGTAGGCGACCCGGTCGCGGGTCACGCCGGGCGTGTCCTCGACGACGGCCTCACGACGGCGCAGCACACGGTTGACGAAGGTCGACTTGCCGACATTGGGCCGTCCGACGATGGCGACGACCGGCAGCGGTCCGGCCGCGACCTCGTCGGCCTCCGGCTGGAAGCCGTCGATGATCGCCCGGTCCTCGGCCGTCAGCTCGAAGTCCTCGAGCCCGGCACGCAGCACCCGCTCGACGCCCTCGGCGTGCGCCGCGTCATCCGTCCCGGTGGGGTCGGTGGGTTCAGGGGTGGTGTTCAACGGTGCTCCTGGAGAGTTGGTGGTGTCGCCCATTGTCGCAGCCACCGGCCGGTGGCGGCTGGTGGTCGGGGCGGGTCAGCGACCGCGCGCGGCATCGACGAGCGACATCACCGCGTCGATCGATCCTGCGAAGTCGAGGTCCGAGGTGTCGACGACGGTCACGCCGTCGGCCGCCTCGGTGAACTGCGAGACGGTCGAGTCGTCACGGTCGCGACGGACGACCTGGTCGCGGGTCGCCGCGATGGAGGCCTCGTCGGTGGCGCCGTGAACCTCGAGCGAGCGACGGCGCAGGCGCGCCTCCTCACTGGCGGTGAGCAGGATCCGCACGGCGGCGTCCGGGGCGATGACCGTCGTGACGTCCCGCCCTTCGGCGACGCAGGCCCCGTGCCGGGCGGCGATGTCGTCGATGAGCGCACGCTGCCGACGCTGCATCTCCACGCGCACGTCCGGGACCGTGGCGACGGTCGAGACCAGCGAGGAGATCTCGCTCGTGCGGATGTCCGCTGCGACGTCCGTGCCGTCGACGGTGACGCTGGGTGCCTGCGGGTCGTCACCGATGTCGAGCGGCAGAGCGACGGCGGCTGCGGTGATGGCCGCGGCGTCACCGAGGTCGACCTCGGTGTGCCGGCACCACCACGTGAGGGCCCGGTACATGGCGCCCGTGTCGAGGTAGCCGGCACCGAGCCGCGTCGCGACCGCACGGGAGACGCTGGACTTGCCGGAGCCCGAGGGGCCGTCGATGGCGATGACGAAGGGGGCGGGCTGGCTGGTCACGAGGGCCCAGCCTAGTCGCCCGTCAGGAGTGCAGCTGCCACCCTCGCGTCGTGAGGGCCTCGGTGAGCGGACCGGCTGCGGCCGGGAGCACGGAGACCTCCGCCAGACCGAAGGGCAGGCCCAGCCCGTGGTCGAGGCGCAGGTCCTCCATGTTGACCCCCGCGTCACCGATGTCGGTGAGGAGTCGGGCGACCTCGCCGGGGCGGTCGTCGACGACCACGCTGACGACGGCGTAGGTGGCGGGCGGCGCACCGTGCTTGCCGGGGATGCGGGCGTGACCGGCATTGCCGTCGGCGATGGCGCGGGCCAGCACGGCCCGCGCCCCCGGGGCATCGGCCACGTCGTCCTCGTCGGCGCCGAGGGCCTCGAGCGCGGC
The DNA here is from genome assembly GCF_000297495.1 of Janibacter hoylei PVAS-1. Lineage (GTDB taxonomy): Bacteria > Actinomycetota > Actinomycetes > Actinomycetales > Dermatophilaceae > Janibacter > Janibacter hoylei. Next base: position 22,915 of record NZ_ALWX01000036.1, on the reverse strand, counting down.
GACGAGCTCACCGAGGTCGTCCCGCACGGAGCGCAGGACGTCGGCGACCGCGAGTGCATTGCCGGAGAGGATCTGGGTCCACAGCCCGGGGTCGCTGGCCGCGATGCGCGTGACGTCACGCACGCCCTGACCGGCGAGGCCGACGGCTTCGTCACTCAGGTGCTCGAGGCGGGCGGCGACGAGAGACGCCGCCACCTGGGGCACGTGGGAGACCGCGGCCACGGCAGCGTCGTGCTCGGCCGGGCTGAGCGTCGTGACCGCGGCACCCGTCGCGCGGGCCACCGCAGCGACGAGCTCGGTCGCGGCGGGGTCGCTGCCCGGGTGCGGGCAGAGCACCCAGGCGCGCCCGGTGAAGAGGTCACCGCGGGCGCTGATGGCCCCCGAGCGCTCGCGGCCGGCCATGGGGTGGCTGCCGACGTAGCGGTCGATGGGCACGCCGGCACGGGAGACGTCGGCGAGGACCACCTGCTTGACCGAGGCGACGTCGGTGACCACGGCGTCGGGCCAGCGCTCGAGGGCACGGAGCACCAGCCGCGGGGAGACGTCGGGTGGCGCGGCGACGACCACGACCCCCGGGGCCACCTCCCCGCTGATCCGGCCGGCGCCGAGGTCGCGGGCCAGGGCGGCCGAGGTCTCCGACTGGTCCTCGAGGCTGACGTCGACCCCGACCGCGGTCAGGGCGAGCCCGATGCTCGTCCCGATGAGCCCGGTGCCGATGACGTGCACCGGAGGGAGTGCTGTGGCTGCCCCCTTCGCCTCGTCGGCCGTGGTCACAGCCCGGCAGCCTTGTACAGGTCGCTGATCTCCTGCCGGCTGAGGTTGCGCCACCGGCCCGACTTCGTCGTGCCGAGCGTGATCGGGCCGACCTGGGTCCGCACGAGCGAGAGGACCGGGTGGCCCACGTGGTCGAGCATGCGGCGGACGATGTGCTTGCGCCCCTCGTGGAGGATGACCTCGACGATCGCCTTGCCCGGCCGGGAGTCGACGACCTTGAAGGAGTCGACCCGCACCGGACCGTCCTCGAGCTCGACCCCGTCGCGCAGCCGCTTGCCGAGGTCCTTGGGCACGGGGCCGGGGATCTCCGCGATGTAGGTCTTGAGCACGCCGTGGGCGGGGTGCTGGAGGCGGTGCGCGAGGTCGCCGTCGTTGGTGAGGATGAGCAGGCCCTCGGTGTCGGCGTCCAGCCGCCCGACGTGGAAGAGCCGCTCGGGTCGCCCGGCGACGTAGTCGCCGATGCTCACCCGGCCCAGCTCGTCGGACATCGTCGTGACCACACCGGTGGGCTTGTTGAAGGCGAGGTAGACGCGCGACTCGTCGAGGTGCACCCGCTCGCCGTCGACGTGGACGGTCTGCCGCAGCGGGTCGACGCGCACGCCGAGCTCACGCACGACCTGTCCGTCGACCTCGACGCGCCCCTCGCTGATGAGCAGCTCGCAGGCGCGGCGGGAGCCGATGCCCGCCGCGGCGAGCACCTTCTGCAGGCGGGTGCCCTGGGGGTCGTGGACGTCGATCGTGGGTGCCTGCGGGGGCTCGGGGGCCAGCTGCGGCTGTCCCTGCCGGCTGCGGCCGCTCGTGCCGCGGTCGGGCTGCGGGCGCCGGCCGGGTCGGGGCGGCTTCTTGGGTCCCTTGCCGCGGGGTGCACCCTGCGGTCCTCCGGGGCGACGGTTCTGGGGCGGGGTCATGGGCGGGCCTCATTCACGAGTTCGTCGAGCACTGCGGCATCGGGCAGGTAGGGGGCGATCGGCGGGAGGTCGTCGAGCGTGTTCAGACCCATCCGCTCGAGGAAGTACGGGGTCGTCCCGTAGAGCGTCGCATTGGACTCCTCGTCCTTGGTGACCTCGACGATGAGGCCGCGGGTGAGGAGGGTGCGCACGACACCGTCGACGTTGACCCCGCGGATCGCGCCGATGCGCGCCCGCGAGATCGGCTGCCGGTAGGCGATGACGGCGAGGGTCTCGAGGGAGGCGGTCGTCAGGCGGGACTGCTGACCGTCCAGGACGAAGCGCTCGACGACCGGGGCGTAGGCGTGGTGGCTGTAGAAGCGCCATCCTCCCCCCACGTTGCGCACGGTGAAGCCGTGCCGGCCGTCGGCGTAGGCCTCCTCGAGGGCGCCGAGGTGCTCTCGGATCTCCTCGACGGGCAGCTCGAGAGCCGACGACAGCGCGTGGTCGGTGACGGGCTCCTCGACGATCATCAGCACGGCCTCGATGGCGCCGCGGGCGCCGCCGGGCAGGTCTCCGACGTCGAAGGCGACCTGCACGTCGTCCCCCTCCGGCACGCCCGCCGGTGGGGCGGTCGCGGCGGAGGGTGAGGGTGTCGGCTCACTCATCGGGCATCTCCTCCTCGGACGAAGGGGGCGGTGCCTCCCCTTCGTCGAACTCGGCACCGACGTCCACGGTGCCCTCCTGGCTACCGGTCCAGCTGACCTCGAGGTCGCCGAGGGCCTCGGGCTGGTCGAGCGCGACCTGCTTGTCGCGGAAGAGCTCGAGCAGCGCGAGGAAGCGGGCCACGACGACGAGCGTCGAGTCCGCGTCCTGCACGAGCGTGCGGAAGGAGAGCGTGCCCTCCGACCGCAGCCGGTCGACGACGAGGGCCGCCTGCTCGCGGACGCTGACGGCGGGTGCGTGCAGGTGGGTCAGGCCGACGGTCTCGGGCTCCTTGGGGGTGAGCGCCCGGGCGGCGACCATGGCCAGCTGCTCGGGCGTCACGCTGATGACCAGCTCCGGGAGGAGCGAGGCGAGGTGGGGCTCGAGACCGGCTTGGCGTGGCGTCATCCGGCCGGTCGTCGCGAGCGTCTCGCCGAAGCGCGCGGCCACGTCCTTGAAGGCGCGGTACTGCAGCAGGCGGGCGAAGAGCAGGTCACGGGCCTCGATGAGCTCGAGGTCCTCCTCGTCACCATCACCCGTGTTGGGCAGCAGGCGCGATGCCTTGATGTCGAGCAGCGTGGCCGCGACGAGGAGGAACTCGCTCGTCTGACCCAGGTCCCATGACGGCTCGCTAGCCTGAAGCGCGCGCAGGTGCACCATGAACTCGTCGGTGACCTTGGCCAACGCGATCTCGGTGATGTCCAGCTGGTGCTTGCTGATCAGCCCCAGGAGCAGGTCGAAGGGCCCCTCGAAGTTGTCGAGATGGACGGTGAAGGCCTGCTCCGCACCCCGCTTGGTGATGACACCGCCGGGGACGGCGACGTCGGGGTCCGGCGCGTGGGACTCGGTGGCCTCGGGGGCCGTAGTGGCCGGTGGGGCCTCCACGGGTATCAGGGAGCGCCGCCGCGCGAGATCAGCTCGCGGGCCAGCTGCCGGTAGGCGTTGGCCCCCGAGTGACCGGTGGCGTAGGTGGTGATCGGCTCGGCCGCGAGCGTGGCGTCGGGGAACTTCACCGTGCGGGAGATGACGGTGTGGAAGACCTTGTCCCCGAAGTGGTCGACGACCGACCCGACGACCTCGCGGCTGTGCAGGGTACGGCCGTCGTACATCGTCGCGAGGATGCCGTCGACGGTCAGGCCGGGGTTGAGCCGATCGGTGATCTTGTCGATGGTCTCGACGAGCAGCGCGACACCTCGCATGGCGAAGTACTCGGTCTCGAGCGGGATGATCACGCCGTGGGCGGCCGTGAGGGCGTTGACGGTCAGCAGGCCGAGAGAGGGCTGGCAGTCGATGAGGACGACGTCGTAGTCGTCGAGGACGGGCCGGAGCACGCGGGCGAGGATCTGCTCTCGGGCGACCTCGCCGACGAGCTGGACCTCGGCCGCGGACAGGTCGATGTTGGCCGGGGCGACGTCGAGCCCCGGCACGGAGGTGTGCTGGATGATCTCGGTGATCTCGTGGCCGCGGGAGACGAGCAGGTCGTAGATCGTCGTGTCGAGGGTGTGCGTCGGCACGCCCCAGCCCCACGGAGAGGGCGCCCTGCGGGTCGAAGTCGACGAGCAGGACCCGTCGACCGGCCTCCGCGAGAGCGGCGCCGAGGTTGATGGTGGTCGTCGTCTTGCCGACGCCGCCCTTCTGGTTGCACATCGCGATGATGCGGGCGGGGCCGTGCGATGCCAGGGGCTCGGGCTCCGGGAAGGAGGGCATGGGTCGGCCGGTCGGACCGTACTGGGTCAGGTCGTGCTCGAGGTCGAGCGGCGGCGTCACCTCTGATGCCACAGTCGGATCACTCCATCGTCGTGGGTCGGTCAGCCTCTCGCTGATCAGCGATGACCCTATCAGCGGGCTCGGGGGTGGGCCTGCGCGTAGACCTCGCGCAGCTGCTGCACGGTGACCATCGTGTAGATCTGCGTCGTCGTCACCGAGGCGTGCCCGAGCAGCTCCTGCACGACGCGCACGTCGGCGCCGCCCTCCAGCAGGTGGGTGGCGAAGGAGTGCCTCAGGGTGTGTGGCGAGACGTGCCCGGAGAGCCCGGCCCGATCTGCCGCCGTCGTGATGACGGCCCACGCGCTCTGCCGGGACAGCCGGGCGCCCCGGCGGTTGAGGAAGACGGCGGGGCCGGCGCGGCCGGCGCTCGCCAGCTCGGGGCGGCCGCGCACCAGCCAGGCCTGGACGGCCTCGACGGCGTAGCTGCCGATGGGGACGATGCGCTCCTTGCCCCCCTTGCCGAGCAGGCGCGCAGCGCCCACCTCGAGGTCGAGGTCGTCGATGTCCAGGCCCACGACCTCGGAGATGCGAGCTCCGGTGCCGTAGAGCAGCTCGAGGAGCGCCCGGTCGCGCAGGGGCACCGGGCCGTCCCCGACTCCGGCCGCGTCGATGAGCCGGGTCACCTCGTCGAGTCGGATCGCCTTGGGCAGACGCGAAGGGGGTGACGGCGGCGCCACGTCCTCGGCCGGGTTGTGGTCGGTGAGGCCCTCGAGCGCGAGGAACTTGTGCAGGCCGCGGACGGCGACGAGGGTGCGGGCCGCGGAACTGGCCGCGAGCGGCGGGTGGTCGGCGTCGCCGGTGCGCAGTGCGGCGAGGAAGGCGGAGACGTGCTGCTCGGTCACCTCACCCGGGTCGGTGACACCAGCCGCTGCAAGGTGGTCGAGATAGCGACCGGCGTCTCGCGCGTAGGCGCTCAGCGTGTGGGCGGAGACCCCGCGCTCGACGTCGAGCTGGGTGAGCCAGGTGCGCACGGCCCGCTGGAGGGGGGTCGGGCGGCTCACCGTCGGTGTCGGCCTCTCTCGGGTCGGGGTCGTGCCGTGGGCACCCCATTGTGCCCACGGGTGGTCGCGACCACGGCGAGGAGTCTAATGGGGTCATGAAGCTGTATGCGGATCTCCCGGCCCGACGTCTTGGTCAGGTCGTCGCCGACCTCCTCATGATCGCCTGGGTCTTCCTCTGGGCACGCGTGGGCCGGGCGGTGCACAACTCGACCCTGGAGCTCGCCGAGCCGGGCCACCGACTCGAGTCCGCCGGGTCCGGGTTTCGGGACAAGCTGACGACGGCGGGCAACACCGTCGACGACCTGCCGGTGCTCGACGACAAGGTGGCCACCCCCTTCCGCGATGCCGCCGGGGCCGGGACGACGATCGAGGAGGCTGGCCGAGACCTCGTGAGCGCGGTGGAGAGCCTCGCCACGACCCTCGGCTGGGTGACGGCGCTGACGCCGATCCTCATCGTCGGCGCCTTCTGGCTCGCGGCGCGGTGGCGCTTCGTCCGCCGGGCGACGGCGGCGCAGTCCCTCGTCGACAGCGTCGACGACCTCGACCTCTTCGCCCTGCGGGCAATGTCCAACCAGCCGCTGCAACGACTCTCCCGGATCAGCCCCGACCCAGCCGGGGGCGTGGCGGCGTGGCGACCGGGAGGTGATCCGCGACCTCGCCCTCCTCGAGCTCTCGGACTGCGGCCTCCGGCCCCCCCAGAGGACGGGCGGCGCCCCCCTCGGCCACTGCACCCTGAGGTCAGCTCGACGGGGTCGACGTGGGGCTCTGTCCACACCCGGGATCACCACGGAGGCGCCCTCCTCAGGCCTCACGTCCGTCTGGTGCTGCCCTGACTCCCCCGCCAGCATCGACGCATGGACCAGTCACCGATCGCCTGCCCCATGTCGTGCCCGGTCGGCACCGCACCCGACGACTACGAGCCCTGCACCGCCTGCCCCTCGTGGCCGTGCGCGGAGCGCAGGTGGGTGGCCGCCGGACGCAGGGTCGGCCTGCTGTCACGCCGGTTTCGCCGACTCCATCGGCTGACCCAGCGGCAGCTGGCCACCCGCCTCGGGTGGAGCCCAGCCACGGTGGGCCGGATGGAGGTCGACGCCGCGTCGCTCCCCTTCGGCGCGGTCGTGAGCCTGCTGGCGGAGGTGGGCTACAGGGTGGCCTTCGTCGACGCGAGCGACGACGACCCCCTCCCCTCGGGGGCCGTCACGGGGCCCGCCGCACGCAACCGCCGCCAGGACCCGGTGCTCCCCGGGCCGGAGGGGATCTGGCGTCGTGCAGCGAGCTAGCTCACTCCCCCAGGGCGACCACTCGTGGCTGCAGGTCCTCGACGGGGCAGGTCCACGACTCGGCCGCGGCATCCACCTGCTCGCCGGAGCGGATGTCCTTGACCTGGTCGCCACCGGAGTCTCTCGCACCCGGGAACCACACATGCGGGATCCCGCGACGCTCGGCGAAGCGGATCTGCTTGCCGAACTTCGCCGCCGCCGGGGCGACCTCGCACGGGATGCCGCGCGCCCGCAGCGCCGTCGCGACGGCCACGGAGCGGGGGCGGCTCCCTTCGTCCGTGACGGCCACGAGGACCGCCGAGGGCGACTTCCGGGTGGCCCCGACCAGCCCCTTGCCGAGGAGGAGACCCAGCAGGCGCGACAAGCCGATCGAGATGCCCACCCCCGGATAGGTCGTCTTGCCGTCGGTGGCCAGCTCGTCGTACCGACCACCGGAGCAGAAGGACCCCCACGACTCGTAGCCCACGAGCTGCGTCTCGTAGACGGTGCCGGTGTAGTAGTCCAGGCCGCGGGCGATCCGCAGGTCGGCGACCATCGCACCGGGCGCCGCCGCGGCCCCGGTCTCGATGACCGCGGCCAGTGCGGCCAGACCCTCGTCGAGCACGGGGTTCTCCACACCCAGGGCACGCACCCGGTCGACGAAGGTGGTGTCTTCGGTCCGGATGGCCGCGAGGTCGAGGCAGGCCTGCGCCTGCTCCGTGGTGCGACCCGCCTCGACGAGCAGGGCGGCCACCTTGTCCGGCCCGATCTTGTCGAGCTTGTCGACGATGCGCAGCGTGCCCGCCACGTCGTCGATGCCCAGACCCCGGTAGAAGCCCTCGGGGATCTTGCGGTTGTTGACCTGGATGATCATCTGCGGGATGGGCAGCTTGGCGAAGATCTCCGCCATGACCAGCGGCATCTCGGCCTCGAAGTGCGGCGCCAGCTCACCCGCGTCGACGACGTCGATGTCGCACTGGGTGAACTCGCGGTAGCGCCCCTCCTGCGGCCGCTCACCGCGCCAGACCTTCTGGATCTGGTGACGGCGGAAGGGGAAGTTGAGCCGACCCGCGTTTTCCACGACGTACCGGGCGAAGGGGACGGTGAGGTCGAAGTGCAGTCCGAGCTGGCCTTCGCGACCGCCGGCGGCACCCCCTTCGTCATCGGCCAGGCGGTGGATCCCGTAGATCTCCTTGTCCGCGTCGCCGCCCTTGCCGAGAAGCCGCTCGACCGGCTCGACCGCGCGGGTCTCGATCGACGGGAAACCGTGCAGCTCGAAGGTCGAGCGGATGACGTCGATGAAGTGCTGCTCGACGATGCGCTGCTCGGGCAGGTACTCGGGAAAGCCGGAGAGCGGGGTGACCTTCGTGGGGCGGGCGGCGGGGTGGGTCATCACAGTCCTTGCAGGTACGGGTTGGTCGCCTTCTCACGGCCCAGCGTCGTCGCGGGTCCGTGGCCGGGCAGGACGAGGCTGGAGTCGGGGCGGGGATGGACCACCCGACGGAGGGAGTCCTGCATCGCCTCGTGCGACCCGCCCGGCAGGTCGGTCCGCCCGATCGACCCGGCGAAGAGCACGTCGCCCGTGATCAGCGTGCGGTCGACCTCCGCGTCGGCGGGCACGCCGTCCGGCACGCGCGGCATCGCAAACATCACCGAGCCCTCGGTGTGCCCGGGTGCGTGCAGCACCTCGAGGTCGATGCCTGCGACGCTCACCGTCTCGCTGTCGGTCACCTCGACGACTCGCTCGGGCTCGCGCCAGGTGGCCTTCTTGCCGAACTGCTGCTCGAGCATGCCGCTGAGCGCCGGCCCGAGGGAGGAGGAGCCGAGGGGGGTCGACGAGGCGGTAGCGGTCATCGGTGTGGATGTAGGCGGCGAGCTCGCCACCGCAGACGGGTGTCACGGAGAAGACGTGGTCGACGTGGCCGTGGGTGAGCAGGACCGCCGCCGGCTTGAGCCGGTGCGTCGTGAGGACCTCGCGCAAGGTCTCCTCGATGCCGATGCCCGGGTCGACGATGATGCACTCCTCGCCCGGGCCGTCGGCGATGACGTAGCAGTTGGTCCCGAAGGCCTGCGCCGGGAAGGGGATGGTCAGCACGGTCCAACCCTACGTGCGCGCCCCGCCCGGTCACGTGAATGGGTAACCTCGGGCCTGTGAGTGACGACACCAACGCCCCGCGCCCTTCGGCGCCCTCGCCTGCGGCACTGGCCCGCATGGCCCCCCGCCCGACCCCGACCCCCGCCGCCGAGGCCCCCGCGATGACGACGGACCACTCGGCCTCCGCTGACTTCGGCCGGGTCGACGAGGAGGGCAAGGTCTTCGTCAAGGACGGAGAGGGCGAACGCGAGGTCGGCTCCTACCCCGGCGCCACCCCCGAGGAGGCCCTGCAGTACTTCGCCCGCAAGTACGACGAGCTCTTCGCCTCCGCCACCCTGCTGCGCCAGCGTCTCGACGTCCCCGACGTCTCCGCCAAGGAGATCGGTGACGGCCTGAAGACCCTGCGGGAGCACGCGGAGCAGCCCAACGTGGTCGGCGACCTGCCGGCTCTGAGTGCGCTCGTCGCCGAGCTCGAAGAAGGCCTGACCGCCAAGCGTCAGACCGAGTCCGCTGTCCGCGCCGAGGCCAAGAAGGTCGCTGCGGCCGAGCGCGAGGCGATCGTCGCCGAGGCCGAGCAGATCGCCGCCCAGCCCGTCGACAACGTGCACTGGAAGCAGTCGACGACCCGGATGCGGGCCCTCCTCGACGAGTGGAAGGCGCACCAGCGGGGCAAGGCGCGCCTCGACAAGGACGTGGAGAGCGCACTGTGGCAGCGCTTCTCGAAGGCTCGCAACGGCTTCGACAAGACCCGGCGCGCCCACTTCGCCCACCTCGAGCAGAGTCGTGGGGAGGCCAAGTCGGTCAAGGAGGACCTCGTCGTCCAGGCCGAGCGGCTGTCCACCTCGACCGACTGGAACGCCACGGCCGGTGCCTTCAAGCGGCTGATGGACGAGTGGCGCCGGGCGGGTCGTGCGGGGCGCCAGGACGACGACAAGCTGTGGGAGCGCTTCCGCACCGCGCAGGACGCCTTCTTCAACGCCAAGGACGCCGAGGCGGCCAAGGAGGACGAGGCCCACCAGGGCAACCTCGCGGTCAAGGAGGGCCTGCTCGCCGAGGCCCAGGCGCTGTTGCCGGTCAAGGACCTCGACAAGACGAAGGCCGCTCTCCGCTCCATCCAGGACCGCTGGGAGGCCGCGGGCAAGGTGCCGCGCGCTGACGTCTCCCGGATGGAAAAGGGGATGCAGCGGGTCGAGCAGGCGGTGCGCGATGTCGAGGACAAGAAGTGGTCCTCGTCCAACCCCGAGCTGTCCGCCCGAGCCAGCTCCTTGGCCTCCCAGCTCGAGGCGAAGGTCGCCGAGCTGCAGGCCGATGCGGACGCTGCAGAGGCCAAGGGTGATGCCGCGAAGGCGACGAAGCTGCGTGAGCAACTGGCCGCCCAGCAGGCGTGGCTCGACCAGGCCCGCAAGGGCCTCGACGAGTTCGGCGGCTGACCCCCCACGGTCCCTGCCCTTCGAGACGCCGCTGGCACGCCTCCTCAGGAACCGGAGCAAGGCCGCCTGCGGCCGCAGCGTCTCGAAGGGTCCGTCACCCCTGCAGAGCGGACCGCAGCACAGCGGACGTGGAGGCGCGGTGGCGCAGCGTCAAGCCGAAGTCGAGGACGACGACGTGACCACACGACGACGAAGGACTTCGGCAGCTCGCCGCCGCACCTCCACGGGAGCGGGCATGGTCCCCGGCCCTTCGAGATGGTCGCTGCGCGACCTCCTCAGGGACCGGTCGGGGGTCGGGCCCCCTTATCCTCAGGGACCGGTCGGGGGTCGGGCCCCCTTCTCCTCAGGGACCGGTCTGGGGTCGGGCTCTCTTCTCCTCAGGAACCGGCGTCAGCCCTACTTGCTCGACCCGCCGGAGATGCGGAAGCAGTCGAAGACGGACTCGATGCGCTTGACCTGCTGCATGACGTGGCTGAGGTGCGCGACCTCCCCCATCTCGAAGGTGAACCGCAGGATCGCCACGCGGTCACGTGACGTCTGCACGGCTGCCGACAGGATGTTGACTCCGGACTCCGAGAGCACCCGGGTGACGTCGGAGAGCAGACCGGCCCGGTCGAGAGCCTCGACCTGGACCTGGACGAGGAAGACGCTCGAGCTGCTGGGCGCCCACTCGACCTCGATGAGCCGCTCGGACTCCTTCTTCAGCGAGGTCGCGTTGGGGCAGTTGACCCGGTGCACGGAGACGCCGTTGCCGCGCGTGATGAAGCCCATGATCTCGTCCCCGGGGACGGGCGTGCAGCACTTGGCGAGCTTGACCCAGAGGTCTTCCATGCCCTTGACGACGACACCCGGGTCGTTGTTCGAGTTCCGGCTGCGGCCGACGGGGCCCGGCAGCGTCGCCTCGGCGAGGTCCTCGGTCGCACCGTCCTCACCCCCGGCGGCGGCGATGAGGCGTGAGACGACGTGCTGGGCGGAGACGTGCCCCTCCCCGACCGCGGCGTAGAGCCCGTCGACGTCCTGCCGCCGAAGCTCGCTCGCGACGGCCGTGAGGCTCTCGACGGTGACGATGCGGTGGAGCGGCAGGTTTTGCTTGCGCACGACCTTGGCGATGGCCTCCTTGCCGGAGTCGACCATCTCCTCACGGCGCTCCTTGGTGAACCACTGCTTGATCTTGTTGCGCGCACGGGCGGAGCGGACGAAGTTCAACCAGTCACGCGACGGCCCCGCTCCTTCGGCCTTCGAGGTGAGGACCTCCACGGCGTCGCCGTTCTCCAGCGGAGAGTCGAGGGGCACGAGGCGACCGTTGACGCGGGCGCCGATGCAGCGGTGCCCGACCTCGGTGTGCACGGCGTAGGCGAAGTCGACCGCGGTCGACCCGGCCGGCAGCGCGATGACCTGTCCCTTCGGCGTGAAGGCGTAGACCTCGCGCGTGTTGATCTCGTAGCGCAGGGAGTCGAGGAACTCACTGGGGTCGGCCGTCTCGCGCTGCCAGTCGAGGAGCTGACGCAGCCAGGCCATCTCCCCCATCTGCCCGTCGTCGACCTTGCCGCCGTCCGGGTTGCCACGGTCCTTGTACTTCCAGTGGGCGGCGACGCCGTACTCGGCGCGTCGGTGCATCTGGTGGGTGCGGATCTGGATCTCGACCGGCTTGCCCTGAGGTCCGATGACCGTCGTGTGCAGCGACTGGTACATGTTGAACTTCGGCAAGGAGATGTAGTCCTTGAAGCGCCCAGGCAGCGGGTTCCAGCGGGCGTGGAGTGCACCGAGCGCCGCGTAGCAGTCACGGACGGTGTCGACCAGGACGCGCACGGCGACGAGGTCGTAGATCTCGCCGAACTCGCGGCCGCCGACGATCATCTTCTGGTACACGGAGTAGTAGTGCTTGGGCCGCCCGGTGACCGTGGCCTTGATCCGGGCCTCGCGCAGGTCGGTGACCACCTGGGCCTTGACGGTCGTCAGGTACTCCTCGCGGGCAGGTGCTCGCTCCGCGACGAGCCGGACGATCTCCTCGTACACCTTCGGGTACAAGGTGGCGAAGGCGAGGTCCTCCAGCTCCCACTTGATGGTGTTCATCCCGAGGCGATGGGCCAGCGGCGCATAGATCTCGAGGGTCTCCTGCGCCTTGCGCTGGGCCGACCCGGCGGACACGTACCGCCACGTGCGCGCATTGTGCAGCCGGTCGGCGAGCTTGATGACGAGGACCCGGATGTCGCGCGCCATGGCGACGATCATCTTGCGCACGGTCTCTGCCTGCGCGTTGTCGCCGTAGGTCACCTTGTCGAGCTTGGTGACGCCGTCGACGAGCTTGGCCACCTCCGAGCCGAACTCCTCCTCGAGGTCATCGAGCGAGTAGTCGGTGTCCTCGACCGTGTCGTGGAGCAGTGCTGCGGCCAGGGTCACGGGGGTCATGCCCAGCTCGGCCAGGATCGTGGCCACCGCCAGCGGGTGGGTGATGTAGGGGTCGCCGCTCTTGCGGACCTGATCACGGTGAGCGCGCTCAGCGACGTCGTAGGCGCGCTCGATGACTGACAGGTCGGCTTTGGGGTGGCTCTGGCGCACGATCTGCAGCAGCGGGTCCAGGACCCCCGGAGTGGCCGCGCGCCCGCTGCCGATGCGGGCCAGCGAGGCGCGCGCCAAGGACCGTGGGGAGAACCCGCCGCCGGTGTTGCGCTCGCTCATGGAGTGAGCCTAGACCGTGAGCAGGCTCCGCACGGCACGGCCTGCCAGTGCGCGACGTCCGTCGAGGGCCTCCAGCTCGACGAGGACCTCCACCCCCGGCACCTGTGCGCCGCAGGTCTCGAGGAGCGTGCACGCCGCGGCGGCCGTGCCACCCGTGGCGAGCACGTCGTCCACGACGAGCACGCTGGCACCCGGCGTGAGCGCGTCGGCGTGCACCTCGATGCGCGCCGTGCCGTACTCGAGCGCGTAGTCGAGCCCGACCGTCTCCCCCGGCAGCTTGCCGGCCTTGCGCACGGGCACGAAGCCGACCCCCAGGTGCAGCGCGATGGCCGCGCCGAAGATGAAGCCGCGGGCCTCGAGCCCCGCGACTCGGTCGACCTTCCCCCGCCACGGCTCGGCGTGGGCCTCCACGACCGCCGCGAAGAGCTCGGCGTCGGCCAGGAGCGGTGTGATGTCCTTGAAGGTCACGCCCGGCTCGGGGAAGTCCGGGACGTCCCGCAGACCCGCACGGATGCGGTCCTGCAGGGCGGCGTCCGTCACGACGTGCCCCGACGGTTGCGCGGGGTCTTCTTCGGCTGGTTGCGTGGCCCGCCCGACTGGGCGTACTTGTGCACCTTGCGCCCGGTCACCGTCTGCGGCCCGTCGGTGTCGACGGGCTCGGCGTCCTGTCTGTCGCCCGACGCAGGCGTCGTCGCCGACGTGCCGGAGGGCGACGAGGCCGACTCCGAGCTGTCCGCGGGCACCGACGTCGCCAGGACGGGCGAGCGCCGCTGCTCACGGGCCTGGTGCTTGTCGGCGTCCGCGGCCAGCTTGACGACCTCCGGGTCCTTGCGGCGCAGGTCCACGAGGAGCGGGGTCGCGATGAAGACCGAGGAGAAGGCGCCGACCGTGGTGCCGATGAAGAGCGCCAGCGACAGGTCGAGCAGCGTGCCGGGGCCGAGCACCGCGAAGCCGATGATGATGACCGCAAGCACCGGCAGGTTGGCGATGACCGTCGTGTTGATCGACCGGACGAGGGTCTGGTTGACCGCGAGGTTGGCCGCGTCGGCGAAGCTCATCCGTCGGTTGGCAAAGGCCGCACGGGTGTTTTCCTTGACGTGGTCGAAGACGACGACCGTGTCGTACAGGGAGTAGCCGAGGACCGTGAGGAAGCCGATCATCGTCGCCGGGGAGACCTCGAAGCCGGTCCACGTGTAGATGCCGACGGTGATGAGCATGTCGTGGGCGAGGGCGATCATCGACGCCACGGCCATCTTGAGGTTGCGGTAGTACAGCGCCATCATCGCGGTCGTCAGCACGAGGAAGACGACGAGGGCGCGCAGTGCCTGCTGGCTCACCGACTTGCCCCACGACGGACCGATGAAGTTGGAGCTGACCTTGTTGGTCTCGACGTCGAAGGCCGTGGCCAGGGCACGCGAGACCTGACGGGCCTCGTCGTTGCTCAGCTCCTCGGTCTGCACCCGCACGGTGCTGCCACCGAGTGTCGAGACATTGGCCGACGAGTCGCCACCGGCCACCTCGCGGACGGCGTCGGTCGCCCGCTGCTCGTAGTCACTGGGCGCCGACTGGGTCGCGACCCGGAACTCGGAGCCGCCGGTGAACTCGAGGCTGAGGTTGAGGCCTTGGACGACGAAGCCCAGGGCTGCGACGACCATGATCAGGGCCGACCACAGGTACCAGGTGCGCGAGCGACCGACGAAGTCGATCGAGCGCTTGCCCGTGTAGAGGTCATTGCCCCAGTCCGCCATGCGGCTCATCGCGCGCCTCCCTCGGCCGGCACGGTCGCCGGGTTGTCACGGTCGGTCCCCTCGATGTCGAAGTTGCCACGGCCCTTGTACCGGACCTTGGCCTCCCGCAGCGTGTTGACGTCGAAGCCGGACCACCGGTGCCCCGACGAGAAGAACTTGCCGCGCGCGAGGATGGTGAGCATCGGGTGCGTGAAGAGCCAGAAGATGGCGAGGTCGATGATCGTCGTCAGGCCGAGCGTGAAGGCGAAGCCCCGCACACCCGAGCTCGCGAGGACGTAGAGGATGACGGCGGCGAGGAAGTTGACGCCGTCGGCCACGAGGATGGTGCCCTTGGCACGCGCCCAGCCGGCCTCGACGGCGGCACGCAGGTTTCTCCCTTCGCGCAGCTCGTCCCTCACTCTCTCGAAGTAGACGATGAAGCTGTCCGCGGTGACGCCGATGGCGATGATCAGACCGGTCACGCCCGCCATGTCGAGGCGATAGTTGTAGCCCCATGACAGGAGGGCTATGGCCAGGTAGGTGATGCCGAAGGCGATGACCATCGAGCCCACGACCACGACCGAGAGCGCACGGTACTGGACCAGGGCGTAGCCGAAGACGATGAGCAGGCCGATGATGCCGGCGATGATCCCGTAGCGCAGCTGCTCCGAGCCGAGCGTCGGGCTGATCTCCTGACGGGTCTGCACGTCGAAGGAGAGCGGGAGGGCTCCGAACTTCAGCGACTTCGCCAGGCTCCTGGCCTCCTCGATGGTGAAGCCGGAGATGCTCGCCTGACCGTTGGGGATGGCCTCGTTGAAGCCGGGGTCGATGAGCACCTGCGAGTCGAGGACGGCTGCCAGTGCGTTGTACTTGCCGGGCGGGTTGGTCGGGTTGGCGGGCGACAGCCCGGGCAGCTGGACCATGTCCTTGGAGACGTCGCCGTACTCACCGCGACCCTTGCTCGTCAGGGTCAGGGAGATCTCGGGCTCGTTGGTCTGCTGGCCCTGCGGGCCGACGCGGTAGCCCGCCTCGGCATTGGCGATCTCCGTACCGGCGACGACGACCGGACCGAGCACGTACTTGAGCGAGCCGTCCTGCTTGCAGGCGACGATGGCCTCGTCGGTCTTCGTCGAGGGAGTCTCCTCCGGAGGCTTCGAGCAGTCGAGGTCCTGGAAGTCCTTCCACAGGTCGCTGCTGATGTTGTTGGGGTCGATCGGGCCGGTCGGCTCGGCCGTCGGCTTCCAGTCCTGGGCGGGAGCGGTCGACGACCCGGTGGCCGACGAGCTCTTCGACGAGGTCGCCGAGCCCGAGCTCTTGCCCGAGGTGGAGGAGCTCGGCTCCGGCTCGGCCGTGCGCTGCCGGTCACGGGAGGCGGAGGTCGAGCTGCTGCGGCTGGCGCTCGGCTGCGAGGTCTGCGACGAGCTCTTCGACGAGCCGGAGGTCGGGCTCGACGAGCCCGAGGTGGCGCTGCCGCTCGGGGTCGGCTCGAGCATCTCCTCGCTGCCGATGTCGGTCGCGAGCACGGGGCGGAACTGCATCTGCGAGGACGCCGCGATGGCGTCCTCCTGCTCCTTGGTCGGGGTCCCCGGCATGGCGACGACGATGTTGGAGTCGCCCTGCGTGGTCACCTCAGCACCGGTGGTGCCCTGGGAGTCGATGCGCTGGACGATGATATCGCGGGCCTCGGCGAGCTGCTGCTGCGAGACGGTGCCACCGCCCTCGACGCGCGGCTCGAGGACGATCTGGGTGCCACCGGCGAGGTCGAGCCCCAGCCGCGGCGCCCAGGACGCGTCCTTCTGCCAGACGCCGTACCCGAGGGCTCCGGTGAGGACGATGATCCCAGCGAAGAGCCAGACGAGGGTGCGCTTGGCGTGGTCCTTGCGGGCCACGTCCTTGGTGCGTCGGCGCTCCGCCATGTCAGTCCTGCCCGCCCTGCTCGGTGGTGTCGGTGGGTTCGACCTTCATGCCGATCGCTCGTCGGTCCAGGGTGAGGACGGTGCCGGGGGCGACCTCGAGGCGCACCCGCTCGTCGTCCAGCTCGGTGATGCGCCCCAAGATGCCCGAGGTCGTGAAGACCTCTTCCCCCACCTGGAGGGAGGCCGTGAACTCCGCCATGGTCTTGTGCCGACGTCGCGTGGTCCAGAGCATGAATCCGATGAGGATCAGCGGGAGGATCAGCAGGATCAGGCTGGCGCTCTGCGAGCCTTGGTTCATGGGTGCGGACTTCCTGGGTCGGGGCTGCGAGGTCGACGCCGACGTCACAGCGGCTCGGGGGGACCCGAGCCAGTGGTCGAGTCTAGGTCAGCGGTCGTGACGTCTCCAACGGACACGACGGTGGCGGGGTGCCCGATCAGCCGAGCCGGCCGCTGTCGGAGCGATGCGGGATGGGAAGGGGGATCTGCTCACCGTCGGGCGGGGCGAGCCCGAGGTGCTGCCAGGCCGCGGCCGTGGCCAGCCGACCGCGCGGACTGCGGACGATGAAGCCCTCCCGCACGAGATAGGGCTCGGCGACCGTCTCGACGGTGTCGGTCTCCTCCCCCACGGCGACGGCGAGCGTCGACAGTCCGACGGGTCCGCCTCCGAAGCGTCGGCACATCGCGTCGAGCACCGCGCGGTCGAGCCGGTCGAGGCCGGCCTCGTCGACGTCGAAGAGGGTGAGGGCTGCCCGGGCCGCCGTGAGGTCGACCTGGCCCGTGCCGTGGACCTGGGCCCAGTCCCGCACGCGGCGCAGCAGGCGGTTGGCGATGCGTGGCGTGCCCCGGGAGCGCAGGGCGATCTCGGCGAGAGCGTCCTCGTCCGCGGCGACCCCGAGGAGCCGGGCGCTGCGCGCGAGGATCTGCTCGAGGTCGCGCACGTCGTAGAAGTCCAGGTGACCCGTGAAGCCAAAGCGGTCGCGCAGCGGCGCCGGCAGCAGGCCCGCGCGGGTGGTCGCCCCCACGACGGTGAAGGGGGGGCAGCTCCAGCGGGATGGCCGTGGCCCCCGGCCCCTTGCCGACGACGACGTCGACCCGGAAGTCCTCCATGGCGAGGTAGAGCATCTCCTCGGCGGGTCGGGACATCCGGTGGATCTCGTCGAGGAAGAGCACCTCCCCCTCGACGAGGGAGGACAGCACCGACGCGAGGTCTCCTGCGTGCTGGATCGCCGGCCCCGACGTGACGCGGATGGGCTGCTCCAGCTCGGCGGCGACGATCATCGCCAGGGTCGTCTTGCCCAGGCCTGGAGGTCCGGAGAGCAGCACGTGGTCCGGGGGGTGCGCCACGTCGGCGGGCCGCCTCGAGGACGAGGCCGAGCTGGTCGCGGACCTTGGGCTGACCGGGGAACTCCGCGAGGCGGCGGGGCCGCAGCGCGGCCTCCACGGTCGAGTCGTCGTCGGTGCCGCCGGCGTCGACGATGCGGGCGGTGGCGTCGAAGGAGCCGTCGCCCTCGCGGGGGTCCTCGTCGGCCACCCGCATCTCGGAGCTGAAGCCGCTCATCGGGCGAGCACCTGCAGGGCTGCGCGCAGTGCGCGGGAGACGTCGCCGCCCTCGTGCTCGTCGGCCACGGCGGCGACCGCGTCTGCGGACTGCTTGGCCGAGTAGCCCAGACCCACGAGTGCCTCCGTGACCTGGTCCTGCCAGCCGGTGGTGGGGGCCGACACCCCGCTGGGCGCTCCCTCGCCCCCGGGCACGTGGGGCAGCTTGTCGCGCAGCTCGAGGGCGATGCGTTCGGCCCCCTTCTTGCCGATGCCGGGCACCTTGGTGAGGGTCGCGATGTCGTCGCCCGCCACCGCCGCCGCGAGCTGCTCCGGGCTGAGGACGGACAGGATGGCCATGGCGACCCGTGGCCCGACCCCGGTCACGGTCTGGGCCAGCTCGAAGGTGTCGCGCTCCCCCGGCGTCGCGAAGCCGTAGAGGGTCATCGAGTCCTCGCGGACCACCATGCTCGTCGCCAGCTCGACCGCGGCACCGGTGCGGCACCCGGCCGCCACGGCCGGCGGGGTGTGGACGAGCAGACCGACGCCGTGGACGTCGACGACGACCCGGTCGAGCCCGACGTGCTGGGCGGTGCCGGTGACGGAGGCGATCACGAGCCGGCCACCGCTCGCAGTCGGGCCCGTTCGCTGGCTGCCGCCAGCTCGCGTCGGGCGGTGCCCGCACCCCGCCACTGGTGGCAGATGGCGAGGGCGAGGGCATCGGCCGCGTCGGCCGGCTTCGGCGGCTCGGAGAGGGAGAGGATGCGGGTGACCATCGTCGTGATCTGCGCCTTGTCTGCCCGGCCGGAGCCGGAGACGGCTGCCTTGACCTCGGTGGGCGTGTGGAGGGTGACGGGGAGCCCGCGCCTGGCCCCGGCGAGCAGCACCAGACCACTGACCTGGGCGGTCGTCATGACCGTCGGGACGTGGTCGGCCGCGTAGACCCGCTCGAGGGCGATGGCATCGGGCTCGAAACGGTCGAGCCAGGCGTCGAGCTGGTCCTGCACGTAGACGAGCCGCTCGCCGGTGTCGCGCTCGCTGGAGGTGCGCACGACGCCGACGGCCACCATGCGCAGGGCGCGGGACTGCCCTTCGACGACGCCGAGGCCGCACCGGGTCAGGCCGGGGTCCACGCCGAGCACGCGCACGGGGACCTCCTCCGACCTCGACTAGAACACCTGTTCTACGAGGCTACGTGTCGGCGACGACGGGTGCGCCGCCGACACGCCGGATCACTCCTCGTCGGCCTCGAGCTGGGCGAGGACCTCGTCGGAGATGTCGCCGTTGGTGTAGACGTCCTGGACGTCGTCGCTGTCCTCGAGGGCCTCGACGACGCGGATCATCTTCTTGGCGCCCTCGGCGTCGAGCGGCACCTGCATGCTCGGCAGGAAGGAGGCCTCGGCGGAGTCGTAGTCGACGCCCGCCTCCTGCAGCGCGGTGCGGACGGCGACGAAGTCGGTCGCCTCGGAGACGATCTGCCAGGTCTCGCCGAAGTCGTTGATCTCCTCCGCCCCCCGCCTCGAGGACGATCTCGAGGAGCTCGTCCTCCCCCTTCTCCGCCTTGGGCACCATGACGACGCCCTTGCGGTTGAAGAGGTAGGCCACCGAGTTGGGGTCGGCGAGGCTGCCGCCGTTGCGGGACAGGGCGGTGCGGACCTCGGTCGCCGCGCGGTTCTTGTTGTCCGTGAGGCACTCGATGAGGATCGCGACGCCGCCGGGGGCGTAGCCCTCGTAGGTGATGTTTTCCCAGTCGGCGCCACCGGCCTCGGCGCCGGAGCCGCGCTTGACGGCGCGATCGATGTTGTCGTTGGGGACCGAGCTCTTCTTGGCCTTCTGGACCGCGTCGTAGAGCGTGGGGTTGCCGGCCAGGTCGCCGCCGCCGGTCCGCGCCGCCACCTCGATGTTCTTGATGAGCTTGGCGAAGAGCTTGCCGCGCTTGGCGTCGATCGCCGCCTTCTTGTGCTTCGTGGTTGCCCACTTGGAGTGGCCGGACACGTTGGTCTCCTCGATGTTGCTGGCAGGTGGTCCGAGGGTCGATCCTACGCGGCCGCGCGCACCATCTCGACGAAGAGACGGTGTACCCGGGCGTCACCGGTCACCTCGGGGTGGAAGCTCGTGGCGAGGAGTCGCCCTTGCCGCACGACGACGGGACGGTCCGCCCCCTTCGCCCCGACGGTCGCGAGCACCTCGACCTGCGGACCGGCCTGCTCGACCCACGGCGCTCGGATGAAGACCGCGCGGACCGGCCCTCCGTCGACACCCGTCACCTCGAGGTCGGTCTCGTACGAGTCGACCTGTCGTCCGAAGGCATTGCGCCGCACCGTGAGGTCAAGACCCCCGAGGGTCTGCTGGTCGGGGTGCCCGTCGACGATCCGGTCCGCAAGGAGGATCATCCCGGCGCAGCTGCCGTAAACGGGCAGCCCGTCGGCGATCCGAGCGCGAAGGGGGTCCCGCAGCCCGAAGGTGCGGGTGAGCTTGTCGATGGTCGTCGACTCACCACCCGGCAGGACGAGGCCGTCGAGCGTCGCGAGCTCGTCGGGCCGGCGCACGGCGACCGTGCGCGCCCCCGCCGCCTCGAGCGCGGCCCGGTGCTCCCGGACGTCGCCCTGGACGGCGAGGACGCCGATGGAGGGCGTCGTCACCAGCCGCGCTCGGCGAACTGGATGGAGCGGGCCGGCTCGTCGACGTTGATGCCGACCATGGCCTCGCCCAGCCCGCGGGAGACCTTGGCCAGGGTGTCGGGGTCGTCGTGGAAGGTCGTCGCCTTGACGATCGCTTCGGCCCGCTGTGCCGGGTTGCCCGACTTGAAGATGCCGGAGCCGACGAAGACGCCTTCGGCACCCAGCTGCATCATCATCGCGGCGTCGGCCGGCGTGGCGATGCCACCGGCGGTGAAGAGGACGACGGGCAGCTTGCCGGACTCCGCCACCTCCTTGACGAGCTCGAAGGGGGCCTGCAACTCCTTCGCCGCCACGTACAGCTCGTCCTCGGCCAGCCCCTGCAGCCGGCGGATCTCCTGCCGGATCTGCCGCATGTGGGTCGTCGCGTTGGACACGTCACCGGTGCCGGCCTCGCCCTTCGAACGGATCATCGCGGCGCCCTCGGTGATGCGGCGCAGCGCCTCGCCCAGGTTGGTCGCACCGCAGACGAAGGGGACGGTGAAGCCCCACTTGTCGATGTGGTTGGCGTAGTCGGCCGGGGTGAGCACCTCGGACTCGTCGATGTAGTCGACACCGAGCGACTGGAGGACCTGCGCCTCGACGAAGTGGCCGATGCGCGCCTTGGCCATGACCGGGATCGAGACGGCCTCGATGATCCCGTCGATCATGTCGGGGTCGCTCATGCGGGAGACGCCACCCTGGGCGCGGATGTCCGCAGGGACGCGCTCGAGGGCCATGACGGCGACAGCGCCGGCGTCCTCGGCGATCTTCGCCTGCTCCGGCGTGACGACGTCCATGATGACGCCACCCTTGAGCATCTCGGCCATGCCGCGCTTGACGCGTGCGGTCCCGGTCGTCGTCTGCGTGCTCATGCTGTGCTCCCTCGTCGTGACCACGGGTGTGGCGCTTTTGATCTAGGCCAGAACCTAGCACGGCACAGGACAATGATCGGGCGACCGTCCGGAGGGTGGTCCCTGCACCTAGACTCACGCTCGTGGGTACCGACGCAGCGCAGATCACCGGAGGCACCGCGGCGGAGATCGCCGAGAGCATCCGCGGCCTCGTCGAGCGGGGGCGGCTTGCTCCCGGAGCGGCCCTCCCCCCGGTGCGCGCGCTCGCCGAGCAGCTCGGGATCAACCGCAACACGGCCGTGGCGGCCTACCGTGACCTGGCCCGGTCCGGCGTCGTCGTCTCCCAGGGCCGTGCCGGCACCCGGGTCGCCCGTCGCACCCGGGTGCCGCAGGAGGGCTACGCCCCGTCAGGCGCGCTGCGCGACGTCGGCAACGGCAACCCCGACCCGCGCCTCATCCCCGACCTCGCACCGGCGCTCGCCACGGCGGCCGGTCGCCGGCCCGTCCTCTACGGAGAGCCGACGATCGACCGTGACCTGCGGGCGTGGGCCGAAGGGTGGATGGCACCTGATCTGCCGACCGGTCCGTCGGACCTCCACCTGACGCTCACCAGCGGTGCCGTGGACGCGGTCGAGCGACTCCTCGCCCAGGCCCTGCTGCGCGACGACGTCGTGGCCCTCGAGGACCCCTGCTTCCTCGCGAGCATCCACCTCGCCCAGCTCGGTGGGTACCGCGCCGTGCCGGTGCCCGTCGACGCCGAGGGCATGACGGTCGACGGTCTGCGCCGGGCCCTGGCCCAGGGGGCGCGGGCCGTCGTCAGCACCCCGCGGGCCCAGAACCCGACAGGGGCCTCGCTCACCGCAGGTCGGGCGGAGCAGCTGCGCGCGGTGCTCGCTGACCACCCCTACGTCCTGGTCATCCAGGACGACTACTACTCGTACCTCTCCCAGCAGCCCTTCCACTCGATCATCGGCCCGGACCACCAGCGGTGGGCCCTCGTGCGGTCGGTCTCGAAGTTCGCCGGACCCGACATGTGCCTCGCGGTGACGGCCTGCGACGAGCACACCGCCTCACGCCTCGAGATGCGCCTGAGTCCGGGCACGACGTGGGTGAGCCACCTGCTGCAGCGCATCACCCACGCGGTGATGACCGACGGCGACTCGCTCGAGCTCATCGAGCACGCCGGTCGCTACTACGCGCGGCGCAACACCGACTTCGCCGCCGTGCTCACCGAGCGGGGCCTGCCCACGGTAGCCGGCGACGGGATGAGCCTGTGGGTCGAGCTCCCCGTGCCGGCCGCACCGGTCGCCGAGCGGTTGACCCGGCGCGGCTGGCTCGTGCGCACGGGCGGCGAGTTCAGCCTCGAGGACGACGCCGCGCCTTCACGGCACCTGCGACTCACGGTCCACGACCTCGACGAGGAGGAGACTGACCGACTGGCGACAGACATCGTCGAGGCAGCGAGCGCCTCGGCCTGAGTCTGGTCGCGGTCCTTGAGGAGTCGGGACTTTTCCATGAGTCGGGCCGACCCCCAGCCTGCGACCGCTGATCCAGCACGGTCGGTGCAGCTAGGGCTGGGTGGGGCCCTCCGGGGTCGAGGTCCCGCTCGGGGGCGGGGTGCGGGGTAG
>NZ_ALWX01000035.1 GCF_000297495.1 Janibacter hoylei PVAS-1 | reverse complement strand
GAGATCAACGCCGTCGCGCTGATCGCGGTCGGCGTCAACGGCGACGGGCACCGCGAGGTCCTCGGGCTGCGCGTCGCCACGTCCGAGACCGGGCCGGCGTGGAATGAGTTCTTCGCCGACCTGAGCGCACGGGGCCTGACCGGCGTCCGGCTGGTCACCTCGGATGCGCACAAGGGCTTGGTCGAGGCCATCGCGGCGAACCTGCCCGGCGCGTCCTGGCAGCGGTGCAGGACGCACTACGCCGCGAACCTGATGAGCGTGACGCCCAAGAGCATGTGGCCGGCCGTGAAAGCGATGTTGCACTCGGTCTACGACCAACCCGACAAGGACGCCGTCCAGGCGCAGTTCGACCGGCTGCTGGACTACGTCGACGGCAAGCTGCCCGAGGTCCACGAGCACCTCGACGCCGCCCGCGCGGACATCCTGGCGTTTACTGTCTTCCCCAAAGACGTGTGGACCCAGATCTGGTCGAACAACCCCGCCGAGCGCCTCAACCGCGAGATCCGACGCCGTACCGACTCCCTGGGGATCTTTCCCAATCGGGCCGCGATCGTGCGCCTGGTCGGAGCCGTCCTGGCCGAGCAGACCGATGAATGGGCCGAAGGACGGCGCTACCTCGGCCTCGACGTCCTCGCCCGCTGCCGCGTCAACATCGTGCCCGCCCTCGACCCCGAGATCGGAGGCGACAACCTGCCCGCATTGACCGCCTGAACCACCAGAAGGAACACGCAGGCGCTACACCACTACCCGGGGCTTGACCGTACCGCCGTCGATCTCGGCCTGCCGTACCCAGTTACGCAACGTCTCCGGATGCATCCCGAGCTGCTCGGCCACACGAGCGATCGCGCCCTGCTTCGTGGCGGGATCCTGTCGCAGCTCGACGGCCATCCGAGTGGCCCGCTCACGCAACTCGTCGGGGTACTTCCTGGGTGCTGCCATGACTCTCATCCTCCATGGATTGACAGCCTCCACCAGACCCGGGGCGATTCACGCACACGACACGGGGACCGCTGCACGAACAGGTGGCAGTTTCCCGCTCTCTACATCGAAGAAGCGCTGCGGGACGAGACATACGGTTCAAATGACGAGCTGCCGTGAAGAATCGGGACCCTTCCTGTCCATGGCCGTGACAAAGTCCCCACTGGTGGCCAGATGAGGTCCCCGCTGGTGGCCATGTAAAAGTCCCCACCCTCTGCTCGTGTCATCCATGAGCCGAGATCGAGGTCGTTGACTGCCCCGGCTGCGAGGAAGGCACCCGACCGGACCAGTAAAGTCGGCGTCGGCTGTCTAGATCCCCAGAAGCTCAGATCGCCCCAGGTTCAGCGAGAGCGGGCAGCTTCGGCTTCACCATGAGTCACCTTCATCGTCTGGGCCACACCGCCGCAAACCCCGGACCGTGTGCCCATCACCTGCGGAACCCGGCCTGGGAGGCCCCGTGGAGTTCCGCGACTCCTGACTCGTGCCGCCGGGGTGTATCACTGAGGCGATGGGTCGAGGGCTTCCAGGATGGTGGTCGCTGGTGGGTGAGTCAGGCCAAGGGTGGGCCGACCGTCTTCTCGAAGTTCACCGACACGTCGCACCAGCGAAGCTGAGGACCGCACTGGCCTGTTTCTCCCGTGCCGGTCAACTGATGGCGCATCTGTGACCCACTTGTGCCTGCGACTGCCATCCTCCTGCTGTGGGCCGCTCCTTGGCAGCTCGATTCAGTTCAGACCTTCGACGCCGATTGCTTGGGCGAGGCATCGATGACCACGACCCTTCGCGGATCGGCTTGGTCCAGCCCGAGTCTCTTGATTGCGCGTGTTGCCTTGGAGACCTCGGCCGTGGAGTAGGCGATGACCACAAAAACTGAAGCTTTCGTCTTGTTCGCCCTTTCGTAGACCTCGAGTTGACGTTCCATGTTGCGTTCGAGGGAACTGCTCTTGGCGAGCTTGAACTCGATGAGCGCGCTGTCCAAGGCCACGGAGATTTTGAAGTCGACCGGGCCTCGACCGTTGTTGACCTCCCGATTCACGTCGAAGCGTGAGTCCTGAAGTAGGAGGCCGAAGAATCCTTGAACCTCACTCTCGTTCGCGAAGCCCTTTCCGCTGCCGCGGTTGATGACCCGCCACCCGTCCTGGTTCTCCACGTAGTGCTTGAACGTGTCGATGGCTTGGAGGGCCTCGTCGTAAGACGTCCAGGGCTTCTCGAACAGGTCGGTCTTTTCTGCCAAGTCGTGGGCCGCGCGCTGAACTTGATCTCGCAATAGCAGTCGCGTGTCGTCGACCTTGTCGCGGCTGGCCACAACCGCTTGATCACCGGTGTCTTCCTTGAGCTTAATGTAACAATCGATGAGCTCGGGGAACTGAAGCAGTGCTTGTGCCCGGACCTCACGCCGTTCCTTGTCTGATGACCGACGCACCAGCCGTGAGCGCAGGTAGTTGTTCACATCTGCGCGGAGTTGATCATTGTCGGTGACCTCGGGGAGGAGATCGAAGGAGTTCACCATGTCGGTTCGGTTGATCCAGGTGTCGTCCTTGGTGAGCAGGTCGGCTGGTGTCAGGATGACGAAGTCGCCGTTGGTGTAGGGAAGGTCGTACTTCGCGGTCGCCCATGTCTGTGTTTTGTAGTTGAACTTCGCTCGCGGGACAGACACCGTCTTGCGAGATGCGAGAGCGATGTGGGCGGTGGCGAACTCGGAGGTGTACCTCAGCAGGTAGTGCTTGATGAGATTCGTGGTGAGATCGGAGATGGTGTCGCGACCTACGCCTTGACGGATCAGCGCGAGCTTCTCGACATGGCTGGAACTCGTAATGGTCTCGTCGCCGAAGTTGTCCAGCATGTCCCCCCAGCGCGGCGTGGAGAGCGATGGCGAACTTCGGGCCGAGTCCATGCCCACGGTTGCCACCGACCGCGAATCCGAGCCAGTTCTGGCGGACTTCACTGAACGTGTACCAGCTCTTTATGCGACCCGCGTCGAGCGGCTCGTGAGCGTGGTCGCGGAGAAATCGGAGGTAGGTCAGGATCTGGTCGTGGAGCGCCTGATACTCGTCCTTATCGCTGTTGAACAACAGGAAGGGATCGATGAAGACCGGCAAATCGGAGACCACCGAGATATCGAACGCACCGTATGCCTCGAGGGTCTGCGGGCTGACGTTGAATCTGTCGCTGAAGTAGATGCCGGCAGGGTCTGGGATCCATGTGGTCGGCTCATCGATGTTCTCGGGCTCCCCGTCCATCACACTCTCCATAGTTGGTCCTTGCGCCGAGGTAGTTGGTCCTTGCGCCGAGGTAGTTGGTCCTTGCGCCGAGGTAGTTGGTCCTTGCGCCGAGGTCGTCCTGTCAGCCCGACCGTTAGGCGCCTCGCCTATTCCCGCTGCTTTCCCAGGAGTCGCACTGCAGTACCTCGTAGGCTGGCGCGGCGAAATGGAAGTCTTGGATCAAGGCTGGGCCGGTTTTGCGGTGTCGAGCCGGTGATGCAGGAGACTCGCTAGCCCGAGGTACTCCAGCGCCTGCTGAGGGTCTTCGTCCTTTACGGGTTCGTGCGCCTTGGGATTACGCACTGCGAGCATGGCGCCGCGAAAGAGTGAGAGGAAACCCTCCTGCTCATCGCTGCCGCTACGACCTGCCGACGTGGATACAACAAGCTTTGGCGCGGCGCCGCCAAACGCATCACCCATGAGCTGGGCTCCAGACTTGTCGACGCCAGCGTGCTGGCGCACGCGCACTTCGACGGACTTGAATGCTTCGTAGACCGCGCTCGAGTAGTGGCCATCGGCGAACAGGTCACCGGCTGCCCCGATCACCTCGGGATGCAGGTTCTCGATCGATAGCCGCCGCACGGGGGCAGTCCTGGCCGCGGGGACCTTGCCCCACTTCACCTGGGTGTGCTGCATCTGCTTCGAGCCGTAGTCGTTGACGTGCACCTCGGCTACGATCCTGCGGTCGATGCCGCCGCGTGGATCGGGGACTTCGACGATGTCGCCCTCGTAGATCGCTGTCGTCACGTCGAAGAAGCCGCTCGTGGCTTGGATCATGGCCTGGACTTCGGTACGGACTTCGTCGTCGGTTCCCTCGTGTCGGATGATCACGACCTTCTTGGAGCCGTGACGTCGGGCGATGCTCGGCAGTGGCATGGGCCTCTTCCTGTCAGACCTGGTCTTGTGTTCTCGCTGCTGCTCAGCTGGCCAGGGCCACTGGCGCTGGCGACACGCCACGGGGGGGTTTGTCGCTGCATGCCGCGCTGATGGTCAGCAGACCTTGGACCGTTCTCGTCGGTGCTGCAGGGGGATCACCCCGTCCGGCAGGTTCTTGATTTCTGGAGTCTGCGGTTCCCAGCCGAGCCACGCGTGGAGGTAGCGCGGAGCCAGACCGGCGGCGCCGTCGGCGTTGCTGGTCGGGACCTTCGCCTTGGTAAGCGCCTTGTCTAGCCAGATGGCGTGCTCGTGACCGACGTGGACGGGTTCACTGGTGTTCCACTTCCGTGCGCTGATCTGCTTGTACAAGCTGCGGGCGTGATTGTCGTCGATCTGCCCCAGCTGACGCAGACGCACCACCAGCATCTTGATCGCCACGCCCCACGTCTTCTTCAGGTCAGCCAACGTGCTGAGAGTGACCCGGCCCCCGAGTTTGCCCAGATCGGCCAGCAGGGGCTCGGCTGGGGCGAGGAAGGCCCCAGCGAAGCGGTGGGCCTGCTGCTCGATCAGACGCGCTTCAACGGCCGAAGCCGGTGGCGGCGTCGTGGCGTGCAGGGTCAAGTGCCCGAGTTCGTGAGCGACGGTGAAGCGCTGCCGATCACCGGGCGGGCTCGTGTCACCGGTCTGGGACAGGCGAGGGCGGCTGACACGGATCACGGGCGTGGTGTTCACGCGCAGTGACAGACCCAGGTGGCGTCCTAGCTCGTCGTCCATGGGCAGCACGACGACCCCAAGGCGTTCTGTGCGCCGGATGCAGTTGCCGACGACATCACCATCGTCCAGGCCAGCAGCTCGACGGACATCAGCGGCGAAGTCTTCGATGGCGCCCTCGTCGTTGAGATCCTCTCCGAAGACGGGCAGGGACTCGGGGTAGAAGGCCAGACCGAGCGCTTCGAAGGTATCGATGGCAGTCTCGGTGTCGGAGACGTACTTGTCCACAGTGCGCTTCGGTGCGTCTGCATAGGCACGTACCACGGGCGCGTGGACACCGGCTCGGCCCGCAACCCGGTCAGGTAGTCGGTCGTGCCATGGCCAGCGCGTTGGCGACGCGGTCGAGGGCGCCGGCTT
>NZ_ALWX01000034.1 GCF_000297495.1 Janibacter hoylei PVAS-1 | reverse complement strand
TCCGCGCTGGTCGCGCCCGCCAGGTCGCCAGTATCGATCCGGTCGCGCTGGACCCAGTTACGCAGCGTGTCGCCATTGATGCCCAGCTGCTCACCCACGAGCCGACAGGCACGAGAGACCGGCAACCCCGGCTCGGCCGCAAGACGGTCACGCACCAGCCTCACAGCTCGCTGACGAATCTCATCGGGATACTTCCTCGGTGCAGGCATGACTCCATCCTCCTGGGGAGATCAAGCCCTCCACCCAACCCGGGGCGATCCAGTGGCTGAGCGGAACGGGCCACCGTTGTCGGCCACCAACGTGATGGGCACGACCTCCCCGGTGACGGGGTCGGTGAGGTACTCCAGCAGGTCCAGCCCCTCAGGCAGCATCGAGGCCGCCTCCGCCAGCGCGAGCTCGACCGCGGCGACCGCGTCGTGCTTGTTCGCGGTCGGTGACCAGTGCCACCCGAACTCGTACTTGGACCAGTAGTCCGCGATCCCCGCGACTCGCCAGGTCCCGCCCGTGGCGGTCTCGTACTCGGAGAAGTCGAACTGTCAGACCATGTTCGGACCCGTCGGGGTCTTGGCGAACGCGGCCTTGCGCTGCTGGGCCAGGTCACGACGTTCCCGCTGGTAGTCCGCCTTCAGCAACAACCCGGCGTCGTCCAGGATTCGCGCCGTGGTCGACATCGACACCCGGTGGCCGCCGTGGCGGGCCATGGCCCAGATCTTGCGGTGGCCCCACGCGGCGTGCTTGGCCGCCAGGCCAGCGATCACCTCCCGGGATGCCTCGCGGGCCGGCTGCGGTCAGGGCCCCTTGGCGGGGCGCCCGGCGCGGGCGTGGGCCTGCCAGCGACGGTAGGTCCGTTCGGGGATGCCGACCAGTGCGCAGAACCTCGTGGTCGGCATCCCCGCCTCGGTACGGATTACCTCGAGGTCCTCGAAGGGCCCAGGCGGCCCTCAGCGCTCTTCTTCCACACCCGCGCCTCAAGATGGGCCTCACCCAATGCGGTGGTCAGCTCGGCGATCTCCGCCTCCAGCTGCTCCTCCCGGGTCGAGGGACCGGTCCGGCCCGAGGCCAGCGCGGTTCGTCCCGCCTCCAGGAACTCAGCCTTCCAGCGGCCGATCGACTGCTCGGAGACCTTCTCCTTGCGCGCCGCTTCGGCGATGCTCATCTCGCCTGCCAAGACACTCAGCACGATCCTGGTCTTCTTCTCTCGCCGGGATCACAGGTGGTCGACCCATAGGCCATCTCCTCCTCGGTCACGCCGATCATGCCCTCATAACCGGTCTGCCAAGAAGTTTGAGACGCGACAGCAGCAACAAACAGCAAGTTGTCTGCCACTTGCTGCATCAGGAGCGCTCTCCAGATGCTAAGCCCCCAAGCACTTCAGGAACGCGACACTAGAGCAGCAACGGCCCCTCTAGAGCCGTCCACAGGGTGCCGGCAACGATCCCGAGGGCCAGGCTCGCGGTGGCGGCGACACCGGCGGTGGCGGCAGCCCAGGCGTCCCCGCCCGTGCGGCGACGGGTCGCGGATTCCTGGGTGGGGCGGGCGAAGACGGGACCGAACCAGCGGAGGTAGTAGAAGAGGCTGAGCAGGCTGTTGAGCATCACGAGCAGGGCCAGCCAGCTGTGTCCACCGTCCCAAGCGGCGGTGGCGGTGGTGAGCTTGCCGACGAACACGGCCGTCGGTGGGGTGCCCACTAGGCCGAGCAGTGCGACGAGCAGGGCGAGTGCGAGCCCGGGGCGTTCGTGGACCAGCCCGCGGTAGGCGGTCAGGTCTCGGCGCTCGGGAAGGGCCGCGGTGACCGCGAAGGCGGCCACGTTGGTCAGGGCGTAGGCGGCGAGATAGAACAGCAGTGAGGGCAGGGCGAGGTCACTGCGGCCGGCGGCGGCCACAGGAACGAGGAGGAACCCGACCTGGGCCACGGTCGACCAGCCCAGCAGCCGGCGGGGATCACGCTGCCAGTAGGCGGCGAGGTTGCCCAGGAACATCGAGGCCGTGGCCAGGGCTGCCGTGACGATCAACCATGTCTCGTTCCCGGCAGAGATCGTGGCCACGAACCGGTAGATGGCCACCAGTGCTCCGATCTTGGGCACGGTGGTGAGGAAGGTCGCGGCGGTCACGCCGGTGCCTTGTGCGGCGTCGGGGATCCAGAAGTGGACGGGCGCTCCGCCGGCCTTGAACAGCAGCCCGGTGAGCACGCACAACACGCCCGCGCCCACGGCTGCGGCCGGGGCGCCAGGTAGTTCGTCTTTGAGCTGGGCGTAGTCGGTGGCGCCGGTCAGGGCGTAGAGGAGGGTGACCCCGAGCATGAGCAGGATCCCGGACAGCGCACCCATGAGGTAGGTCTTCATGGCGGCCTCGGCCCCTGAGCGACCGCCGGTCAGGCCCACGATCCCGTACAGGGGGATGCTGGCCAGGAGGAATCCGACGATGAGCACGAGCAGGTCGGTGGTCGCGGCCAGGACCATGACCCCGGTGGTGGCGAAGAGCAGCAGGGCGTAGGTGTCGGACTCCCGGGGGGCGTCGGCGATCTCTCCGGAGGCCACGCCCAGGACCAGCAGGGTGGCCAACGCGGCGATCACCCGGGCGGCGCCGGTGGCGGTGTCCACGGCGGAGGTTCCCGAGAATGCGGTCTGCGCGGGCCCGGCCATGGCCAGGGCCGCCGCGGTCGCGGCACCCAGTAGCGCCAGGGCGGCCACGGCGCGGGCGATCCACTGCCGATGTCTGGGCAGGAACGAGCCGCCCAGCAGGACGATCAGGCCACCGAGGAAGGTGAGGATCTCCGGGAGCAACAGTTCGGGGCGCATCTGCATCGAGGCGTCCACGGTTACCTGCCGACCAGGTCGACAAGGGCGGCCGAGGCCGGCTCGATGACCCCGAGCAGTAACTGCGGCAGGACGCCGATGAGCAGGGACAGGGCCAGCAGTGGGCCGATCGACCACAGCTCTCGACCGTGCAGGTCCGCGAACCCGGGCGACTGGCCCTGCGTGGGGCCGGTGAAGACTCGCTGCAGCGCTAACAGGAACAGGGCGGCAGTGACGAGGATGCCCGGCAGAGCGATCGCGGTGACCGGGGCGACGGCGATGCTGCCGGCAAAGATCTGGAACTCAGCGATGAACCCGGACAACCCGGGCAGGCCCAACGAGGCGAACGCCGCGATCGCGAACAGTGCCGCGAAACGCGGCGCGGGTGTAGCCAGGCCACCGTAGGCACCCATGTCGTAGGTGCCGGCGCGGGTGCGCATCACCCCGGCCAGGAGGAAGAGCGCGGCGGCGATCAGCCCATGGCTGACCATCTGCACAACCGCGCCGGTGACGGCCACTGAACGGGCCTGGGCGGTGTCACCGGCGATGAGGCCGACCGCGCCCAGGGCCAGGACGATGTAGCCCATGTGGTTCACGGAGGTGTAGGCGATCATGCGTTTGAGGTTGGTCTGGGCCAGTGCCACGAATGCTCCGTACAGCACCGAGACGATGCCGACCACCACGATCACCCAGGCCCATGCCCGCCACGCCTCGGGCAGGATCGGCATGGCGATGCGCACGAAGCCATAGGTGCCCATCTTCAGCAGCACCCCGGCCAGCACCGCCGAGCCGGTGGCCGGGGCGTCGGTGTGGGCGGGGGGCAGCCAGGTGTGGAAGGGCACGGTGGGGGTCTTCACGGCCAGACCCACCAGGATCGCCGCCAGCACCAGCCTCCGGCCAGCGGGCTGTCCTCCAGCGGCGTGGCCGCGACGAGCTCGGGGATGTCGAAGGTGTGGGGATCCGAGGCCACGTACAGGCCGATGAAGCCCAGCAGCAGGGCGAGGGACCCCAGGAAGGTGTAGAGGAAGAACTTCAGTGCCGAACGGGCGGCATTCCCGTGACCCCACCCAGCGATGACGAAGTACATGCCCACGATGGACAGATCGAAGAAGACGAAGAACACGATGAGGTCGGCAGCCACGAACACCCCGAGACTCACGCCCTGCAGGAACAGGAACAGAGCCGTCTGCGCGCGGGGCCGCTCACCGTCCCGAAGAGCGTAGACGGCGCACGCGAGGAAGATGACCGCCGTCATGGCCACCAGCGGCAACGAGAGCCCGTCCACGCCGACGTGGTAGCTGCTGCCGACCCCCGGGATCCACGGCACCTGCTCCTCGAATGCCAACCCGTTCGGCCCCGGATCCTCATACCCGGCCCAGAGGACGCCGACGAGCACCACCTCCACGGCGCTGACCGCGACCCACACCCACCGCGCGGCCGCGGCGCCGAGCGAGGGAACCGCAGCCACGACTACGGCGACGGCCAGGGGAAGGAAGACGATCAGACTCAGCATGCTCAACCCATCACGGCGTAGACGGACCAGACCACGGCGCCGGCGGCCAGCACCGCGACGGTCTGGAGGAAGTATTGGTGGATGGCCCCTGTCTGCGGGGCCCGCGCCAGGTGCCCGAGTCGGCGAACCCGGCCGGCGATAGCCGACACGACCCGGTCCAGGACGTGGTCATCGACGCGGGCAGCTGACCGCGCCAGCATGAGGACCGACCCGGCCACGGCATTCACGGCCCGGTCCAGGACGTGGTCGTCGACGCGGGCAGCTGACCGCGCCAGCATGAGGACCGATCCGGCCACGGCATTCACGGCCCGGTCCAGGACGTGGTCGTCGAACCGCGTCAGAGCGTGCGCCACGGTCAAGGACGGGCGCACCACGACGGCCTGCGCCGCCGCTTCCAGCCCCAGCCACCGCCGAGCCCACCTCGGCGCGGGGGCACGCACTCGCAGCATCAGCAGCACCACGACCACTGCGATCACGGCAGAGACGGCCAGCTCGACGGTCGGGATCTGAGCGTGGCCGCCCAGGGCGCCGGCGAGCATGCCACTGATCGGAGGCAGGGCGAGCACACCCAGCACGACCGCGCCAACGGCAAACACGACCAGCGGGGCCTGCTCCCAGGCGCCTACCTCGCCGGCGTCGTCGGCCCGCGCTTCGGCGCGGGCACCGCGCCGCCAGATCGCCCACAGGGCCTTGCCGGCATAGGCGGCCGACAATGCCGCGGCGACCAGTCCTGCAGCGTAGAGCCACGGGGATGACTCGAGCGCGGCCGTGAGCACAGCATCCTTGGTCGCCCACAGGGACAACGGTGCGATCCCGGCCAGAGCCAGCGCCGCCACGCTCGCGGCCACCCCCACGACCGGCCACCGACGGGCGACACCCCGCAGTTGCCTAAGGTCCTCGCTCCCCAACGCGGTCAGCCAGGCGCCCGCAGCCAGGAACAGCAGTGCCTTGACCGAGGCGTGCGCCACCAAGTGGGCGACGCCGCCACTGACCGCGCCGACACCGGCAGCGAGCACCACGAAGCCCAGCTGGGCGGCCGTGGAAGCGGCCAACAACTGCTTGAGATCCCGCTGTGCCAACGCCACGAGCCCCATGAGCGCCGCCGTGAGCACGCCGACCCACGCGGTCAGCGGCCCGGCCCACCCGGTCGCGGCCAGCAGGGGCTCCACGCGCAACAGCAGGTAGCCACCCATGGCGACCATCGCTGCGGAGTGCAGCAGCGCGCTGACCGGGCTGGGTCCTTTCATTGCTCCGGAGAGCCAGAAGGAGAAGGGCAGCTGCGCTGCCTTGCCCAGTGCCGCCACCAGGATCCCGGCGGCGGCGACATCCCGCCACGGCCCTTGGGCGGCCGGCAGGTCGGCCAGGGCCATGCCCGTCCCGCCGGCCAGGGCGGCGCCCGCGGCGACGTAGAGGCCCAAGTCAGCTGTGCGCGTCGTGATGAAGGCAGTGAGGCCTGCTGAGACACGGTCAACATCTCGCCACCAGAAGCCGATCAGGGCGTAGGAAGTCGCGCCCATCACCTCCCAGGCGAACAGCAGCGCCGGGATGCTGGCGGCGGTCGCCGTGACCAGGGCGGCCGCCGCGAAGATGAGCATCAGCCCGTGGAAGCGACCCCGGGACTCCCGAATGTTCCCGGCCGAGAAGACGAGGACCAGGAAGGTCACGGAGGCGATCATCGGCACGACCAGCGCCGCGAGGGCATCGACGTCCAGCGCGAAGTCAGCGCCAACGACGAAGGGGTAGGACACGGCCGGCCGCGCCAGCGCAGTGGCGAACGCCAAGACAGTCGCGAGCCCGGAGGTCACCAGCGCGATCGGTACCGCACCGCGGCGCGGGCGGGCGAGGGCGAGCACGCCGCCCACCGTGGCCGGGAGCACCACCATCGCCAGCAGGACGGCCTGGGGCCCGCTCATCCGGACAGCTCCTCAGCCATGTCGGTCATGTCCGTCTGGCGCCGTCGGTGCAGCAGCGTGGCCACCGCGAAGCCCATGGCCATCTCCACCGTCATCGCGGCCAGCACCACCAGCAGCAAGACCTGCCCGGTCGGATCCGGGGCCAAGAAGAACCAGAACCCGGCGGCAGCCAGGAGCACCCCGTTGATCATCAGCTCCAAGCCCATCATCACCATCACCACGACCTGCTGGGACAGGGCGCCATACAGGCCCACCGCGAACAGGGCGGCAGCCACCACCAGCACAGCCTCGAGGGTCACCGGCCCACACCCCCCGGCTGGGGATCGTCGGCCGGGCGGCGGCGCAGATCATCGCCGAACCGGTCATAGCGGCTGCGGTGGGCAGCCAGGACCACCCCGGCCACGATGGTCGCGACCATGACCGGACCCAGCACGGCCATGACCAACATCTTCTCGCCCATGATCTCCAGACCGAGCGCGCGGGTGAGATCCTCGGGAACGGCGCCACGGCGCTGTGGCCAGGGGATGAGCAGCGCACCACTGGCCAGCAGCACGAAGGCTCCGACCGATGCACCAATCGCCGTCTTCTTCCCGTGGGTCATGTCCATGGGCATCAGCGCGGGATTCATCCCCATGAACATCACCATGTAGATGGCCATCACCGCCATCTCCATCACCATCATCAGGATCGTGATGAGCCCCAGGTAGCCCTGCTCCAGCAGGAGGATCTGCACTCCCACGGCGATGAACGACAGGGCCAGGGCGTACGTGGCTCGTGCCATGGAGTCCACCACGAACACGGCCACGCCCGCGGCCACGGCCACCACGGCCAGCACCCAGAACGCCACTCCGGTCAGCACGGCTCAACCTCCCGACACGACGATGAGGGACACGAGCAGGTCCTGGACCACGACCGCGGGGAGCAGCACCATCCACCCGATCTCCATGAACCGGTCCGGGCGCACCAGCGGAACCTTTCGGCGCAGCCACACCAGCACGGCCAGCACAGCCACGGTCTTGACCAGCACCCAGGCCCAGCCGGGCAACACCGGCCCGGAGCCACCGCCCAGGAACAGCGGCACCGAGAAGGCTGCTCCAGCCGCCAGGAACAGGTAGCGCCCGGCCTGGAAGACGAGACGGTCCACGGCCGAGAGCTCGGCCAGCACCCCACCGGCGATGTCTGCTGCCAGCGCGGGAGCGAACGGTCCCCACACGGAGAACCCCGTCACGCCCACTAGGTAGACGAGGAAGGCCACCGGCATCCACACGACGAACCACAGGCCGTCCTGGGCGGCCACCACATCCCCGACACCCAGGCTGCCGGCGGCGATCGCCGGAGCGACCAGGGCGAACATCAGCGGCAGCTCGTAGGCCAGTCCGTGGGCCAGGAAGCGGTAGCCGCCCACCAGGCTGTGGGTGGAGTTTGCGCCCCACCCGGTCAGCCACACCAGGGCCCAGACCATGACGTCGACGACGTTGAACCACACGATGCCCACATCGGGATCGGCCAGCACCCACCGGCCCATCGGGATGACCGCGACGATCAAGAACGCGCCGATGAACATCCCGGCGCCACCGACTCGCCACAGCAGGGTGTCCGCGGCCACGGTGGTGCGTCGGCGTTGCCGCAACAGCCGCGCAGCGCGGCTCAGTGGCGCGGTCCACCCGCCGCGCACACCCTGCTGCCGGGCCGAGAGCACGGCATCGAGAGTCACCGCGACGTAGGCCAGAGCGCACAGGAGGATGCCGGTCACCACGGCCCACCCCACAGCAACGATCACCATCGCCACTCTCAGGCATGCCCCGTCTCCTGGACGGTCGAGAAGGGTTCCAGATTCAAGCTGGCCACGGCCAGACGCACGGTGGCCAGCTCCAACCCGGTCACCAGATGCGGCATCCTCTCCCACGGCACTGCGCCAGACTCCACGGCCGCCGGGACTGCGCCGCCGCACACCTCGCTCCGGAGCCCTTCCACCATGGACGACAGGCGATCGTGGGCGTCTCCCCGGCAACCCTCCGGCAGGCCGTGCCGTGCCAGATCGGACGGATCGAGGACCAGCACCCCCCGCAGGGACCAGCGCAGCAACCACGATCTCCGCACCGTACGGTGCAACCGCTCGACGACATCCCGGGCGGCACCCTGATCGCCACGCACCAGGGCGTCCCGGGCCCGGCGAGCACGCGCCGCCGCGTCATCCGCCCCGGCCAACGCCAGCAGCGCCATGACGCCATCGCACCGCACCGCAGACGCAGGCACCGGTGGGGCCTGGGGCTCCTTGCTGCCGGCCGCCTGGCCCGCACCGTCAACGACGGACGCCGCAGCGTCGACGACGACATCACCTTGCAGCGAGCAGCACAGCACCAGCCCAGCCGGCCAAAACGGAAGCACAGGACCGAGCGGGAGATGCAGGACATCCATCTCCAGACCGTCCCGGTCCTGACCACCTTGGGCCAGCGCGATCCCGGCCGGGGCCATGTCCATTCCGCTATGACCCCCCGTGGCCCGCGTGGTCCATGCCCTCGTGGTCCATGGCCTCGTGGTTCATGCCCTCGTGCCCACCGTGGTCCATGCCCTCGTGGTTCATGCCCTCGTGGCCCATTTGACCGTGGTCCTCAGGAATCCGAGGCTCCTGCGCCCTCTCCCGGGCATCCGCCCGGTGATGCGGGGTATCGAGAAGGAGCGCTGCCGCGTCCTCGAGAGCAGAACCCACAACTGCCGACGAGGCGACGTCGACGCGCACCCGCGGACCGGGCATCTGTTCCCACAGGCGCTGCGCGAGTTCTACCAGCTCGGGACCTGGCACACCGCACACCGCCAGCACGTCCGCATCCGCCGGCGTCCATGCCGCAGACCAGCCTCGGAGCAACATCTGCTGCTCGAGCTCCACGCGCGTGAGCCAGTGACCCGGTGCCTCGACGATCAGGACACGGGCGGAGTTGACCGCCAGATGGGCGAGGATTCGGGTCAGACCCATCGGAAGACCCCCTCCCGCCAAGCCCACGTCACGGCGATGAGCAGTGCTCCGAGGAAGAGGAACATCTCCACCACCGCAGTCATCCCCTCCTCGGCCACGACCACTGCCCACGGGTACATGAACAACATCTCGACATCGAAGGCGAGGAAGACGATGGAGGCGGGATACCAGCGGGCGTGGAACCGGGAGAGCGCATGTTCCTGGGGCAACCACCCCGACTGCGCCGGGAGCACCGTTAGTGGCTCGGCCAGTACATTGACAGCCCGGTGGAGCGCATAGAGGAACGCCACAGCGAACACCGCCACCAGCGCCATCGCCACGATCCCGTACACCGCGATCCGCCCTTCTTGACCTGTAGACAAAAAACTTATGTGAGCCAGCAGAGGATCGACGCAAAAAAAGGGGGGCGTCGTCTGCCACGGACTGCGCACTCAGCAGCATCTCAGCGTCGAGGTCACTTGGCTGGCTGGATCTCGCTCTCCACGACCCACTTGTGATTGGTCATCTTCATGCCATCCATCGTGAGGTCGACCATGTACACCGTCTCATCGCTCGCGCTGTCGATCGTCGCCTCGGCGCCATCCATGCCGGCCATGTGATCGGCATCCAGGACGACCTCGGTACCCGCTTCCAATGGCGCGTCGCCGGGGTCCTTCAGCTCCTCGTGAACGACCCACTTGTGGTCCGTGATCCGCTGGCCGCCGTCCGTGGGCGTGTAGCTGATGGAGTAGGCCGTTGTGTCGAAGGCGCCCGAGATGGTCGCATCGGCCCCCTTCATCCCCGACATGTGGTCAGCAGTCAACGTCACCTTCGTGCCCACGGGATACGTCGGCGAACTCGCCTGCTCGATGCCCTCTGGAGGAGGTCCGCCATCAGTCTTGTGACCACCCATTGCCTCGCT
Source organism: Janibacter hoylei PVAS-1 (assembly GCF_000297495.1). Taxonomy (GTDB): domain Bacteria; phylum Actinomycetota; class Actinomycetes; order Actinomycetales; family Dermatophilaceae; genus Janibacter; species Janibacter hoylei. The sequence goes on along the minus strand of NZ_ALWX01000034.1, from coordinate 899 downwards.
GGTCCCACTGCTGGACGCGGACGAGTCAGACGTCATCGACGACTGCGGTGACTGCGTCGCGTCATCCTCGGCCGTTCCTCCGCACCCTGCCAGCAGCGCAATTGCCGCCGCGGCAGTCGCTGCCGCGTGAACCTTCCGATGGGCCGTCGTCATGCCATCTTCCTTCCTTCGCGCCTTCTCCTCGTGAACTTTCATACCCTTACCCCCTGGCAGTATGTACGGCTGCGTCGGATGGAGCAGGACGAGTTCGAGCAGGGTCCCGACATCTTGAACCAGGGCATGCTGACCAATCGTGGGCACATAGCCCAGCAGCTGTTCGCTCCTGTGCCAGGCGAGCAGGTTTCGGCATACCTCGCTGGGGTAGCCCAAGGACTCTCGTCGACGCGTGCCGCATGCACCGTTGTCGCGTCGCCTCATCGAATGAAGGAGTACAGACATGCACACCGTGGAGCAGATGCTCGAGACCTACCCGAAAGATCTGGGTGGCATCGACAGAGCCAAGTTGATCGAGTGCATCCAAGCCTGCTTCGAGTGCGCCCAGACGTGCGCCGCCTGTGCCGACGCCTGTCTGAGTGAGGACACAGTCACTGATCTCACCAAGTGCGTCCGCGCCAATCTCGATTGCGCGGACATCTGCACGACGACCGGCTCGGCGCTTTCGCGCCACACTGGTTACGACGCCAACGTCACGCGGGCTTTGAAGCGCCCCAGGTATCGCGCCGCATCCTTGTGAGTTGGAAGGATGCGAACCATGCCGAAGAAGATCGATCCGAAGGTCAAGGAGCGGTGTGTGCGGCAGGTGTTAGAGCACTTGCCGGAGTACCCGTCGCTGACCGCTGCTGCTGAGGTCGTCGCTCGCCGTGAGGGTGTGGGCAAGGAGTCTGTGCGTCGCTGGGYTC
>NZ_ALWX01000033.1 GCF_000297495.1 Janibacter hoylei PVAS-1 | reverse complement strand
GCGTGGCCGAACCTCGAGATCGGCGGGGGACGTGGCGTGTGGCAGGCCGGGCGGTGGGTCGTGAGGAGCGCCCCGACCGCTCCGCTAGGTGACGTTGACGCCGCGGCCCGGGGGCGCCGACTCCAGCCACGAGCGGACGGCGGGGTAGATCTTCGGCTCGACCGCGAGGTCGGCGAGGTGCCCCTCCTCCCCCGTCAGCCGCAGCGAGACAGCGGCCGCGAGCCCTGGCATCGAGACCGACTCGGACGACGGGGTGGAGATCTCCAGGCCCTCACGGTCCCAGGAGTAGCTGGCGTGGGTCGACAGACCGCTGACGCGGAACCACTCGAGGCTCTCGGAGCGCAGACGCAACAACCCAAGTCGCCATCGAGGCGACCCGGGCAGTCGGAGTGCACAGGGACAGACGGGGCCGTGCGCGGCCAGCGCCCGTCGACGCAGCCAGAGCAGGACGAGCCACAGGGCGATGACGACACACCCAGCGAGGAGGATCACCTCCACCGCGCCCAGGGTCGTCATCGCGGGTCAGCTCTTGGCCGGCGGCTGGACCGTCTCGGCGACGATCGTCACGTTGTCGTGGTCGACGGACAGGAAGCCACCGTCGATCGTCGCCGTCTGGTCGCCCTCGGTGGAGTGGATGACGACGTCGCCCTCGATGAGGACGCCGAGCAGGGGGGTGTGACCGGGCAGGATGCCGATCTCGCCTTCGGTGCTGCGGGCGCGCACCATGGTGGCCTCACCGGACCAGACCTTGCGGTCGGCGGCGACGAGTTCAACGTTGAGGGAGCTCACGGGGGGGTCCTTCGTCTCGGTACGGCGGCAGGCTGTCATCGTAGCCCGCCGGGGTGATGGGTCTGCGCGCGCCTCAGGAGACGACGAGCGAGAAGTAGTCCTGCCCCATGCCCAGGCTGACCATCCGCACGACCGAGTAGCCCAGCCACACGAGGACGAGGGTCAGCACGATCTTGGGGTTGAGCCAGTCGAGCAACCTCTCGGTGGGTCGTCGCCGCACGAGCGCGACCGCGGTGTAGACGACCAGGCCAGCGGCCATCGCCATGCCGATCGGGCCGAAGAGGTTGTACTCGAAGGCGGTGAGGACGTCGCCGTGCGCCATGTGCACCCACGCGCGCGTCATGCCGCACCCCGGGCACGGCAGGCCCGTCAGCAGGCGCAGCGCGCACGTCGGGTCGCCGGAGTCGACCGACTGGACCGGCCAGGCCCGAGCGATGACCAGCCCGACGAGGCTGATCGCGGCGAGTACCGGCACGATGGCGCGCTGGGTGATGCCCACGCCCTTCGCCAGGTGGACCTGCTGGTGCTGCGGCGGCACGACGGGCTGGGTCATCGCAGCGGGCGCCCGTCGACGTCGACCATCTTGCGGGTGGCGACGAGGACGATGTCGATGATCGTCCAGATCGTCATGCCGCCACAGGTGACGAGCTTGAGGACGCCCAGCCCGACCTGCCCGAGGTACATGCGGTCGACACCGAAGCCCCCGACGAGGACCGACAGGAGCAGCGTCGTCATCCACTCGCGGGTGGAAAACAGCCCGGGGACCTGCGAGGCCGGGAACCAGTTGTCCGAGCCCTCCCCGCGGACCGGGCTGTCGCCCTTGAGCTGGCCGTTGGTCGCCATGGCGGCGAGCTCAGTCAGCCCGTAGGGCCCGTACTCCTGTCCCATGACGTTGACGTGGTACCGCCCGCTCGACGGCTGCTGCGGAGCCTGGTAGCCACCCGGGGCACCCTGCGGCGGCTGGCCGTAGGGCTGCTGCTGACCGTAGGACTGCTGCTGGCCGGGGGGCTGGTAGCCGGACGGCGGCGGCGCCTGCTGCGACTGCCCGCTCTGAGGCTGCTGGCCCGGGGGCGGCGGAGGTGCGTAGGGCTGCTCGCCGGAAGTCGTCATGGCCGCCAGTGTACGGGCAGGCCCGCGTGCGGCCCAATGCCGTCCGACCGGGGGCGGCCCTCCCCCGCGACGGCGACGGCCGCCCCCCTTCGTGACGAAGGGAGCGGCCGTGGCCGTGCTGCGGGTGGGTCAGAGGCTCTTCTGGATCTCCGCCCACTGGCGCTCGACGTCGTCGAGGCCACCGCACATGAAGAAGGCCTGCTCGGCCACGTGGTCGTACTCACCGTCGGCGATCTTGGTGAAGGCCTCGATGGTGTCGGCCAGCGGGACCGTCGACCCCTCGATGCCGGTGAACTGCTTGGCGACGTAGGTGTTCTGCGACAGGAAGCGCTGGATGCGACGCGCCCGGTTGACGAGGATCTTGTCCTCCTCGGACAGCTCGTCGATACCGAGGATGGCGATGATGTCCTGCAGCTCCTTGTTCTTCTGCAGGATCGACTTCACGCGGACCGCGGTGTTGTAGTGGTCCTCCGCGATGTAGCGACGGTCGAGGATGCGGCTCGTCGAGGTGAGCGGGTCCACGGCCGGGTAGATACCCATGGACGCGATCTCACGGTTGAGCTCGGTCGTCGCGTCGAGGTGCGCGAAGGTCGTCGCCGGGGCCGGGTCGGTGTAGTCGTCGGCCGGCACGTAGATCGCCTGCATCGAGGTGATCGAGTGACCACGCGTCGAGGTGATGCGCTCCTGGAGGACGCCCATCTCGTCGGCGAGGGTCGGCTGGTAACCCACGGCGGAGGGCATGCGGCCCAGCAGCGTGGAGACCTCGGAGCCGGCCTGCGTGAAGCGGAAGATGTTGTCGATGAAGAGCAGCACGTCCTGCTTCTGGACATCGCGGAAGTACTCCGCCATGGTCAGCGCGGACAGGGCCACGCGCAGACGCGTGCCCGGCGGCTCGTCCATCTGGCCGAAGACCAGGGCGGTCTGACCGAGGACGCCGGCCTCCTCCATCTCGACCATGAGGTCGTTGCCCTCACGGGTGCGCTCGCCGACACCGGCGAAGACGGAGACACCGCCGTGGTCGCGCGCGACGCGGGCGATCATCTCCTGGATGAGGACGGTCTTGCCGACACCGGCACCACCGAAGAGGCCGATCTTGCCACCCTGGACGTAGGGGGTCAGCAGGTCGATGACCTTGATACCGGTCTCGAACATCTGGGTCTTCGACTCGAGCTGGTCGAAGGCCGGGGCGGAGCGGTGGATGCCCCAGCGCTCGTTGACCTCGAGGGTCTCGCCCTCCTCGAGGTTGAGGCAGGCGCCGGTCGCGTTGAAGACCTTGCCGAGGGTGACGTCGCCGACGGGGACGCTGATCGGGCCGCCGGTGTCCTGCACCTGGCCGCCGCGGACGAGGCCGTCGGTGGGCTGCAGGGAGATGGCGCGGACCATGTTGTCGCCGATGTGCTGGGCGACCTCGAGGTTCAGCGTGCGGGTGGTCTCCCCGAGCTGGACCTCGGTGGTGAGCAGGTTGTACTGGTCGGGCATCGTGTCGGCGCTGAACTCGACGTCGACGACCGGGCCGGTGACGCGGGAGATGCGCCCGACCCCACCCGCCTGGGTGGTGTTCTCTTCGGTGACGGTGGCAGTCATGGGTTCTCTCTACCTTCTCACTTGGACTCGGCCAGGGCCCCGGCCCCGCCGACGATCTCGGAGATTTCCTGGGTGATCTCGGCCTGACGGGCCTGGTTGGCCAGTCGGGTGTACTTCTTGATGAGCTCCTCGGCGTTGTCCGTCGCCGACTTCATGGCGCGCTGGCGCGCCGCGAGCTCGGAGGCAGCCGCCTGGAGGAGGCAGTTGAAGATGCGCGCGTTGACGTAGCGCGGCAGCAGCGTGTCGAGCAGCTCCTCGCCGCTCGGCTCGAACTCGTAGAGCGGGTAGAGCTCGTCCGCGCCCGGCTCCTCGACGCCCTCGACGACCTCGAGCGGCAGCAGCCGGATGACCTCGGCCTCCTGCGTCACCATCGAGACGAAGCGCGTGTAGACGACGTGGACCTCGTCGACGCCGCCCTCCTCGTACTCCTTGACGAAGTCCGCGACGAGCCGCTCGCCGATCTCACGGGCGTTCTCGAAGCTCGGCTTCTCGGACGAGCCGGTCCACTCCGCGACGAACTCCTTCTTGCGGAAGGAGTAGTAGGAGACCGCGCGACGACCCACGAGGTACGTCTGGACCTCCTTGCCCTGGTCACGAAGGGCGGCGGAGACCCGCTCCCCCTCCTTGAGGACGTTGGAGTTGTAGCCGCCCGCGAGGCCGCGGTCGGCCGCGATGACGAGCACCGCGGCACGGCGCACGTTTTCCGGCTCGGTGGTCAGCGGGTGGTCCTCGTCGGAGTACGTGGCCACGGCCGACGCCGCGCGGGTGAGTGCGCGGGCGTAGGGCGTGGACTCACGCACGGCCTGCTGGGCCTTGACGACCCGCGAGGCCGCCATGAGCTCCATGGCGCGCGTGATCTTCTTGGTCGCACTGACGGACCGGATGCGCTGCCGGTACTCCCGGATCTGCGCTCCCATGTGCTTCCGCCTCTCTGGTGGTCTGTGGTCGGCTCAGGGCCGGCGGTCGGGGGCTGCTGCCCCCGGTCGGGCGCCGCTGACGGCGCCCGACCGGTGGTGGGTCAGCGCTTCTGCTTGACGATCTGGACCTGCTCGGAGTCCTGGGCGTCGTCGCCCGACTCCTCCGCCGAACCGACCGGGACGTCCTCCTTGTTGGAGGGGACGAAGCTGTCGCGGAAGGTCTTGATCTCGGCCTCGAGGGCGGAGATCGTCGAGTCCTCGAGCTTGCCCGTCTCCTGGATGCCCTCCATGAGGTCGTTCTTGTTGCGCCGCAGGTGGTCGAGGAACTCGGCCTCGAAGCGACGCACGTCCTCGACGGCGATCGGGTCCAGCTCACCGGTGGTGCCGGCCCAGATGGCGACGGCCTGCTCGGGGACCGGGTAGGGGTCGGCCTGCTTCTGCTTGAGCAGCTCGACGAGGCGGGCGCCTCGGGCCAGCTGCTGCTTCGACGCGGGGTCGAGGTCCGAGGCGAACATCGCGAAGGCCTCGAGCGCGCGGTACTGGGCCAGGTCGAGCTTGAGGCGACCGGAGACCGACTTCATCGCCTTGGTCTGCGCGGCCGAGCCGACACGCGAGACCGAGACACCCACGTCGATGGCGGGGCGGACGTCGGAGTTGAAGAGGTCGGCCTGCAGGTAGATCTGGCCGTCGGTGATCGAGATGACGTTGGTCGGGATGTACGCCGAGACGTCGCCCGCCTTCGTCTCGATGATCGGCAGACCGGTCATCGAGCCGGCGCCCATGTCGTCCGAGAGCTTGGCGCAGCGCTCGAGCAGACGCGAGTGCAGGTAGAAGACGTCACCCGGGTAGGCCTCGCGGCCCGGCGGGCGGCGGAGCAGCAGCGACATCGAGCGGTAGGCCTCGGCCTGCTTGCTCAGGTCGTCGAAGACGATGAGGACGTGCTTGCCCTGGTACATCCAGTGCTGACCGATGGCCGAGCCGGTGAAGGGGGCGAGGTACTTGAAGCCGGCGGCGTCGGAGGCGGGAGCCGCGACGATCGTCGTGTACTCCATCGCGCCGGCCTCCTCGAGCGTGCCCTTGACGGACGCGATCGTGGAGCCCTTCTGGCCGATGGCGACGTAGATGCAGCGGACCTGCTTCTGCGGGTCGCCGGTCTCCCAGAACTGCTTCTGGTTGATGATCGTGTCGACCGCGACCGTGGTCTTGCCGGTCTGGCGGTCACCGATGATCAGCTGACGCTGGCCACGGCCGATCGGGGTCATGGCATCGACCGACTTCAGACCGGTCTGCAGCGGCTCGTGGACCGACTTGCGCTGGACGACGGACGGGGCCTGCAGCTCGAGCGCGCGGCGCTCCTCGGCCTCGATGTCGCCGAGGCCGTCGATCGGCTGGCCGAGCGGGTTGACGACGCGGCCGAGGAAGTTGTCACCGACCGGGACCGAGAGGACCTCGCCGGTGCGCTTGACCGTCTGGCCCTCTTCGATCTTGGAGAAGTCGCCGAGGACGACGACACCGATCTCGTGGACGTCGAGGTTGAGCGCGAGGCCGAGGGTGCCGTCCTCGAACTCGAGCAGCTCGTTGGTCATGGCCGAAGGGAGTCCCTCGACGTGGGCGATGCCGTCACCGGTGTCGGTGACGCGACCGACCTCTTCGCGGGAGGCCGCGCCCGGGTTGTAGGACCGCACGTAGCCGTCCAGGGCGTCCCGGATCTCCTCCGGACGGATCGAAAGCTCCGTCATGTTGTCTTCTCCTCGTTGCCGGCCGCTGTGTCGGCCGAGTATGTGGTCTGCATGGGTGGTCTGACCCGGGCTGTCAGCCGGCCAGGTGGCGCTTCGCCTCGTCGAGACGTCGCAGGACGGTCCCGTCGACGACCTCGTCGCCGATCTGGACCCGGATCCCGCCGATGACGTCCTCGTCGTGGACGATCTGCAGCTGGACGGGCTTGCTGTAGATCTGCTGCAGCGCGCCGGCGAGCCGGGCGTGCTGCTCCTGCGTGAGGTCGACCGCGGTCGTGACGACGGCAGTCAGCTGCTGGCGACGCTCGGCCGCGATGTCGAGGTACTCCTCGAGCGTGCGGTCGAAGCGACGGCCCCGGGGGGCGAGCACCGACTGGCGGGCCAGTCGGACCGTCTCCGGACGGGCCTTGCCCTGCAGCAGTCCGGCGACCAGGTCCGCCTTGCCGGCGGCGTCGCCGGAGCGGTTGCCGATGGCGTCGCGCAGCTCGGGGTTGCCGGCCACGATGCGCTCGAAGCGGAAGAGCTCGTCCTCGACCTGGTCGATCGCGCCGGCATCCTCGGCCCCCTTGAGGGAGGCCTCGACGGCGAAGCGCTCGACGGTGTCGGTGAGGTCGCGCTCCTGCGCCCATCGCTGGGCGACGAGCACGGCGACGATGCCGACGGTCTCGTTGGAGACCTTGCCGTGCAGCAGCCGGGTGATGAGGTCCGCCTTGTCCTTCCCCTCGCGAGAGGGGTCGGCGACGCCGCGACGCAGGGTCGCGTTGTCGTCGAGCAGCGCGGTCACCGCGAAGAGCTCGTCCGCCACGACGGCCGGGTCACCGGACATCAGGACCGTCTCGAAGGACTGACGCCCTTCGGCCACGGCTGCGCGGGAGGAGCCTCGCATCAGGCGTCACCCTGCTGGGACTGACCGACCTTTTCGGGCTGGACCTGACCGGACTCCAGCTCGGCCAGGAAGCGGTCGATGAGACCCGCACGGCTCGAGGAGTCCTGCAGCTCGTGGCCGACGATGCGACCGGCCAGGTCGGTCGACAGGCGACCCACCTCACCGCGCAGCGAGACGGCCGCCTGCTGGCGCTCGGCCTCGATCTGCTTGTGCGCCGACTCGGTGATGCGGTTGGCCTCGTCCTGGGCCTGACCACGCATCTCCGCGACGATCGCGGCGCCCTCGGCGCGCGCGTCCTCACGGATCTTCGCGGCCTCGGCACGGGCCTCGGCCAGCTGGGCCTCGTACTGGGCCTTGGCGGCCTCGGCCTCGGCCTGGGCGTTCTCGGCCTGGGCGATGCCACCCTCGATCGCGGCGTGACGCTCGGCGTAGGCCTTCTCGATGTTCGGGACCACGTACTTCGCGACGACGAAGTACAGGATCGCGAACATGACGAGACCGAAGACGAGCTCCGGGATGTGCGGGATGAGCGGCATGCTCTCCCCTTCGGCCGCGGCGAGACCCACGACCGACGAGGCGGTTGCGGTGATGTGCACGGGTACTCCTAGTTACTGGTGCCGATGACGGATGGCCGTTGCCGGCAGGCTCAGAGGAAGAAGAGCACCAGACCGAAGATGGCGAGGGCCTCGGCGAGGGCGAAGCCGAGGATGGCGATCGGCTGCAGCAGGCCGCGGGCCTCGGGCTGACGGGCGACACCGTTGATGTACGCGGCGAAGATCAGACCGACGGCGATGGCCGGGCCGATGGCGGAGAGGCCGTAACCGATGAGCGAGAGGTTGCCGGAGATTTCCACGATGATTCCTCTTTCGTGTTTCTGTGATCCGCCGCGGGGTCTGTCCCACGGGGAAGTTCTGGGTGGTGGTGCTATGCAGTTGTAGGTGCGGGGTGCCGACTCAGTGGTCGTCGGCCAGAGCTCCGGCGATGTAGCTGGAGGTCAGCAGGACGAAGACGAAGGCCTGCAGGAACTGCACCAGGGCCTCGAAGAGGACCATGACGCCGGCCATGAGGAAGGTCGGCAGGGACAGGAACTTCAGCAGGATGCCGCCGTCGAGCAGGAAGTAGGCGCCGGCGGTGACGAAGAGGTAGATGACCATGTGACCGGCAAACATGTTGCCGAAGAGTCGCAGGGCCAGCGTCAGCGGCCGGGTGATGAAGTAGGTGATCAGCTCGAGCAGGAAGACGACGGGCACGATCCAGCCCGGCAGCCCCGGGGGCACCATGTGCTTGAAGTAGCCGACGAAGCCCATCTTCTGGAAGCCGATCCAGTGGTAGACCACGTAGACGACCGCGACGAGGGCGATCGGGAAGCCGATCTTGCCGGTGACCGGGTTCATCGCGAAGGGGAAGATGCCCATCAGGTTGTAGAAGAGCACCATCGTGAAGAGGGTGACGATGAGCGGCACGAACTTGCGGAACTCCTTGGTCCCGATCATGTCGCGCGCCACGCTGTTGCGCGGGAAGTTGTAGAAGCCCTCGAGGAGCCACTGCCCCTTGCTCGGGACGACGGCCGCCTTGCGGCTCAGGGTGATCAGCGCGATCGAGACGACCGCTGTGACGATGGCGGCCCACGCCATCTGGTTGGTGACGACGATGCCGCCGACCTCGAAGAGCGGCTGCCAGAAGATCTCCGGCGTCGGGGAGTGGAACTCCCCTCCACCGGCAGCAGGCAGCGCGGGCGCAGTCAGGATCACTGGTTCTCCTCGTTGTGTGGCTGGGCACCGAGCGTCGACGCAGTGGCGCGGTCGGGGTGGGGTGCCTGGGACGTACCGTACCGGAGCCAGATCACGTACAGCGACAGTGCCATACCGCCGACGACTCCGATGATGACGAGGAACGACGTCCCCAGCCACCGATCGAGCAGCCAGCCGATCGCGCCGTACAGGATGGGCCCGGTGATCAGGTGGGCGAGGACCGTGGCGGCCATCGCGTCGGATGCGGCCGCAGGATGGGGCCGCGTCGGGTCGGAGCGATAGCGCTCGGCGCTCGCCGCAGACTCCTCGGCGCTCGGGAGCGCCTTGGTCACGAAGCGAGGAGTCTCCCCCTTCGGCCGCCGGGCCAGGGCACTCATGCGCCGGCTCCAACCGGGTGGACCAGGTGACGGCTGCGGACGTAGCCCGCGACGACACCCACCTGGAGGAGGACGGTCGCGACGATGGCGGAGAGGGCAGCGGTGCGGCCGTCGAGCCACGACATCTCGCGCAGGACCGCGACGGCCGCGACGAGGAGGATGAGCTGGCCGAGGTAGACCACCCCGGCACCGGCCATCGACGTCCCGACGTCACCGGCCACGATGAGCGAGATCGCCATGAGTCCGGTGAGGACGACGAAGAAGGCGAGGAGCGACCCGGCGAGGGCGCTCAGGGCGCCGTCGGCCCCCTTCGCCACGGCACCACCCGCGGTGGCGAGCGCGGTCCCGATGACCCCGGCGACGAGGACGCCACGGCGCATGCCCGGCACGGGGCTTCGGCGCTGACTCGTCGTCATCGGCTCATTTCGGGACGGGAGCTGGGGTGCTCTTCGGGTCGGACCAGACGGTCCGGCGGGCGCTTGTGAAAGTTTACACAAGCGTCCCGAGGGCCACCAATTCCCAGCAGTGCGGCCCCTCACACGTCGATCCGCTGCCCCTGGTCGTCGTACTCCTTGGGCCGGTGCCCCGGTGCCGAAAACCGCGGCAGCCAGGTCGTCAGACTCGCCGCCAGCGCGAGCATGAGCACTCCCCCGACGGCCGCGACGAGCGGCGGCAGGACGACGAAGCTCACCGAGCCCAGCGCGACGACGCCACCCCACAGCCACAGCAGGAGGACGGCGCGACGGTGCCCGTGCCCGATGCGCAGCATCCGGTGGTGCAGGTGCTGGGCGTCGGCCTGCCAGGGTCGCTGACCGCGGGCGGTGCGACGGGCGACGGCCCACACGACGTCGAGCAGGGGCAGCAGCATGATCGAGATCGGGATGAGCAGCGGCAGGACCGTGGCCGCGACCTGGTTGGCGCCGAGCTGGCTCACCTGGGCCGGGTCGATCTGGCCGACGTTGAGGATCGCGGCCGCCGCGAGCAGCAGCCCGAGCGTCAGCGCCCCCGAGTCGCCCATGAAGAGCTTGGCGGGGAAGACGTTGTGCGGGAGGAAGCCCAGACAGGCTCCTGCGAGCGCGGCGGAGACGAAGGTCGCCCCGGAGAAGACGTTGGGCGGCGCATAGCTGGCGGAGATGAGGTAGCTGTAGATGAAGAAGGCGATCGCCGCGATGGCCACCAGCCCCGCGGCGAGCCCGTCGAGGCCGTCGATGAAGTTCACCGCGTTGATGCACAGCACGACGATGAAGATCGTCATGAGCACGAGCAGCGGCGCCGGCAGCACGGTGACGACCCCGAGGGGCAGCGAGAAGAACTGCACGCCGGCGAAGGCGATGATCGCCGCGGCCACGAGCTGGCCGCCGAGCTTGGTCAGGGCGTCGAGCTCGCGCACGTCGTCGATCGCCCCGACGAGGCAGACCACGCCGGCGCCGATGAGGATGCCGATGAGCTCCCCCGACTCGAAGACCTGCCGGAGGAAGGGCATCCGCCAGGCGACGAGCGTCGCCGCGGCGTAGCCGAAGAACATCGCCACCCCACCCAGGCGCGGGATGGGCACGACGTGCACGTCGCGCTCGCGCACCTCGGTGAAGGCACCGACCCGGATGGCGACCGTCCGCAGCAGCGGCACGAGGACATAGGTCGTGACGAGCGCGGTGAGGAAGACGAAGACGTACTCCCTCACCGCTGCCCCCCGACACTCGTGGTTTCGAGGCTCCTCGCAGAGCTCCTCACACCTCAACCACCGTTGGGATCAGCGGGGGTAGGCCGGGAAGGTGGTGACGAGCTCGCGCACCTGGGCCCGCACCTCGCGCGAGACGGCGTGCTCCGGGTCGGCGTCGCCCGTCGTGACCGCCGTGTGGATGAGCTCGGCGATCTTGACCATCTCGTCCGTGCCCATGCCCTGCGTCGTGACGCACGGCGTGCCGACGCGGATGCCGGAGGCGACCGAGGGCTTCTGCGGGTCGTTGGGGATGGCGTTCTTGTTGAGCGTGATGCCGGCCGCGTCGCAGCGCGCCTCGGCGTCGACACCGGTGACGCCGACGCCCTGCAGGTCGAGCAGCGACAGGTGGGTGTCGGTGCCGCCGGTCGTCGGGCGGATGCCGCGCCCCCGCAGCTCGTCGGCGAGCACCTTGGAGTTGGCGATGACGTCGGCCGCGTACTGCTGGTACTCGGGCGTCGCGCACTCCTTGAAGTTCACCGCCTTGGCAGCGATCGTGTGCATCTGCGGCCCGCCCTGCATCATCGGGAAGATCGCCTTGTCGAGCGCCTTGGCGTGCTCCTCCTTGCACACGAGTGCACCGGAGCGGGGGCCGCGCAGGACCTTGTGCGTCGTGAAGGTGACGACGTCGGCGAGCGGGACCGGGCTCGGGATCGCCTTGCCGGCGACGAGGCCGATGAAGTGCGCCGCGTCGACCCACATGATCGCGCCGACCTCGTCGCAGATCGCGCGGATCCGCTCGAAGTCGAGCAGTCGCGGGATCGCGGAGCCGCCGGAGCAGATGACCTTGGGCCGGTGCTCCTTGGCCAGACGCTCCATCTCGTCGTAGTCGACGTCCTCGGTCTCGGGGTGCACACCGTAGTGGACGGCGTCGAACCACTTGCCGGAGAAGGAGACCTTGGTGCCGTGCGTGAGGTGGCCACCGTGCGGCAGCGACATCGCGAGGATCTTCTCCCCCGGCTGGAGGAAGGCACCGTAGACCGCCTGGTTGGCGCTCGCCCCGGAGTGCGCCTGGACGTTGGCGTGCTCGGCACCGAGCAGGCTCTTGGCGCGCTCGATCGCCAGGTTTTCCGCCTTGTCGACCTCGGAGCAGCCACCGTAGTAGCGCCGGCCCGGGTAGCCCTCGGCGTACTTGTTGCTCAAAGTCGAGCCCAGTGCCGTGAGCACCTCGGGCGAGGAGATGTTTTCGCTGGCGATGAGCTGCAGGCCCCCGCGGATGCGGTCGAGCTCGCTGGTGAGCACACCGGCGATCTCCGGGTCGAAGGCGCTCAGTGCGCCGAAGTCGGAGCCGTAGAAGGTGTCGTCGGTCATCGCGGTGCCTCCGGGTCGGGGGTGGTGTCGGTCGTCGGGTCGTGCACGTCAGCGGTCGGGCCGCCGTCTGCGGGGAGATCTTCCCACTGCTCGTCGTCGCCGGCACCGGCGCCATGGCGCGGGCGGTGCAGACGGGCCTCCTCGGCGGCCGCGACGACGGGGTCCTCGTCGTGGTACTCGGGCAGGTCGCCGGGCTGCGGGTCGTCGAAGGGGGGGCACGCCCCCCTTCGTCGTCGGCCCGGTCGAAGCCGTCGCCGAGGATCTCCTCGAGACGGTCTCGACCGATCGCACCCAGGCGCAGGACCTCGGGTCGCTCGCCCGTGCAGTCGATGATCGTCGACGGCTCGAGGCTGGTGCGCGGGCCGCCGTCGAGGTAGACGCTGACGACCGGGCCGAGCTGCACGGCGGCGTCGGTGATGGTCGTGGCGGCCGGCTCGCCGGTGCGGTTGGCGCTCGTCACCGCCATCGGGCCGGTCTCGCGCAGGACCTCGAGCGCGATCTCGTCGTCGGGCATGCGCAGGGCGACGGTGCCGGCGGTCTCGCCGAGGTCCCAGTGGAGGGAGGGCTGGGCGAGCAGCACGAGGGTGAGCGGGCCGGGCCACAGCTCGTCGATGAGCCGGCGGGCCCAGTCCGGGACGGCCCGGGCCAGCCCGTCGACGGTGCGCACGTCGGGGATGAGGACGGGCGGGGGCATCTCGCGGCCCCTCCCCTTCGCCATGAGGACGTTGGCGACGGCCGCCGGGTCGAAGGCGTCGGCCCCGATCCCGTAGACGGTGTCGGTGGGGATGACGACGATCTCGCCGCGGCGGACGGCGTCGACCGTGGTGGCGACGCTCCCGGTGCGGTCGTCGGAGGTCGCATCGACGACTGGACTCATGCGCCACACCCTAGTCGGCTGCAGCCGGTCCCCGACGGGCGCCTGCGCCGCGCCGGGCGGTCGTCGTCCGGGCGCGGCCGGTGAGGTCGGCGTGGTCGGCGACGTCGCTCCAGTCGCCGGTCGCGGCGAGCGCGCGAGGCAGGCTCTCGCCCTGGCTGTCGGCGTGCTCCATGACGAGCCGGCCGCCCGGTCGCAGCAGGGCCGCCGCGGTGGCGGCGACGGCGAGGGGGATGGACAGACCGTCGTCGCTGCCGCCGTAGAGCGCCATGTCGGGGTCGTGGTCGGCGACCTCGGGGTCGAGCGGCACCATGCCGGCGGGGATGTAGGGCGGGTTGCTCACGACGACGTCCACGCGGCCGACGAGGCCGGCGAGCCCGGGCACCTCGCGCGGGTCCGCGGTGGCGTCGGCGGCGACGAGCGCGACGGGCAGACCGGTCGCCTCGACGTTGCGGGCGGCCCAGGCGAGGGCGAGGTCGCTGAGCTCGACGGCCGTGACCTCGGCGTCCGTCTCGTCGGCGACGGCGAGCGCGAGTGCCCCGGAGCCGGTGCACAGGTCGACGACGATCGGCCGGTCGGTGGCCGGCAGTGCGGCGATGACGTGGTCGACGGCCTGCTCGGTCTCCGGGCGGGGCACGAAGACCCCCGGCCCGACGTGCAGCTCGAGCCGGCGGAAGGGGGCGGTGCCGGTGAGGTGCTGCAGCGGCACCCGGGTGGCCCGCTCCTCGACGAGACGGCGCAGCCGCTCGGCGGCCGCGTCGTCGAGCTCGCCGCCGAGGACGAGCCGGCGCTCGACTTCGCCCCGGTCGGCGCCGAGCACGTGCCCGACGAGGGCGAGGGCGTCGGCGCGGGGTGAGGGCACCTCGGCCGCGGTGAGCGCGGCTGTCGCCTCCGTCAGCGCCGAGCGGAGGGAGGTCACTCCCCTGCCCCGGCGAGGGCGGCGAGGCGCGCCTCCTCGTCGGCCTGCACCGCGGAGTCGACGACCGGGTCGAGGTCGCCGTCGAGGACGGCGTCGAGGCGGTTGGCCTTGAATCCGGTGCGGTGGTCGCTGATCCGGTTTTCGGGGAAGTTGTAGGTGCGGATCCGCTCGGAGCGGTCGACGGTGCGCACCTGCGAGGCGCGGGCCTCCTTGGCCTCGGCCGCCGCCTCGTCCATGGCCATCTGGTGCAGGCGGGCGCGCAGCACGCGCATCGCCGACTCCTTGTTCTGCAGCTGGGACTTCTCGTTCTGGCAGGAGACGACCGTGCCGGTGGGCAGGTGGGTGATGCGCACCGCGGAGTCGGTCGTGTTGACCGACTGCCCGCCGGGCCCGGAGGAACGGTAGACGTCGATCTTCAGGTCGTTGGGGTCGATCTCCACCTCGACGACGTCGCCGACGTCGGGCATGACCCAGACGCCCGCGGCCGAGGTGTGGATCCGGCCCTGGCTCTCGGTGACGGGGACGCGCTGGACGCGGTGGACTCCCCCTTCGTACTTGAGGCGGGCCCAGGGCGCGGCGCCGGGCTCGGGGGTCCCCTTGGCCGCGACGGCGACGCGCACGTCCTTGTAGCCGCCGAGGTCGGACTCGGTGGCGTCGAGCAGGCGGGTGGTCCAGCCGCGCTTCTCCGCGTGCCGCAGGTACATGCGCAGCAGGTCACCGGCGAAGAGGGCCGACTCCTCTCCCCCTTCGCCCGCCTTGATCTCGAGGATGACGTCACGGTCGTCGTCCGGGTCGCGCGGGATGAGCAGGCGGCGCAGCCGGTCCTCGAGGGCGGCGACGGCGGCCTCGAGTGCGGGGACCTCCTCGGCGAAGGCGGGGTCCTCGCCGGCGAGCTCGCGCGCCGCCTGAAGGTCGCCGATGGCGAGGTCGAGCTCCCGCTGCACGGCCACGACCGGGGTCAGCTCGGCATAGCGACGGTTGACCTCGCGCAGCCGGTCGGGGTCACCGATGACGGCCGGGTCGGCCAGGGCGTGCTCGAGCTCGGAGTGCTCGGCGAGCAGTGTCTCGACGGACTCGAGCACGGGGACCTCCTGGCGGGTGGGTGGGGGCGGCGGTGGCTGGAGACGACGATGCGCCGGCCAGCCCGAGGGGCTGACCGGCGCATCGAGGTGACTACTTGGCCTCGGTCTTCTGGCCGTAGCGCTTCTGGAAGCGGGCCACGCGACCACCGGTGTCCATGATCTTCTGCTTGCCCGTGTAGACGGGTGGCACTGGCTGCAGAMCTCGGCGCGGATCTGGTGG
>NZ_ALWX01000032.1 GCF_000297495.1 Janibacter hoylei PVAS-1 | reverse complement strand
GTAGTTGGTCTGCGGGTCGTAGTCGGTGGGCGTGGCGATGACGACGAACTCGGCGTCGGCGTAGGCCCGGTCCTTGTCGAGGGTGAAGGTCAGGTCGAGCTCCCGGTGGGCCAGGAAGTCGATGATCTCCTCGTCGTGGATCGGGCTGCGACCCTGCTGCAGCATCGCGACGCGGTCTGCGTCGATGTCGAAGCTGACGACCTGGTGGTGCTGCGCGAGCAGGACGGCCATGGACAGGCCGACGTAGCCCGTGCCGACGACGGTGATCTTGCTGGTCACGTGATTCCCAATCAATTGTGTAGAAGCGTACGAGATCTGGCACCTGGCGGGTGATTAGACCGTCGCAGATCCACGACGGTCGCCGTAACGAGCACCGGGAATTTCTGGACGAACGGAATGCCTCAAACGTCGCTGAACCGACCTGAATTGGGGCTCAGTTCGTCTAGCCCGACTACGAGTCCTCTTCTCCCCAGTCTCGATTGCGAGCCAGGCCATCATCGCAAGAAGCGTGGTGGGGCCACTCATCGTGAGAAGCCACGCCTCAGAGAAGGAGTACGCGATAAGGGCGATCGCAAAGCACCCTGTCGTGGTCGAAAGCCTCCAGCTTGAGAGGAGCATGGTGTAGAACGTCGCCGCCAAAAAGGTTAGCCCAAGGAGCCCTCCGATAATGGCGAAAGAGAAGGCGGATCCTGCAACCACGTTGCCAAGTATAACTTCGCCACCGCGCGTGAAACCATAGCCGAAGAGAGGGCTGTCAGATAGAACCAGCTGAGCAATCTCCATCGAAGGCATCCGCGAATTACCGGCTCGAAACAGATCGTGCCCAAAAAGAATAGATGGGTAGAACGCCGCGATCGCTGCGGCAGTCACAGTGAAACCAAGTGAAAATCTCACAGCGAAGCGATTATCGGCGAAAAATCCAAGCAGAACAATCAAGCCAAAGAATACCAACGCTGAGGAACGACTCGCGGAAGCCAATAGGGAGGCTATGGCGACAATCACCATGACGAACTTGGTCCATCCCCCTTGGCGGACAGTAGCGAGAAAGAGGAGCAGCCCTGAAACAAAGCCCAAAAGATTGGCGTTCTCGAAGACCCCCCGGAATCGTCCTTGCTCGAATGCGATAGAGGTTGATCCTGTAAAGGCAATCCCAAGAACGAGTAGCACGCATATTCCGGACCACATGCCGTCTGCGACTTCTCTCGCCTCATAGCTCCGATGCAGCGGCCACGACACGCCCAAAAGCAGTAGGACCCCCAGCAGGCGAGCCAAGGGGAAGGGGTCAGCAGGATGAACTGCGAAAAGGGTCACCAACAATGCAGCGTGCAAACCTGCAATCCAGTAGATTCCGCGCGCTCGGCGATCATTCGAGCCTTTAGCGGGCGAAAGAACGAAACTCCCACCCAAAATCAGGGCCGCCGAGAGGCGTAGGTACAAGCTGTATGGGGTGAGCGCGGGAATGCTCGTCGCGGAAAGTCCGATTAGAACGGTGCATATTGCTATTACGATCCTGCTCACTGCGGTGCCTCCCACGGCGGCGTTGGGCGCCGCTTAGCGACCCCCAAGGAGAACTCCAGGCAACCAGCAAGGTAGGCGCCAACAGTCTGAGGTGACACTCGATCGCGATACGCCTCCGCACGTCTGGTCCACGCCTGAAGGACGGCTGGATCAGAGACGGCCTTATCGAGCGAAGATGCCAATGCGTCGCTATCTCCCGTCGGAAATATTTCTCCCGCACCACTGAAGTGGACTAGGTCCGCGCTGACCGAGTCCGGCGTAGCAAGCACGGGCACCCCGGCCCGTAGCGCCAAGTTCACCGTCACATTCCAGCCGTCGAAAGCACTTGGTACGACGACCAGGTCGAAATCTTGAATCACGTTGAGGAGATCTCGGGTTGGCACGGTTCCCCTCATCCGCACGTGGTCGGATCTGGGAGCCCATTGGTGCACTGCTTCGGCGTCGGGCCCATAGTCTCCGACGATGTCCAGTGTTGCCCCTTTTACGGTACGGAGTTCCCAAGCTCGGAGCAGCGTGTCTGTGCCCTTCGTTGTAAAGCACAGTCGCCCTACGTAAAGCACTCTCACGACATCTTCCGGCACCTCGATGGAGGGAAACGTGGGATTAGTTGCTTGTTCGGGCGGACAGTACATGAACGGCGCCATCTTGTGAGTTGGCCATCCATAAGATTGGAAAGTCTCCACTCCCAAACGTCCGAGCGGAAGTAGCAGCGAAACTGATGGCTCGAACTTTCTGCGTAGCCATTTATGCTTCGCCCGGATCCCGAGGCGTCGTGCCACTCGTCGAGCCAACGGTCCGTAGGATCCCGGCCGCTCGCTCATAACAGTGAACCCAGCGAGTGGTGCCACTCGAGTGGCCTGTAGAAGAGCGTTGCCGACGTTCCCCGTCAAGCCATTAAAAACATGGTGATTGGCATCTCCTGGAGGGAAAGCGCGCAAGATGGCGTCAACGTCTACTTTTGCGACCCTGCGCCAGTCCAATGGCCACCCTTCGTCGGAATAATTGGACCATCCGAGGGACCGACGTTCACTCCTGGTCTCCTCGAAATGGAGAACTTTGACATCCGCAGGCCAGATACGAGCCAAAGATGTCAGAGCCCCGAGCTCCACATGGGGTGGGCTATCAAACCAAAATACCAAGGTGGCCGTCATGCGTGCTCCTTCGTGATTGGTCGAACAACAGTGACTAAAGCGATTAGTCCGACTGCCTCCCCAGCCAAGGGCGCAACGGATACGATGTTAGCCGAACCGTGCGCTAAACCGAATGCCGCACAGCCAAGGAGGGATATTACAGTCATCATCAGAAGTGCAGAGACGTGTCGCCTGCGTCCGGAGTGAATCAGCCTGAAGTGCTGGGTCCGATTGAAAAGTGCAATTGGCAGGGACGCCCAGACGTAAACCCAGATCGCCGCGTCGTTAGCCGCGAGAGAAAGACTCATGAGAGATTGGATTTTATCTCCGGCGACCACTGCCGAGAGAGCGCCGGCCGTCGCCAGCCCCAATTGCAATCGCTTCAACTCCCCGCATCCAACGCTGTGCGCCAGCCTCTCTTCGTACCGAAAGTAACGTCTGTGGTGCGGATATGAGCGCGCCGGACGCTGCTTGTTGCATCGACATTGCAGTCGAGTAGACGCCTGCTAGATATGGGGGTGCAGTCAAGGGCATGAGTAGGAAAGGAGACCTGTCGATCAGGGCGTATAGCAGGGAAGTTCCAAACAAATCTCCGTCATAGGCCAGGCGCATGCAGGTGGCCAAGCGGTGATGTCCCGACCGTGAAGGGTCGTGCCATGCTAGGTACAGCAAAATGATGAACCGGATCGCGGACGTTGTGGCAATGGCTGTCGCTACGGACGTGTTGAGTAGCGTCAGGACGACTGCGCCTGACTTTGTCAACGTGTCAACCGCAATGAGGCTAGGGGTTCGAAGGAGCCCTCTCAGGTATGCGACTTCAATTTCGCTAAGATTATTGGCTGTGCCAGCGAGCGATCCTCCTAATGCCGCAGAGGTGTCAATGCCCGAAAGATGGCCAAAGACAATAGACGCGAGGGATGAGAGAATTAGCGTAGTAGGGCCAACAATTTGGGCACGAACCCTTCTCACCGCCTGTCGGGTGGAATTCGACCCGGTCGCGAAATTTAGCGTGGTTCCGCCCCCGAGCAGTGCTCCTGCTATTGCGGCCACACTCAGACCAAAAGCGTACCCCGCAATTTCTTGTAGTTGCCCCCCATTGGCTGCGACTATGAGTGCCAAGGCAGAGAGTGCGGCGGAACTAGCGGATCCGAAAGGGCTGATAAGGGCTCTAATTTGGGGAGAGGCTGAGAGCTTCACGTGGTTGCGGCGGTCAGCCTAGCGAATAGATGACTTGAAGAACTGCCCATCGAGTGCCAGCTCTCATATTCGGCCCCGGCGGCCTTCTTGGCGGAGAGGATTTCTGCATCGGTGGAATTGAGGTAGCGCCTGATTGCGTGGGCCCAATTCTCTGGATCCAGATCAGGGACCAGAGTGCCTAACCGTTCCGCTGTTGCAGTCCATGGGGTTGTTGGTGGAACCATTATTGGGCACGAATGGGCGAGCGCCTCGGCGAAGGCGTGCCCAAAATTCTCGCCCGCGGTCGGGGTGACTGCCAGATCGTGTTGTGCGTACATGCCCAAAAGGGTGTCGTGGGGTATGGGGCCCAAGAAGTTCACTACGATATGGCTGGGTAGTTGGTTCGCCTGTTTGATGCAATCTTCGGCATACGCGCGCTCGTCCTGACGGAAGCCGCCGCAAACATTTAGTACCGCTGGCGTGTCGACCGATGCGAGGGATATGATTAAGATATCAAGACCCTTTTTGGGGGTGATGCGTCCCGCATAGATGAGTTGCCGAGGATTATTTGGTGGGCGCCCAAGGGTTGCCGTCGTGCCGAGTAACGTTTGGTTCTCTGAAACAAGGGTGGACGCACCAGGGAAGACTTTGAGTATGTGATTCAATTCGTCTTGGTTCGTGGCATGCCATGTTACCTGGCGCAGAACGCCCAGCGTGCGCAGCAATGAGATGAAAAGGCGCTTTTTGCGGGCCTTGATGGCCAATGCCCCCGGGTGCAGTTCACCGCGCGGAGCTAGCGCTATATTGCTGCCTTTTCCCCAGATGACCCAGAGGATGGACGGGAGGATGGAGTAGCGAAGGTCGAACAAGGAATTTGCATAGAGCAGATCGCCACGACGCGCCCGCAATGTGAATTCTCGGGTGAGTTGATGCAACTGCCTAGTTCGCAGTACCGGAACGACTCCGAGTCGTGCCCACACCTGGGTCGGGATTGTTCCCGGTAAGGGGCCGTCCAAATCGCGGTCGGACGTGATGACCTCAAGGTCCTCTGGGCGGTCGAAGTTGTCTATCAGTGCTTTGACACTGCGGATCGGACCGCCAGCTGCGTGCGCCGGCCAAAAAGAAGTGGGAAGTTATGGTAATGCGTTGCATTATTGTCGAATTCCTGCCCAAGCGTGATGGCGGCCCGCAGTGGACAGGATGAAGTTTACTGTGCGTTCGCTAGTATTGGTGACGAGGTAATCGTCGGGAGTGATTTGACTAACCCCCTGCCTGTTTGAAGGCGAATCCATTGCAACGCGAACCGCGCGGACGACGTCGCTGGACTTGAGGCCAGTCATCATGATGCCACCTGTGTCGAGCGCCTCTGGTCTTTCGATAGAGTCGCGAAGTGTAACGGCTGGAAACCCTAAAATTGATGACTCCTCAGCAATCGTACCCGAGTCGCTAAGGCAGCAGGCGGCAGAGAGCTGGAGTTTGTTGTAGTCATGGAACCCGAGGGGGTCGCTAAACACAATGCCCTGAGGCTCCGACCAGCCAGGGAGTTCTTCGAGGCGTTTGCGCGTCCGTGGGTGTGTGGAGACGAAGACCGGGAGCCTGAAGGAGTCGTGCACGGCCGTGAGGCACGCGAGGAGCATCCGGAGTCGTTCGGGTGAGTCGACGTTCTCCTCGCGGTGTGCGCTGACGAGGAAGTAGCCGCCCTGGGACAGCTTTTTGTCCGCAAGCACCGTTGACGCGTCGATCTCGGCGCGGTAGGCATCGAGCACCTCACGCATCGGCGAACCCGTCTTGAGGATCCGACGGGGGTGCAAGCCCTCGGCCAGAAGGTTGCGTCGTGCGTGCTCGGTGTAGACAAGGTTGAAGTCGGCGACGTGGTCGACGAGCCGTCTGTTGGTCTCCTCGGGGACGTTGAGGTCGAAGCAGCGGTTGCCGGCCTCCATGTGGTACACGGGCACCTTCATCCGCCGGGCCATGAGCGCGGCGATGCACGAGTTGGTGTCGCCCAGCACGAGGAGCGCGTCGGGCTGCTCGTGCCGGATGACGGCCTCGACGGCGACGAGCGTCCCCCCGAGGACCGCACCCAGGGACGAGGTGTCCACCCCAAGCATGTGGTCGGGCTTGCGGATGCCGAGGTCCTCGAAGAAGACCTGGTTGAGTTCGTAGTCGTAGTTCTGCCCCGTATGGACCAAGACGTGCTCGACACCCGCTGTCCTGTCGAGCCTTAGGAGCACCCGCGAGAGGCGGATGAGCTCGGGTCGGGTGCCGACGACGGTCATGACCTTCATATGGCTGCTACTCCTGCGGGCGAACGGGCTCGGGGAATGTGTCAGGGGCCTCTGAGCGGAAGAGCTCGTGGCTCCAGAATTGGGTGAAGAGCACCTCGTCACCCGTATTGGTGATGTTGTGAACCCAACCGACGGGCATGTCTATCGCGACGGGTGACTCTCCGTCGGCCTCGAAGGTGAGCACCTCGTCGGTGAACATCTTGCGAAGCTCCATCGTGCCCTTGCCCCGGATGATCGCGAAGCGCTCGATCTTCGACAGATGGTAGTGCTCACCGCGCGTGATGCCCGGGACGGTCGTGGAGAAGGAGGTCTGTCCCTCCCCGCCACGGCAGCGCACGGTCTCGACGAAGGCGCCGCGTGGATCGGAGTGCGGCACCAGCTGGATCGGGTAGTGCTCCGGGAAGAGGGCGGACCGGTACGTGTTGAAGAGATCGATCCGGAACTTGCTCGACAAATCCGGGATCTCGCCCTGTGGCACGTACGTCGCGTGGAACTCCTGCAGGAGGTCCCAGACCTCTTGGACTCCGTGCGTTTCGGGCGCGGGACGCAGCTGTGCGACGTCCTCGGTCAGGCCGTCGAGCAGGGCCTGAGCAGCATCCTGGACGTGGAGCAGACCGACCTGATTGTCGTTGATCGTCACGTTCTCCCCGGTGACGGTTGCATGGACGAAGGTGGCTACGAAGGAATTGTACCGCGGCCGCCCATGCTCCCCGAAGATGTTGGGGAGGAGGACGTCGACGAACCAGCCTCCGTTTGCCTCCGTCGCCTCACGCAAGATGCGCGCCGAGTCCTCCTTGCCGGTCCCGTACGGCGTGCCGTTCCCGGCCTGCGTCGAGTTCGCGAAAACGACGCGTAGTGGGCGGCCTGCCCGTGTGATGGCCTCTGCCAGTTCTGCGGCCAGAGAGAGGTTGCCCTCCCGGACCTCGTTGTCGGAGTCGGCACGGTTGACCCCGGCGATGTGGATGATGGCGTCCGCACCCCCCACGATCGACGTCAGGCCCTGCCATTCAGTGCGCCCGACTGGAACCACCTCATGGTTGGTGAGTGCGTGCAGCCGAAGCCGGGTGTGCCAGCCGAGGAAGCCCCCCGCACCGGTCAGGACGACCTTCATGCCAATCCCTCCAGGACGGCTTGCATCTCGGGCAGAGCTGCGATGAGCGTCTTGGCCTGCTCGACATTCATCTGCTCCGTGTTGTTCGAGTCGAAGTCGATAGCGGCAGCCACGTCGTCCTCGCCGTCCTCGACATACTTTGAGTAGTCCAGGCTCCGGGCGTCGAGCGGCACACGGAAGTAGTCGCCCTGGTCTGTGGCCTTGGTCATCTCCTCCGGCGAGAGGAGCGTTTCGTACATCTTCTCGCCGTGCCGCATCCCGATCCTGCGGATGTCGGGGGACTCGACCCCCATGAGTGAGGCGACGGCCCTGGCAAGGGTGTCAACAGTGCACGCAGGCGCCTTCTTTACGAAGAGATCGCCGGGCTGGGCGTGGAAGAAGGCGTGCTTAACGAGGTCCACTGATTCCTCGAGCGACATGAGGAACCGTGTCATGCGCGGTTCGGTGACTGTTAGGGGCTTGCCCTCACGGATCTGACGGACGAAGAGCGGAATGACGGAGCCGCGCGAGTACATCACGTTGCCGTACCGCGTGACCGAGACCGTCGTGGAGGCGTTTGGGGTGTTTCTCGCGAAGGCTTGGGCGGACTTTTCCATGAGCGCCTTGCTCATCCCCATCGCGTTTACGGGATAGACGGCTTTGTCGGTGCTCAAACACACGACGGACTTCACGCGGTGGGCGTGTGCGGACTCAATGACGTTCTGGCTGCCAACAACGTTGGTCTTCACGGCCTGATCCGGGAAGAACTCGCAACTCGGAACTTGCTTCAGCGCAGCAGCATGGAATACAAAATCCGCGTCTGCCATTGCCGCGTCGACGCTGTGACGGTCGCGCACGTCGCCAATGAAGAACTTGACGCGCTGGTCTGCAAGTGACTGACGCATCTCGTCCTGTTTGGCCTCGTCGCGGCTCAAGACGTGAATGTTGCCAACACCTTCGGTAAGAAGGTGTCGAACCATCGTCTTCCCAAAGGACCCAGTGCCACCTGTGATGACGAGAGTCGCGCCACTTAATGAATGATTAACCACAATATTCAATCTCTCGATTCGTTGCAACGGATTCCAGTACGGCTGAGAGTCGAGCTGCGCCGACCACCTCAGAGAGATTCTCTTCGTAATAGGCGCGCGAACGTGCGCGGGCGGCAGCCAGGTCCGAGTCCCGCAGGGCAGCGACCTCGGATATGGCGTCGCTCAGTTGCTGCACATCTCCCGGCGCTGCCAGCCATGCGCCAGCGTCCGCTAGAACCTCTGCGGCGTCACCAGACACCGCAGCGACTACTACGCTACCGGACGCCAAGACACTTTGGACCTTGCTGGGCATCGTCATGTGGAAGAGCGGATCATCAGCCAAGGAGATCAGCTGCGCGTCTGCCTCGGCCATTAGTTCACTGGCCTCGTGAAGTGAGACGGGATCAATGAAATGAATCCTGTCCTTCGCAAGATCTTCTGCCTGCGCCCGTAGGGCTGTGCGCGCAACACCGTCCCCAATCAGGGCCAGATGAACGTTGCCGGGTGCGAGAGACACGGCCGAGATGGCCGTCGCCAAATTTTGAGAAGGGCCTAGAGTTCCAGCGTACGTGAGTAGGAAATCTTTGTCCGATAGGCCCAGCTCCTGGACCAGCGTGCCCTTCTTCGCTCGAGGGCGCATGACAGTCTCGTCCGCCCAGTTGGGGACATATACGAGCTTGCCTGCTGGAACGCCCCGCATTTCCAGTTCCAGTACCGCGCTCGGAGAAATGACGGCCACTGCGTCACTTAGTCGGTACGAAAGGCCGACGAACCGCGAGAGGGCATTCGCCACCCACTTTGCCAAGAGCGGGGAGCCTATGAATCCCGAGGAAGTCACGGAGTCTGGCCAAATGTCCTGCACAAACAAAACATATCGCTTGCGCAATATCACCCGCGCCACCATGGCCGGCAGAGCCGCAGTCGCGGGCGATGAGTAGACAAGGACCACGTCTGCGCGAGCGCAGCGCCATAGAGTGACGGGTATGCATGAAATGGCCCAAGAAATATACGTGAGCATTCTGCGTGCGGGGGATTGGTCGCGGCTAGGATAAACAGGCGCGCGTGAGATCTGATAGCCGCTAATTAACTCGCGCATATAGGTGCGCGGGTCGTACCCATCCTGAACTCTGCCAGTTGGGTAATTTGGGTGCGCCGTGATGACTTCCACGTCCCAATGACGTCGCCGGAGGGCGTCGGCTATCCACCTGGGGATAGCTACGGGCTCGGGTGTGAACCATTGGGTGAGGTACAAGACTCGACCGTGGTCCCGTTGCGGCTTCATCCAATGTGGCCTTCGACAATCAGGCGGCGGTAGTCGGCAGAATCGGCCAAGTTGTCGAAATCAGACTTCAGTACGCCAACGTAAAGGAGATCGACGAAGGATCCGTGACGCCAGATGTGCTTGCGAGCCACCCCCTCCACGGACCATCCGCACTTATCGACGTAAGCGCGTCTCGACGCTTCATTATCTGCGAGGATTGCGCCGTGGAGTCGCGTCAATCCGACATCGTAGAACGCAAAAGCCATTACTGCCATGATGGCATCGGTGCCATAGCCCCGACCGCGCATTGGTGCCGTCCCACCAAGTTTGAGCGCGGTGAGGGCGTGGCTGTTGTGCCAATCAACGTCCCAAATCCCGGTGAGTCCTAGGGGCTCATTTTCGTGAGTTGTCACCAGCCAACGATGGGTAGTGCCAGCATTCTGCTGAGAGAACCAGCGCTCCTGCGCTGTTAGCGACGATGGCCAGTCCCACCCGACTACTTTGCCGCGGACTGCCGGGTCCGCGTTGAGGTCATGGACGAAACCTTGATCGGACGTCTCGATGGGGCGCAGGGCAGTTCGCTTCCCGTAGATCATGTGTTCTCCTGCCGGTGTCTACTGACAGCGTCAACAATTCGTTCCATATCGTACAGTCCGTAGCGTTGATCGATCGGAAAAGAAATCAAGTCATTTCGCCACTTGGCTCTCTTTAGTCTTGCCGGCTGTGGCCAATGAATAGGGCAGTAGATTTCCTCGTGTGCAAGTTTCCGCTGAAGAGTTTCAGGTTGTTTAACCCTGCAGGTGACGAACGCCGGCGCTAAATGCTTGGTGTAGCCCGAAAGGGGAGAAACGCCCGGGACCTCTCCAAGGAGGTTGAGGAGGTGTGTCGAGTTTTCGGTTCGGATTCGCGCGATTTCCTCCGTGCGCAAAAACTGGAGGTCTTGCTCGCTTGCTCGGGAAATTTTGGTGATTCCCTGAATGGAGTTTAGGTATTCCTCAAATCCTCTCATCGTTGCCTGGGATTCTTGGGCCGCCCCGCCGGTCCTAATTGTTTGGGACTTCGCCTCGGCGGCGCGGCGGCGCGTAGTCACCAACTGTGGGTCCAGCTCGTCAGCGATCTCCGTTGGACGGCTTAGATCTCCGTATATGACCGCCCCATCTCCGATGGGCAGGGTCTTGCGGAGGCTGATGACGGTTAAATCGTCGCTCCATGCGGGAGGGGAGAAGGGGGCGTGGGTGATGTCGGAGACGATTATGACCCCTCGTTCCTGAGCATCGTTGATTGCTGAGACTACCGCGGAGGGAAACTCTCTGCCGAAAAAGTTGCATATCAATACTGCTTCTCGCGGATGTGCTAAAACTAGCGACTCAACAGACGGCATAAGGTCTTCATCTAGCTTACTGAGCGACCAAGGTAGATGATTCTCGAACGGCTGTAACATGCTCGAGCACAAATATTCGGGTAGGTGCACCTTTGAAACGCCATAGGCGCGCAACCTCTGTGCTGCTAGTTCGAGTGCCTGCCTGCCAAGGGCGACGAGGGTATGACGCTGGTCGCGCCAATGTTGATATTGGGGAACGTCGGCGACGAAAGAGCTGCTTGGTGCCTCAAAATAGCTTCCGATGCTCCGATTCACTTGGGCCACCCCGGTGGGGCCAACCGCACTGGGGACAGGTCGTCGACCTCTGCCTGGGTCTGACCGACGTGTTGGTCTACCCCTCGAAGAGCGGCGGGTATGGTCAGCAACAAGATCTTCAGGTCGTTCCAGAGACTGACGTTGCTTAGGTAGCGAAGATCTGCCTCGATCCGTGCAGACCACGGGGATGCATTTCGCCCCTCGATCTGTGCCAAGCCGGTGAGTCCAGGTCGCACATTTAGGCGTCTCCGCTGCTCGTCCGTATAGCGGATTGCCTGTGAGTGGAGGCCTGGTCTTGGCCCCACGAGGCTCATGTCACCTCGAAGAATATTCAGGAGTTGCGGGAGTTCGTCCAGGCTAGTCCTGCGCAGCCAACTGCCGACTGGTGTGATTGCATTAGGTTGCGGGTATCCACCAGAGCGTTCGTGAGTGCCAACCTCCATCGTGCGGAACTTGATCAGTTTGAATGGGTGCCCGTGCAAGCCCGGGCGTTCCTGACAAAAGTACACGGGTGAGCCCGACGTAATTCGGACTGCGGCGGCGCACACGATATGAATTGGGCTGGTAGCGAGGGCGAGCGCCCCAGCGACTGCGATGTCGAGTAGGCGTTTACCTCTGGACTCGTACCACGTCACTGTGGTTACCCCGATCGGTAGGCTGGGAAGAATGTGGACGTCGGTAACGGGGTGTTCCTCATCTGGTTCACAAGACGTTGATACCTGGCTGGGTCGATGATGTGTCCGGTGGCAGCGAAGGAAAGCAGTTCTCCTCCAAACGACTTTTTGAAGCGCAGGAGGGCATCATTGGTCCCCACGCCTCCCCCAAGGTGAAGGCGTCGAAGACCGTTCTGGGCCGACCAGAGCATCGCCTGCCAGATCAGTAGGTTGTTGGCTCCCACACGTGCGTGTAAAGGCTCCGATCCGGAGAGGTGGTAGTGCAGGGTTTGGTTGTGCCGGAGGAGCAATGCGGCGGCAGCGGGCTTTCCTTGAGAATCCTGGACTTCTACAAGTTGGAGGTCGCTTCCTAGGGACTCAAGAAGGGCAACGTAGTACATATCCGAGAAGAAGTACCCCTTTTTAGCTCGCACGCGGTGCATAGTTGCCTCGTATAGGCGACGAAATGGGCCGTGTGGGTGGAGGTCCTCTTTCGTGGCGGGTCTTACAAGGCTCGTTAATCCAGACTTCTGCGCTTTGCGGATAGCTGTCCTGCTTCGGCCCTCAAGGCTTTTCCACATTTCGTCCGGGGTTGAGATGGGCACGGCGACAGTGGGGTGGTCTGGGACTACCGTCAAATGTTGTCCTAGGTGCTGAGCTGGCATGGTGTGTACCAGCGGAGAGTGCCTCAAGAAGAGGGAGACCACGCCTGCCTCTCGGAGGATTCCCTTTGCGCTTTCCCACATCGCCTGCTGGTCGCTGGCCGGGAGGTCCGGATTGACCGCGATCCCAGCGTAGCCGTAGGGGGACGAGGCATCGAAGAGCTCAGTTTGGCCAGGAATTGACGACACGAGGAAGGGGAGCTGCCAGTCCCCGCTGTCGTCGGTCAGGGTGTGCCATGTCCCGCCGGTCTCGATCTGGCAGGCGGTCCCGTAGAGGGAGGAGAAGTAGACGTCGGGGGCTGGTGGAACGGGGGCGCCTAGCGAGCGTATGCCGAGCATCATTGAGCGAGGTTCCTGTGGAGTGAGTCGGCGACGTGGTCGATGTCGCTGTCGGACAATGCTGGCCCACTGGGCAAGGTGACCCCGCGGGTGAAGAGGTCCTCACTGACTCCGGTGGTGAAGGAGCGGGCGTCGGAGAAGACCGGCTGGAGGTGCATCGGCTTCCAGAGGTGACGGACTTCGATGTGCTGGTCGGACATGGCTGACACGATCTTGTCAGCAGGTGTCTCGTCCCCGGTTCCTTCGAGGCCCCTTCGTCGCACCTCAGGGAATGGGAAGTCGAGCACGACGGTGGTCAGCCAGTAGTTGTCGCCGGCGTCGTCTCGGCCGGCGTCGTCGCGGCCAAGGAAACGCAGTGGGAGGTCGGCGAAGGCGGTCGCGTACCGATCGCGGATCTCGCGACGGCGGGCGATCATCTGGTCCAGACGCTCGAGCTGCCCTCGTCCGAGTGCTGCCAGCACGTTGGACAGTCGGTAGTTGTACCCGATCTCGGTGTGCTCGTACCAGGCCACTGGCTCGCGGGACTGCGTCGACAGCTTGCGGGCGTGGTCGATCAGCTCCGCGTCGTCGCTGAGGAGCATGCCTCCGCCCGAGGTCGTCATGATCTTGTTGCCATTGAAGGACAGCGCGGCAGCGCGGCCGAAGGAACCGGCAGCGCGAGCGTCCAGTGAGGCGCCCAATGACTCCGCGGCATCTTCGAGCAAGGGCACACCCAGGTCTGCCAAGCTTTGCTCGAGTACCCCGTAGTCGCAGGGGCGGCCGAAGAGGTCGACGGGGATCGCCGCCACCACGGTCTCGCCCTCAGCTTGGAGGGCCCGTACGGCGTCCAACATCAGCTCGGCATCGACATTGCCGTCGCTGCTCTGTGAGTCGACGAAGACGGGCTCCGCACCGGTGTAGACCACGGCATTGGCCGTGGCGGCGAAGGTCATGCTCGACAGCACGACCTTGGTCCCAGGTCGGGCGCCGAGATGGATCAGGGCGAGGTGCAACGCAGCCGTGCCCGAGCTGAGCGCGAGTGCATGCCCGACACCGACACGCTCGGCGATCTCTCGCTCGAAGGCGTCAACATGCGGCCCCAGAGGGGCGACCCATCCGGAGCGGAGCGCGTCCAGGACGTAACGCTCCTCGGCCGCGCCGATGAGGGCCTGGGACATGAGGATCCGCTCGCTCATGCTTCAAGTCTTTCAGGGCTAGGTGCGGCAGCCATGCGCATCCACTCTGCGGACGCAGCCGCGTCGCCGTGGACCGTCCGACCGACCTGCTCCGAGTCGATGCGCGGGACATCGACGCTGTTTACCAAACTGTGGTCGGTCGACTGGATCGTCTCGCCCGGTGTGAAGAGCTCCTCGGACATCTTCTCTCCGGGGCGCAGGCCCGTGTAGACGATCTCGATGTCGTTGCGACCCGAGAGCTCGATGAGGGTTGTCGCGACGTCTTGGATCTTCGCCGGCTCGCCCATGTCGAGCACCATGACCTCCCCGTCGCGACCGATCGCGGCGGCCTGGAGCACGAGTTGGCAGGCCTCGGGGATGAGCATGAAGTAGCGCTCGACGTCAGGGTGGGTCACCGTCACCGGGCCGCCCTGCTCGATCTGCTTGGTGAAGGCAGTGATGACCGACCCCCGTGAGCCGAGGACATTGCCGAATCGGACGCTGACGTAGGTGTTGTCGTCTTTGGCCGCGAAGTCCGCGGTCAGCCGCTCGGTGACGCGCTTGCTGTACCCGAGCACACAGCACGGGTTGGCCGCCTTGTCCGTCGACACGTTGACGAAGGTCTTCACACCCACGGCATGGGCGGCCCGCAGCACGTTGAGCGTGCCGAGAACGTTTGTCTGCCAGGCCTCCTGCGGGTACATCTCGAGCAGGGGTAGGTGCTTGAGGGCGGCGGCATGGAAGACGACGTCGGGTCGGTGGTGCTCGAAGACCGCGAGCATGCGGGCCGCATCGCGTATGTTGCCCAGGACGACGTCGTCGGTGTCGAGGAGGCCTTGGCCGGTCACGGAGAGCTGGACAGCATGGAGAGCGGACTCGTCACGGTCGAGCATGACGAGTTTCTTCGGACCGAACTTGTCGATCTGCCGGCACAGCTCCGAGCCGATCGAGCCGCCGGCGCCGGTCACGAGCACGACCTTGCCCGAGATCGTGTCGGCGATCGCGGAGGCGTCGAGCTCGATGGGGCGCCGGCCGAGGAAGTCGGCGAGGTCGAGGCTGCGCAGGTCACCGCCACCGACGCGACCCAGGATCTCGTGCGTCCGGGGGAGGATCAGCGTCTCGAGACCCGCATCCTGAGCTGAAGAGCGCAGCGTCTTGACGAGATCGGGGCTCGCGCTCGGGACGGCGATGGCCAGAGTGGTCGCCTCGGTCTCGGCAGCCACGGCTGCGAGGTCATCGCGGGTGCCCAGCACGCGGACCCCGTCGATGCGCATCCGGCGCTTGCGTCGGTCGTCGTCGAGCAGACCGACCGGGGTCATCGTCTCGCTCTTGTCCCGCACCAGCGCACGGACGAGCTGGCGGCCCCCTTCGCCCGCGCCGAAGACGAGCACACGGACCTCGGGGAGGCGATCTCTGCGGCTACGGCTCCTGCTCGCCCGGAGCACGAAGCGCGCGCCAAACATGCCGAGGACGGCGATGGTGCTCGAGGTGAAGGGGAGGGAACGCGGGCCGAGGTCGAGGGGCCCAACCAGAGACAGCACCTGCAGCGGTGCCATCCACAGCAGCACCGTCTTGCCGATGTCGATGATCTCCTCGTAGGAGCCGCGCAGGTGCCCGACGGCGTAGGGCCCGATCAAGCCACCGATGATCAGGTGCGCGACGGCGGCGATGAGGGCCAGCTTGAGCACGGGCAGGGTGATGGCGAGCTCGACATCGAAGTCGTAGCGCAACCACGCTGCGAAGAAGGCCGCAGCGAAGAGCACGCCGAGGTCGACGCCGGCCCACGACCAGCGGTTGAGGTGGAACCTCTGAGCAGCCCCCCCGGGCGTTGCGGTCACCCCTGCCTCCTGCCGATGAGCTTGCGGTCGCCCTGCTTGCGCGCCGTGCGCGAGGTCGGGTGGCTCTCCGGGTGGTAGTAGCCGTAGTACCCCGCGCCATAACCTCCGCCCGAGGTGCTGACGCGGTTGAGCACGAGCCCGAGCAGGTGGTTGTCGACGGCCCCGAGCGCCTCGAGGCTGGCCTCGAGTTGCTCGCTGCGGACGACCTGGGATCCGACGAGCACGATGACGCCGTCGACCTTGGTGCTGAGCACCACCGCGTCGGTGACGGGCAGCACGGGCGGGGTGTCGATGAGCACGTAGTCAAATCGGGCGCTGAGCACGGTGAGTACCCGGCTCATCGCCTCGGACGCGAGCAGCTCGCTCGGGTTGGGCGGGATCGCGCCGGCACCGATGACCTCGAGTCCGTGGATGCCATAGGGCTGCAGCACGTCGTCGAGGGTGGCGCGCTCGATGAGCACGTCGGTCAGGCCGGCTGAGCCCTCGAGGCCAAGGTAGTCGAGCAGCCGCGGGCGGCGCAGGTCGCCTTCGACGAGGCAGACACGCGACCCCGACTCGACGAGGGCGAGGGTGAGGTTGGCGATCGTCGTCGACTTGCCCTCGCCGGGGATCGACGAGGTGAGCAGGATCGTGCGGGGGTGGCTCGCCGCGTTGACAAACATGAGGTTGGTGCGGAGCGCGCGAAATGCCTCGGACCGCGGCGACGACGGGTCCGACTCGACGATGAGCGGCTCCTTGGCCGCGCGCGGATCGTGGTGCACCGAGCCGATGATCGGCTCCTCCGTGATGTCCTCGACGTCGTCGGCCGTGCGCACCGTCGTGTCGACGAGGTGGCGCAGCACCGCCAGGCCAAACCCGACGAGCAAGCCGAGCACGACGCCGAGCGCGAGGTTGCGCACGGGGACCGGGCTGACCGGGGTGCTGCTCGTCGTCGCCGGCTTGACCATCGAGATCTTGATCGGGGACCGGTTGCTGCCGGAGGGTCGCTCGATGTCGCTGACGACCTTGGGGAAGGTCTCGCCGATCGCCCGGGCGATCTCCTGAGCGCGCGCAGGGTCGGTGTCGGTGACCGACACCTCGAGCAGCACGGTGTCGGGCGGGGTGGTGACCTGCACCTTGCGCGCGAGGTCGCCGGCCGTCGTGTCGTCCCCCAGCTCTTCGATGACCGGGTTGAGGGCCCGCGGCGTCGTCAGCAGCTGGGCGTACGACTTGACCCGCTCCTGGGTGAAGGTGCTGCCCTGCTGGAGCTGAGCCGTGTCACCGGTACCCGAGACCGAGACGAAGAACTGCGTGCTCGACGAGTACTGCTTCGTCTGCAGGGTGGTGAGCAGGGCCGCCAACCCGACGACCACCAGCGTGGTGATGGCGATGGTCAACCATCGCTTCCTCAGGATCTTCAGGTAGTCCTGCAGTTCCACGTGTCCTGGTCTCCCGGGGTCAACATCTGGCGGCGTTTTCGTCCCTTGTGACAACCAGCACGTGCCGTTGTCACCGAGTGAGTGTGACACAGATCGGGAGGGTCTTCCGCCGCAGTGCCGAGGTGGTCATGATGTGCCCATGACCGTGCGCATCATGACCGTGTGCACCGGCAACATCTGCCGGTCTCCCTTCGCCCAGCTCACCCTGCAACGCGCCCTGGACGAGGTGCGGCCCGGCACCTTCGAGGTCTCCAGTACGGGGACCGGCGCCCTCGTCGACCACCCCGTCGACCCGGGCTCCGCCCGCATCCTCGACGCGCGAGGGATCGACCACACCCCCTTTGCCGCACGGCAGATCTCCGAGCGCAATCTCGCGGACATCGACCTCGTCCTGCCGCTGGAGATCGCCCACCGCAAGCTCGTCCTCTCCTACGCGCCGCGCCTGCTCAAGCGGACCTACACGCTCAAGGAGATGGCCCGGCTGCTCGCGTCGGCCGACGCCCGACAGCCGTGGACCGAGCGCCTCGCGGGGCTCACATCACCCGAGGAGCGCTGGGCGGCCCTGCCCGGCCACCTCGCTCGTGAGCGGGGGCTGAGCCGGGTCGACGAGGGCGTCGACGACATCCCGGACCCTTACCGGCAGCCGCAGGAGGTGTTCGACGCGATGGCCGCCGAGGTCGACGCTGCGGTGCAGGGCATCGTCGACTTCGAGCGGATGTTCACCTGACGTTCAGCGACAACGGGTGGATCGTCTCGACAGGTGGTCGGCCAGTCTCATGGACAGAGCCACGATCGTCAGGGTCGGGCCGGCCATGCCCGATGTAGGGAAGACCCCGCTCGTCGCCAGGTGCAGGTTGTCGACCCCCCAGGCCCGCAGGTCGGTGTCGACGACGCTGTCGGCCGGCGAGGTGCCCATCCGTGTGAGCCCCATCTGGTGGGTGCCGTCGATCATCGGCGCCGCGAGCATCTCGTCGAGCGTGGGCGGGGTGTAGCGGGCCCAACCGGTCGCGTTGATGCCCTCGGCGAGCAGTTCGAGAGACCGGTGCATGTTGGTACGGTCCGCCGCGCTGACGCGGTGCTCGACGTGCAGCCGCGGCACACCCCAGGCGTCCCTCTCGTCGGAGAGGGTGACCCGGTTGTCCGGGTCGGGTGACTGCTCTGCGTCGAATCGGATGCGGTACTCGCCGGTGCGCGAGACCTGGGTGAAGGAGGCACGCTGCCGCGGGTCGATCCACCGGTCGCGGGTGAATCGCACGGCGAACCGGGCCAGACCCGGCAGGTCGCCGACGAGGTTGCGCACGTGGGCCGCGGTGTCGCCACCCTCGGCGTAGCGACGGTGCATGCCGCTCGCCTTGAAGCCCCCGGTGTGGAAGAGCGCCTTGCGCGCCAGGGCGAAGGCCGACAGCAGCGCATCACCGTGGGTCGGGTCGCGGGGGTCGAGGTACCAGACGGCGAAGCCCATGTTGAGCAGCCGGTGCTCCCGGCGGACCTCGTCGCGCAGCTGCAGCAGGCGTCGCACCCACACCCCGTCGTGCGACTTGGCGAAGGTCGCCACGGTCGGCGCGCTCGCCGGGTCGGTGAGCGTCAGCCGCCCGACCTCACCAATGGGGTGGATCATGTAGTGCCGCCCCACCTGGTCGTGCTCGGTGCCGATGCCGCTGTGCAGCAGCAGGCGGGCCGTCTCGAGGCCACCGGCGGCGACGACGACGGTCTCGGCGGTCACCGTGACCCGCCGGCCGGGCACGGGGGAGACCTCGATCTCACCGATGCGTCCGCTCTCGTCCCGCACGAGCCGGGTGACGTTGGCGTGGTGGAGCAGGCGGACGGTGGGGGAGTCGCCGAGCCGGTCGCGGAAGACCTCGCCAAACTTCGTCGGCGGGCTCCACCGCCAGATCGCCTCGTCGTCGACGACGTCGGAGCGGGCGCCGAGCAGGTGCTGCGGCGCGCCGTCGATCGCCTCGGCGGCGGTCCATTCAAATCGGTTGAGCTCGAGCAGGTGCGCCGCCCGCCGGTAGTAGGGGAGCAGCTCGTCGCGCGTCATCGGCCAGGCCGACCCCGCGAGCCCGTCGAACTCCGTCGTGTCGAAGGGGTAGGTCCGCCCGCCCCACCGGTGGCTCGTGCCGCCGACGCGCTTTTCGCGCACCTTGTCGATCGACTCCACCTGCTGGCTCGCCGCGTCCCCGCGAAGGGAGTCCTGCGTCGCCTTGTCGGGCGTGAGGCCGCCGCCGTCGAGCACGAGCACGTCGATGCCGTAGCGGGCGAGCTCGAGGGCGAGCGTCGTGCCTGCCGGGCCGCTGCCGATGATGGCGACGGTCGCGGTGAGGTGCGCGCCGGCCGGCAGGTCGCGGGCGTCGGCGATGCTCATGCGGGCTCCTTGACGGCGAGGGTGATCGCGTCCGCCACGCCGTCGGGGGTGCCGGCCTGCAGGGCGGAGATGTTGGCGACCGCGTGCTCGGGGGTGCTCATGCCGAGCAGCACGCCGTCGACGGGGCTGGGCGCCGCGGCGGCCTCGGTGAGGGTGGCGATGGCGTGCGGCGGGGTGGCCACGGAGGTCGCGTGCGGCAGCAGGGTGCCGTCGCCGAGGGCGCCCAGGGCGATCACGGCGACGTCGCGCTCGCGCGGGTGGTCGGCGAGGGCATCGGCCACGGAGGTGTCACCGGCGTTGACCGGCACCTGCAGCCACGAGAGCCCGGGCAGGGCGATGGCGGCGAGCGCTGCGTCGACGTCGCGGACGGAGGCGCCCCACTGGCGCACGAGGCCGTCGGTGACGAGCCCGTCCATCGCTGCGGCGACCTCTGGGTTGAGGTCGCCCGCGCCCGGCTCGTGGAGCAGCAGCACGTCGAGCGCCTCGCGGCCCTGCCGGCGCAGGCAGGCGCGCGCCGCCGACCGGAGGTAGTCGGGGTGGTAGCTGCGGTCGCTCTCCGGGCCCTGTCGCAGACCGCTGAAGGACGCACGTCGCCCGGAGGCGGCCGCGGCGTCACGCAGGGCGAGCGGCGTCTTGAGCAGGCCGACCTTGGTCATGACGACGACGTCGTCGCGGGCGCCGACCGCACGCCCGACGATCCGCTCGGAGATGCCGCGGGCATAGCAGTCGGCTGTGTCGACGAGCGTGACGCCGAGGTCGAGGGCGGTGTGCACCGTGGCCAGGCCGGCGCGCAGCCCGCGTCGCTGCCAGACCGCGCCCAACCGCGCGGTCCCGAGACCGAGTGGGGTCACGGTGCGCCCGGCCATGGTGGTCGGGGTGAGCAGGTCGGTCATCGGGCGTCCTTGGGGGCGAGGGCGCGGCGGGCCACGGCGGCCCACGCGTCGGCGACGAGGTCGGGGTGCATCCGGGTGGCGAGCAGCACGCGCCCGGCGGTGCCGATCCGCTCGGCGAGGTCGGGGTCGTCGTGCAGGGCCCGCACGTGGTCGGCGAAGGCCCGCGGGGTGTCGCCCACGAGGGCCTCGACCCCGTCGGTGACCGGCACCCCGGCGACGCCCAGCGAGGTCGCGACGACCGGTAGGCCCACGCTCATGCCGTCGAGCACCTTGGTCTTCACACCCGTGCCCGAGAGCACGGGGGAGAGGAACATCCGGTGCCCCGCCAGCGCATCGCGCAGGTCGTCGACGTAGCCGAGGAAGGTGAAGCCTTGTCCCGCGAACTCCTCAGTCGTCCCCTCCGGCGCGTGGCCGATGACGTCGACGTGCAGGTCGMGACCGTCTGCCCGCMGYMGACCCGCGGAGCGCCGAGGCGGCACGGGCCGTCTTCCTCGGGGTGC
>NZ_ALWX01000031.1 GCF_000297495.1 Janibacter hoylei PVAS-1 | reverse complement strand
GGAATGCCTGGCAGTCTCAGCCGCATTTCCTGGGGAGATGCGCGCCCCCAGCCGTATTTCCCTAAGGAGATGCGCGCCCCCAGCCGTATTTCCCTAGGGAGATGCGGACGAAGGGGGTCAGACGTCACCTGCGGTAGGTGAAGAGGGCCGCGACGGCGGCCCCGACGAGCGCGCCGAGGAAGAGCCCCAGGACGCTCATGTACCCGAGCGCGGCACCCGGGTCGTAGGTGATGTCGAAGCCCTCGTTGCGGTTGGGGCCCAGCCAGGAGACGACCCCGAAGACGACGAAGCCGATGACCGCCCCCGTCACGACGAAGGGGATCGGCTTGGGGTTGCTCCGGGGACGCTTGCTCACCCCACCATCGTAGGTTGGGCCCATGACCGACCCGCGCCCGCATGCCGACGTCCCCGGCATGAAGCTGCCCACGCCGCGCACACCCGACCCTGCGAGCGCCCCCGGGCTGCGGTGGGGTCTGCTCGGGGCGGGGTGGATCGCCGAGCAGATGACCATCGCGCTGCAGGGCACGAGCCAGCAGGTCGTCGCCGTCGGGTCCCGCGATCTGGGGCGGGCGCAGGCCTTCGTCGCCGCGCACGCGCCCGGTGCCCGCGCGCACGGTGACTATGCGTCGCTCGTCGCCGACGACGAGGTCGACGTCGTCTACGTCGCGAGCCCGCACAGCGAGCACCTCGAGCACGCCCTGCTCGCGATCGGCGCCAACAAGCACGTGCTCGTCGAGAAGCCCATCGCGCCCACCGCGGCCGAGGCGGCCCAGATCGCCGCCGCCGCCGGCGAGGCGGGCGTGTACTGCATGGAGGCGATGTGGACACGCTTCCTGCCGCACATCGACGTCCTGCGCCAGGTGCTCGACGCCGGTCTGCTCGGCGAGGTGAGCACCGTGCTCGCCGACCACTCGATCCAGCTGTGGCCCGACGGCCCCGAGCGCCTCGCCGACCCCGACCTCGCCGGGGGCGCCATGCTCGACCTCGGCATCTACCCCCTGTCCTTCGCCTCGCTGTGCCTCGGCGGCATCACGTCGGCGACGGGGCTGGGCTCGCTGACCGACCGCGGGGTGGACCGGCGCCTCGCCTGGGTCGCGCAGGGCCCCACGGGAGCGGTCGCGTCCCTCGCGACGGACATGTCGGTCTCGTCGCCGACGACGGCCTCGGTCAACGGGACCTGGGCCCGTCTGGAGCTCGACACGATGTTCTACACCCCGACGACGATGCGGCTCGTCGGCGCCGACGGGGTCGTCCTCGACGAGATGGTCGGCGACCCGATCGAGCAGCACCGCGGCCTGCGGCACGAGGCGACGGAGGTCGCGCTGCGGGTCACGGCCTGCGAGACCGAGTCGCCGGTCATGCCGCTGGAGGAGTCGGTGCACCTCATCGGTGTCGCCGAGGCGCTGCTGGCCTCCCTTCGCCCCGCATCTACCTAGGCACATACGGAGGACATGCGCATTTCCCTAGGGAAATACGGAGGACGTGCGCATTTCCCTAGGGAGATGCGAGGGGGAGGTGGGCCGAGAGGTCCGTGCGCTGCCCGCTGACCCTGACCCGCCCCGCGGCGACGCCCTCGGCCCAGTCGAGCTCGCCGGTGGCCAGCTCCAGCCAGGTCTGCGCGTCGGTCTCGACGACGGCCGGCGGGGTGCCGCGGGTGTGGACCGGCCCCTCGACGCACTGCACGGCGGCGAAGGGAGGCACCCGCACCTCGACGCTGCGCCCGGGCGCGGCGTCTGCGAGCTCGGCGACCGTGTGCCGCACGGCCGTCGCCACGACGGCGCGGGGCAGCGTCGCGCGATCGTCACTGGCCGACCACGCGGCGAGCGCGGCCCACCCTTCGTCCACGGGGATCCGACGTCGTCCAGCCACGGGACCAGTCTCGCACC
This sequence comes from Janibacter hoylei PVAS-1, assembly GCF_000297495.1. Taxonomy (GTDB): domain Bacteria; phylum Actinomycetota; class Actinomycetes; order Actinomycetales; family Dermatophilaceae; genus Janibacter; species Janibacter hoylei. The sequence continues at coordinate 53,826 of NZ_ALWX01000031.1, read as the reverse complement.
GCCTACCGTTCACCCACTGGCCAGCCTCCGGCCCCGTCTCGTCATGCGAAGGCCCCCGAGCTCGGGCACAGTCTGCTGGTGAGGCCCACCCCTTGCCGGGCCCCGCCACACCGTTGTGCTCTGGGAGGAACCCCGAATGACCCTCAAGAACAAGGGCGCGTCCCTGCTCGTCGGAGCGGGTGCGGTCGCCGCACTCGTCGCGACGTCCGGTGCCGCGCACGCCGCCGACCCCGTCGAGCCGGGAGCGATCGACCCGTCGCTCACGACCGTCAACCTGCTGAACGTCAACGACTTCCACGGTCGGATCGACGCCGACGGCACCGGCAAGAGCGGCAAGGCCTTCGCCTGCACCGTCGTCACCACCCGCGCCGAGCTCGGCGAGGACAGCACCGCGCTGCTGTCCGCCGGCGACAACATCGGGGCCTCGCCCTTCACCTCCGCCTCGCAGGAGGACAACCCGACGATCGCCTTCCTCAACGCCCTGGGCCTGCGCGCCAGCGCCGTGGGCAACCACGAGTTCGACCGCGGCTTCTCCGACCTCACCGGTCGGGTCGACCAGGCGGCGGACTTCGAGCTGCTCGGCGCGAACGTCTACGAGCGCGGCACCACGACGCCGGCGCTGTCGGAGTACGAGATCGTCGAGGTCGGGGGGATCAAGGTCGGCGTCGTCGGCGCCGTCACCCAGCAGACGCCGACGCTCGTCTCCCCGCAGGGGGTCGCCGGCCTCGACTTCGGTGACCCGGTCGCCGCGGTCAACCGCGTGGCGGCCCAGCTCAAGGACGGCGACGCGACCAACGGCGAGGCCGACGTGGTCATCGCCGAGTACCACGAGGGCGCCACCGAAGGCGATGCCCTGAGCACTCTCGAGGACCAGGTGGGCGCCGGTGGCGCCTTCGCCAAGATCGTCGAGGACACCACGGCCGAGGTCGACGCGATCTTCACCGGCCACACCCACAAGCGCTACGCCTGGGACGCCCCCGTGCCCGGTGGCGACGGCACCCGGCCGATCATCCAGTCCAACTCCTACGGCGACACCCTCGGCCAGCTGCAGCTGGGCATCGACCCCGAGACCGGTGAGGTCGTCGAGTACTCGGCGACCAACGTCCCCGTCGCCCCGGCCACCGAGGAGTGCGCCGGCGACCCGACGTACACGACCGCCGCGGGCATCGTCGACGACGCGGTCGAGGAGGCCGACGAGCTCGGCAAGGTCGTCATCGGCGAGGTGAGCGACGACATCACGACCGCCCACAAGGACGGCAACCGCGACGACCGGCTGCGCGAGTCGACGCTCGGCAACCTCACCGCCGACATCTGGCTCGACGCCCTCAACCAGCCCGGGCGCCCCGGCGCCGACATCGGCATCATGAACCCCGGCGGCCTGCGCGACGAGCTCACCTACGAGCCGACCGGCGACGAGGAGCCCGGCGAGGTCACCTACGCCGAGGCCGCCGCGATCAACCCCTTCGCCAACACGCTGATGACGGTCGACCTCACCGGCGAGCAGTTCACCACCCTGCTCGAGCAGCAGTGGCAGCCCGAGGGCAGCTCGCGGCCCTTCCTCAAGCTCGGCCTCTCCGACAACGTCACGTACACCTACGACCCGGACGCCGCTGCCGGCAGCCGGATCACGTCGGTGAGCATCGAGGGCGAGCCGATCGACTCGGCCGGCACCTACACGGTGGCGTCCGGTTCCTTCCTCATCGGCGGCGGCGACAACTTCTCGGTGCTCGCCGAGGGGGCCGACCGCAAGGACACCGGCCTCATCGACACCGACGCCTTCGTCAACTACTTCTCCGCCCGCGACGTCGTCGACCCGGACTTCCGCAAGCAGGCTATCGCCGTGAGCGACGCGCCGAGCGAGCTGACCGAGGGTGACGAGGTCTCCTTCACCGTCTCCGACGTCGACCTGACCTCGCTGGGCGCGCCCGACAACACGGAGGTCGAGGTCTTCGTCGGCGACACGTCGGTCGGCACCTTCCCGGTCTCCTCCGAGTCGATCGACGGCACGCCGACGCGCAAGGGCAGCGCCGACGTCAGCTTCACCGTGCCGGACGGCCTGGAGGCTGGGGCGGCGACGCTGCGCATCGTCGCCGCGCCGAGCGACTCCCAGGCGACCCTGCCGGTGACGGTCGTGACCGACGACGAGCCGACCTCGACGACGACCTCGACGTCGAGCACCTCGACGAGCTCCACGTCGAGCACCTCGACGAGCTCGAGCACCTCGGGCACCGGGACGAGCACGAGCGGCACGACGACCGCGACGGGCACGGCCACGTCGACCGACGACGGTGGCGACGCCACCGGCCCGGTCGTCGAGACTGACCGCCCGGGCGGCCCGATGGACACCGGCGTCGTCGGCTCGGGCCTCGGCCTGGCGCTCCTGGCCGGCATCGCGCTGGCGATCGTGAACGCCCGCCGCACCGCCTCGCGTCGCCACTGACGCACAGCCCGAAGGGGGTCACGGCCGCTGGTCGTGGCCCCCTTCGGTGCCCTTCGAGACGGCGCTGGCGCGCCTCCTCAGGGACCGTGGACGCGAGACGGCGCTGGCGCGCCTCCTCAGGGCCCGTGGACGCGAGACGGCGCTGGCGCGCCTCCTCAGGGACCGGTGAGGACAGGCGGCGCTGGCGCGCCTCCTCAGGGACCGTGGACGCGAGACGGCGTGGGAGGGTGGGGCCATGGCGGAGGTGGAGCTGGTCCTCGACGAGCAGGGCGGGGTCACCGTCATGCGCGACGGCCACCCGCAGAGCCATGTCGACGTCGACGACCCGGGGCACCTCGTCTTCGAGTACGTGCAGCACATCGCCGCCGTGCTCGACGCGGTCCACCCGGACCCCGACCCGATCGGGGTGACCCACGTCGGCGGCGCTGGCCTCACCCTCCCGCGCTGGGTGCAGGCGACCCGGCCCGGCTCCCCGCAGATCGTCATCGAGCCCGACGAGGCGCTCACCGCGCTGGTGCGCGCCGAGCTGCCGCTGCCGCGCGGGCACCGGATCCGGGTGCGTCCGCAGCTCGGGCGACCCGGGGTCGAGGCGCTCCGGGACGACGCCGCCCACGCCCTCGTCGTCGACGCCTTCGACGCGGGCCGGGTGCCGGCCGACCTGCAGACCGTCGAGTTCTTCGAGCAGGTGGCGCGGGTCCTGCGGCCCGACGGCGTGCTCGTCATGAACTCCCCCGACGAGCCCGGCTGGCGACATCTGGCCGACGTGGTCGCGGGAGCACGGGCCGCCTTCGGTCCCGACGGGTCGCTCGCGCTCGTCGCCATGCGCGATGTCATCAAGGGGCGCCGCTACGGCAATGTCGTGGTCGTCGCATCCCACCGGCCGCTCGACGTCGACGAGATCACACGGCAGGTGGGGCGCTGGCCCTTCCCCTCCGGGGTGCTCGCCGGGGCGGAGCTGGCCCGACGGACCGCGGCCGGGCGGGCGCTCACGGACGGGACGGCACGCCCTTCGCCCGCAGCGCCGGCCCCGGGGGGGCTGGCGGGTGCGCTGACCTCAGCCCACGCCGGCCAGACGGCTGACGACCGACGGCAGGTCGACCATGTCGCTGATGACCGCAGCAGCGTCGTCGAGCCAGCCAGTCGGGGTCATGTCGCTGTGGTAGCCGACGACCGGCATGCCCGCGGCGACGGCCGCCTCGACGCCTGCGCGGCTGTCCTCGACGACGACGCACCGGTCGGGGGCGTAGCCCATGGACTCGGCGGCGAGGAGGAAGACGTCGGGAGCCGGCTTGCCGCGCTCGACCTGCTCGGCGCTGAAGCGCGCGGACTCGGGGAAGAGCCCGTCGAGGCCGGTGCGCGCGAGCTTCGTGGCGATGGCCGCACGGAGCGAGCCGGAGGCGACACACACCTGCAGGCCGAGCTCGCGGATGGCCGCCGCCGCCTCGGCAGCACCCGGGACCGGCTCCAGTTGCTCCTGGCTGCGGGCGAACTCGGCCCGCCACGCGCGCTCCCACTCGGGGTCCGGCACGGCTCCGGTCAGCTCGGTCAGAGTGACTCGGTTGTCCTTGTAGGCCTTGCCGACGAAGGTCTCGACGGCATCGGCCTCGGTGAAGTCGACTCCGGCGTCGCGCATCATGCCGGTCCAGGTGCGCACGTTGAGGCGCTCGCTGTCGACGAGCACGCCGTCGCAGTCGAAGATGACGAGCCAGGGCGTGTCAGGCATGGACGGTCACCGGCTCTCGACGACGTCTGCAGCTGTACCCATGACCCCACGATATCGGCGAGGTGCGATGAGGTGCTCGGCCTGTCCATTCCCCCGCTGTGCCGTATGAGCGGGATATCTTTTCGTCATGTTCCATGCGCGTCCTGCCGTTCGCAGCGCAGACCTGGCCGGGCGCGGCCTGTCGCTGATCATCAACCGCGTCTACGGCCAAGGCGCGCCTCGTCCGCTGCATCCGCGCGGGCAGAGCAGTCGCGCGACCTGGCAGGTCACGGCGCAGGGGTTAGCCCCCCTCGGCGTCCCGGTGCTCGACGGAGGAACCCGTGACTGCGTGGTGCGCCACAGCCGCGCAGTCGGCTTGCCCGGCACGTTGCCGGACATCGAGGGTTTGGCCATACGGCTCGAGGGCCAAGACGGTGGCGACCTTCTCCTGGCCGGTACCGGGAGCGGCATCCTCACCAGATATGCGCTTGTCCCCCGCAGGAGGGACGGCGTGTGCTCCACCTTGCTGCCCATGCGTACCCCGACCGGTGCTGTGCTGCTCCGGGCGTCGCCAGCGCCCGCCGACAACGCCACGTGGCATCTGTCATGGGCGCGTCCAGCGGGCACCTGGCACACCTTCGGAAGGCTCACCCTCCACGCCGATGCAGTCCCTCCGACCCCTTTCGACCCGATCAACGGACTCCCCACGGGTCTCAGCCAGTACGACGTCGTCGCCCGGCTACGCAACCCGGCCTACATCAGGGCTGCCATGCAGCGCAGTTCCCCGGCCGGGTCCCCCCCACCACCGCCGCAGAACTCGACTGATCGCCGCCCGCCAACGAGCCGACGGGACGCTGGATCAGTCGACTGGGGTGCCGACGCAGGCCAAGAACTTGCGCACTGGAGGCCCCGAGATGGTTTGCGCCAGGCTCGAGCCCAGGGCTGCTGGCCGCCCTCGCACGGCCAGACTGCTCTCGAGAAGCATCTCGGTTCCGCCTCCTCGACGCTCCGTCAGAGTGAGGACGACGACCAGATCGGCGTGGCCGAGTCCGCGTGACTCATGTCCGCTGGAGCTGATCTCGGCACGGTGATGCGCCGTGTCCCGCACGGTCATGCTCCCCTCGGCCACGCCACCTGTGCGACGAGCAGCGCGCCGAGCAGGAAGAGCCCCAAGAGCGCGGCGCCGAGCACCAGTCCTTGCACGATCCCTCTGCTGGTCTGCCCGTCGCGCTCTCAGGCTCTGCCCACGTGCAGGGGCTCAGAGACCCAGGCGTTGGTCACGGTCCCGATGACCAAGGTCACGGCGACAGCCCACCGACGGCGCGTCACCGCCTGCACGCTCTCGCGATGGTCACGAGGGACAGGGGTCAGCAGGGCGGCCGAGACAAAGGCCCGCACGTCGTCGAGTGGATCGATCATGTGCAGCCCCACGTCGCGAAGACCGTCTGATCTCCGGGTCGAGCTCACACCTTGTGCGTCCCGTCGCACCACGGCAACCGGCCCGAGTTCCCACATCTGCACACCGCCACGACGGGTCGGCTCACCGCGTGGGCGGTGCCGTGCGCGTCGACGATCTCCTGCGCCCCGCGCACCAGGACCGGCCCGCCCGGGCAGGGCAGGATGTCCACATGAGCGCCGCAGTCCTCCGCTCGCACATCGCCGGCACGCGTGATCTCCACCCCGTCAGTCACGCCGCGCCCACCGCCGGCTGGAGCAACGCAGAGCGCGAGTCACGCCAGGCACCCACCGCGGCCTGAGCGACTCGACCCTCGAGATACAGCCCGCTGAGGAACCCGTAGAGCACCTTCTCCGTGCCGGCGGGGTCAGCGGCGGCCACCGCCGTGCACATCTGCCGGATCGCGATCTGCTCATGAGCGGCATCTGCCTCGACATGCTCACCGAAGTAGCGGTGGGCCTGCGCTGGCAGCTTCAGTCGCCGCGCTCCGGCGACGTACTCCTGGCAGGGCAGGGAGCTCGTGGTCTCGATGAAAGCCAGATGACCGGCCACCGCCCCGACCCATTCGCGTCGCGACGCCCACCACCCGAGCGCGGTGTTGGCGGCCAGCACCTCGCAGGGCCACGCGTCGCAGTAGTCCCCGTACCGATCCGACAGCTCCACCGACCGCATCGCCTCGGCGAAGATCCTCGAGTGCTGATCACTCAACCGGCCGTTGCCGTACTCGTCGAACTGGATCTCCAGCAGCGGCAACTTCGCCTCGTCGGGCAACCGCGGGATCGCGAAGGTGTGCGGGTCGCCCTCCTTGAGCTGATATGCCGACTTCAGGATCAACATCTCGCGCCACTGCTGATGACTCATCTCCCGCCGCGCAAAACTCGCGATGGACGGCGCCTCGGTGAACTCCGCCCGCGGAAGGTCGAACAACGTCCTCACCAGATCGTCCGTGGCTGAGGTCAAGTGCCGCGCCACGACGGGAGCAACCACCCGACTCAGGTCAGACTCCAGAGCATCCTCGAGAGCCAGACGCAAGGCCACGACGTCGGGGTCGACCTCGCACCTGGCGTCCACACCCGCGAAGCCGTGGCAACTCAGCCCCTGCGCCACCCACAGCGCCATCAGGCGGTCGTCGTCCGAGAGGATCCCGCTCCCGCGGACCACCTCGTCCGACGGCTGTGGCGTGGCGCTCGCCGCCTCGGACCACCCCAGCCGCTGCACAAGCCACTGCGACACCGGACCCCGCTGACGGGGCAACCGCGGCGCGGTCGGCGAGACGAGGGAAGCCATACTGACCAACCACTCTCATTGAGGGGACGGTGGATCCACTTGATCCTAGGGGCCCGTCCGCGGCTGGAGCCACCGGCGATGCGTACTCACGAGGACCGAGCACGCAGCGGCCCCCCGGTGCGCAGGTGCGCGGTGGCTCTCAGCCGAAGTAGCGCGCCATCGTCCCGGTGTGGGCGGCCCGCATCTCCTCGACCGGCAGGTCGAGCACGTCCTTGACCCGCAGCCGGTCGCCGTCGGTCGTGCCGAGGCGCGCCAGCGGGACCCCGTGGGCCTCGGCGATGCCGACGACGGCCGCCAGGTCAGCCTCGGAGCGCACCGTGACGACCACCCGGGCGGTGGACTCGGAGTACAGCGCGGTGAAGGCGTCGATGCCGTCGCGCTCGAGGACCGGGGCCAGGTCGATCGAGGCACCGGTGCCACCGGTGAGCGTCGACTCGGCGAGGGCCACGGCCAGACCGCCGTCGGAGAGGTCGTGCGAGCTGGCCAGCAGGCCGCGTCGCACGGCGTCGACGAAGAAGGAGGCGAGCGCCTTCTCGGCCGCGAGGTCCACGCGCGGCGGGGTGCCGCCGAGGTGGCCGTGCAGCGCGTGCGCCCACTCGCCGCCGTCGAGCTCGTCGCGGGTCTCGCCGAGCAGGAGGACGATCTCCCCCTTCGCGGCGAAGCCGGAGCCGACGGACGTCGCGACGTCGTCGATGACGCCGAGCACACCGACGACGGGCGTCGGGTGGACCGCGGTCTCGCCGGTCTGGTTGTAGAAGGAGACGTTGCCGCCGGTCACCGGGATGCCGAGCTCGAGGCAGGCGTCGAAGAGCCCGGCGATGGCCTGCTGGAACTGCCACATGACGCCGGGGTCCTCGGGCGAGCCGAAGTTCAGGCAGTCGGTGACGGCCAGCGGCAGGGCGCCGGAGGTCGCGACATTGCGGTAGGACTCGGCGAGCGCGAGCTGCGCGCCGGCGTAGGGGTCGAGCCGGCCGAAGCGGCCGTTGCAGTCCGTCGAGACCGCGACACCCAGGCCCGACTCCTCGTCGACGCGGACCACGCCGGAGTCGTGCGGCATGGCGCGCTTGGTGTTGCCCAGGACGTAGCGGTCGTACTGGTCGGTGACCCACGACTTGTCGCAGATGTTGGGCGAGGCGAGCAGCGCGAGCAGGTCGGCACCCAGGTCCGCGGGGCGGGGAAGGGAGGAGCTCGCGTCGGCCTGCACCGCGTCGAGCCACTCGGGCCGGGCGATCGGACGCTCGTAGACCGGACCGTCGTGGGCCACGGAGCGCGGCGGCACGTCGACGATCGTCTCGCCGTGCCAGGTGATGACGAGCCGGTCGCCGTCGGTGACCTCACCGAGCACGGCGGCCTCGACGTCCCAGCGGGTGGTGATCTCGAGGAAGGCGTCGAGCTTGTCGGGCGCGACGACGGCCATCATCCGCTCCTGCGACTCCGACATGAGGATCTCCTCCGCGCGGAGGGTGGAGTCGCGCAGCGGCACCTTGTCGAGCTCGATCTGCATGCCGCCGTCGCCGGCGGAGGCCAGCTCGGAGGTCGCGCAGGACAGGCCGGCACCGCCGAGGTCCTGGATGCCCTCGACGACGCCCGCGGCGTAGAGGTCGAGGCAGCACTCGATGAGGACCTTTTCGGCGAAGGGGTCACCGACCTGGACGGCGGGCCGCTTGGCGGGGCCGCCCTCCTCGAAGGTCTCGGACGCCAGGACCGAGACGCCGCCGATGCCGTCGCCGCCGGTCTTGGCGCCGAAGAGCACGATCTTGTTGCCCGTACCGGAGGCATTGGCGAGGTGGAGGTCCTCGTGGCGCAGCGAGCCGACGCACAGCGCGTTGACGAGCGGGTTGCCCTGGTAGCACTCGTCGAAGACGATCTCGCCGCCGATGTTGGGCAGACCGAGGGAGTTGCCGTAGCCGCCGATGCCCTTGACGACGCCGGGCAGGACGCGGGCGGTGTCGGGGTGGTCGATGGCACCGAAGCGAAGGGGGTCCATCACCGCGATCGGGCGGGCGCCCATCGCCATGATGTCGCGGACGATGCCGCCGATGCCGGTCGCCGCGCCCTGATAGGGCTCGACATAGCTCGGGTGGTTGTGCGACTCGACCTTGAAGGTCACCGCCCAGCCCTGGCCGATGTCGATGACACCCGCGTTTTCGCCGATGCCGGCGAGGGTCTTGCCCAGGGGCGTCTCGGAGGGCAGGTCACCGAAGCGCTTGAGGTGGACCTTCGAGGACTTGTAGCTGCAGTGCTCGGACCACATGACCGAGTACATCGCCAGCTCGGCGCTCGTCGGGCGACGGTCGAGGATCTCGCGGATGTGCTCGTACTCGTCGGCCTTGAGGCCGAGCTCGGCCCAGGGCTGCTCCGTGTCGGGGCTGCCCTGCGCGACGGCGACGGTGTCGAGGTTGCTGACGGTCACGCGGACACCACCTGCTCGAGGACGGACGTGAAGAAGGTGCGACCGTCGAGGCTCGGGCCGAAGCCCTCCTCGACGGCGTGCTCGGGGTGCGGCATGAGGCCGACGACGTTGCCCCGCTCGTTGGTGATGCCGGCGATGCCGCGGGAGGAGCCGTTGGGGTTGTCGCCGACGTAGCGGAAGGCGACCTGTCCCTCCCCTTCGAGCCGGTCGAGGGTGGTCTCGTCGGCGACGAACTGGCCGTCCTGGTTCTTCAGCACGATGCTGATCTCCTGGCCGGCCTCGAAGCCGGAGGTCCACGCGGTGCTCGTGCTCTCGACGCGCAGGACCTGGTCACGGCAGAGGAACTTGCGGTGGTCGTTTTGGATCATCGACCCGGGGAGCAGGTGCGACTCGGTAAGGATCTGGAAGCCGTTGCAGATCCCGAGGACCGGCATGCCGCCCTTCGCCGCAGTGATGACCTCCGTCATGACCGGGGCGAAGCGGGCAATGGCGCCGGCGCGCAGGTAGTCGCCGTAGGAAAATCCGCCGGGGACGACGACCGCGTCGACGCCGTGGAGGTCCGCGTCTCCGTGCCACAGGGCGACGGCCTCGCCGCCGCAGAGGGTGACGGCGCGGCGGGCGTCGGCGTCGTCGAGGCTGCCGGGGAAGGTGATGACGCCGATCTTCACGCGCCGGCCCCGGTGATCGGCGCCTGCTCCGGCTCGTCGCTCGTCAGCTCGTGGACGCTCACGACGTCCTCGATGACGGGGTTGGACAGGAGGGTCTCTGCGGCCTCGCGGGCCTGCGCGAGGTGCGCGTCGGTGACGTCGCCGTCGACGGACAGCACGAAGCGCTTGCCCTGCCGCACGTCGGTGAACTGGTCGATCCCCAGCCGGGGCAGCGCCCCGCGGACCGCCTGGCCCTGGGGGTCGAGGATCTCGGGCTTGAGCATGACGTCGACGACGATGCGTCCCACAGGGTGTCTCCTGGTGCGAAGGGGGTGGTCCGCTCGCGAGTCTAGTTGGCCCGGACACCTCGCTCCCCTGCGGTGCTATCCCCGGCAGGATGGAGCCATGAGCAGCCGCTACGCCGACCTCGTCCGCCTCCTGCTCCGGCATGCCCGGGGAGACCTGCTGGCCGGGGCGCAGGTGGACGGGCTCGGCGGTGGCGACGACCTGCCCGAGGGGTCGGACGCACGGGCGCGGGCCTTCGCCGAGGACCTCGAGTCGATGGGGCCGACGTACATCAAGCTGGGCCAGCTGCTTTCGACACGCTTCGACATGCTGCCCGCGGCCTACACCGACGCGCTCACCCGCCTGCAGGACACGGTCGAGCCCTTCCCCGTCGCGCAGGTGCACGAGATCGTCGAGGAGGAGCTCGGAGCGCGGATCAAGGACGTCTTCGCCTTCTTCGACGAGGAGCCGCTCGCGGCGGCCTCGCTCGGGCAGGTGCACCGGGCGACGACCCGCTCCGGGCGCGACGTCGTCGTCAAGGTGCAGCGCCCCGACGTGCGCGAGACGGTCCGGGGCGACATGGACGTCCTGGACACCGTGACCGGATTGGTCGACAAGCACACGAGCGTCGGCAGCTCCTACGGCCTCAACCAGCTGCTCCACCAGTTCCGCCGGTCCCTCATCGACGAGCTGGACTACCGGCGCGAGGCGCGCAACCTGCTGCGCTTCATCGACCTGACCGGCGGTCACGACCGACTCGTCGTTCCCGAGCCGCTGCTGCAGCTGACGACGACCCGGGTGCTGACGATGGACTACATCGAGGGCCGCAAGGTCACGGACCTGGGGCCGCTCGCCCTCCTCGACCTCGACGCGCGGCCGATCGTCGAACAGCTCTTCCACTGCTATCTGCAGATGATCCTCGACGACGGCGTCCTCCACGCCGACCCGCACCCCGGCAACCTGCTCGTCACCGACGACGGACGGCTCGCCCTGCTCGACCTCGGGATGGTCGCGACCGTCCCGCAGCGGGTGCAGGCGCACGTCACCAAGCTGCTGCTGGCGATCCACGACGGCGACGGCGAGGAGGCGGCGGTCGTGCTCGGCGACATGGGCCACGCCCTCGACGACTACGACGCCGCCGGATTCCGCGACGACGTCGCCCACCTCGTGAGCGAGGCGGTGACCACGGGGTCCGACCTCGAGGCAGGCCGGCTGCTCGTCGAGCTCTCGCGTGTCTCCGGGGTGCACGGGCTGCGCCCGCCGGCCGAGATGGCGATGATCGGCAAGGCCCTGCTCAACCTCGACCAGACGACCTCGCACCTGGACCCGGACTTCTCACCCGCCGACGCGATCCGGGACAACGTCTCTGACATCTTCGCCTCGTCGCTGAAGGTCTCCCCCGGCGGTGTGCTCGCGGCAGCGATCGAGGCCAAGGAGTTCACCGCGCTCCTGCCCAAGCGGGCAAACCGGATCCTTGACGCGCTCGCCCGCGGCGAGATGCGCGTGCACGTCGACGCGATCGACGAGCAGCGACTCCACCTCGTCCTGCAGCGCATCGCCAACCGGCTGACGCTGGGGATCATCATCGCGGCCACGATCATCGGCGCGGCGATGATGATGCGGGTCGAGACCGAGTCGACGGTCCTCGGGTTCCCCGTGATCGCGATGCTCTTCTTCACCATCGCGGTGCTCGCGGCGATCCTGCTCGGGGTCCACATCGTGCTCACCGACCGCAAGGTGGCCCAGCAGCACCCCGAGCCGCAGGAGCGCTAGCCCCACCGCCTCGCCAGCTCACGTACGACCGTCAGGTTGCGGTTGGTCCACACGCCCATCGCCCGGTCGTGCGCGGCGGGCAGCTTCACCTGGTGGTAGCGGTCCTTGCCGTCGAGCACGAGGTGGACGGCCCGGCCGCGGACGAGCGTGGCCTCCCCTTCGCCCTCGTGCGTGAGCAGCTCGACGGCCTCCGCCGATGGCTCCTCCCGCATGAAAGTCACGTAGTGCGCCGCCACGTCGAAGGGCGCCCGCCCGGCCACCTCCTCCGCGTCCGCGACGACGGCCACCAGCTCGGCCGGCGCGAGCACCACGGTCGGCACCTCGAAGCCCCGGTCGGCGAGGAAGGCCTTCTCCAACGTCGACTCCACCGCCGAGGTCGACCGCTGCCGGCTCGTCAGCCGGACGTTGCCGGTGTTGAGGTGCACGGCGACGTCGCACGCGCCGGTCTCCTCGACGACCCGCTGCAGGTCAGCCTTGGGGAACGTGCGCTTGGCGCCGAGGTTGATCGCGCGGAGGAAGGCGACGTAGGTGGCCATCAGCTGAAGCGCTCGCGCAGCTCTCGCTTGAGGATCTTGCCGCTCGGGTTCTTCGGCAGGGCCTCGAGGATCTCGACCCGCTTGGGCCGCTTGTAGCTCGCGAGCACCTGCGTGCAGTGGTCCTGGACCGACTCGGCGGTCAGCCCCGACCCCTGCTTGGCGACGACCGTCGCGGTGACGGCCTCGACCCACTTCGGGTCGGGCACGGCGAAGACCGCCACCTCGGCGACGTCGGGGTGGGCGTAGATCGCCTCCTCGACCTCGCGGGAGGCGACGTTTTCACCACCGGTCTTGATCATGTCCTTCTTGCGGTCGACGATCGTGATCCTCCCTTCGTCGTCCGCGATGCCGAGGTCGCCGGAGTGGAACCACCCTCCGGCGAAGGCCTCGGCCGTCTTCTCCTCGTTGCGCCAGTAGCCCGCCGCGATGTGCGGGCTGCGGTGCACGACCTCGCCGATCTCACCGACGGGCACCTCGTGGCCGGCGTCGTCGACGAGCCGGGTCTCGACCATGAGCACCGGCCGCCCCGCGGAGCCGGCGTGCGACAGCTGCTCGTGCGGCGGCAGGATCGTCGCGACGGGGGCGAGCTCGGTCTGGCCGTAGAAGTTCCACAGGTGGACGTCGGGCAGCCGCTCCCGGATCTCCTTGAGCACCTCGACGGGCATGGGTGAGGCGCCGTAGTAGCCCTTGCGCAGGCTGCTCAGGTCGGTCGTGTCGAAGTCGGCGTGCCGCAGCAGCGAGATCCACACCGTCGGCGGGGCAAAGTACTTCGTCACCCCGTGCTCGGCGATCTTCGCCAGCACCGTCGCCGGGTCGGGCGCGGGCAGGATGATGCTCGTCGCCCCGAGCATGATGTCCGGCCCGAGGAAGCAGTCGAGCTGCGCGCAGTGGTAGAGCGGCAGGGTGTGCAGGTCGACGTCGTCGCCGGTCATGCCGCCGTCGACGATCGCGCTGAGGTACTCCGCCTGCAGCGCGCGGGAGGTGAGCAGCGCTCCCTTCGGCCGGGACTCGGTGCCGGAGGTGTACATCAGGCGGATCGGGTCGTCGTCGGCGACGAGCGGCGGCTGCCAGCCGGTCGCGTCGGTGGCGACGAGGTCGGCGAAGGGGGTCCACCCGCCACGTGCGTCGCCGGTCACCACGCGGGTGCCGATCTCGAGCCCGCTGGCGTCGCTCGCCGCGTCGGCGGTGGCGACGAACTCCGGCTGGGTCAGCATGGCGACCGGCTCGCTGTTGCCGAGGATGAAGCCGACCTCGTCGGCGGTGAGCATGAAGTTGATCGGCACGAGGATCGCGCCGAGCCGCGCTGCCGCCCAGGCGATCGCGGCGAAGTCTGCGCTGTTGCGGCTGAGCAGGGCGACGCGGTCGCCCTTCGTCACGCCGCGCTCGGCGAGGCCCGCGGCCACGGAGGTGACGATCGCGTCGAGCTCGCGGTAGGTCCAGCGGACGTCACCGTCGATGATCGCGACCTTGTCCCGGTGGCGAGCAGCGCTGCGGCGCAACACCTCCCCGAGACCGTTGGCACGGGCGATGGCCATCTCCGTCGTCATCGACATGACGGCAGTCTGCCCACCGGAGGGGGTGAGCACCACCCCCGACCCGCTCAGACGGAGAAGGTCTGCCCGGTGAGCCGCTCGTAGGCCTCGACGTACTTGGCCCGGGTCTGCGCGACGACGTCCTCCGGGAGGGCAGGGGGCGCCTCGCCCGAGCTCTTGTCCCAGCCGCTCGCCGGCGAGGTCAGCCAGTCACGGACGTACTGCTTGTCGTAGCTCGGCTGCTGCCGGCCCGGCTCCCACTGGTCGGCGGGCCAGAAGCGGGAGGAGTCGGGGGTGAGCACCTCGTCGGCGAGGACGATCTCGTCGCCGCGCATGCCGAACTCGACCTTGGTGTCGGCGAGGATGATGCCGCGATCGGTGGCGATCTCGTTGCCGCGCTGCAGGATTCGCACGGTGAGGTCACGCACCCGCGAGGCGAGGTCCTCGCCGATCTCGGCCACGACGCCGGAGTACGGGATCGGCTCGTCGTGCTCGCCGACGGGTGCCTTGGTCGACGGGGTGAAGATCGGCTCCGGCAGGGGCGAGCCGTCGACGAGGCCGGCCGGCAGCTCGATGCCGCTCACGGCGCCGGTCGCCCGGTACTCCCCCAGCCCGCCCCCGGTGAGGTAGGCGCGGGCGACGCACTCGACGGGCAGCATCTCGAGTCGCTCGACGAGCACCGCGCGGCCGGCGACGGCCGCGGGGACGTCGGTCGAGACGACGTGGTGCGGGACGAGGTCGGCGAGCTGGTCGAACCACCACAGCGACATCTGGGTCAAGACCGCCCCCTTGTCGGGGATCGGGGTGTCGAGCACGAAGTCGTAGGCCGACATCCGGTCGCTCGCGACGAGCAGCAGCTGGTCCTGGCGCGGCTGGCCGTCGGTCCCGACCGGCGCGTACAGGTCGCGCACCTTGCCGGAGTAGACGTGGGCGTAGCCGGGGCAGCTCGAGGGGGGGCGTCGCTCGTCATGGGGTCATCTTGGCAGCGGCCCGGCTCAGCCGCGGCGGCGGGCCAGCCGGCGGGCGCCGGCCGCGCCGAGCCCGGCGGCCAGGAGCACGGCCCCGAGCGGGAGGAGGACGATCTCGTTGGCGATGCTGTACAGCGGGCTCTGGAGCGTGACCGGCCCCTCCCGCCCCAGCCTGGCGACGAGGCTCGCGCCCGACCGAGTGGTGACGTAGAGGCCGACGGCGAGGGTCGCCAGGCCGGCCACGGTCGTGCCCGACGACGACCACACGGTGAGCGCCGCCCACAGCGCGGCCGCGACGAGCAGCGCGACGACCCCGGCGACGAGCTCGCCCCAGCCGCGCTCGAAGCTGACCCGGTAGGCCAGCGCCGACCGGGCGACGAGCAGCGCCCCACCGACCGTCAGGAGCCACGGCAGCACCGCGGCGAAGGGCGTGACCACCCACGCGACGAGGCGGCCGCCACCCCCTTCGGTCCGGTCCTCGGCGCGCTGCGCGGCCGTCGTGGCGGTCGTGGTCTCCGGCTCCCCAGTCATGCGGACATGCTCCCACCAGCGGGCCCGCCGAAGGGGGCTCACGTCCCGCCCCGCAGCCCCTGCGGCCACCGCCGGGAAGCGCAGCGTCGGAACGCTCACCCCGGCACGCGCCGCGGTCTCGCCAATGGTCAGCAGCTCGCGCGTCCATGCCCTCGAGCTAGCGACTTGACCTCAAGCGCACGTGAGGTCAGAGCCTGTCGGCATGAGGACGACACCGCCGTGCCAGGTCGAGCCCGAGTTGTGGTTCTCCGAGGGGCTCGAGGAGGCCAAGAGCAGGTGCCGGGGCTGCCCCCGCAAGGACGTCGCCGCCTCAGGCGTGGATCTCGCCGCGGGAGGCGCGCAGGGCGATGTCGGTGCGGTGGTGCCCGCCCTCGAGCTCGACGAGGTCGACGGCCGCGTAGGCCCGCGCCCGCGCCTGCTCGAGGTCCTCGCCGAGCGCGACGACCGAGAGCACACGACCACCCGACGAGACGAGCCGGCCGTCGTCGGCCCAGGTCGTGCCCGCGTGCAGCACGTGCACGCTCTCGGCGAGGTCACCGGCCGCGATCTCCTCGAGGCCACCGATCTCAACGCCGGTGCGCGGCGCCGCCGGGTAGCCCTCGGCTGCGACGACGACCGTCACGCTGGCCTGCGGGCTCCACCGCAGCGGGTCGTGCTCGTCGAGACGACCGTCGGCCGCCGCCGCGAGCAGCACCGCCAGCGGCGACTCGAGCCGCGCGAGCACCGACTGGGTCTCCGGGTCGCCGAAGCGCACGTTGAACTCGATGACCCGCGGCCCCCGCGAGGTCAGCGCCAGGCCGACGTACAGCACCCCGACGAAGGGAGTCCCCCGCCGCGCCATCTCGTCGACGACCGGCTGGGCGACGCGGGCGACGACGTCGTCGACGAGCCCCTCCGGGGCCCACCCGAGCGGGCTGTACGCGCCCATCCCGCCGGTGTTGGGACCCTCGTCGCCGTCGAAGATCCGCTTGAAGTCCTGCGCCAGGTCGAGCGGCACGACGGTCGAGCCGTCGCAGATGCAAAAGAGGCTGGCCTCGGGGCCGTCGAGGTACTCCTCGATGACGACGCGGGCGTCGTCCCCCTTCGCCAGGCAGGCCAGTCCGTGCTCCATGGCCGCGGCGCGGTCCTCGGTGACGACGACCCCCTTGCCGGCCGCCAGTCCGTCGTCCTTGACGACGAAGGGGGCCCCGAAGGCGTCGAGCGCCGCGGCCAGCTGCTCCTCGCTCGTGCACACGTGCGCCATCGCGGTCGGCACCTCGGCGGCGGCCATGACCTCCTTGGCGTAGGCCTTGCTGCCCTCGAGGCGAGCGGCCTCGGCACCCGGGCCGAAGCAGCGGATACCGGCCTCCCGCAGTGCGTCGGCGACACCAGCGACGAGCGGCGCCTCCGGGCCGACGACGACGAGGTCGACCTCGTGCTGCTCGGCGAGGGCGACGACCGAGGCCGGATCGGTCGCGTCGACCGGCACGTTGAGCGCCAGCGCGTCGGTGCCGGGGTTGCCCGGGGCGGCGATGACCGCGGCCACGGTGGGGTCGAGGGTGAGTGCGCGGACGAGAGCGTGCTCGCGGGCGCCGGATCCGATGACGAGAACCTTCACGGGGGTGAGCCTACGGCCCGGAGGACGGAGAAGGGGCGCAGCTCTCGGCAGGCAGGGGGTATCTGCCGTGAGCTGCGCCCCCGGGGTCGCGGGTCCAGACATCAGGGGGGACACCGACCGCGCGACCGTCGACCGAAGCCGACGGGTTGATACTGACACTTCGTTGAGGGTGAAATCAAGACAGGCGAAAAAACTTCCGCGCCCGGCCGACCAGAGGTCGCGAGAGCACCCCCGCGAGGACCTAGACTGGATCCTTCCGCCGATCTGGAGGGGAGCAGGACGACACGTGACCGACACCCACGTCGACGCCGTGGCTGCGGAGATCGCCATCGAGCAGCAGCACCTGGACCGCGTCCACACCGAGCTGGCCAAGGCCGGCCAGCGAGCCGACCTCGTCGCTGTCGACGGCCTGTCCCGCGGCCGTACCGACCGCACCGGCGACGTCCGTGACGAGGAGATGTCCGGGCTCTTCGAGCGGGACGCCCTCGTCTACAACGCCGCCCGTCGCATGGCCCACCTCGAGCACCAGCACGAGGGCCTCGTCTTCGGCCGACTCGACCTCGAGCACGCCTCCGGCGCGGGCACCGAGCGGGAGATCCGCTACATCGGTCGCCTCGGCGTCCGCGACGACGACTACGAGCCGCTCGTCATCGACTGGCGCGCCCCCGCGGCCTCGCCCTTCTACCGGGCGACCCCCCGTCGACAACCACGGCGTCATCCGCCGGCGCGTGCTGCGCTGCCGCGGCGAGCAGGTCATCGGCGTCGAGGACGACCTCATGGTGCCCGAGGCCCCCGACGACCTCGTGGTCGTCGGCGACGGTGCGCTCCTCGCCGCCCTGACCCGCACCCGCGGCCAGCAGATGCGCGACATCGTCGCCACGATCCAGACCCACCAGGACGAGGCGATCCGGGCGAGCGACCGCGGCATCACCGAGATCAGCGGCGGCCCCGGCACCGGCAAGACGGTCGTCGCGCTGCACCGCGCGGCCTACCTCCTCTACGCCAACCGACGCCGCTACGAGTCCGGGGGCATCCTCGTCATCGGCCCCTCCTCGGCCTACACCGCCTACATCGAGCGGGTCCTGCCTTCGCTCGGCGAGGACTCGGTGACCCTGCGCTCGCTCGGCGACGTCGTCGACGTCATCACCGCCGTGCGGCAGGAGGCTCCCGAGGTCGCCGCGATCAAGGGCTCGCTGCAGATGCGCACGGTGCTCAAGCGACTGGCCGCGCGCGCGGTGCCCGGCGCCCCCACGAGCCTGCGCGTCATGGTCGGTGGCCTGCCCGTCCACCTCGACGAGCGGGCCCTCACCGACATCCGGCGCCGCGCGCTGCGCGACCGCACCCGCAACCAGGCGACCAAGCACGTCCGCGAGCTGCTCGCCGAGGCTGCCTGGCGGCAGGTGCGCGAAGGGGACCGCGACGAGTTCCTCGACGCCTTCGACGAGTCGCTCGCCGTCGACGACTTCGTCGCCCGGTGGTGGCCCCAGGTCGACCCCCGCGAGGCCCTCCTCTGGCTCGCCGACACCGAGCTGGCCTACGAGGTCTGCCGGTCGGTGCTCAGCCAGGGCGACGCCGCCGCGCTCGCCCACGCCGCCCGCGAGACCCTCGAGCTCGGCACGTGGAGCGTCTCCGACGTCGCGCTCGTCGACGACCTGTCGGTGCGGCTGGGGCAGGTCGAGCAGCCCGAGGCGGAGGAGCGCTCCTTCTACGAGATCGAGGAGCTCGACGGCGTCGAGGAGCTGCGCGCCATGGGCTCGGCGATCCGCGCCCCCGAGATGGCCCACTCCCTCACCCCGACGACGGCCCGCGAGCGGCTGCTCACCGGCACCGTCGGGCGCCCGGGCGAGTACGCGCACGTCCTCGTCGACGAGGCCCAGGACCTCTCACCGATGCAGTGGCGGATGATCGGCCGGCGCGGCCGCCGCGCCTCGTGGACCGTCGTCGGCGACGTCGCGCAGGCCTCGTGGCCCGACATCGCCGAGGCCGAGCGGGCCCGCGACGAGGCCTACGGCACCCAGCCCCGGCAGTCCTTCCACATGACGACCAACTATCGCAACGCGCAGGAGATCTTCGACTACGCGCGCGAGGTCATCCTCCCGGTCGTGCCCGACGCCGACATCCCCGATGCGGTCCGCGAGACGGGGGTCCGGCCCGTCGAGGTGACCTTCGGCGACGCCATCGACACCTCGCGCCCCGACGTCGGCGCCGTCGCGGCACAGGCCCTCGACGCCCTCGCCGCCGAGGTCGACGGGTCGATCGCGGTCATCACGCCGCAGCGTCACGCAGCAGCCGTGCTGCCGCTCGACGGCACGCACGACGGGCGGGTCATCGTCATCGACCCGCTGTCGACCAAGGGCCTGGAGTGGGACGCGACGCTCGTCGTCGACCCCGACGCGATCGTCCAGGAGTCCCCGGGCGGCGCCCGCGTGCTCTACGTCGTGCTCACCCGCGCGGCCCACCGGATGTCGGTGCTGCGCCCGACCGACTGAGGAGCCGCGGGCGAGGTCAGGGCTGCTCGTCGTGGAGCCATCGCAGCGCGCCCGTGAGGGCCCGGCCTCGCGGTCGACCCCACCAGCGGGCGTCCTGCAGCGCCGCGCGCGCCGCGAGGTGGCCGCAGCCGCCGTGCACACCGCCGCCGGGGTGGGTCGCCGCGCTGCCGAGGTAGAGCCCGCCGACGTGGGTGCGCGGCCCACCGAGACCGGTGACGGGTCGCCACAGCGCCTGCTGGAAGAGCTGCTGCGTGCCGCCGCCCACCGCACCCCCGACGAGGTTGGCATCGGCCCCCTCGAGATCGCCCGGGGTCTGCACCCACCGCCCGACCTCGTGCTGCGACCACCCCGGGGCGAGCGACTCGAGCAGCCGCTCGCAGCCCTCGACGGTCGCGGCCACCGCCGCGGCAGCGGCGGGCCGGTGCCGCGGCAGGTGCGTGTAGAGCCACAGCGCCTCGGTGCCCTCCGGCGAGCGCGAGGGGTCGATCGTGCTCATCTGCCCGACGAGGGCGAAGGGAGCCCCCGGCACCTCTCCCGCCTCGAGCTCCGCCGACCAGCGGATGAGGCCGGGCACGTCGTGGCCGACGTGGAGCACCCCGGCGCCCCGCGCCTGCGGCGCGGTCCAAGGCACCGGCGCGTCGAGGCGCAGGTTGAGCTTGAGCGTCGGCAGGTCCCAGGCGAAGCGCGCCAGTCGTCGGCGCAGCCCGGCCGGGACGTCGGCCGGGTCGAGCAGGTCCTCGTAGAGGCGCTGCGCGCTCGTGTCGGCCACGACCGCACGACGCACCCGCACGCGCCGCCCGTCGGACAGCTCCACACCGTGCACGCGCCCACCGGCCACGACGACCCGCCCGGCGCCGACCCCCCGTCTCGACCCGGGCACCAGCCGCCTCGGCCCGGAGCCGGAGCGCGCGGGCCAGCTGCCGGGTCCCTCCCCGCGGTGAGGGGAAGCCGACGTCCTGGCACAGCATCGTCATGAGCCAGCCGTAGAGGCCGCTGCCCGGTGCCGTGGGTGGGATGTCGGCGTGCATGGCATTGCCGGCGAGCAGCTGCGCGGCGCCGGCGCCCCCGAAGTGCTCCCGTGCCAGCTGGTGCACCGGCAGCAGCGCCATGCGGGCGAGATCCGGCGCCTCACGCAGCCCGATCCGGGCGACGAGGCGGGCGGCGTCGGCGACCGGGGGCCAGCGGGTGAGCAGGGCGCGGATCAGTGGCTCGCGCACCCGCTGCCACTGCTCGACCATCTCCAGCCAGGCGGCCCCGTCGCCCGGGTGCCCTCGGTCGAGGTCGGCGGCGGTGTCGAGCGGGTCGGCGTGCAGCGCGATGCCGTCACGGTCCCGGCCGGCGAGGTGCGCCAGCGGCCTCGGTGCGTGCGCCCACTCCAGCCCGTGGTGCTCCAGACCGAGGTCGCGCAGGACCGGTGAGGCGAGGGCCAGCGGGTGGCAGGCGCTGAACTCGTCCTCGACCCAGTCCCCGTCGACACGGCTGGCGACGGCCCCACCGACCTCGTCGCGCTCCTCGACGACGAGCACGTCCCAGCCCGCATCGGCGAGCAGGGCGGCGGTCACGAGGCCGTGGTGACCGGCGCCCACGACGACGGCGTCGACGGTCTGCATGCGGCCCCCTTCGTCCTATCCGGTCAGCCCGATCATGCCAGCGGGTCCGGCACGACCCCCGCAGTGCCCGTCAAGACGGCGCCGGGGCGCCTCCTCAGGGACCTCTCTCCGGGGGTCGCGTCGTGGAGTGTCGGTCAGCCGCTCTTGCGGCGGAACATCTGCTGGGTCGCGCTGGTCTCGGCGCGGTGTGCGTCCTCGACCTTGCCGTGCGCCCCGTGGGGCGAGACATCCGCTCCGCCGTGCGTCTGCTTCCGCTCCAGCGCCTCCCGGAACTTCGCCTTCACGTCCTCAGGAGCGCTCTCGTGCTTGCTCATGGGGCCTCCCTTCGTCGCCGGCCGTGACCGCGTGCGCGGCCCCGTCCCACCACCATGGTCCAGATGTCGGCCGCTGGCAACGGCTTTTTGGGACCGAGCGTCAGGCGTCGAGCAGCGAGTGGCCCCGCGTGCCCTGAGGAGCGAGGCCGTCCACGGCCGAGCGTCTCGAAGGGCAGGAACCGGCGGGTCAGGCGTCGAGCAGCGGGTGCCGCTGGATGATCTCCTCGCGGCCGGGGCCGACCCCGATCGCCGAGACGCGCGCACCGACGAGCTCCTCGACCCGCAGGACGTAGGCCTGGGCGTTGGCCGGCAGCTCCTCGAAGGTGCGGCACGCGGAGATGTCCTCCCACCAGCCGTCGAGGTACTCGTAGATCGGCGTCGCGTGGTGGACGTCGGACTGGTTGACCGGCATCTCCTCGACGCGCTCGCCGTCGATCTCGTAGGCGACGCAGATCGGCACCCGCTCGAGGCCGGTGAGCACGTCGAGCTTGGTGACGACGAAGTCGGTGACGCCGTTGATCCGCGTCGCGTAGCGGCCGACGACCGCGTCGAGCCAGCCGGTGCGGCGCGGCCGACCCGTCGTCGTGCCGTACTCGTGGCCGGTCTTGCGCAGGAACTCGCCGTCGTCGTCGAAGAGCTCGGTCGGGAAGGGTCCCTCGCCGACCCTCGTCGAGTAGGCCTTGAGGATCGCGATGACCCGGCTGACCCGGGTCGGCGGGATGCCCGAGCCGGTGCACGCCCCGCCGGCGGTCGCCGACGACGAGGTGACGAAGGGGTAGGTGCCGTGGTCGACGTCGAGCAGGGTCGCCTGACCGGCCTCGAGCAGGACGTTCTTGCCCTCGTCGAGCGCCTTCTCCAGCTCGAGGCTCGTGTCGACGACCATCGGGCGCAGCCGGTCGGCGTAGGAGAGCAGCTCGGCGACGACGGCGTCGACGTCGGCCGCGCGGGTGTTGTAGATCTTGGCGAGCACCTGGTTCTTGAAGTCGAGGGCCGCCTCGACCTTCTGCCGCAGGATCCCCTCGTCGAAGATGTCCTGCACGCGGATGCCGACACGGTTCATCTTGTCCGCGTAGGTCGGGCCGATGCCACGACCGGTCGTGCCGATCTTGCGCTTGCCGAGGAAGCGCTCGGTCACCTTGTCGAGCGTCCGGTTGTACGGCGCGATGAGGTGCGCGTTGGCACTGATGAGCAGCTTGGAGGTGTCGACGCCACGGGCGTCGAGGCCGTCGAGCTCCTGGAAGAGCACCTCGAGGTCGATGACGACGCCGTTGCCGATGACCGGCACGACGCTCGGCGTGAGGATGCCGGAGGGGAGCAGGTGGAGGGCGTACTTCTCCCCCTCGATGACGACCGTGTGGCCCGCGTTGTTGCCACCGTTGAACTTCACGACGTAGTCGACGTCGTTGCCCATCAGGTCGGTGGCCTTGCCCTTGCCCTCGTCGCCCCACTGGGCTCCGATCAGCACGATCGCCGGCATCGGGTCCTCCTCGCCCGCCGTGCGGCGGGTGTCGACAGCACGTCAGCCGCGGGGTCTCCCGCGGCTGCTCACGGGGTCAGTCTACTAAGGCGTGCTCTCGAGCCGGCCGTCGCGCTCCAGCGCGGCCCCCAGCTGGAAGCGGGTCCCGACGCCGTACTGGTCCATGAGGGCGGCGACCCGACGGCGCACCGTGCGCAGCCCCACGTGCAGCGTGCGGGCGATCATCTCGTCCTTGGCGCCGAGCGCGAGCATCCGGATCAGGGCGTCGTCGCTGCTGCGTTCGGGCACCTCGATCTCCGGCGAGAGGCTCCACATGAGGTCGAACCACGCTCCGAAGCAGGCGACGAGGCCGGGATTGCGGATGACGGTGTACGGGCTCGTCGGGTCGCCCCAGACCGACAGGGTGATGACGGCCTCGTCGCCGAGGACGATGAACTCGGTGCCGACGAGGTCGGAGACCCGCTGCTGCTGCCCTGCGCCGCGCTTGGCGGCCAGCTCGGATCGGGCCAGCTCCGTGGTCAGGCACGAGGGGTGGATGAGGACCCGCTGCTGCTGCCCCTCGACCGCGCGCGAGCGCTCGTGACGGCCGTTCACCTCCTCTCGCCCCGCACCGACCGCCAGATCGAGGATGACGTTGTCCGTCCGGTCGACGCTGCCCGCGATACGGTCGATCATCGGCGCCGCCATCTCCTGCGTCAGCACCTGGACGCCGGGGTCCTCGCCGAGGTTGATGTTGTGCATCCGCGCCCGCAGGGTCATCAGGGCGTCGCCGATGTCGATGAGCTTTTCGCGGCCCTGCTCGATGCGGATGGTGTCCTCGGCGAGATGGCGCTCCAGGCGCAGCAGCGGCTCGTCCTCGGGGACGGAGGGTGGCGACATGATTGGCATGTTACTGCCAGTGGCCTCCCCATGCCGTCTTCTGGCGACGTCGTGGGGCACAATGGCTCTGCGCAGGGGCGCTGCCAGGGATCAGGGGACCGACGGCAGCGCCCCGCGCCTCGCTTGATCCGGACACGGGACACCGGACCCCACGAAGGGCGTCACGACCACGGTCGTGACGCCCTTCGTGCGTTGTGTTGGGGTGAGGGTCAGCCGAGCAGGGCCCGCGCCGCCTCGAGGGAGGAGTCGGTGAGGAAGGTGCGGCAGCGCGCCTCCTCCTCGGTCTCACCGATCTCGCCGGCCGCCTGCGACAGGGCCGCGAGCGCCCGCAGGAAGCCGCGGTTGGGCACGTGCGCCCACGGCACCGGGCCCTGGCCCTTCCACCCGGAGCGACGCAGCGCGTCCAGACCACGGTGGTAGCCGGTACGGGCGTAGGCGTAGGCCTCGATGGAGCGGCCGCCGTCGAGGGCGGCCTCGGCGAGCACCGCCCACGGCAGGGAGGACGAAGGCAGGTCCGCCGCCACCTTCGCCGCGTCCTCACCCGCCTCGATCCGCGCGGTCGCCGGGTCCTCGGGCAGCTTCGTCTCGGGGATGCCGAGCAGGTTGTCCACCATCAGGCCTTCACCGACGTCCCGGCCGAGCGGAGGTTTTCGCAGGCCTCGACGATGCGGGCGGCCATGGAGGCCTCGGCCTCCTTGCCCCACGCGCGGGGGTCGTACATCTTCTTGTTGCCGACCTCTCCGTCGATCTTCAGCACGCCCGAGTAGTTCTCGAGCATGAAGCCGGCGACCGGGCGCGTGAAGGCGTACTGGGTGTCGGTGTCGACGTTCATCTTCACGACGCCGAAGTCGACGGCGTCGCTGATCTCCTGGGCCGTCGAGCCCGAGCCACCGTGGAAGACGAGGTCGAGCGGGCGCTCGCCGTGGTCCGTGCCGTACTTCGCGACGATCGCGTCCTGGCACTGCTTGAGGATCTCGGGGCGCAGCTTGACGTTGCCCGGCTTGTAGACGCCGTGGACGTTGCCGAAGGTCAGGGCCGTCATGTAGCGGCCCTTCTCACCGAGGCCGAGCGCCTCGACGGTGGCGAGCGCGTCCTCGGGGGTCGTGTAGAGCTGGTCGTTGATCTCATTGGCGACACCGTCCTCCTCGCCACCGACGACGCCGATCTCGACCTCGAGGATGATGTCGGCGGCCGCGCTCAGCTCGAGCAGCTCCTGCGCGATGGTGAGGTTCTCGTCGAGCGGGACGGCCGAGCCGTCCCACATGTGCGACTGGAAGATCGGCAGGCCGGTGGCGTCCCGGCGCTCCTTGCTCGCGGCGAGCAGCGGCCGGACGAAGCCGTCGAGCTTGTCCTTGGGGCAGTGGTCGGTGTGCAGGGCGATGTTGACGTCGTAGTTCTTCGCCACCTCCTGCGCGTAGGCGGCGAGCGCGAGCGAGCCGGTCACCATGTCCTTGATCGTCGGGCCGGAGAGGTACTCGGCGCCGCCGGTGGAGACCTGGACGATGCCGTCGCTGCCGGCCTCGGCGAACCCGCGGATCGCAGCGTTGAGCGTCTGGCTGGAGGTGACGTTGATCGCCGGGTAGGCGAAGGACCCGGCCTTCGCGCGGTCGAGCATGTCGCGATAGACGTCGGGAGTGGCGATGGGCATGGCGTGGAGCCTCCTGGCGCGGTGATCGGTGGTCTTGGCGCCGATCCTCGCAGATCACCCCCCGCCCGACCACGCACCCTTTGCTAGGTTCGGTCGCGCGACCGGGGGGGGACGCGCCCCTCGCCACGTCACGACGAAGGGGAACCACGTGCACTTCCGTACCCGACGCCGCCTCGGGGCCGCTGCCGCCACCGCCGCCGTCCTCCTGACCGCCGCCTGCGGTTCCGGCTCCTCCGGGGAGGAGTCCTCGACCTCCCCTTCGTCGTCGTCGGGCGCGGCCACCTCCTCCGGGGACGGCGGCGAGGCCACCGGATCCAACACGATCGTCGTGGACGGCACGACGATCGAGGCCCCCTGGAAGCCCGCCTGCCAGCGCAGCGACGACGGCACCAAGGGCGCGATCGACCTGCTCGACATGCCGAGCCTGGAGGAGGTCGAGGAGTCGGGCGAGATCGACAGCACCATCGTCGGCGCCGACTTCGACCTCGACGGCGACGAGGCGACGCTCACGGGCTTCCGGGTGACCAACGGCTTCCAGGAGGACCTCATCGCCGACCGCTTCGGGGACCTCGTCGGCAACCAGGACGACATGACGATCACCTACTCGGACAAGGCCGTCCGCGTCGAGGGCACCGCCCAGGGCGAGGTCGACGGCACAAAGCGCGAGGACATCCCCTTCGTCATGGACGTCGGGTGCACCACCTGGATGGGGCTGACCAATGAGGGCGACGTCGCCCCGCCGAGCTGATCGCGGACGGGTCCTTCCTCAGGGCGCGAGCCGGCTCATCGGCGGGCGCCCGGGGAGCGTCGGGAGTCCTGCCAGGCGATGATCCGCTCGAGCGCCTCGGCGATGGCCTCGGGACCGGCCGCCAGTGACAGGCGCACGCAGTGCGATCCCTCGACCGGGTCGAAATCGCCGCCGGGTGTCACCGCGACCCCGGTCGCCTCGAGCAGCGCCGACGCGTACTCCCGGGCGTCGGCGAAGCCCGCGAGCTGGTCACCCAGGTCGGCCCAGTAGTAGAAGGCACCGTCGGCCGGCGCCGCTGCGCCCCAACCGAGCTCGGGCACCCGCTCGAGCAGCAGCTCGCGTGCCCGGCCGAAGTCGACGAGCGCCGCCTCGCACTGCCGGTAGGACTCCTCGGAGAAGGCCGCCACCGCCGCCTCCTGCGCCGCCGCCGGCGGGCAGAGCGCGATGTTGCCGGCGAGCGCGTCGACCGCCGCCCGCAGGTCCTGCGGCACGAGGAGCCAGCCGAGACGCCACCCGGTCATGCCCCAGTACTTGCTGAAGGAGGAGACGACGATCGCGTGCTCGTCCACCTCGCGCGCGCAGACCCCCTTCGCGTCGGGACCCTCGCCGTAGGTGACGCCGTGGTAGATCTCGTCGCTCACCAGGCGCACGCCGTGGGCGGAGCACCACGCGGCGATCGCGGTGAGCTCGCCGCGGTCGAGCATCGTCCCCGTCGGGTTGGCCGGCGAGGCGAGGACGAGCCCCGCCAGGGGTGAGCGGGCGTGCTCGACCTCGAGCTGGGCGACGGTCGGCTGGTAGCGCTCGGCGGGACCGGTCGCGATGTCGACGACCTCGCAGCCCAGGCCCGCGAGGATGTTGCGGTAGGCCGGGTAGCCGGGCCTGGCGAGCGCGACGCGGTCGCCGTGGTCGAAGGCCGCGAGGAAGGCCAGGACGAAGCCGCCCGAGCTGCCCGTCGTCACCGCGACCTCGGTCGGGTCGACGTCGAGGCCGTACCAGCGGCGGTAGTGGCCGGCGATCGCCGCGCGCAGCGCCGCGGTACCGAGCGCGGGGGTGTAGCCCAGCGGCCTCCCTTCGGCATGGATCGCGGCCGCCGCCGCCTGGACCGGCCCGGGCGCGCCCTGGCTCGGCTCCCCCGCGCACAGCGAGATGACCTCGCGACCCTCGGCGCGCATGCGGGCGACCGTGGCGAGGACGTCCATGACCTCGAAGGGAGCGACCGCGGACCGGGAGGAGGGGGCGAAGGGAGAGGTCATGTGGTCATGGTCGCACTGTGATACAGGCCACGTGCGGGTGTACTGTCGCCCGGCCACACCTTCCAGAGAGGACCCCCGTGTCGGAGACGACCTACCAGCTCATCGCCACCGGCGTGTACTTCGCGGCGATGCTCGCCATCGGCTACTACGCGTACACCCGCACCCGCAACATCGACGGGTACATGCTCGCCGAGCGTGGTCTCCACCCGGCTGTCGCCGCCCTGTCGGCCAATGCCGCCGACATGTCCGGCTGGCTGCTCATGGGCCTACCCGGAGCGATCTACGCCTCCGGCCTCATCGAGAGCTGGATCGCCATCGGTCTGACGATCGGCGCCTGGCTCAACTGGAAGTTCGTCGCCCCACGGCTGCGCGCCTACACCGAGATCGCCGGCGACTCGATCACGATCCCGAGCTACTTCGGCCGTCGGCTGCGCGACCGGACCAACGTCCTGCGCGTCGTCGCCGCGCTCGTCATCCTCGCCTTCTTCACCTTCTACGTCTCCTCCGGCATGGTCGCCGCCGGCAAGTTCTTCGAGAGCTCCTTCGGCTGGACCTACCTGCACGGCGTGCTGCTCGTCGCGGCGATCACCCTCGTCTACACGCTCTTCGGCGGCTTCCTCGGGGC
The DNA here is from genome assembly GCF_000297495.1 of Janibacter hoylei PVAS-1. Lineage (GTDB taxonomy): Bacteria > Actinomycetota > Actinomycetes > Actinomycetales > Dermatophilaceae > Janibacter > Janibacter hoylei. Next base: position 25,616 of record NZ_ALWX01000031.1, on the reverse strand, counting down.
GACGCTCACCGATGTCGCGCAGGGCCTGCTGATGTTTGCTGCCCTCGTCGCCGTGCCGATCGTCGCCGTCTTCAAGGTCGGCTCGCCGGGCGAGATCGCCGACGGGGCCCGCGCCGTGAACCCCGATGTCTTCAACCTCTTCGCCGGCGACGACGGTGCCGGCCTGCTCGCGCTGAGCATCTTCTCCACGGCCGCGTGGGGCCTGGGCTACTTCGGCCAGCCGCACATCATCGTGCGCTTCATGGCGCTGCGCACCCCCGCCGACGCCCACTACGGCCGCATCGTCAGCACGACGTGGATGATCATCACCGCGCTCGGCGCGATCACGACCGCCCTCATCGGCATCGCGTACTTCAACGGCCCCGACCCGGCCAAGCAGATCGACGACCCGGAGACGGTCTTCCTGCTCCTGTCGCAGATCTTCTTCCACCCGCTCGTCGCGGGCTTCGTCCTCGCGGCCGTGCTCGCCGCGATCATGTCGACGATGTCGAGCCAGCTCGTCGTGTGCTCCTCCGCGCTCGTCGAGGACCTCGTCAACCTCACCGGCCGCAAGGCCTCGGACAAGGCGCTGCTCGTCTACGGCCGCATCGGCGTCCTCGTCGTCGCGCTCGTCGGGCTCGTCCTCGCGCTCGACCCCGACTCGGCGATCCTCGAGCTCGTCGCCTTCGCCTGGGCCGGCTTCGGTGCCGCCTTCGGCCCGATCGTCCTGCTGTCGCTCTACTGGCGCCGCCTGACCGCCCACGGCGCGCTCGCCGGCATGATCGTCGGTGCCGTCACGGTCTTCGTCTGGGGCAACATCGACAGCCTGAGCGACCGGATGTACGAGATCCTCCCGGGCTTCCTGCTCAACCTGCTCGTCGCCGTCGTCGTCTCGCTGGCCCAGCGGACCGACGAGCCGGGCATCGGCGAGGAGTTCGACCGGATGGAGCGCGACCTCGCGCGCGATCGGGGCGACATCGACCTGACGGCCGCCCCGTAGCCGGGCCCGGCCCCTCGAGACGGTCGCTGCGCGACCTCCTCGGGGAGCGTGGGCCCGGGGTGAGTATCGGGTCCCGGGGACCTGAGTACTCGCGCGGATCCCCCCTTCGTCGCGGGTCGGGAGTCTGGTCGGCATGGACACGACGACGATCTCCCGCCTCGCGGCGGCCACGCCCGACACCCGCAACCGGGTGGTCGACCTCTACCGTGCCGTCGCCATCGGCGTCGTCGTGCTCGGTCACTGGCTCATGGCGGCCGTGGTCGTGCGCGACGGCGAGCTGGCGATGGCCAACACGCTCGACCTCGTACCGCCCCTCCAGGGCCTCACCTGGGTGCTGCAGGTCATGCCGCTCTTCTTCCTCGTCGGCGGGTACGCCAATGCGACGTCGTGGCGCTCCGCGCGGGCGAAGGGGGACACCTGGGCGACGTGGCAGCGCGCCCGACTGCGCCGGCTGATGACGCCGGTGCTACCGCTGCTCATCGCCTGGCTGGCCATCTGCTCGGTCGGGGTCGCCGCCGGCGTCTCCCCCGACCTGCTGCGCACCGCGAGCCAGTCGGCGCTCGTGCCGACGTGGTTCCTCGCCGCCTACGTCCTCGTCGTCGCCGTGGCACCGGTGACGCTGGCGCTCTGGGAGCGGTACGGCTGGTGGAGCTTCGTCGGCGGCATGGCCGTCGCCGCGGTCGTCGACCTCGTCTCGATCTCGACCGGCTCGATCCTCGTCGGCTTCCTCAACTACCTCTTCGTGTGGGCGAGCGTCCACCAGCTCGGCTACGCCTGGCGTGACGGCGCCCTCGACGGCGCCCGCCGCCGGCTCGCTCTGTCGGCCCTCGGCCTCGCCGCCGTCTCAGCGCTCGTGTGGGTCGGCCCCTACCCGGTCGGCATGGTCGGCACCGGGCAGCCGGTGGAAAACTCCTACCCGGCCCGCGTGACGCTCCTCTTCCTCGGGATGTTCCAGATCGGGCTGGCGCTGCTCGCCGAGCGCCGACTCCAGGCCTGGCTGCAGCGACCGGCCGCGTGGCGGGCGACGATCGCCGTCAACGCCCGGATCATGACGCTCTACCTCTGGCACATGACGGCGATGCTCGGCCTCGTCGGCCTGTCGCTCGCCCTCGGCGGGCGCGGCCTGCACCTCGAGCCGGCCACCGGCGCCTGGTGGGCCACCCGACCGGTGTGGTTCGCGGTCTGCGGCGTCGTCACCGTCGCCCTCATCGCGGTCTTCGGCCGGCTCGAGGACCCGAGCGTCGACCTGCGGCCCGCCCCCCGCGTGTGGCGCCCCCTCGTCGCGACGGTCGCGGTCTGCGGCGGCCTGGCCGTCATGGCGAAGTCGGGCATCGTCTCCGCCGACGGCGTGCACTGGGTCTGGCCGGTGCTGCCGGTCGCGGCCCTGCTCCTGCTGCGGATGGTGCCGCTGCGCTCGCTCGCGCCGCGGGCCTGACCCCGGTGCCCCGCGGCGACCTCAGGGAGTCGTGGGGCGCTGGCCGAAGGTGTGCCGCCGCACCCAGGCGTGCATGGCGATGGCTGCCGCGGCGCCGGCGTTCATCGATCGGGTCGAGCCGAACTGGCTGATCTCGAGCACGACGTCGCAGGCGGCGAGCATCTCCGGGGAGATGCCGGGGCCCTCCTGCCCGAGGACGAGGACGCAGTCGCGGGGCAGGTCGTGGGTCTCGATCGGGACCGAGCCCGGCACGTTGTCGATGCCGACGACGCGAAGGGGGGTCCCACCTTCGCCCGCCGTCGCCGCCCACTGCGCGAAGGCCGCGACGTCGGGGTGGTGGTGCTCCACCTGGTAGCGGTCGGTCACCATCGCCCCTCGCCTGTTCCACCGCCGCCTGCCGACGATGTGGAAGGCCGCGGCGCCCAGGGCATTGGCCGTGCGCACGACGGAGCCGATGTTGAAGTCGTGCTCCCAGTTCTCGATCGCGACGTGGAAGGCGTGCCGCCGCGTCGCCAGGTCGGCGGTGATCGCCTCGTGCGACCAGTACCGGTAGCGGTCCTCGACATTGCGCCGGTCGCCCTCACCCAGCAGCTCGGGGTCGAGCCGCGGGTCCTGCGGCCACGCGCCCTCCCACGGCCCCACGCCGTGGCTCACAGCCGGCGCGAAGGGAGCGCCCGTAGCCTTGTGTCGATCATCCGGGGTGCTCACGGGCCCCCACCGTAGACGTCACCGCCTCGGAAGGGCCGCATGAACACCATCGTCGAGTGGGTCCTCGACCTCATGGACCGGATCGGGGGGCCCGGCATCGCGCTCGGCATCTTCCTCGAAAACGTCTTCCCACCCATTCCCAGCGAGGTGATCCTGCCGCTCGCGGGCTTCACGGCCGCCCAGGGGCGCTACTCGATCGTCGAGGCAGTCCTGTGGGCGACCTTCGGCTCCGTGGCCGGGGCGCTCCTGCTCTACGGCATCGGCGCGGCCCTCGGCCTGGATCGGCTCAAGGTCATCGCGCACAGGATGCCGCTCGTCGACGTCGCCGACATCGACAAGACCGACGCCTGGTTCAGCAAGCACGGGCCCAAGGCGGTCTTCTTCGGCCGCTTCGTCCCCGGCATCCGCAGCCTCATCTCGATCCCGGCCGGCATCGACCGCATGCCCGTGACGAAGTTCCTCGGCTACACGACCGCCGGCTCGCTCATCTGGAACACCCTCTTCGTGTGGCTCGGCTACCAGCTCGGCGACCGCTACCACCTCGTCGAGCAGTACATGGACCCGATCAGCAAGGTCGTCTACGTCCTCATCATCCTCGCCGCCCTCGGGGTCGTCGTGTGGATGTGGCGGCGCTCGGTGCGCCGGCGCCACGACCCGGACGACCACATCGACGTCGAGACCCTGCAGTAGCCCCCGAGCCTCGGAGGGAAATCCGCTGGGCGCTGTCGGTGCCGCCCCGTAGCGTTGCCAGCATGACCTCCCCCGTGATCGAGGCTCGCGGCCTCGTCAAGACCTTCGGCGACGTCGTCGCCGTCGACGACGTGAGCTTCGAGGTGCCTCGCGGCACCGTCTTCGGCCTCCTGGGGCCCAACGGCGCCGGCAAGACGACGACGGTGCGCATGATGACGACGCTGGCCACCCCGACGCGGGGGACGGCGACCGTCGCCGGCCACGACGTCGTGCGCGAGCCCGACGCGGTGCGGGCGAGCATGGGCCTGACCGCCCAGGGGGCGACCGTCGACGACCTGCTGACGGGGCGCGAAAACCTCCGGCTCATCGGCGACCTCTACGGCCTGCCCGGGCGCGAGGTGCGACGCCGGGTCGAGGACCTCCTCGAGCGCTTCTCGCTCACCGAGGCGGGCGACAAGGTCGTCAAGGACTACTCCGGCGGCATGCGCCGGCGCATCGACCTCGCGGTCAGCCTCATCGCGCACCCGTCGGTGCTCTTCCTCGACGAGCCGACGACGGGTCTGGACCCGCGCAGCCGGGTGGAGCTGTGGGAGGTCCTGCGTGACCTCGTCCGTGAGGGCACGACCCTGCTGCTCACGACCCAGTACCTCGACGAGGCCGACCAGCTGGCGGACCAGATCTGCGTCATCGACCACGGGAGGATCATCGCCCAGGGAACCCCGCTCGAGCTGAAGAACCAGTCTGGGGCGACGAGCCTCGTCGTCACCGTCTCCCGCCACGACGAGGTCTCCCGCGCCGCGGAGCTCGTCCGCGGCGCCGTCGGCGAGGTCCACGTCGACGCGGACGCGCGGCGGCTGACGGCGCCCGGTGCGGGTGTCGCCGACCTGACCCGCATCGCCGGCGCCCTCGACGGCGCGGGCATCGAGGTCGACGACCTCGGCATGCAGCGGCCGAGCCTTGACGACGTCTTCCTCTCCCTCACCGGTCACGCGGCCGAGGAGGCCACCAACCAGGAGGCACCGGCATGACCGCCCACGCAGAGGCAGCACCCGCGGAGGCCGTCGCCCCGCGACCGACCGGCGCCGGTCGGGTCCGGCAGATCACCACCCTGGTCCGCCGCAACCTGACCCACATCAAGCGGCAGCCCGAGATGCTCACCGACGTGACGATCCAGCCGGTGATGTTCGTGCTGCTCTTCGCCTACGTCTTCGGTGGCTCGATCCAGATCCCCGGCGTCGACTACAAGCCCTGGCTGCTGCCCGGGATCATGGCCCAGACGATCGCCTTCAGCGCCTTCATCGTCGCCATCGGGCTCAACACCGACATCGGCAAGGGCATGGTCGACCGGCTGCGGTCGCTGCCGATCCGTCGCTCGTCGATCCTCATCTCGCGCAGCATCGCCGCGCTCATCCACTCGAGCATCGGCGTCGCGGTCATGTCGGTCACCGGGCTCTTCATCGGGTGGCGGCTGCACGACGGCGTGGTCAACGCGCTCATCGGCTACGGGCTGCTCCTGCTCTTCGGCTTCGCGATGATCTGGATCGGGATCCTCGTCGGGTCGGCCATGCGATCGGTCGAAGCGGTCAACGGTCTGATGTTCACGACGATCTTCCCGATCACCTTCCTGTCCAATGCCTTCGCGCGGACCGACGTCATGCCGAGCTGGCTGCGCACCGTCGCCGAGTGGAACCCGATCTCAGCCCTCAGTCAGGCGATGCGTGACAACTGGGGCGTCGCGGGTCAGCCGCTGCGCGCCGACGCCCCGTGGCCGCTGCACCACCCGGAGCTGGCCACGATCATCTGGTCCGTGGGCATCACCCTGGTCATCGCGCCGCTCGCACTGCGGGCCTTCAACGCACGGACGACCGACTGACCCGGCCGCGCGACCGGGTTGCCGTAGAGGGCTCAGCCCGCCCCGGGTCAGCGCGACCGGCGGCCGAGGACCAAGGTCGCCAGCTGCGTGCGTGAGCGCACACCGCTCTTGCGGTAGATCCGCGTCAGCGTGCCCTCGACGGTCTTGACGCTCAGGTGCAACCGCTGGGCGATCTCCCGGTTGCTCGCGCCGTCGGCGACCAGCCCGGCGACCTGCTGCTCGGTGAGGGTGAGCTGGGCCAGCGGGTCGGCGCCCTCGGGCTCCTCCGGCTCCAGCGAGTGCAGGGCCGCGCCCTCCGGGAAGCGGGCCTGCACCCAGGCGGCCCACGGGTCTGCGTGCAGTGGCCGCAGCACCTCGCGGGCGCGGGCCGCCGCCTCGAGGCTGCGGCCCGTACGCCGGGCCCGACGCTCGATGTGCGCCAGGGCCACGAGCGAACGGGCCTGCTCGATCGGCAGGCGACGCTCCGCCGCCGCCGTGGCGGAGCGGGTCACCAGCAGCCGGGCACCGTCGAGGTCCCCCTCGGCAGCCGCGATCTCGGCCTCGGCGCGATCCGCGGCGATCCCCGTGCCGGGGGCACCGAGACCCACCTCGACGGCCGACCGGACCTCGGCGAGCAGCGCCGCCGCCTCGTCGGTCTCCCCGACGAGTGCGAGCGCCGTCACCGCATCGGTGTGCCAGCGCAGGGCGGTCACGTCGCGGATGCCGCTCGCCGCGTCGATCCGCCGCAGCTCGCGGTACGCCGCCACGGCCGCATCGAGCTCGTCGAGGTGCAGACGAGCCAGCCCCAGCTGGGCCAGCTGCCGGCGCAGGTAGCGCTCGTCCCCCTGCTCCCGAGCGAGGTCCACGCCACGCGAGCTGATGAGGGCCGCCCGCTCGAAGGTGCCCCCGACGAGCTCCGCCAAGGCCTCGATGTACCAGGTCGTCGCGACCGGCGTGTGGAAGTGTGAGGCCGCACGGGTGGCCCGCGCCGCCAGTTCGAGTGCCTCCCGGCCCCGACCCTGGCGGGCGACGACCTCGACGAGGCTGCGCAGCACGTGCACCGTGTCGTACCCGGCGTCCGGGCCGACCCCCGCCAGCAGGTCGACGAACTCGGACCGGGCGCGGCGCAGGTCGTCGTCGTGGAGGGCGAAGCGGGCGGCGATGTAGCGCGGGGAGGTGTGCACCTGGCCCGGGCGGGGCGGTCCGGCGAGCGAGGCCGCCTGCTCGATGAGCTCGCGGGCACTCCCTTCGCCGAGGGACCGGCTGACGGAGGCGGCCACCGTGAGCGCCTCGACCTCGATGTCCGGGCGGCCCGCGCGCCCCGCCAGGTCGACGGATCGCCGCGCCAGGTCGAGCGCGGTGCGCAGCTCGTGCGTGCCGAGGAGGATGCGGGCGCGCTGGAGGAGCACCCGCGCCTGCAGCTCGGGGTGGCGCTCGGAGGCGTGCAGCGCGGCGATGAGCACCTCGTCGGGCGAGCTGTCGTCGAGCTCGAGCAGGGCGAGGTCGGCCCGCACTCGCTGGTGGGGCTCGGTGAGTTCGGCAGCGCCCTCGATGGCCCGGTGCAGCACACGGGTCTCCTTGCCGATCACCGCGTTTTCGAGGCAGCAGGTGAGCCACTCGGCCCGCTGCGGGGTCCCGGCGTCGGCGGCGAGCAGGTAGAGGTGCGCCGCGAGGTCGTGCTCGCCACGCGCTGCGGCAGCCGCGGCGGAGGAGGCCAGGTCGGCCGGCCGCGTCGACGGATCGCCCGCCAGGGCGCGGTGGTAGCGGGTCAGTGCCTCGCTCCCGGCGTGGTCGGCCAGCTCGCGGTGCAGCCGGACGAGCTCGTCGCTGTCGACCGACTCGAGCAGGACGTCGGCGAGCGCCCCCGGCGTGAGACGCAGGTAGTCGTCCTCGTCGACGACGAGGGCCAGGGCGCGGGCCGTGCGGATGCTCTGCGCGGCTTCCCGGCCCCCGAGGCGGATGAGCACCTCGACGGTCGGCTGGTGCATGACCGCGATCCGTCGCAGGGTGGCGAGCACCACCTCGGACAGCGGCTGCACCCGCTCACGAGCCCGCGCGTACTCGGCCCGGGAGACGGTCGACGGCGAGAACTCGTCGGCGGTCGCGGCGATCTCGTGCGCGATCCCGGGGTTGCCACCGGACTCGCGGTGCGCCCACAGGGCGGTGTCGGTCGGCACGCCGACGGCGGCGAGCATCTCGACGGTGTCGGCCCCGGCGAGCGGCTCGAGGTCGATGTGCAGCACCGGCACCTCGCGCACCTGGCCGGGGGTGGGGACGAAGCCGGCGCTCCCGACCGGCTCGCCCGGCCCCACCCCGAGGAGCATGCCGACCGCGCCGGGCCCGAGTGAGCGCCCCGCGGCCACCCGCAGGGCGGTGAGGCTGGACTCGTCGAGGTGCTGGGCGTCGTCGACGACGAGGACGAAGGGGGCCCGCGACGCCCGCGCGGTGAGCAGCTCGGTCAGTGCATCGGCCAGCCGGCTGCCGGGGGCGTCGGCCCGGGCCTCGGCGTCGAGGAGCACCGTCCGCATGCTCGCGGGCAGCTCGTCCAGGACGTCGTCCTCGAAGGCCTGCGCGATGAGCGTCGCGCCGTGGCCGGCGACGCCCGGGCGCTGCAGGCGCACGGCGACGACCTGGGGCAGTCCGGCGGCGACGAGGTCGAGGAAGGTGCTGCGTCCCATGCCCCGTGGGCCGTGGACCGCGATCGCCTGTCCGTCGAGGACGCGCGCGGTGACGGCGGCGACCAGCCGGGCACGTCCGACCGGGGCGGGGACTCCGCCCAGGTCGTGCTGCGCAGCGAGATGCACGCGAGCTCCTCCGTCGTCGGACCCCTCCAACGTAGCCCGCAGGCCTGCGCGGGCTACACCGCGGGTCGGTCGAGCGGGTGTCACCGGGGGGAGATGACCTCGGTGCCGAGGAAGGGTTGCAGCGCGCTCGGCACCCGGACCGATCCGTCGGCCTGCTGGTGGTTTTCCAGGATCGCGACGATCGGGCGAGTGCTCGTGATGGCGGTGCCGTTGAGGGTGGCGACCGTCCGGGTGCCACCTCCGTCGGCCTGACGCTCGCGGATGCGCAGCCTGCGCGCCTGGAAGGTCGTGCAGTTGCTCGTCGACGTCAGTTCGCGGTAGCTGCCCTGGGTGGGGACCCACGCCTCGCAGTCGTACTTGCGCGAGGCGGGACCGCCGAGGTCGCCGGCGGCGACGTCGATGACGCGGTAGGGCAGCTCGAGGGCCTCGAGCACCCGCCGCTCGATGCGCAGCAGGTTGTCGTGCTCGGCCTGGGCGTCCTCGGGCCGGCAGAAGACGAACATCTCGGTCTTCTGGAACTGGTGGACCCGGAAGATGCCGCGGGTGTCCTTGCCGTAGCTGCCCGCCTCGCGGCGGTAGCAGGTCGAGGTCGCGGCATAGCGCAGCGGGCCGTCGCGCAGGTCGAGGATCTCGTCGGCGTGGTAGCCGGCGAGCGCGACCTCGGAGGTGCCGGTGAGGTAGAGGTCGTCGGCGGGCAGGTGGTAGACCTCGTCGCCGTGCGCGTCGAGGAAGCCGGCGCCGGCCATCGTCTCGGCGCGCACGAGGTTGGGGACGACGAGCTGGGTGAAGCCCTCCTCCGCGGCGATCTGCTGGGCCAGGCTCATGAGAGCGGTCTCGAGCCGGGCGCCGATGCCGGTGAGGTAGTAGAAGCGGCTGCCGCTCACCTTGGCCCCACGCTCCATGTCGATGGCGCCGAGCAGCTCACCGAGCTCGAGGTGGTCCTTGGGCTCGAAGCCCTCCGCGGCAAAGTCGCGCGGGGTCCCGACCTCCTCGAGCAGGTCGAAGTCCTCCTCGCCGCCGGCGGGGACTCCCTCCTGGATGACGTTGCCGATCTGACGAAGGGAGGTGTCCAGCTCCCCCTTCGCCGCCTCCGCCGCGGCCTCGAGCTCCTTGACCCGGGCCGACAGCGCCGCGCCCTTGTCCCGCAGCGCGGCAGCCTCGGCCTCGAGCTCGGCCACGAGCGTGACGTCCTCGCCGGCCTTCTCGGCCTTCTTGAGCCGGCCCATGAGCGGGCCGAGCTCCTTGCTCGCCGCCTTTTGCTCCGCGCGCGCTGACTCGAAGGCACCGATGGCCTCGCGGCGGCGCTCGTCGGCCGCGAGGACGGCGTCGACGAGGGACTCGTCCTCGCCACGGGCGCGCTGGCTCGCGCGGACGGCATCGGGCTGGTCACGCAGGAACTTGAGGTCGATCACGTGACGCAGGATATCCGCGATGGGCCGCGGGCCCTCCCGCCCTCGTCGGGCGCGAGCGCGACGCCACCGCGACGGCGTGGGTCGGGTAGCGTCACGGCCGTGTCGGACTGGACCCTCTTGGCGCTCGCGCTCGCCCTCTCGCTGGCCCTCGTCGGCGTCATCATCGCCCTCGTCCTCGCCGGCCCCGGCGCGGCTCGCGCCCGTCACGCGCGGCCACGCCCGACCCGCGGCAGCTTCCGCCGCGACGGCGCGCCGGAGCGCCCTCGCCGCGCGGCGATCATCATCAACCCGACGAAGTTCGACGACGTCGCGGCGACCCGCCGTGAGCTGACGGCGGCGAGCGCCGCGCTGGGCTGGTCCGAGCCGCTCTACATCGAGACGACCGCCGAGGACCCCGGGACGGGGCAGGCCCGCGAGGCCCTCGAGGCCGGCGTCGACGTCGTCTGCCCGCTCGGTGGCGACGGCACGATCCGCGCCGTGGCGGTCGCCCTCGCCGGGACCCGGACCCCGATGGGGCTGCTGCCCCGCGGCACCGGCAACCTGCTCGCCCGCAACCTCGACATCCCCGTCGCCGGCGACCTCACCGAGGCCCTGCGCGTCGCCTGCAGCGGGCGCAACAAGGCGATCGACGTCGCGTGGCTCGAGCTGGACCCCGCGGAGGAGGCGGCCACCGACGACTCCGGCCAGGCCGAGGAGCCGGTCGAGGGCCCACCCGTGGACCGGCACCCCTTCCTCGTCATGGCCGGCATGGGCTTCGACGCGGCGATCATGGGCAACACGAGCGAGCAGCTCAAGGCGCGGGTCGGCTGGTCGGCCTACTTCGTCACGGGCATCAAGAGCATCTTCATCCAGCGATTTCGCGTCCGGTGGAGCATCGACGGCCGGGAGCAGCGGCCGGTGCTCGCCCGCACGATCCTCTTCGGCAACTGCGGCACCCTCACGGGCGGCATCCAGCTCATCCCCTCGGCCCGTCTCGACGACGGCCTCGTCGACGGGATCGTCGTCGCGCCCAAGACCCTCGTCGGGTGGGGCTCGATCGCGGTGCGGGTCCTCGGCCGCTCCGACAAGGCGGGTCAGGAGCTCATCCGCACGAGCGGTGCCGAGTACACCGCGGTCGTCGACGAGCCGCACCCGGTACAGGTCGACGGCGATGTCATCGGCGAGGCATCGCGACTGCGGGTGACGGTCGACCGGCAGGCGCTCGTCGTGCGGGTCTCGGGGGTCTGAGCCCCGGGCGGGCAGGCCTCTGGCGAAGGGGGTCAGCGCGCGGGGACGACCTGCGCCATGACCTGGTCGACAAGGTCGTCGGGCGCGGCGGTGAGGTCGAGCTCTAGGCCGTCCTCGTCGGGCTCGAGGTCCTCCAGGGTGTCGATCTGCGACTGGAGCAGCGAGGCGGGCATGAAGTGCCCCTTACGCCCCGAGAGCCGCTCGGCGATGACCTCCGCCGAGCCGTCGAGGTGCGCGAAGACGACCCGGTGACCGGCCCCGAGGGCGGCCACGTCGGCGCGGAGCACGTCGCGGTAGACCCGCTTGAGCGCTGAGCAGGTGATGACGGTGTCCTCACCCCGCGCCGCGTGCTCGGCCATCCAGGCCGCGAGGTCGCGCAGCCACGGCCACCGGTCCTCGTCGGTGAGCGGGATCCCCTGCGACATCTTGTCGATGTTGGCCTGCGGGTGGAAGGCATCGGCCTCCGCGAAGACCCAGCCGGTCCGCTCGACGACGCCCTCGGCCACGGTGCTCTTGCCGCTGCCGGAGACGCCCATCGCGACGACGTGGACGCTCATCACAGCACCAGACTCAGCGCGAAGGCGAGGACGAAGCCGATGCCACCGATGAGGGTCTCCATGACGGTCCACGTCTTGAGCGTCGTCTTTTCGTCCATGCCGAGGAAGCGGCCGACGAGCCAGAAGCCCGAGTCGTTGACGTGCGAGAGCACGGTGGCGCCACCGGCGATGGCGATGACGACGAGCACGAGATCGATCGAGGTCAGGCCCGACGAGGCCTCGATCGTCGGGGCCATGAGACCCGCGGCGGTCGTCAGCGCGACCGTGGCGCTGCCCTGGGCGACGCGCAGCGCCGCGGAGACGACGAAGGCGGCGACGATGACCGGCAGCCCGGTGGACTCGAGGGTCTCGGCGAGCGCCTGGCCGATGCCGCTCGCGCGCAGCACACCACCGAACATCCCACCGGCACCGGTGATGAGGATGATGGCGCAGACGGGGGCGAGGGCGTCGTTCATGATCGTCTCGACGTCGGCCATCGAGCGGCGCCGCCAGCCGAGGACGACCATCGCGAAGAGCGTCGTGATGAGCAGGGCGATCGGCGTCTTGCCGATGATCCGCAGCGCGGCCACCCACGTCGCGTCACCGTCGACGACGCCCTGCGTCGCGAGGGTGTTGAGGCCGGTGTCGACGAAGATCAGCACCATCGGCAGCAGCAGCACGGCGAGGACCAGGCCGAAGGAGGGCAGGCGGGTCTCCCCCTTCGTCTCGGGGACGGGGCCACCGGAGAGCAGGTCCGGCACGTCGACCATGTAGCGGCTGCCGGCCCACACGCCGTAGAGGTAGGACGCGAGGAACCACGTCGGCAGGCCGACGAGGAGGCCGAAGACGAGGAGCAGGCCGATGTCGGCGCCGACGAGGTCGGCCGCGGCGACCGGGCCGGGGTGCGGCGGGACGAAGGCGTGCATGACGGCGAAGGCACCGGCGGCGGGGAGGGCATAGCGCAGGACCGACCCGCCGAAGCGTCGCGCGACACTGAAGATGATCGGCAGCATGACGACGAGGCCGGCGTCGAAGAAGATGGGGAAGCCGAAGAGCAGCGAGGCCACACCCAGCGCGAAGGGAGCCCGGTCCTCGCCGAAGCGGGTGATGAGGGTGTCGGCGAGCACCTGGGCGCCGCCGGTGACCTCGAGCAGGCGACCGATCATCGCGCCGAGCCCGACGAGCAGCGCGACCGAGGCCAGGGTCGTCCCGAAGCCGTCGGTCAGGGTGGTCACGACGTCGGCGGGAGCGATCTTCGTCGCGAGGGCGGTGAGGAAGCTGACGAGCACCAGCGCGACGAAGGCGTGCACCTTGAAGCGGATGATGAGCAGGAGCAGCAGCGCCACGGCTGCCGCGGCGATCGCGAGCAGCGGGCCGGACCCGTAGGCGGGCTCGGGCACGGCATCCTCGACGAGAAACATCTTCGGTCCTCCGGGTGAACAAGGGAGTCGGGCGGGCGCCCAGCGGACTCACTGTGGCAAACGTATGCTTATTGTGCAAGCAATCGTCATCTCATTCCTTGGAGGAGCGCCATCACGCATGGGACAATCCGGCGCATGACGAGGACGCAGGGCGGGGGCCTGCACCACAGCGTGCTGACGCAGATCGGCGCCGACCTCACCTCGGGCACGCTCGCCGCAGGGGACGTCTGCTCGATGGAGCAGCTCGAGGGTCGCTACGGCGTCTCCCGCACCGTCGTGCGCGAGGTCGTCAAGGTGCTCGAGTCGCTCGGCGTCGTCACCTCACGCCGCCGCGTGGGGGTGACGATCCAGCCCGAGAGCGCCTGGGAGGCGCTGAGCCCGGTCATCATCCGCTGGCGCCTCGAGGGCCCGCAGCGACTCGCACAGCTGCGCGAGGTGAGCGAGCTGCGCCGCGGTGTCGAGCCGCAGGCCGCCTGGCTGGCCGCCCAGCGGGCGACCCCCGAGCAGGCCACCCGTCTGCGCGAGGCCGCCGAGGGGATGGCCGCCACCGGACCGGAGGGCGACCTGCAGGCCTACCTCGCCCACGACATCGTCTTCCACCAGACCCTGCTCGAGGCGTCGGGCAATGCACTGCTGTCGGGCTTCGCCCCCTTCGTCGCCGAGGCGCTCACCGGACGGACGGAGCACGACCTCATGCCCGCGATCCCCGAGCAGGGCGCGATCGACTGGCACGCGGAGGTCGCCCGCGCGATCGCCGACGGCCACCCCGACCTGGCGGAGGAGACGACCCGGCGGATCGTCACCGAGGCGCAGGACGCGATGGACGAGATCGACGCCGTCGGCTGACCTCGGCGGTCACTCGCCGTACTCGACGACCTCGTCGTCGTCGACGTCCGCCGCGTACCAGCGGTCCTCGACCGGCACCCGCCCGTCGGGATAGGTCAGGGCCAGCTCGGCCAGGGTCGGCCGCGGGGGCGTGCGGACCTCGTCGGGCAGCAGGTCGGTGATGGCGTCGAAGACCCGCTCCATGTCGCGCGGCACCGACCGGTACTTCAGCTCGACCGGCTCGCCGAAGGTCACCGTCACCTCCGGCCGGGTCAGCGGGTTGGTGAGCATCCGCGGCAGCTTGGCGCTGCGCGGCCAGACCTTTTCGGTCCCCGTGATGGCGAAGGGGATGACCGGCGCATGGGTGAGGTGGGCCAGGCGGGCCGCCCCCGGGAAGCCGGTCATGCCGGGCTCGAAGAAGGGGATGCCGCGCGGGATCGTCCCCTCCGGCATCATCGCGACGAGCTCGCCGCCGCGGATGGCCCGCACCGCCGAGGCGAAGGCGTCGGGGCTGTCGGGGTCGTCCTGGCGCCGGTCGACGCTGATGCCACCGCCGGCCCGGAAGACCGTGCCCAGGCCGGGCACGTCGAAGAGCTCCTTCTTGCCGAGGAAGCGCGCCGAGCGGGGCGTGCGGCGGAAGGCGACGGCCATCGCGACGAGGTCGAAGTAGGAGCGGTGGTTGCCGACGAGGATCGCCGGCCCGGCGTCCGGGATGTGCTCGGTCCCGCGGACGGTGAACTTCGCGTACGGGAAGACCTCGGGTCGCGAGAGCAGGGCGATGGCACGCTGCAGCTCCACGCCGATGACCGGCAGCTTCATCACGCCGGGCGAGGTGTCGAAGTGCAGGACCGGCCAGCGCGCGGCGATGGCGAGGGCCTGCAGGCGCGGGTCGGGGTTGACCGCGCCGGGGTTGCCGACGGCCCGCAGCAGGGGCGCGTCGTAGATCGAGTCGGAGTAGGCAAAGGAGGCGTCCAGGTCGATGCCCTCCTCCTCCGCGAAGTCGCGGACGGCGGCGATCTTGCCCATCGACCACACGAAGTGCCCGTCGTTGCGTCCCGTGAAGCGCCCGTCGTCACCGACCTCGTAGCGGGTGGCGATGACGTAGTCGATGCCGAGCCGCTCGGCGAGCGGCAGGACGAGGTGCTCCGGCGTCGTCGTCGCGAGGACGACCGGGCGCCCGGCCTCGTGGTGCTCGTCGATCAGCATCCGGGCGAAGGGCCCGACCATCGGCTCGAGAACGTCGGCCGCGAGCTGCGCGGCGTCGTCGAAGGCGTCGGCCGGCTTGCCTTTGGCCACGAGGACCGCCTGGCGGGCGAGCGCGATCGACCCGAGGGACTCGCCGAGGAGGTTGAAGTAGCCGAAGAGGAGCGCCTCGCCGGGCATCCGGGCCGAGACGACCCCGGTCTGCCGCATGGCTGCGGACAGCGCCGGACCGGAGGCCTTGGGCAGCAGGGTGCGGTCGAGGTCGAAGAAGGCAGCACCGGTCATGTCGCGAGGCTATCGACGTGAGGGACTCACGGACACCCGCGCGACGTCTAACGTGGATCACATGAGCGATGACGCCAGCACCGTCCTGACGAGCACCCAGGTCGACGACCGCGCCCCCCCGCGGGTGGCGCGAGGTCGACGGCATGCTCCGGACCCGGCTGCGCACGGCCGGCTACACCGAGGCGGTGGAGCTGGTGACCCGGATCGCCGCGGCGGCCGACGAGGCGGACCACCACCCCGACATCGACCTGCGCTACAACTGGGTCGGCCTGCGCCTCGTCAGCCATGACGTCGGCGGCCTCACCGAGCGCGACATCGAGCTCGCGGGCGAGATCAGCCGGATCGCCGACGACCTCGGCGCGCAGGCCACCCCCGAGGTCGCCGTGTCGATGACCATCGGCATCGACACCGCCGACCCCGACGCGATCCGTCCCTTCTGGTCCGCCCTCACCGGGCACCGTCCGGCGAAGGGGGACCCCGACGTCCTCCCGTCCCCGGACGGGCAGCTGCCGGAGATCTGGTTCCAGCAGAGCGAGCCCCGCGAGGGGCGCAACCGGCTGCACCTCGACGTGTACGTGCCGCACGACGAGGCCCTCGCCCGGGTCGAGGCGGCGGTCGCCGCCGGTGGACGGCTCGTGACGGACGACTTCGCCCCCTCGTGGTGGGTCCTCGCCGACGCGGACGGCAACGAGGCGTGCGTGTGCACCTGGCAGCACCAGCGCAACGACCCGCGACCGCGCCCCTGACGCAGGCAAGTCGTGAGAACCTGTGGGCGCGACCTCCCTCCGACACCGAGACGACGAAGACGACCCACATGACGCGTGCCGCCCGCCGCCTGGCCCCCATCGCCGCCCTCTCCCTCGCCCTGACGCTCGCCGCCTGCGGAGACTCCGACGACCCGCCGCCGGCCGAGACCAGCGCATCCGCGAGCCCGCAGGGCGAAAGCGGCGAGGCCGGTGGGGAGGCGGAGCAGGAGGAGAGCCTCGACAAGCCGGAGCAGCAGCAGGTCGACTCGGCGACGGCCAAGGCGGCCCTGCCGACCGTCGAGGACATGCCGGGTGACGGGTGGGGCATCGACGTCTCGACCTTCAGCACCGACCCGCCGAAGTACGACCCGGCCGGCTGCGCCGCCGTCGAGCTCGACAACGACGAGGACCGGGCCTTCACGAAGGACCACCGCAAGGTCAAGGAAAACATCCGTTTCAGCCGCTCCAACGGCGACAACCTGGAGATCACGGCCGTCTACATCGACTCCTACGACGAGCCCTACCCGCTGTCGGTCTTCGATGCCGCCGGCGAGCAGGTGACCTCGTGCGAGAGCTACCGCTGGCAGCGGGGCAACGGCGACACCACCCGCCACGTGAAGCCGCTCAGCACGCCCGCGGTCGGCGACCGCGCCTTCGCCGTGCGCCTCACGAGCGACGGCAGCCCCGGCGCCACCGACCGTCTCTACGTGCGCAGCGGGCACAACGTGCTGACGATCATGGGCGAGGGCGACGACGACGGCTCGGACGGCACCCTGCTCGCCGACATCGCCCAGGACATCCTCGACGAGCTGAAGAAGACCCCATGACGACCCGCCGCGCCACCCCCTTCGCCCTCGCCTGCATCGCGGCCCTGGCCCTCACCGCCTGCGGCGGCGACGAGGAGTCACCGGCCTCGGGTGCCCCGACCGTGACCGTCACCGAGACGACCGAGGCCGCGGAGGCCCCGACCGCGCCGGAGCAGCAGGAGCTCACCGCGGCCCAGATCAGCGCCGCGCTCCCCCGCGAGGAGGACATGCCCTCCGGCTACGCGGAGCACCCCGACGGCTTCGACGCCGACTCGACCTCGGAGCGCAGCGCCGACCCCGAGTCGTGCATGGCCCTGTACATGTCGACCGAGGAGATGCGCACCTTCAGCAAGGAGCACTCGACCCAGGGCGAGGGCGTGCGCTACCAGCGGCAGCAGCAGAAGGGCTACGCCCCGAGCATCGTCGTCGCCGTGTGGACCTTCGACGAGCCGTACCCGGCGAAGTTCTTCGACCAGGCCGGCTCGGCCCTGGCCGAGTGCGCCACCTACGACACCCGCTTCGAGCCCGAGGCCAACAGCGTGCGCAATGCCGCCACGGCGATCCCGACCCCCACGGTCGGCGACCAGAGCTTCGGTGTACGCCTCGGCGACCCGCAGATGGACCTCGGCGTCGACTACCTGTGGGTGCGCAGCGGCCACAACCTCATCAGCGTGCGGATGACGACGACCTGGCGCATGGACAACGACCAGGACCTCGACACCTACGCGCAGGGCGTCATCGACGAGCTGAAGAAGACGCCGTGACCCTGCCTGCCCGACGCCTCGCACCGGCCCTGGCCGTCGTGGCGCTCGGCCTGTCGGCCTGCGGGGGCGACGAGCCCACCCCCGCCCCCTCGAGCAGCGCCCAGAGCAGCACCGGGAGCTCCGGCGAGGGCACGACGAGCAGCCCGGGCAGCTCGTCGTCGACGGCGTCGAGTCGCGCGCAGCGCGAGCTGACCCAGGCCGAGGTCGACGCCGCCCTGCCCGGCGAGGACGAGGGCCCCTACCCGGTCGACTCGGACGGGGTGACCTTCGCGAACGCAGGGAAGCTCAGGACCGAGCCCGCGGACTGCTCGGCGATCTACCTCGACTCGCCGGAGGCGCGAGCCTTCGCCGACGGGCACCGGACCGCCCGCGGCGGCATCCTCTACACCGAGCCGCGCGACCAGTTCTCCCCCCAGCTGTCCGTGCGCATCGTCAGCCACGACGCGCCCTACCCGCAGGAGATCTTCGACGCGGCCGGCGCCGCCGTGGGCGAGTGCGCCACGCACGACAGGGCGCTCACCGAGGAGGACGCCCTCGGCGAGTGGGAGGCGACGAGCATCCCGACGCAGGCCATCGGCGACCAGGCCTTCGGCGTGCGCATCGGACGGCCGCAGTTCGACGCGGCCGTCGACTACCTGTGGGTGCGCAGCGGGCACAACCTCATCAACGTCCGCATGGTCTCGGGCTACTCGCAAGACAACGACACCCGACTCGGCACCTATGCGCAGGGCGTCCTCGACGCCCTCGACTGACCGCCCGCGCCCTACACTCGGGGCGGCGGACGAAGGGAGACACATGGGGCACCCCCGCACCGCAGCCCGCGGACTCGTGATGCTCGGCGCGCTCGCGCTCGTCGCAGGCTGCATCCCCACGCTCGCCGACGACGACCCCACCGGCGACCCGAGCACCGCCAAGGTCGGGGCCGGGCAGCTGACGGAGGAGCAGATCGCCTCGGTGCTCCCCGGCGAGGACGAGATCCCCGAGGGCTTCAGCCCTGAGACCGACGAGGGCGCCCCCTCCGACCCCGAGGCGACGGCCTACCCCGCCACCTGCCTCGACGTGCGCCTGGCCGGCACCGCCGGCAAGGAGCTGGGCACCCACCGCACGGCACGCCGCACCGCCAACTTCGTCGGCAGCGAGGGCGGCTACCTCAGCGTGACCGTCTCCAGCCACGACCAACCCGTCCCGGCGCAGCTCTTCGACGACGCCGGCGCCGCCGAGAGCCAGTGCGGCACCTTCCAGCTCATCGACAAGGAGGGCACGACGTCGTGGAAGCTCTCGCGCGTCGCCTTCCCCCAGCTGGGTGACCGCACCTACACGACCCGGGTCGAGGCCACGACGGAGGGCGACATCTTCCGTGGCGGGGTCATCCAGATCGCGGGCGTGTCGGTCGGCAACAACCTCGTCTACGTCGTCTACAGCGCCGGCCCCGCCTCGAGGTACGAGCCGACCGCCGTCGAGACCTTCGCCAAGACCACCGTCGACAACCTCGACGCGTTGTGAGCCTCCGCCGACCGGTCGCCCTGGCCGCCGCAGCATCCCTGGCCCTCGCCGGGTGCGGCCTGCGCGACCGGATCCAGCCGACGACGACGGGCACGTCGACGCCCGACCCGGGCAGCTCCCAGGGCAGCGAGGGCGAGGACCTCGGCACCCTCACCGGATCCGGTCGCCCGCTGGACGAAGGGGGACTGCGCGCGGCCCTCCCTTCGGCCGACGAGGTGGGCGACGGCTGGGGAGAGGACCCCGTCACCACGGTCACCGAGACGCAGAGCGCCGACGTCACCCCGGCGACCTGCGCGCCCCTGCTGCAGAAGGGGCCGGGCTGGGACTCCGTCCGGGCCACGCAGCGGGCCCGGGTCCAGACCAACCTGCGGCGCACCGACAACCCCCAGCCCCCGGGGACCGAGCGGCACCACATGGGGGTGTGGGCCTACTCCTTCGACGACCCCTACCCGTCGCAGCTCTTCGACGAGGCCGGGCAGACCATCACCGACTGCGCGAGCTTCGACGTCAAGCAGCGCGACACCGGCAACACGAGCAGCTACGAGGCCGAGCCGCTGGCCTTCCCCACCCTCGGTGACCGCACGCTCGCCATGCGGCTCACCGTGCGCCAGACGATGGAGACCTTCACCATCGACTTCGTCGTCATCAAGATCGGCCACAACACCGTCACCATCGCCAACGGCACCTACAACGGCACCCCCGACTCGCAGGTCACCGAGTCCGCGGCCCGCGCGGCGGTCGACGGACTGGAGCAGTCGTGAGCCGCCCCGCCAGCCCCCGCCGGATCACCGCCGGTCTCGCCGCAGCCCTCACCATCCCGCTCGCCGGGTGCATCCCGACGCTCGCGACGGACGACCCCAGCAGCTCATCCCCTTCGTCGAGCTCGGCGAACATCGGGCCGCAGCACGAGCGGGCCGGGCGCGAGCTGAGCCAGGCCGACGCCGAGGCGGCCCTGCCCGAGCGCCCGCAGGGAGCGCAGGAGCGCTCGACCGAGGTCACCGCGAGCCACCGCAAGACCGACCCCGAGTCCTGCCTCGAGGTCCTGCGGATCGGGCCGACCTACGACGAGCTGATCACCGACCGCGTCGCCTCGGCCACGACGGCCTGGTACGTCCAGACCGACGGTGGCCGCCAGATCAGCGTCGGGATCGACTCCTTCCCCGACGAGATCGGCCCCGACCTGCTCGACCGGGCCGGCGCGGCGCTCGGCGAGTGCTCGGCCTTCAGCATGACCGGGCTGGGTGACACGGGACGGTTCGACGACCGCCTCTGGGCCGACGGCCGCCCCGCACCACCGCTCGGCGACCAGGGCTTCGCCGTCCGCATCACCCAGCTGGCCCAGCAGGACCGCAAGACCGTGCGGCTCTACAACGACTACCTCGTCGTCCGGGCTGGCCACAACCTCATCACCGTCACCGTCTCCCACTGGGACGAGAGCATGACCTTCCAGGTGCTGCAGGACCACGCGACGACCGTGCTCGACCAGCTGGAGCACCAGTGACCGTGCTCGGCGCGTGAGCCGCCGCCGCGGCCCTGCTCACGGGTGCGCGCCTCCCTTCGCCAGCGACGACGAGACCACGTGCAGGGCCCAGACCAAGGACCACGGCCGGCAGCTCACCCAGGCGGAGGTGGACGCCGCCGTGCCCGACCTGCCCGCGGGCGCCGTCACCACCGCCTGCGTGGCCTCCTCCACACGGGGTCTCACCGCGGACCGTCGACCCCGTGGGCGAGCAGACCTCCACCGTCCGGAGCGCGGCCGAAGAGGTCATCGGCGGCACCGACCTCGAGCAGTACGCCCGCGAGGCCCTCGACAACCTCGCGACATAGCACGGCACCACGCTCGGCGAGCTCCCCGCACCTAAGGTGGGTACGTGACCATCCGCGTAGCCCTCGAGCACCGCACGTCCTACGAGTTCGCCGAGCCGGTGCACGTCTACCCGCACACGATCCGGCTGCGGCCGGCGCCGCACTCGCGCACGCCGATCCCCAGCTACTCCCTGCGGATCGAGCCGGCCGGCCACTTCCTCAACTGGCAGCAGGACCCCTTCGGCAACTGGCTGGCCCGCGTCGTCTTCCCCGACAAGGTCTCCCGGCTCGAGATCACCGTCGACCTCACGGCGGACATGACGGTCATCAACCCCTTCGACTTCTTCGTCGAGGACTGGGCCGCGACCTTCCCCTTCGCCTACCCGCAGCAGGTCCGCGACGACCTCGCCCCCTACCTCCAGCCCGTCGACGACGCCGGCGAAGGGAGCGGACCCGCCCCCGAGGTCACCGCTTGGCTCGAGCGCGTGCTGCCGACTCTCCTCACCGCGCCGCGCGATGCCGCGCCGGGCGAGGGCACCCGCATCGTCGACTTCATCGTCGCCCTCAACCGGGCCGTGCGCGAGAGCGTCGACTACACCGTGCGGCTCGAGGCCGGCGTGCAGACACCGCAGCACACCCTGGAGCGCGGCATCGGCTCCTGCCGCGACAGCGCCTGGCTGCTCGTCTCCGCGCTCCGGCAGCTCGGGCTCGCGGCCCGCTTCGTCTCCGGCTACCTCGTGCAGCTGACCTCCGACCTGAGCGCCGTCGGCGACGACAGCCTCAATGGTCCGGCCGAGGACTTCACCGACCTGCACGCCTGGGCCGAGGTCTACGTCCCCGGCGCCGGGTGGATCGGGCTCGACGCGACCTCCGGCCTGCTCTGCGGCGAGGGGCACATCCCCCTCTCGTGCACGCCGCACCCCGCGTCGGCCGCCCCGATCAGCGGCGCGACCGCCCCGACGCAGGTGACCTTCGACTTCGCCAACACGGTGACCCGCTTCGCCGAGGACCCCCGCGTCACCCACCCGGTGAGCGACGAGCAGTGGGCCGCGATCACCGCGCTCGGCGAGTCCGTCGACGAGCTCCTGACGCAGGGCGACGTCCGCCTGACGATGGGCGGCGAGCCGACCTTCGTCGCGGCCGGCGGGACCAAGGACCCGCAGTGGCACACCGCCGCCGACGGCGACGAAAAGCGCGAGCTCGCCATGGCCCTGGCCCGCCGCCTCTCCGGGCCCGGCACGCTGCGCCACCACGGCCAGGGCAAGTGGTACCCCGGCGAACCGCTGCCGCGCTGGCAGATCGGCCTCGCCGAGCGCGTGGACGGCGAGCCCCTGTGGCACGACCCCGACCTGCTCGACGACCCGTGGGGCCCCGTGCGTCAGGAGTCCGGGAGCAGCACGGCCGCCGGTCTCGCGCGCGACCTGGTCGTCGGCGTCGCCCGCCGCCTCGGTGTGCCCACCGAGCAGCTCGTCGCCGCCCTCGAGGACCCCCTCCAACAGCTCGTGCTCGAGGCCCGACGCCCCACCGGCGAGGCCCCGACGCCCGGCGACCTCGCACCCGACGACGAGGCGGCCTCCGACGAGGCCGCCCGAGCCGCAGCCCTCGCCGAGATCGACACGCAGGTCGACCCCGACACCCCCGCGGCCTGGGTCCTGCCGATCTTCCCGGCGCCAGACGGCGAGGGCTGGGCCACGACGACCTGGCGCACCCGCCGCGGCTTCCTCGCCCTCGTGCCCGGTGACTCCCCTGCCGGGCTACGGCTGCCCTTGTCCTCCATCGCCTGGAGCGAGGGACCCGCGGTCCCCGAGCGGTCCCCCCTTCGAGCCACGCGGAGCGCTGCCCGCCCTCGACCCGAGCACGCTCCCGGACGTCGCCGTCGACCCGGCGCAGGTGCTGCCGATCGACGAGTCGCCGCGGACCGCCCTCGTCGTGCAGCACCGCGACGGGCACCTCTTCGTCTTCCTGCCGCCCGTCGAGCGCTTCGAGGACGCGCTGCAGGTCGTCACCGCCGTCGAGGCTGCCGCCGCCGAGCTCGGGGTGCCCGTCGTCCTCGAGGGCTACCCCCTGCCCGGCGACGACCGCGTGCGCACGATGTCAGTGACGCCCGACCCGGGCGTCATCGAGGTCAACGTGTCGCCGACGAGCTCGTGGGGCGAGCTCGTCAGCCAGACCGAGTCGCTCTACGAGCACGCTCGCCAGATCCACCTGTCGACGGAGAAGTTCGACCTCGACGGCTCGCACACCGGCACCGGCGGAGGCAACCACCTCACCCTCGGTGGCACGACCGCCGCCGACAGCCCGATGCTGCGCCGCCCCGACCTGCTGCGCTCGCTCGTCACGTACTGGCAGCACCACCCCGCCCTGAGCTACCTGTTTTCGGGGCGCTTCATCGGGCCGACCTCACAGGCGCCACGCGTCGACGAAGGGCGCGCCGACACGCTCTACGAGCTCGAGATCGCCTTCGCCCAGCTCGAGCACGTCATCGCGATGGAGCACGACGTCGAGGCGATCACCGAGCCCCTCGACGAGGACCACCGCCCCAAGCGGCACACGCGCCCGTGGCTCGCCGATCGGCTGCTGCGCCACCTGCTGACCGACATCACGGGCAACACGCACCGCTCGGAGTTCTGCATCGACAAGCTCTTCGCGCCCGGCTCGGAGCGCGGCCGGCTCGGGCTGCTCGAGATGCGCGGCTTCGAGATGCCGCCCCACCCGCGGATGGCGCTGCTGCAGGCGCTCCTCGTGCGCGCCCTCGTCGCCCGCTTCTGGGCGGAGCCGTACACCGCACCCCTCGTCCACTGGGGAACCCGGCTGCACGACCGGTACCTCCTGCCGGCCTTCGTCGCCGCAGACCTGCGCGACGTGCTCGACGACGTCAACCGCTACCTCGAGAGGGCCGGGGCCGGCCGCATCGACCCGGCGTGGTTCGACGCCTTCCTCGAGTTCCGCTTCCCGCGGCTCGGCGACACCGTCGTCGGCGGCGTCGAGCTCGAGCTGCGCACCGCCATCGAACCCTGGCACGTACTCGGCGAAGAGGTCAGCCAGTACGGCACCGCCCGCTACGTCGACTCCTCGGTCGAAAAGGTCCAGGTCCGCGCCGTCGGCCTCGTCGAGGGGCGGCACGTCGTCACGTGCAACGGCGTGCCCGTGCCCATGGTCCCCGTCGCCGAGCAGGGCTGGGGCGGGCCCGTCGGGGCGAAGGGGAGCACCGGCGCCTTCGTCGGTGGCGTGCGCTACCGGGCCTGGGCTCCCCCGTCGGCACTCCACCCGACGATCGGCGTGCACGGCCCGCTCGTCTTCGACCTCGTCGACCGGTGGTCGGGGCGCTCGCTCGGCGGCTTCACCTACCACGTGACCCACCCCGGCGGCGTCTCGTACGACACCTTCCCCGTCAACGCCGCCTCGGCCGAGTCGCGCCGCGCCGCGCGCTTCGTCACCGCGGGGCACACCCCCGGGCCGGTCGACGTCGCCGCGCTGCCCGACCCGATGCGGGGCTTCGGCCCGGCGGTCACCGACTTCCCGGTCACGCTCGACCTGCGCCGCTTCCCCGGCACGGACCGGCAGCCGGCGACGGAGGACGACTTCGCGACGCCGCCCCCGGAGGCCGTCGACGCGGGCATGCCGCCCACGGACGGCGAGCCGGTCGTCGAGATCACCGCAGAGGGGCCGGTCGCCGAGCGCTGACGAGCACGTCGGCTGCTGCTACTTTCGTCCCAACCATCGACCGGGGGGCCGTCATGAAGCATCCATTCATCCGCCGTCTCAGCGTCACCGCGGCAGCCGTCGTCACACTCGTCCTCGCCGGCTGCTCCGGTGACTCCGACGGGGGCGGGGGTGAGTCCGGTTCCTCCGGTGGCGGTGGCGGGGAGGAGTCGACCCAGGTCGTCAACGACGCCGGCGTCGAGGACATCGACCTCGACGACGCGGCGGCCACCCAGACGGTGAAGAACCCCGGCAGCGACATCGAGATCGAGCTGCGCGTCTTCCCGCTCGAGGTCGAGGGCAAGGTCCAGACGCTGCGCATCGCCGTGACCCCGAAGTTCGAGGGCGGCGACACGGTGAACCTCTACCGGATCTTCGCTCAGACCCCCTACAGCCCGCAGCTTGTCGACCGGGACAACCTCAAGGTCTACTCGGTCATCAGGGAGCTGAGCGACAGCTGGGCCATCGACGAGGTCAAGACCGACGCAGCCAGCGGGGAGACGATCATCGCCTGGTCGCAGCACGCCGCCCCCGAGGACGACGTCGACAGCTTCGACGTGCTGGTCAAGGACGGGTGGCCTGCCTTCACCGACGTGCCGGTCAAGCGATGAGCACGACTGCGTGGCTGCTCGCTGCGGCGGTCACCCTGGGAACCGGAGCAGCCAGCGATGGTCCCGATGACCTGCCCGAGCCCCGCCAGGAGCTGATCGATGAGTCCGTGCACACGTGGACGGACGAGCACATCGAGCGCTCCGTGCGCACCTGGTCCGTCGACGACTCCGTCCAGCCCCTCGTCGACACCGTCACGACCGGCAGCACGACGACGGTGACCTTGCTCAGCGACATCCTCTTCGACTTCGGTACCGCGAAGATCGACGCGACCGCGCGCAAGGCCGTGGAGAACGTCCGCGC
>NZ_ALWX01000030.1 GCF_000297495.1 Janibacter hoylei PVAS-1 | reverse complement strand
CTGGCCTTCGTGGCCGGACGTCGTCCTGACCCACGTCCTTGCTAGCCAGGTCTGCTCGATCTCCTTGATCTCTGGCCCTTGGGCCTTCTTGATCTGCTTGGCCATCTCCACCACGTCGGGGTTGACCCCGGACTTGTCGAGGATGATGTCGGACATCTCCACGGCCTGCTGGTGATGCATGATCATGCCTTCGGCGTAGGTGACGTCGGCGTCGTTGAACTGTGCCGACGCCTGGCTACTGCCGCTCTCGCTGCCGCCGTGGGAGCCGTGGCTGCTACTGCCTTGGGAGCAGCCACTGACGATGAGGGTGGCTGCCGCGGCGGTCGCCAATGTCTTGGTGATGGTGTTCTTGCGCATGCGAAATCGCGGTTCCTTTGTCTGGTGTTGATCGGGCAGGACTGCGTCCGGCGACGCCGTGTGGCGTGGTCGGACGCGAGACGCATGCTCACGTTCGGCTGATGCACAGCCGAATCAACGAAACGCGTGACAGGTGCCCCGGTGGGGGTGGTGACTGGGCAGCGAGCCAGGTCACCCACGGGGGTTGCCATCGCCACGAGGAGCCACCGCGCCGTGGCACGAGGGTCACCAGCCACAGCAGCATGAACAAGCAGATCGCGGCCATTGAGCCTTGCTCGTCGCAGCCGGGGGACGGACATGAATGTGCGCCCGAGCTCGCTGGGTCTTGATGCGTGTGGTGGCTCGTGCTCGAGTCCACCTGCTGCGTGGAGACCTCGCCCGGCATGTGATGGCCGACGGAGAATCCGTGCATGGCAAGTATGCCTGCGACCACCGCGGTGGCCAGCCCCAGAACCAGCAGGCCCCATGGAGGCTGAAGCGTGCGACCAACCTGCGTGCGCGCGCTGTGGTCGGGGGCCATGGCCCACATTCTATGAGTCGCCTGTCGTGGGATGTCGGCGGCAGGACCCCTCGCCGCGCCGGCACGTGGTCGGCGCGGCGAGGAGGCTGCGGGCAAGCCAGATCAGATGTCACCTACGCGTGCAGCAGTCCCGGTGAGCACAAGATGTTTCAGTGAGCTTCGTCGCTCAATGTCGCAGGATTCGCTCGAATTGAACAGAAAGAATCGATAGACTAAATAGACTAGAGAATGCGACATATCCACCGAAAAGCCCTACATCGATCGTGCTTGGCAACACGCTCAACAGTTCACGCTTCGCGCCTCCGTGTCAGGAACCACGGGCCCGCCCCTTGGCACCTCTTGACAGCACAGCTCAGGAGCCCAGGTATTCCAGCCTCATTCGGGCGAGCTTGGAATCAACAGCCGATGCAGTCGACGGGCCCGTGACCAGCGCGCCCGAGATGGGAGTGGCAAGTGGGAAACCTAGGCGCGTACGAAGACATCGTGGTCCGCGCGAAGGAAGCGGGCGGCGTTGATATGCTCATCGAGAGCATCGAGAGGTCGGCAGCATTCAGGGCCATGCCGAAGGCTTTCGTGGCGGGGGCTGGAGTCGCGACGGTCTTGGCCGTGGGAGTCACAGCGGCTAGGTCGTAATTGCAGCGCGCTGCGGTCGACGAGGCTGAGGCGATCCGCCCGAAAGTCCAGTTGAACGCCATTGTCGATGAGGGTCGGCCGAGCGACGAATCTCAACCGTGAACGCGACAGACCGCCAAGTCGACGACGACCCAGCCTCACCCAGCGGTGACTAACAGCCGCCCATCTACGGCCAGCCAAGCGCTCCCCCCACTCGAGCTTCAGTACCGCAAGCAGACCGAGGGAGACGCGGTCGGCAGTAGCCCCTGCCCGCGCGGCGTCCGAGCACCAGAAGTCTGGCGTCCTAGTGCCGTCGGATCCTCGCATCTTAGATAGAAGTCGTCTTGCTCTGATTTAGGGCGCTTCTCGACACTAGTGTCGAGATGCAGCGCAGATTGCATACGACACGCGGCCTACTTTGCACGAACCTCGCCTTGGGGAGGGCGTCGCGCAAAGTAGCCGAGCCAGAACTTTCGGCCTCATTTTGAGCGCTGCCGACACTGGGCCGAGGCACTTGAGCCGCCTGCGCAGCCGACGGCCGTGAGCGCTCGGGACCCGACTCACGCCCTGACAGCAGTGAGCCATGCTCCTTCACATCAGAGGGGCACTTCCCAGTCGCTTATGAGTCTGGTTTGCAGCCGCTGGACGATCGCATCCCAGCCGCCGGTGAGCAGGAGTGTCCCGACGATGATCAGCAGGGTGGCGCCGACGACCTGGATCGCGCGCTGGTGTCGTTGCAGCCACGACGAGACCGGGGCCCAGCGCTCGTAGGCCGCGGCGATGAGGATGAAGGGCAGTCGTCCAGCCCGAGGCAGTAGGCCACGGCGAGAACGACAGCTCGGGTGATCGAGGCGTCGCCGGCGAGGTTGAGCGCGAGGACCGCGGCGATAGTCGGGCCCATGCAGGGCGCCCAGCCCAGGCCGAAGACGGCCCCGAGGACAGGGGCCCCGGCCAGGCCAGTGGCGGGCTTGATCGTCAGGCGGAAGGTCCGCTGCGAACCGGCGCCGAGGAAGACCAGGGCCATGAGGATCACCACTACGCCCCCGATGCGCATCAGTAGCTCTCGGTGCTCCACGAGCGCGCGGCCGGCGGTGGCCACGAACATCGAGGCAAGAACGAAAACGATGGTGAAGCCGAGGATAAACAGCAACGCACCCAAGACCATCCGGCCACGGCTGCGCCTCTCCAGTGCTACGTCGGACAGGCCAGTGACGTAGCCGAGATAGCCCGGTACGAGGGGCAGCACGCAGGGCGTGGCGAAGGAAACGAGCCCCGCGAGGGCCGCGACGAGCGCCGCGAGAGGCAGAGCCCCACTGGCGACCTGGTCACTGAGCCCGGTCGTGAAAGCGACGATCATCGGTCCTCCTCGGCGAGGGTGTCCTCGATCAGGCCTTGAAGGGTCGACTGCGTGGTCGCTCCGAGGACAACCGCAGCGATACGACCCTGGCGGTCGAGGACAGCGGTGGAGGGCTGGGTGGTCATTTTGCCTTGCATGGCGATCGAGGTGGTGCCGGACTTGTCGTAGATCGAGGGCCAGGTGAAGCCCCACGTCTTGGCTTGTGATCTGCCGGTCTCCACGGAGGACTCTCGGAAGTTGATCCCGACGAGCTGCACGTCATCGCCCTTGAGCTCTTTGTTGAGCGCGACGAGGTGTGGGGCCTCTTTGGCGCAGGGTCCGCACCAGCTGGCCCAGACGTTGACGACGACGACCTGGCCGCGGTGATCGGCGCTGTCCCACGTCTGGCCGTCAAGCGTTTCACCAGCGAGCTCGACGGGTTCGCCGCGCTGGGTCTCGTCGAAAGCGGTCACGCTGCCGTCCCCGGATCGATAGCCGAGGTCTTGCTCATCCTTGGCACCGGATGAGGAGCACGCGGCGAGACCACCGGTGGCAGCGACAGCACCGGCCGCGGCGAGGAGACTTCGGCGGGAGGGGCAGCGTGCGGTCATTCGGGTCTCATGCTCCTGAGGTCGTCGCCGCGCGTGCGTGGATGCGCGGCGAGGTATCGGGGTCGTCGTTCGTCAGCGCCGAGGCGGCTGGAGGATGCCGCTCGGCCTCTCGGCGTGATGGCGATTCGGTCCACGGGTCAGTGATCACAGGAGCGTGACCCAGTAGTCCCAGAACCTGATAGCGATGAGCACGACGATCACCAGGTACCAAGCGGTCAAGACCGCTGCGCGGTACTCGATGAGCATCGCCACACCGCGGCGCGTGGGCGAAGCGACGGTGCCCCGGTGACGCCGAAGGTTGTGAATGGTGGTGTGCCAGAAGACGGCGATGGTCACGACCCACACGACCATGCAATAGGGACACAGTGCGCCGATCACGTACAGACTCTGGAAGATCAGCCAGTGAATGAACACCACCGCGAGGGTCACCGCGGCCTGGGTCGCCACCCACAACCATGCACGAAGGCTTGTGGCACTGACCAGGACTGCTCCAAGCATGGCAAGGGCTGCGAACCCCGCGACTCCGATAAGCGGATTTGGGATACCGAAGGCGTCGGCTTGAGGGGTGACCATGACCGAGCCGCAGGACAGGATCGGGTTGATGCTGCACGAGGGGACGTAGTCCGGGTTCTTGAGCAGCTCGATCTTCTCCACGAGCAGCACGACGGCGCAGAGCAGCCCGACCAGGCCCCCGACGAGGTACAGCCAGCCCAGTCCGCGTGCGTTGAATGCAGCCGCCGGAGTGACGACGGTCGGCTCAGTCTTCGATTGCGGCATCAAGCTTGGTCTCGAAGTCGGCGATGGTGGTCGGCTCGATCTTTTCGCCGTCGAGGAAGAACGTGGGGGTGCCGGTGACGCCCAGTGTCTGGGCGTCCTTCTTGCTCTGCTCGATGCGCTGCGCGGCGGCGGGGTCCTTCAGGCTGGCGCGGTACTGCTTCATGTCCAGCCCCAGCTCCTGGGCATATCCCTCGAAGGTCTTCTCCTTGGACGATTCAGAGTGGCTCCACTCGGCCTGCGTCTCGAAGAGCTTGTCGTGCATTTCCTCGAACTTGTCCTGTTCACGGGCGGCCTCGGCAGCCAGTGCCGCGTTCATCGAGTTTCCGTGGAGGGGGAGGTAGCGCACCACGAAGGTCACGTCTTTGCCGTACTTCTCTCGCAGGTCTGTCATGACGGGGTGGGCTGCACCGCACGCTTCGCACTCGAAGTCGAGGTACTCCACGAACACTGCCTTCTTGCCGGAGGTCAGGCGGGGGCTGTCATCGCGCACCAAGGGCGCGGACGCCCCGCTTCCGGACCCCGTGGGTGCCGCTTCTTCGCCGGCCCGGCTGAACGTCACCGCAGCGACCAATGCCACCAGAACCGCCACGATCATGGCCATGGACAGTTTCAGGCTCTTGCTCATCGGGTTCCAATCATCGAAGGGCGCTGCTGGCGCGCAGAGTAGTCATCGATTCTGGCCTCAGGCTGGGAATGGCGCTGGGTGCGGATGGCTCGCAAACCGTTGGCGATGACGATGACCTCGGCGACCTCGTGGACCAGCACGACCGCGGCCAGACCCAGCACGCCGAACAGGGCGAGCGGGAAGAGGACCGCGATCAGGGCCACGGACAGGACGACGTTTTGGGTCATGATCGCTCGTCCGCGGCGGGCATGTGCGAGGGCTTGTGGCAGCAGCCGCAGGTCGTGGCCGGTGAAGGCAACGTCTGCGGACTCGACTGCGGCGGCGGAACCGCTGGCGCCCATCGCGATACCGACGGTGGCCGTGGCCAGCGCGGGCGCGTCGTTGATGCCGTCGCCGATCATCGCCGTCGGGGCCGTGGCCATCGAGGCGCGTATGTGGTCGGCCTTGTCCTGGGGCAGGGTCTCCGCGTGAACCTCTCGGATGCCGGCTTCACTGGCGATGGCCTGCGCGGTGCGTGCGTTGTCACCGGTGAGCATCACGGTGGACACCCCCTGCTGGTGCAGGGCGGAGATGGCCTGGGCTGCCTCTCAGGGCGCAGCTCGTCGCGGACGCCGATCACGCCGCACGCTTGATCGTTGACCTCGACCACAATGAGGCTCATGCCTTGACTGGCCATAGCGTCGGCCTGCCCGCTCAGGTCGGTCGGGGCGACCCAGCGGGGGCTGCCAACGCGTACCCGGAGTCCGTCCACCAACCCGGTGACACCGTGTCCGGCGTGCTCGTGGACGTCGCTCGCCGCAGGATGATCTGGTGAGGCAGCGACCACCGCCGCCGCCAGGGGGTGGGTGCTGGTGGCCTCCAGTGCCGCTGCCAAGGAGAGCACCTCCGCGTCGGTGTGACCGTTGGCCGCGTGAGTGGCCACCACCCGGGGCTCGTTGCGAGTCAGGGTGCCTGTTTTGTCGAAGGCGATCGTGCGGATCGTCCCGAGCTGCTCGAAGGCCGCTCCGGACTTGATGATCACCCCGAACTTGCTGGCCGAGCCGATCGCTGAGATCACCGTGACCGGGACCGCGATCGCCAAGGCGCAGGGTGAGGCCGCGACCAGCACCACCAGCGCACGCTCGATCCACGTCTGTGGGTCGTCCACGACGAAGCCGTACGCCGCGATCGCAGCAGCGGCCAGCAGCACCAATGGGACGAGTGGTTGGGCGATGCGGTCAGCCAGGCGCGCACGATCGCCCTTGTTCGCGTGAGCCTGCTCGACGAGCTCGACCATCTGGGTCAGGGAGTTGTCGCGCCCGTCGGCGACTGCTGTGATGCGCAACGTGCCCGAGGTGTTGACCGATCCGGCCGCGATCTCGTCGCCGGGCGCGACTTCGACGGGGATCGACTCTCCGGTGATTGCCGAGGTGTCCAGCCACGAGTGACCCGCCTCGACGACGCCGTCTGTGCTGACCCGGTCGCCAGCGCCGACGAGAAGAACATCGCCCCGCCGAACCTGCTCGGCGGGGATCCGCTCGTCCGTTCCCGCTCGTGAAACGACAGCGGTTTCCGGGATGAGGGACAACAACGCCCGCAGCCCGTGACGGGCCCGGTCCATGGCGCGGTCCTCAAGTGCCTCGGCGATCGAGAACAGAAAGGCCAACGCTGCTGCCTCGCCCACGTGCCCCAGCAGGATGGCGCCTGTACCGGCGATCGTCATCAGCAGGCCCACACCCAACCGGCCCTGCCCACGCCCCGTGATTAGGCGGCGGATCGCTGCCGGAGCAAACGTCCAGGCACCCGCAGCCAAGCCGATCGCGTAGGACAGCACGCTCAGGCCCTCGGCGCCGCCGAATTCCAGCAGCAGTCCGGTCAGCCACAGCACTCCAGCGGCGGCTGGCAGTGCCAAGCCCTGATCACGCCACCACGGCGCGAGATCCTCAGCGACGGGCCCGTCCGTTCCGCAGCACACATCACTCATCGTCAGACCCTCTGCTCATCGGCAACCAGCGCAGGTGTAGTCCCGCAGCACAACGGCACGTCACAGTTCGCGTCCATGCAGGGGACCCCGTCGTCGACCGCCAAGACCACGTCCATCAACGACTCCAACGCCCGAGTCAGATGCGCATCGGCGATCTCGTAGCGGGTCCGACGGCCTTCCGGCACGGTGATCACGATCCCGCAGCCACGCAGGCACGCGAGGTGATTGGAGACATTCGTGCGGCTCAGATCGAGATCACGAGCCAACTGGGCCGGATAGCTCGCCTCCTGCAACAACGACACCAAGATCCGCGCTCGAGTCGGATCCGCCATCGCCCTACCCAAGCGATTGAGCACGTCCAGGAGAGCAGCACTGTTCAGCATGCAGTGACCATACACTGGATCGCCCCGGGTTTAGTGGAGGGCTGGTTGTGCCGTCTCGGCGGTTGCCGGGCGGTTGGTCGGTCTCAGCGTAGTAGCGGTCCTCGAGCTCGGCGGGCGGGACGTCGCCGCAGTGGCCGTGAAGGCGTGATTTGTTGTACCAGTCGACCCATTCGAGGGTTGCGATCTCGACGTCGTCGAGGCCGCGCCACGGTCCTTGTCGCCAGATGAGTTCCTTTTTGTACAGCTTGTTCAGGGCCTCGGCGGCGGCGTTGTCGTAGGAGTCGCCTGTCGAGCCGACCGAGGCTTCGATCCCGGCCTCGGCGAGACGTTCGGTGTAGCGAATGGCGAGGTATTGACCAGATTCAATCGATCGTCGCACCACCGGCTGTTTGCATCGACTGTAGATGCTCCTCGAAGGCCTCGGCGGGAGTCTTCCAGCCAAGGCTCTTGCGGGGTCGTCCGTTGAGCGCCATGGCGACGGCCTGAATCTCGTCGTTGCTCCACCGCGACAGGTCGGTGCCCTTCGGGAAGTACTGGCGAAGGAGCCCGTTGGTGTTCTCGTTGGTTCCGCGCTG
>NZ_ALWX01000029.1 GCF_000297495.1 Janibacter hoylei PVAS-1 | reverse complement strand
TCGGTGCCGTACCCCAACTGCTGGGCGACGCGCTGGACCGTGCCGTGCTCTGTGCCTAGCTCTGCGCGCAGAGTCCTGACCATCCGCACCGCAGCGGCCTTCTCGTCGGGGCTGTAGCGACGCGTGGTCGGCTTCCCCGGGGTGGTGTCCTTCGGCATGAGTACATCCTCGTTTCCAAACGATGGAGACTCCAACCAACCCAGTGCGGTTCACACTGCGCTACGTGGGGCGGTCTGCGCCGGTTCGCAGACCTGGAGGTCAGTCACCGGGGGCGTCGATTCGTTTTGGTGTCGCGGCTGAGGCCCTGTCCAGCGCCGCGTCGAGCGGTCGGGGCTACCCAGCGGCATCACCGCCGACGCGGGCACAGGAGGACACCGGTGAGCAGCAGGGGGCAGACGTGCGCACGGGCCGGTGCTCGACGCCCTTCACGGGCGGAGCGTGGACGGCTACGCTGGATCTCACGTCAGCACCTCTCAGTTGCTGTCGTCAGACCCCCGGAGGTGGCAGCCTCGCGGGGGTCCTTGCTGTCCGCGGGCTGCGCCGTTGTGTCCCAGTTATGCCCAAAGGGCAAACAAAAACCGGCCCAAACCCGCATTTCTAGCGGATCTGAGCCGGTTTCACCGGGTCGGGGTGACAGGATTTGAACCTGCGGCCTCTTCGTCCCGAACGAAGCGCGCTACCAAGCTGCGCCACACCCCGAGCTGTCCACCACCTGCGTCAGGCGGCGACAAGGAAGGATAACCCAGTCGCCGTCCGGAGTGACAATCGAGGTCAGCCGGGCCCTGACGAGGTCGCTCCCTGGCCGCCCTCGAGGGTCGTCGTCAGGCCGTCGGTGGAGTCGTCGGTCGTGCCCTGACCCGTCGTCTCCCCGGTGGTCCCGTCGCCGGGCTGGGTGCCCGTCTCCTGCGGCGGGTCCGCGGGTGGAGGCGTCCAGGTCGATGTCGGTGGAGGGGTCCACGTCGTCGTCGGCTCGACCGGCTCGCTCGTCGTCTCCGGGGTCCACGTCGACGTCTCCGAGGTGGGCTCGGGGGTCTCGGTCTCGGTGGGCTCCGACGAGACGGACGACGTGGTCGAGGTCGAGGTCTTCTTCGCCTTTTTCTTGGTCGTCGAGGGCGAGGGGTCCGAGGTCGACGTGGACAGCGTCGGGGCCGGGGGCAGGTCCACGGTGGGGGCGGCATCGGCCAGGGCCCAGGTGGAGGTCCCCCCGGCGAAGGCCACCGCGGCTGCCAGTGAGACGACTTCGCGCAGGTTCATCGGTCGAGTCCTTCCGGGACGAGCGTCATCAGGGTCGCCTCGGGCCGGCAGGAGAAGCGCACGGGGGCGTACCGCGACGCGCCGAGGCCGGCGGAGACGTGCAGCCACGCCGCGTCGCTCGGGCGGGGTGCCGAGGTGCCGGCACCCGGCCACCAGCGGGAGACCCCCTTCGCCCGACCACGGTCGAGGTCGCAGTTGGTGACGAGCGCGCCGTAGCCGGGCACGCACAGTTGCCCGCCGTGCGTGTGGCCGGCGATGACGAGGCGCGCTCCGTCAGCGGTCATCGCGTCGAGCACCCTCTGGTAGGGGGCGTGGGCGACGCCCACCGTCGTCGCGTCGGCGGCAGCGGGGGCGCTGACCGAGGCGTAGTCGTCGCGCTCGATGTGCGGGTCGTCGACGCCGACGAGGTCGATCCGCTGGCCGCCGAGGTGCAGGCTCGTCCGCGCATTGTCGAGGTCGACCCAGCCGGCGTCGGTCATGCCCGAGCGCAGTTCCTCGGTCGGCAGCGCGACGCGCTCGGCGACGACCTTGGCGTAGTCCTTGGTCAGGTACCGGCCGGGGTTCTTCGGCGTCGGCGCGTAGTAGTCGTTGGACCCCATGACGAAGACCCCGGGGCGCTCCAGCAGCGGCTTCAGTGCCTCGAGCGCGTGGGGGACGGCCTGGAGGTGGCTGAGGTTGTCACCGGTGTTGACGACGAGGTCGGGCTCGAGGGCGGCCAGCCCGCGGATCCAGTCCGCCTTGGTCCGCTGCCCGGGGACCATGTGGATGTCGCTGAGCTGCAGCACCCGCACCGGCAGGGAGCCCGGCCGGAGCACCGGCAGGGCGTACCTCCGCAGGGTGAAGAGCCGCGGCTCGACGAGGGCGCCCCACGCCAGTGCGGCGGCGCCCGCGGCGGCCGCGCCGGCCACGAGGCGCGTCGAAGGGGGGAGTGTCACGCCCCCATCCTTGCAAAGGGAGCGACGGGATGCTCGAGGGCTGAGACAATCGAGTCATGACCGACACCCTCAAGGCCACCCTCCAGCACGACCTGCACGCCGCGATGCGGGCCCGCGAGGAGGTGCGCGTGGCCACCCTGCGCATGACCCTCACCGCCATCAGCAACGAGGAGGTCTCCGGGACCACCGCCCGCGAGCTCAGCGACGAGGAGACGCTCAAGGTCGTGGCCAAGGAGGCCAAGAAGCGCAAGGAGTCGGCCACCGCCTACCGCGACGCCCAGCGCCCCGAGCTCGCGGACCGGGAGGAGGCGGAGCTCGCCGTGCTCGAGGGCTACCTGCCCGAGCAGATGGGCGAGGAGGAGCTGACCGCCATCGTCGACCGGGCGATCGAGCAGGTCGGCGCGACGTCGATGGCCCAGATGGGGCAGGTCATGAAGCTCGCGCAGGGCGAGGCCGCCGGCCGCGCCGACGGCGGCGCCATCGCTGCCCGGGTCAAGGCCCGCCTCGCCGGCTGAGCCACGGACACGCCGAAGGGGGTCGGGCCACTGGCCCGACCCCCCTTCGTCATGCGTCAGTCCTCGTCGGGTGACGCCGTCCGCTTGGGTCTCGACGACGACGGGCTGGGCCGGTTCTTCGTCTTCGAGCTGGTCTTCGACGTCGACGTGGGTGCCGAGCTCGACGACGAGCTGCTCGAGGGCGGGCGCTGGGTCGTCGACGGTGCAGGGGGGGGCCTGCGTCGTCGACGGCGCCGGCGGCGGGGTGTAGGGCGGTGTGCCGTTGGAGATGTACATCGTCACCATGGCGCCCTTGAGGGCCTTGCCCCGCGGCTGGGTGTAGGCGACCGCTCCGGCTTGGACGCCGCTGTTGACCTGGCTGCCGACCTTGGCCTTGAAGCCAGCCTTCTTCAGCTGCTCCTCGGCCTGCGTCGGGCCGAGACCGGTGACGTCGGGGATGTCCCGCATGTCGCCGTTGACGACCTTCTGGCCGGGCTTCTTGAAGGTCTTCTTCGGCATGTCCTTGGAGGCCTCGTTCATGATCTCGCTCCAGATCGGGGCGGCGATGGTGCCACCGAAGACCTGGCCGTAGTAGCGACCACCGAGGGTGATGCCGTCCATGTCGTACTCGCGGATCGGGGAGCCGACCCAGATCGCGGTCGACAGCTGCGGGGTGTAGCCGGCGAACCAGGACTGCTTGTGGTTGTCCGTCGTGCCGGTCTTGCCAGCGGCCTGGCGGCCGCCGTCCAGGTCGTTGCCGGCCGCGGTGCCCCCCGGCTCGAGCGGGCCCAGCAGCAGCTGGGTGACGCCGCGGGCGACGTCGGGCTCGATGACCTGCTTGCACGCGGGCTTCTTGATCTTCATCTTCTTGCCGCTCGCCGTCGTGATCGACTCGATCGGGTTGGGCGGGCAGTACGTGCCGTCGGCGGCGAGGGTCGCGTAGCTGGAAGCGAGCTGCAGGGGCGACGTGGAGTCGGAGCCGAGGACGAGGTTGGAGATCGCGTAGTCGTCCTTGACCTTCTTGCCGTCGGCGTAGCTCAGGCCGTAGGGCAGGCCGTAGCCGTCGGTCAGCCCCATCTTGGACATGACCTTGGGGATGTTGCACGAGCCGACGTCCGAGGCGAGCTGGGCGAAGGCGGTGTTGATCGACTTCTTCGTCATCTCGGCCAGCGTCATGGTGCCGCCGACCTGGTAGTCGTTGGAGACCGGCCACCCGGCGACGTCACCGGTGCACTTGGACTGGAACTCGCTGGCCTGGAAGGTGTGCGGGTTCTTCACGCCGGCCGGCGGAGCGTTGACCGTCGAGTTGAGCGGCTTGCCCTTCTCGAGCGCCGCGACGAGGGCGTACATCTTCGCCGTCGAGCCGATGGCGAAGCCGTTGGTGCCGCCGTACTGCGCGGGCACGCTCCAGGCCTGCTCGGAGTACTTCGTCGAGGCCTTCTTCAGGCCGACCTTGTAGGTCGAGGTCTGGGCGATGGCCCGCACCTTGCCCGTTCCCGGCTCGACGAGCGCACCGGCGGCGCCGAACTTGTCGGTGCCGGCCGGGACCCGGTCGGTGAGGTCCTCCTTGAGCTGCTTCTGCCAGTCGCGACGCAGCGTCGTCTTGATCGTCAGACCACCGGTGTTGACGGCCTGCATACGGGCGTCCGGGTCGGGCCCGAGCTCGGGCATCTGGCGCAGGTACTGGATGACGT
This sequence comes from Janibacter hoylei PVAS-1, assembly GCF_000297495.1. Classification (GTDB taxonomy): domain Bacteria; phylum Actinomycetota; class Actinomycetes; order Actinomycetales; family Dermatophilaceae; genus Janibacter; species Janibacter hoylei. The sequence continues at coordinate 10,526 of NZ_ALWX01000029.1, read as the reverse complement.
AGTTGCAGAAGTACGGGTCAGCGGCCTTGGAGCAGGTGCCGCCCTCGTTCTTGCGCACCTTGAGCATGCTCTTGACCGACTTCGACTTGGCCTTGTCCGCCGCCTCGGGGGTCACCATGCCGAGCTGCTGCATGCGGGTGATGACGACGTCGCGGCGCTCCTGGGCGCCTTCGGGGTTCTTCACCGGGTTGAGCGTGTCGGGGGACTGGACCAGGCCGGCGAGGGTCGCGGACTCGCCGAGGTTGAGGTCCTTGGCGTGCTTGCTGAAGTAGTGCAGCGAGGCTGCCTCGACGCCGTAGGCGAGGTCGCCGTAGTACACGAGGTTGAGGTACCCGGAGAGGATCTGGTCCTTGGTGTGGGTCTTCTCGACGTTGAGCGCGTACTTGAGCTCCTGGAGCTTGCGGCTGTAGGTCTTCTCGGTCGCCGCGCGGGCGGCGTCCTGGTCGTCCTCACGGATCGCCTTTTCCTGCAGCATGATCTTGACGTACTGCTGGGTCAGCGACGAGCCACCCTGGGTCTGGCCCGACGAGGCATTGGAGACGAGGGCTCGCGTCGTGCCACGCACGTCGATGCCGCCGTGCTCGTAGAAGCGGCTGTCCTCGATGGCGATCTGCGCCTTGCGCATCGTCGGCGAGATCTTGTTCAGCGGCACGACGATGCGGTTGGCGTCGTAGGGCGTCGCCAGCAGCTTGTTGTCGGCCGAGTAGATCTTCGACTGCTGGGCCAGCGGGTTGGCGGTGAACTCGTCGTCGAGGTTGTTGAAGCCCGTCGCCGTCGACTTCGCGGCCCCGCCGGTTGCCCCCGCGAGCGGGATGACGATGCCGGCGCCGACGAGTCCGATCCCGACCGCGACCGCCAGGAAGGCGCCGAGCAGCCGGACGAGGTGAGGCATCCCGGAGTCAGACATGCCGACAGGGTAACCGGGCTACCTGAGCGTGGCCGGGAGCCCGCGCGGGCCGACGAAGGGGGTCAGCCTCCCCCGAGCGATGCGCCCACCTCGCGCAGTCCCTCCAGGTCGTGGATGTCGACCGAGCGGGCGGGCACGGTGCCGACCGGCACTCCGGGGTGGGAGGTGCGAAATCGGGTGACGACACCACGGTGCCGGGTCGCGGTCTCGGCGACCTCGGCGTGCACCCGCAGCAGGGCCGCGGCGATGTCGTGACCGCCCAGCTCCTCGAGCTGGGCGGCGGCGTCGTCCGCGCGCCCGGCCCCCATCTGCTTGGCCGCGGCGACGTGCACCCGGTTGACGAGGACCCCGGCCAGCGGCATCCGATCGCTCGCCAGACGCTCGACGAAGAAGCCGGCCTCCCGCATGGCGTCCCGCTCGGGGGCGGCGACGACGACGAAGGCCGTCTCTGGCCGGGAGAGGAGGGCATAGGTCTCGTCGGCGCGCTGGCGGAAGCCGCCGAACATCGTGTCCATCGCCGCGACGAAGGTCTGGACGTCGCGGAGGAACTCGCCGCCGAGCAGCCTGGTCATGATGCCGCTCGCGAGGGAGACCCCGGCGCTGAAGACCTTGAGCGAGGCCCGGCCACCGACCTTGGCCGGTGCCGTGAGCAGCCGGATGAAGCGTCCGTCGAGGAAGGAACCGAGCCTCTGGGGCGCGTCGAGGAAGTCGAGCGCGGACCGGGAGGGCGGGGTGTCGACGATGACGAGGTCCCAGTCCCGGGTGCCGTCGGCCATCAGGCCGCGCAGCTGGCCGAGCTTTTCCATCGCCATGTACTCCTGCGTCCCCGCGAAGGAGCTCGACACGGCGACGTAGAAGGGGTTGGCGAGGATCTGCGCGGCCTTGTCGGGGGAGGCATGCGCCTCGACGACCTCGTCGAAGGTCCGCTTCATGTCGAGCATCATCGCGTCGAGCGAGCCGCCGGCCGACGTGTCGATGCCGGCCACCGGGCGGGGGGTGTTGTCGAGCGCCTCGAGGCCGAGTGACTGCGCGAGGCGCCGGGCCGGGTCGATCGTCAGGACGACGACGCGGCGTCCCTGCTCGGCGGCACGGAGCGCGAGCGCGGCCGCCGTCGTCGTCTTGCCCACTCCTCCCGAGCCGCAGCAGACGATGATCCGCCGCTCCGGGTCACCGATGACCTCGTCGAGGTCGAGTGCGGGGCCGAGGTCCTTGGCCATCACAGTGCTCCCTGCTCGGTCAGGGTGTCGGCGAGCAACCGCAGCTCGCCCGACTCGACCCCGTCGCTGAGGTGGGGCAGGACCCGCACCGGGAGGGAGATCTGGTCGAGTACCTCCCGCTGCTCCGCCTGCAGCCGGGCCCGGTGGACGTGGTCGGCGCCCTCCTGGAGCAACCCGCGCACGAGGGCCGGGCCGGCGGTGACGTCCACGGCCGCGAGTCCTGCCTCGAGCCGGGCGCGCACGTCGTCGTCCTGCGCCGCGACGGCCGGGGCGTCGGCGTCGGCGAGGAGCGGCTCGCGGACACCGTTGGCGATGACCGAGCCGACCCGCAGCGAGAGGCCGCCGAGCTCCTCGATGGCATCGAGCGTCTCCTGCACAGGCATCTCCTCGAGGAGGGTGACGAGGTGCACCGCGGTCGTGGGGCTCTGCAGCAGCCGGGTGATCGAGTCGGCCTGGTTGCGCACCGGTCCGACCTTCGCCACCTCCGACACCTCGGAGTTGACGTTGAGGAAGCGGCCGATCCGGCCGGTGGGCGGGGCATCGAGGACGACGGCGTCGTACACGGGGCGCTTCTTCGCCCCCTTCGTCACGCGGCCGACCGCCTCGTAGACGCGACCGATGAGCAGGACGTCGCGCACGCCCGGGGCGATCGTCGTCGCGAAGTCGACAGCGCCGACCTTTTCGAGGACGGAGCCGGCGCGGCCGAGCTTGTAGAACTTCTGCAGGTACTCGAGCAGGGCGGTCTTGGCATCGACGGACAGGCCGACCACCTCGCCACCCGAGGGGTCGGTGACGAGGGTGCGCTCCTCCGTGCCGAGCGGAGCGACGTCGAGCACCTGCGACAGACCCTGGCGTCCTTCGACCTCGGCCAGGAGGACCCGCTGGCCGCGCGCGGCGAGGGCCAGCGCCATGGCGGTGGCGACGGTCGTCTTGCCCGTGCCACCCTTGCCCGTCACGACGTGCAGGCGGATGGGGGAGTCGGAGCGGCGGGTCACGCCCGACAGCCTACGAGTAGGGTGCCGACATGACCCAGTGGGAGTACGTCACCGTTCCGCTCATCGTCCACGCGACCAAGCAGATCCTCGACCAGTGGGGCGAGGACGGCTGGGAGCTCGTGCAGGTCCTGCAGGGTGACGGGGGCAACCTCGTGGCCTACCTCAAGCGCCCCAAGGCCGCCTGATGGGACGCATCGACGACCGCCTGGCGGATCTGTCCATCACGCTGACCGACCCGCCCGCCCCCGCGGGCGCCTACGTGCCCGCGATCGTCGACGGTGACCACGTCCTGACCTCGGGCCAGCTGCCCCTCGTCGACGGCGCGCTGCCCACGACCGGCCACGTCGGGGCGGAGGTGGACCCCGAGGTCGCCAAGGATCTTGCGCGCACCTGCGCCATCAACGCGATCGCCGCGATCCGCTCGGTCATCGGCGACCTCGACCGCATCGAGCAGGTCGTCAAGGTCGTCGGCTTCGTCTCCAGCGCTCCTGACTTCACCGGGCAGCCCGGCGTCATCAACGGCGCGAGTGAGCTCCTCGGCGAGGTCTTCGGCGCGGCCGGCGAGCACGCCCGCTCCGCGGTCGGCGTCGCGGCCCTGCCCCTCGGGGCGCCTGTCGAGGTCGAGGTGACGGTCCGGGTCCGGTCCTGATGGCCGAGCGGGACTTCCTCCTCGGGCAGGCCCGCGAGGCCCTGCTCGGGATGGACGGCGAGCGTCCGGAGGTGCTCGAGCCGGCGCCGATCAAGCTGGCGGCGACGGTCATGCTCGTGCGTGACGACGAGGGCCCGCTCGAGGTCTTCATGCTGCGTCGGGTCTCGTCGATGGCCTTCGCCCCGTCCATGCACGTCTTCCCGGGTGGTGGCGTCGACCGCCGCGATGCCGACGACGAGCTGCCCTGGGCGGGCCCGCCCGTCGAGGAGTGGGCCGAGCTCCTCGGCACCGACGAGGCGAGCGCGCAGATGCTCGTCGCGGCCGCGGTCCGCGAGATCTTCGAGGAGACCGGTGTCCTCCTCGCCTCGCCCGCCGCAGACGACGGCACGACGAAGGGGGAGCCCGCGCGCCTGGACGCCGCGGTCGCCGCCGACCTGCGGGCCAAGCTCGTCGCCCACGAGATCGGCTTCGGCCAGGTCCTGCTGGACCAGCACCTCGTGCTGCGCAGCGATCTGCTGCGCTACCGCGCGCACTGGATCACCGCCGAGGTCGAGCCGCGTCGCTACGACACCCGCTTCTTCATCGCCGCCGTGCCGGCGGGCCAGGAGCCCGACGGGGAGACGAGCGAGGCTGACCGCTCCGAGTGGCTGCGCCCGGCGGCCGCCCTGGGAGCCTTCGAGGACGGCGACATCCTGCTCATGCCCCCGACGCTCGTCTGCCTCGAGGAGCTGGCGGCCACGAGCACGGTGAGCGCTGCGCTCGCCGTCGACCCGACGATCGCCCCCGTCATGCCTGTCCTCGTCGACACCGACGCCGGGCCCGCGATGCGGGTGCAGCTGCCGTGACCGGCGCCGTCGCACCCGAGCCCACCGCTCCCTTCGGCCAGTGGGTGGGCGGACAGATCACGGACCACGCCCACTGCCTCGTGCAGGGCAATCCAGGGCCGATGACCCTCGACGGCACCAACACCTGGGTCCTGCTGGCGCCCGGGGGGACCGAGGCCATCGTCATCGACCCCGGCGAGGACGAGCCAGAGCACCAGCAGCGCGTCGTCGATCACGTGAGTGGTCTCGGCGCCCGGGTCGCGCGCGTCGTCGTCACCCACGGTCACCGTGACCACGACGAGGGCGTGCCGCGACTCGTCGCGCTGACCGGTGCGCCGGTCAGCGCCGTCGGACGCGGCCACGACGACCTCGCCGATGGCGCCGTGCTGCGCGCCGGAGGGCTGGAGGTCCGGGTCGTGGCGACGCCCGGGCACACGTCCGACTCGGTCTCCTTCGCGATCGAGGCCGACCACGCGCTGCTCACGGGGGACACCGTCCTCGGGCGCGGCACGACGGTCGTGGCCCACCCGGACGGTGAGCTCGCGGCCTACCTCGACTCGCTCGAGCGCATCGCGGCGCTCACCGGCAACGGCGCCGTGACCTCGATCCTCCCCGGCCACGGGCCGACGGTCCCTGACGCGGCGGCGATGGTCGACTTCTACCGCCTGCACCGCCGGGAGCGGCTCGAGCAGGTGCGGGCCACGATGGCGGCCGGCGCGACCGACGCCGACGCCGTCGTCGCCAGGGTCTACGCCGAGGTCGACCGCTCGGTCTGGCCGGCGGCGAAGATGTCGGTGCTCGCGCAGATGCGGTACCTCGAGGGCGCCTGAGGCGCCTGCGGACCGTCCGCTGGCTGGGTCCATCTCCCGATCGTGGGCTGGCCACCCCATCCGCGCTTCATCCAGATGGACGCGCGAAGGGCCCGGCGCCTGAGGCGGCCGGGCCCTTCGCGGGGAGTCTGGGGTCAGCGGGCGCGCCGCTGGAGGCGCTCGACGTCGGTGAGGAGGACCGCGCGGGCCTCGAGGCGCAGCCAGCCGCGGGCGGCGAAGTCGGCCAGGGCCTTGTTGACCGTCTCGCGGGAGGCGCCGACGAGCTGCGCCAGCTCCTCCTGGGTGAGGTCGTGGGCGACCATCACGCCGTCCTCGACCGGACGCCCGAAGCGCTGGCTCAGCTCGAGGAGGGCCTTGGCCACGCGACCGGGGACGTCGGTGAAGACGAGGTCGGCGAGGTTTTCGTTGGTCCGACGCAGGCGGCGGGCGAGCGCTGCGAGCAGCGTGCCGGCGATGCGCGGGTGCGCCCCGAGCAGCTGGCTGAGCTGCTCGTTGCCCAGCCCGATGAGCTGGGTCTCCGCGACGGCGGTCGCAGTGGCCGTGCGCGGGCCCGGGTCGAAGAGGCTGAGCTCGCCGAGCATCTCGGAGGGCCCGAGGATCGCGAGCAGGTTTTCCCGCCCGTCGCTCGACGAGCGGCCGAGCTTGATCTTGCCCTCGGTGATCACGTAGAGACGATCCCCCTGGTCGCCCTCGTTGAAGAGGACGTCCCCGCGCTCCATGCGCACAGGAGTCATCGTCGCCATCACCTCAGCGGCATCGGCGTCGTCAAGGGTCGCGAAGAGCGGGGCGCGGCGTACGACATCGAGGTTCACAGGGGGCAGTGTGCCACGTGTCACGCATCAAGGGGGCCTAGGCTGCGGGGGTGTCTGTCGTGCGCGAGGAGTCCGAGCTGGCCCTGACCCGTCGGTCCCGCAAGATGTACCGCACGCTCCAGGAGCGGTACCCCTACGCGCACTGCGAGCTCGACTTCGACACCCCGCTGCAGCTGCTCGTGGCGACGGTCCTGTCCGCGCAGACGACGGACGTGACGGTCAACAAGGTGACGCCCACGCTCTTCGCGCGGTGGCCGACGGCGGCGGCGCTCGCCGACGCCGATCGCACCGAGATGGAGGAGGTGCTGCGGCCGACCGGCTTCTTCCGCGCCAAGACCAACTCGGTCATCAAACTCGGAGCCGCCCTCGTCGAGCGCCACGACGGCGAGGTGCCACCGCGCATGGCCGATCTCGTCAAGCTGCCGGGAGTGGGCCGCAAGACGGCCAATGTCGTGCTGGGCAATGCCTTCGGCATCCCGGGGATCACCGTCGACACCCACTTCGGGCGGCTGGTGCGCCGCATGGGGTGGACCGCGGAGGAGGACCCGGTCAAGGTCGAGCACGCCGTGGGCGAGCTCATCCCGCGCAAGGACTGGACGATGCTCAGCCACGTCATCATCTTCCACGGCAGGCGCACGTGCCACGCGCGTCGGCCCGCCTGCGGCGCCTGCCCGGTCGCCCGGTGGTGCCCCTCCTACGGCGTGGGAGAGACCGACCCCGTGGTGGCCGCGTCCCTGCTGCGGTACGAGCTCGCGCCGAGCGCAGCCGGGAGCGAAGGGTGAGCGCCGCCGCGCCGAACTGGTTGCTCACCGCGGAGGACTCCCTGCGGGCCGACCTGCCGGGGTGGTTCACGCAGTTCGCCCCGCCGGAGGCGCCTCCGCGTCGCTCCGCGGTGCTCATGCTCGTGACCCCGGGGGAGTCGGGGCACGACATCGTCCTCACCGAGCGCTCGGGGTCCCTGCGCAGTCATGCTGGTCAGGTCTCCTTCCCGGGCGGGAAGCTCGACCCGGGGGAGACCCCGGTGGAGGCGGCGCTGCGTGAGACGTGGGAGGAGGTCGGCGTCGACCCGGAGCGCGTCGAAGTGGTCGGGTCCTTCCCGGACCTCTGGCTCGGGCCGAGCAGCAATGCCGTGACCCCGGTCCTCGGGTGGTGGCCGGAGGGCGGCTCGCTCCGTGTGGTCGACCCCGGCGAGGTGGCCCGGGTCGAGCAGGTGCCGGTGGCACAGCTCGTCGACCCCGCCAACCGCTTCATGGTCAAGGGGCCGAGCGGCTACGTGGGGCCGGGCTTCGAGGTGGCAGGCCTCTTCGTGTGGGGCTTCACCGCGCAGCTGCTCAGCGTGCTCCTCGACGCGGCCGGTCTGACCCAGTCGTGGGACACGGACCGGCGTCGTCGCCTCCCGTGGCGGTTCGTCCGGCAGTACCTCACCGGGCCGGGTGGACGGCCTCCAGCCAGGCGATGAGCGCCTCGTTGGTCGTCCGCGGCGCTTCCTCGGGGACGAATGCCCCTGCGCCCGGCACCGTGCGCACCTCGAGCGGCCCGGTGACGTGCCGCTCGCACTCCGCCGCCATCGTCGTCAGCGAGGTCGGGTCCTCCGCACCGTGCAGGTGCAGGACCGGCACCTCCACCGGGGCCTTGACCCGCTGCAGGTACCGCAGGCCGGTCGGCGTGAGCCGGCACCGGTAGAACCACCGGTGGTATTCCGCCGCGGCGACTCCGGCGAAGGGGAAGGCCATCGCCTCGGTGTAGCGGCGCTCGACCTCGTCGGTGATCCAGGACCGGTCGTGGCCGGACCAGTCGTGCAGCCGGCGCGCCACGCTCACCGACTGCCGCTCCGAGGCGAAGGGGGTCTGCATCGCGCGCAGGTAGCGGTTGGCGCGCCACTGCACGGGGTGGCGCCACATGGAGTGGTGGAAGACGGCAGGGTGCGGCATCCCGATGGGCGCGATCGCGGCGGTCACGCCGGGGTGGTGGGTCGGCATGCTCCAGACGAAGGTGGCGCCCAGGCCCTGGCCGACGAGCGCTACCCGCTCGGCGCCGAGGCTGCGGATGACGGCGGCGAGGTCGTCGCACGCCGTGGGTGCGTCGTAGCCCGAAGGGGGTTTGTCGCTGGCCCCGAAGCCGCGCAGGTCAACCGCCACCGCGCGGTACCCGGCTGCAGCCACGGCTGGCAGCTGGTCACGCCAGCTCCACCAGAACTGCGGGTACCCGTGCACGAAGAGGACAACGGGCCCGGTCCCCGTCGACGTGACGTGGAACCGGGCCCCGTTGGCCGAGATGAAGCGGTGCTCCCACGGGCCCTCGACGAGGGCGGCCGCGGCGTCGGGCGGGTTCAGCTGCCCGGCTTGATGGCGGCGACCGTCTCCTGCGCGTTGCGGATCGCCTTCTGCGGCACGGTGTTCTCCTTGGCCTTCTTCAGCGCCTTGAGACCGAGCAGACCGGCGACGGCGGCGATGACGAAGAGCAGCACCGTGACGATGAGGTACCCGGCCCACATCGGCAGCCACACGGCGATCACCTGGGCGAGGGTGTGGAAGAGGAAGATCAGGCCGAGCAGCCCGACGAAGGCCGCGCCCCCGAGGAGGCCGGCGCCCTTGCCGCCGAAGGACAGCCCCTTGGTGACCTCCGCCTTGGCGAGCTGGATCTCGCTCTGGACGAGGGCCGAGATGTCGTGCGAGGCGTCGGCGACGAGCTGGCCGACGGTGCGCTCGGTGTCGCCGGGAGCCGGCTGGCCGACGAGGCGCCGGGCGGCGGGGTCGGTGCTGGCGGTGCGGGCGTGATCGTTGCTCATGCTGCTCCTGGTCGACGGTGCGAGCCACCTGAGGGTGACGTGAGTTCGACGATCAGCCTACCCACCGGTCGGGTTGCGCGACATCAGGCAGTGACACGGCGCGACCGGGGGCCCCGCGGCGACCTGCTGGCGACGCGACCGGGAAGTCCCGGTGAACGGTTGGCGCAGACGTCCCCAGCACGGCCCGGAGGCTCTCCGCAGGGTCCATCATCGAGACATGAGCTACGGCGAGGAGAGCGAGCCGCTGGCCATCGCGCACCGCGGTGGGGCGCTGCTCGCCCCGGAAAACACGCTGGCAGCCTTCGCGATGTCCACGGCTCTCGGACTGCGCTACCTCGAGTCGGACATCAAGCTGACGGCGGACGGTCACCTCGTCTGCTTCCACGACGAGACCCTCGATCGCTGCACGACGGGGCGGGGTCGACTGGGTGACTGGTCCCTGCGCGACCTGGAGCGTCGGGTGCGCGTCGGCGGGACCGAGCCGATCCCCACCCTCGAGGAGGCGCTCGTCTCTTTCCCCGACGCCTGCTTCACGGTGGACCTCAAGGACCGCGCGGCCATCGCGCCCATGGCCCGGTTGCTCCAGCGCCGTGATTACGCGGAGCGGGTGTGTGTCGCCGGGGCCTGGGACGGGTGGTTGCAGATGCTCGCCTCCCAGGCCCCGCACGTGCGGACCGCGCTCGGCTGGCGCTCGCTCGTCACCCTCATCTCGGCCTCCAAGGCGGGCGTCCAGCCGCCGGCCTCCGTCGTGCGTGGCCGCTTCGCCCACGTGCCGGTCCACCTCGGCCGGCTGTCGATCCACTCGGCCTCCCTGCTCCGGCGGGCCCACCGCCTGGGCGTGCGAGTCGTCGTCTGGACGGTCGACGACTCCGCCCGGATGCACGAGCTCCTCGACATGGGGGTGGACGGGATCATCACCGACCGTCCCGACGTCCTGCGCTCCGTGATGATCGGCCGCGGGGTGTGGACCCCGATGGGGGAGACGAGTGAACGGTCGGAGCACTGGGGAGGCCGGCCGGCCGACTGTCGCTGACGGGCCCGGGCCCCCCGTCCACCCACCCCGGAGGGGCGATGAGCACCCTCTCGGGCGCCGATTTGGTTTCTGCGGCGGGCTTGATCTAGTGTTCTCGATGTCAGCCCGAGAGGGAGGAACGGACACCAAGTGGTGGCTCTCGTAGTCGCCCCAGGCAGGCCGGTCCCGCAGGCTGACAGCCCAGTGAATCTTGGTCCATCGGACTTGGCCGTCAAGGTCAGGGAAGCGGACTTGGAGCCGAGCAGCGAGACTGCTACGGTGGGCCACCGCTGAAGATCCAAGCGCGTAGGTCTCCGGCCGCTCTGAGAGCGGGTCACGGAGTTGACGCCCAAGCGTGGACAGCGGTAAGTTGGAGAAGTTGCCCCTTGTGCGGTTCGCCTGATGTGGTGGGTTGTGTGGGGTGTGCGTGGTGAATCTTGAGAACTCAAACAGCGTGTCAAAAAAACGAGGTATTGGCATCGATTTTTTGAC
>NZ_ALWX01000028.1 GCF_000297495.1 Janibacter hoylei PVAS-1 | reverse complement strand
TCGTCTCCGTCCTCGCCTCGCGCCCGAGGGATGGCCGGGTGCGCTCGTCGCCGCACCGACGGCCTGGGCGACGCCGCTCGCCGTCGTCGTCGCGATCGTCGTCTCGCTGCTCACGCCGGGCTCCCGCCCGCGACGCTGGGCCCGCACGATGACCCGCCTGCACACCCCGGAGGACGTCCTCGCCGAGGCCCGCTGACCGCTCGTCGCGCGCTCCCGCCCGCTCGTCGCACCGGAACGGCCCGCACGGCGACGGCTGCTCCCGCCGGTCGAGCCACCCCGCGTCACCGCCCCCCGCCGCGAGGTGGCCCGCGTCACTCTGGTGCGGTCCGGCCGTCGACGTCCGGGCCCCCACTACCGGAGGTGAGCCATGAGCAACGACGCTCAACCGCTCGGCGAGCGCTACATCGCCGTCCAGGAGTCCACGGAGTTCGGCGACCTACGCCGCACCTTCCGCGGGTTCGTCTTCCCCGTCACCGCCTTCTTCCTGGCGTGGTACTTCCTCTACGTCCTGCTCTCGATGTTCGCCCCCGGGTTCATGGGGACCAAGGTGCTCGGCAACATCAACATCGGCCTGCTCCTCGGGCTCGGGCAGTTCGTCACGACCTTCGCCATCACGATCATCTACATCCGCTGGGCCGGGCGGGTCTTCGACCCCGCCGCCGAGGCCCTCGCCGCACAGGTCGGCGCCGACGAAACCCCGGAGGTGGACGGATGATCACCCTCGTCCCCGCAGCGACCCAGACGGGGTCGCCGACGCTCAACATCTCGATCTTCGTCGTCTTCGTCGTCGTGACGCTGGCGATCGTCGTCAAGGTCGCCGCCGGCAACAAGACGGCGAGCCAGATGTACACCGGTGGCGCGGCCTTCTCCGGGCGGCAAAACGGGCTGGCCATCGCCGGTGACTACCTGTCCGCGGCGAGCTTCCTCGGCATCGCCGGCGCCATCGCCCTCCAGGGCTACGACGGCTTCCTCTACTCGATCGGCTTCCTCGTCGCCTGGCTCGTCGCGCTGCTGCTCGTCGCCGAGCTCTTCCGCAACACCGGCCGCTTCACGCTCGCCGACGTGCTCTCCTACCGACTGCAGCAGCGGCCGATGCGCATCGCGACGGCGACCTCGGTCCTCGCGGTCTCCTTCTTCTACCTGCTGGCGCAGATGGCCGGCGCCGGTGGCCTCGTCTCGCTGCTCCTGGGCGTCGACGGCGCCTTCGCGCAAAACGTCGTCATCGCGATCGTCGGCATCGTCATGGTCGCCTACGTGATGATCGGCGGCATGAAGGGCACCACCTGGGTGCAGATGATCAAGGCGGTGCTCCTCATCGCCGCGACCGCGATCATGACCGTGTGGGTCCTCGGGATGTTCGGCATGAACTTCTCGGCGCTCATGCAGGAGGCCGTCGACAAGAACCCCGCGGCGGGTGAAAAGCTGCTCGAGCCGGGGCTGAAGTACGGCGTCAACCTCACGTCGAAGATCGACTTCATCTCGCTCTCGCTCGCCCTCGTGCTCGGCACCGCCGGCCTGCCCCACGTGCTGCAGCGCTTCTACACCGTCCCGACGAGCAAGCAGGCCCGCAAGTCCGTCGAGTGGGCCATCTGGCTCATCGGTGGCTTCTACCTGCTGACCCTCGTCATCGGCTACGGCGCCGGCGCCCTCGTCGGCCCGGAGACGATCAACGCCGCACCGGGCAAGGCCAACGCGGCGGCCCCGCTGCTCGCCTTCGAGCTCGGTGGGTCGTGGCTGCTCGGCATCGTCTCGGGCATCGCCTTCGCGACGATCCTCGCGGTGGTGGCGGGTCTGACGATCACGGCCAGCGCGAGCTTCGCCCACGACCTCTACAACCAGGTCTTCAAGCAGGGCAAGGCCTCGCAGGAGGAAGAGGTCAGGGTCTCGCGGTACGCGGCGATCGGCACGGGCGTCGTGGCGATCCTCGGTGGCATGCTCGCCAAGGACCAGAACATCGCCTTCCTCGTGGCGCTGGCCTTCGCCGTCGCGGCGAGCGCCAACCTGCCGACCATCCTCTACAGCCTCTTCTGGAAGCGCTTCAACACGCGGGGTGCGCTGTGGTCGATGTACGGCGGCCTCGGCTCGGCGCTGATCCTCATCGCCCTGTCGCCGGTCGTGTCGGGCTCGGAGACCGCCATGCTCAAGAGCGCCGACTTCGACATCTTCCCGCTGGCCAACCCCGGTCTGGTCTCCATCCCGCTTGGCTTCTTCCTCGGGTGGCTCGGCTCGGTGACGAGCAAGGAGTTCAACCGCGCGAAGTACGCCGAGATGGAGGTGCGCAGCCTCACCGGTCACGGCGTCGCCGAGGTCATCGACCACTGACCGACCACCAGCACCACCCCACGGGCGAAGGGGGGAGAGCCACGGCTCTCCCCCCTTCGTCATGTCCTCAGGCGTTGGCCGGGACGTTCGTGCCGGCCCCGCGGCGCCGGATGGCCGGCACGGTCGCGGTCGCCCCGTCGCCGGTCGGCTCGTCGGCACCCAGGACCGTGAACCCGTGGTCCGCGATGAGCGCGAGGTCCTCCTCCGCCGCCTGTCCCTCGGCGGTGAGGTAGTCGCCGAGGAAGATCGAGTTGGCCACCTGCAGCGCCAGCCCCTGCACGCCGCGCAGGTGCATCTCGCGGCCCGCCGCGATCCGCAGCTCGGCGGCCGGCGCGAGCAGTCGCGCGGCGGCGAGGATGCGCAGGCAGCGCAGCGGGGTCAGCTCCCACGTCTGCTGCTTGGGCGTCCCGTCGAAGGGGATGAGGAAGTTGACCGGGATGGAGTCGGACCCCATCTCCCGCAGGGCGACCAGTGCCTCGACGAGCTGTTCGTCGCTCTCCCCGAGGCCGGCGATGAGGCCGCTGCACGCCGACAGCCCGGCTCCTTGGGCCATGGCGACGGTACGCACCCGGTCCTCGTAGGTGTGCGTCGTGACGATGGAGTCGTGGTGCGACTGCGCGGTGTTGATGTTGTGGTTGTAGGCATCGACACCGGCCTCGCGCAGGCGCTCGGCCTGACCGTCGCGCAACAGCCCGAGGCAGGCACAGACCTCGACCTCGGGGTGCTCCTCCTTGATCGCGCCGACCATCCCCACGACCCGCTCCACGTCACGGTCGGTGGGGCCGCGACCGCTGGCGACCATGCACACACGCGACGCGCCTCCCCGCACCCCGGCCCGGGCCTGGTCGAGCGCCTGGTCCTCCTTGAGCCAGGTGTAGCGCAGGATCTCGCTGGTCGACCCGAGCGCCTGGGAGCAGTAGCCGCAGTCCTCAGGGCACAGCCCGGACTTGAGGTTGACGAGGTAGTTGACCTTGACGGTCATCCCGTAGTGGGCCCGCCGCAGCCGGGCCACTGCGGCGACGGCGTCGAGCACGTCCTCGTCCGGAGCGCGCAGCACCGTCAGTGCCTCCTGCGGCGTCGCCTCGGAGCCGGCGAGGACCCGCGCGACGATCTCGTCGTAGGTGGTCATGGTCTTCCCTTCATCCGTGTCTTCCGGTCTGGTCATCGCCCACACCTCGGGCGTGGAGCGCCTCCCCCCCGCAACCGCGCGTCACGCACGACCCGCACGACGAAGGGGGTCAAGGTCGCCCTGGGGTCGCGCTCCAGCCCGCGTGCCCGCGCCGCGTCCCGCGTCTGCCCGGCCGCCTCGGCGGTGGCCGGCACGGCCCTCAGCACGAGCGAGATCGCCAGGGCGACGCGGTCGGGGCGCACGCCGAATCGGCGGAGCGGGCGCAGGGCGCGCTCGACGGTGTCGAGCATGTCGTCGACCCGGGTCGTCGCCGTGACGAGGTGTGCGAGCAGGACGAGTGCCACGAGGTCACCGACGGTCTCGGCGGCGCGGGGCCAGCCCGCCTGCCAGGTGAGCCAGGCACCGAGGGCGAGCGTCACGAGGACGAGTCCGCGCAGGGTGGTCGCAAGCACCCTCACGGTGGTGCCAGCAACGACGAGGAGGGTGAGCGCAGCACCCAGCGCGAGTGCTGCCCACAGCCAGCCGCCAGCGATGGCCAGCCCGAAACCCACGGCGGCGAGCAGGGTGAGCTTGGCACCCGCCGGGGCCCGGTGGACGAGCGAGGTGCCGGGACGGTGCACCATCAGGAGCATGCGGCCACCCGGGCGCGGTAGTGGTGGACGACGTCGGCCGCGGGTCCGTCGGCCACGACCCGGCCGCCGTCGACGAGGAGTGCCCGGTCGCACCGACCGGCGAGCTCGAGGTCGTGGGTGACGAGCAGGACCTGCTGCGGCAGCCCCATGAGCAGGTCCCCGACGCGCCGGGAGGCCGCCAGGTCGAGCAGCGTCGTCGGCTCGTCGGCGACGAGGACGTCCGGGCCGGTGGCCAGGACGCTCGCCAGGGCGAGCAGCTGGGCCTGCCCACCGGAGAGGGCGTGGACACTGCGGTCGGCCAGACCCGCCAGGCCGTGCTGCTCGAGCACCTCACCCACGGCGGCGTCGCGTGCGCGTCGGTCGGGTCGCGTGGCGCGCAGCGACAGGGCCACGTCCTCGGCGACCGTCGGCATGACGAGCTGTGCGTGCGGGTCGGTGAAGGTGAAGGCCACCCGGCGCCGCACCTCGCGGCCGCGACGTGCCACGTCGACGCCGTCGACGTGCACGGCCCCTGTCGAGGCGGTGACCAGCCCGTTGACGAGACGGGCCAGGGTCGACTTGCCGGCACCGTTGGGGCCGATGAACGCCACGCGGGACTCGCTGACGAGCAGGCTCGTCTCGTCGAGCACGAGCAGGTCGCCGGTCGCCGTGGGCCGGCGGACGGTGACGTGGTCGAGCTGGATGCGGGCCATCAGGCGCGGCGACGCAGCAGGTCGGGGAAGGCGCGGTGCACCGCGGCCGCGACGAGCACGGTGGCCGCGAGCTTGACCAAGTCACCGATCCAGAAGGCGCCGTCGACGGTGGCTGCGGCCTGCCACCCGAGCCCCGCCCGCAGGTGCAGGCCGACGATGCCGGCGGCGTGGACGACCAGGAGCGCGAGCAGCCCTCCTGCGGTGAGCACCCACACCATGCCGCGACCGGCGCGCCGGACCGCGACGGTGGCGACGGCCCCGATGATCGCCGCCCCGACGACGAACCCGAGGATGTATCCCCCGGTCGGGCCGACGAGGACCGGCAGCCCGGCCTTGCCGTTGGCGAAGACGGGCAGCCCGATCGTCCCGACGAGGATCCACAGGAGGACGGCGAGCGCACCGCGTCGGGCCCCGAGGATCGCGCCGGCGAGGAGGACCCCGAAGGTCTGCAGCGTGATCGGTGCGAAGACCGAGAGGTTGACCGCGGGTAGGACGGAGCAGACCGCGATCAGTGCGGCGAGGGAGGAGACGAGGGCCAGGTCGGTGCTCGCCGTGGCGGCCCGGGCGGCCGGTGCTGTGGTCATGCTGCCGATTCCCCTCATGTGCATGAACGCCGTTCATCCAAGTGAACGGCGTTCAGGTTAGGGCCCTCGATCACGTGTGGTCAACTGGACCCCCGATCTCGACCCGCTCGAAGGGAGCGCCCGTGCCGCCGACGCGACGGACCCACCAGCGGCCGCTCTCCCACGAGCGGATCGTGACCACCGCCCTCGGCCTGCTCTCCCGGGTCGGCCTGCCCGACCTGACGATGCGCGCGCTCGGCGCCGAGCTCGGCGTGCAGCAGAGCGCGCTCTACCACCACGTCGCCAACAAGCAGACCCTGCTCGGGGCCGTGGCCGACGCCATCCTCGCGCGCCGCCCCACCCGCGACACCACCGACCTCGAGCTCCCCTGGCAGGAGGTCGTGCGTCAGTGCTGCCGGGACCTGCACGCGGCCGTCACCGCCTACCCGGACGGCGCTGACATCGTCATGAGCATGTGGGCCTTCGGCATGGGCGGCCGGGCGCCCTTCGACGAGCTGCGCGAGATCCTCGGCGCGACCGGCCTCGACGCGCGCGGGGCGAAGACGGCGGCGCGCACCCTGCTGCACTTCGTCTACGGGCACGCCTACGACGAGCAGTCCCACGCGCAGGCGGCACGGTCGGGCATCGCCTCCGACGCTCGGCCCGAGAGCGACTTCGACACCGGCCTGGACATCATCCTGACCGGTGTCGAGTCTCTCGTCGTGCGGTGAGCGCGGGGCTCACTTCTTCCAGACGACCGCCCCGTCGTCGGCGTAGTCGCCCTCGTAGGGCGAGTACTGCGCACCGCTGACCTCCTGGCCGGAGGAGACCATCGCCACCTGGCAGGTGGTCTCGGTGTCGCCCGGGCCGAAGTCCTTGGGGATCGAGTTGCTGTCGCACTTCTTGAAGGGAGAGGTGCCGATGATCACGAGGGTGGAGGCCTTGCGGCCGTCGGCGAGGATCGGGTCGACGTCGTCGAGGATGTCGCCGCCGAGCTCCGTCGAGCTGTCGGTACCGGTCATCGTGTACTGGACGTAGATGGGCGTGTAGCCCTTGTACTTGTCGGCGTCCTTGAGGTCGGCCAGGTCTGCCGAGGAGCCCTCGGTGATCTCGGTGACCGTCACGGTGATCATCGCGCCGTCGTCCCCCTGGGGGATGGTGGCGGTGTCACCGAGCGCGAGTTCCGTGCCGGGCTCGGTCACGTCACCGGAGGCGGCAGCGTCGTCGGACTCGCTGTCGTCGGACTCCTCCGACTCGCTGTCCTCGGCGTCGGTGCTCGACTCATCGGTCGAGGTCTCCGACTCGGTCGCCTCGCTCGTGCTCGCCGAGCTCGAGGGGCTCCCCGAGTCGGTGACGTCGTCACCGCTCTCGCCACCGCACGCCGAGAGCGCGAGGGCGGCGACGGCGAGGAGGCCGGCGGCGCCGGCACGTCGACTGGTCATCATGGTCTTCCCCCTTGTCGTCGTGGTCGGGGACGCAGCGTCCCCTGTCTGCGACGAGAGTAGAGGTTGCCGTCAGCCGGCAGCCATGGGGAGCAGTCCCCGCTGGGCGGCCTCCCGCCGGAGCGCGTCGGCCGCGTCGTCGTCGACCCGGGCGAAGAAGGTGCCGACGACGTCCTCGAGGTGCTCGACCGATCGCGCTGCGAAGATCACCGGCTGGTAGACGGTGATGTCGTAGTTGAGCGTGCCCATGTCGGCCAGGTCGAGGTCACGGATCTCCATGTGCTCGAACTCCTGGATCTCGCCGAAGCTCGACAGGATGCCGGCACCGTAGGCCTTGAGGTCCGGCCCGTCGTACATGACGCCGAACTCCATCGAAAACCAGAAGACGTCGGCCACGAGTTGCATGGCCTCGTCCGTCTCCAGACGGAGGGAGGCCGCCCCCGCCGCCTCGGTGATGGCCGCCAGGCGCGGGCTGGCGAGCTGGTTGGCGTGCCCGATGACCTCGTGGATGATGTCCGGCTCGGGCGTGTAGAGCGGCTCGGAGGCGTGCCGCAGGTACTGCGTGGAGTTGAAGGTGCGGCTGCCGAGGTCGGCGTAGAAGTCGCGCAACGGCACCAGGCCCGGCGCGCACACGTAGCTCCACCCGGTGATCGGCTCGAGCCGTGTGGTCACCTCGGCGAGCTGGGGGACGTGGTCGGTCGGCAGGCCGAGGGCACTCTTGGCAGCGAGGTACTCGGGGTGGGCCAGCCGCTCGTGCAGCGGCGCCAGCTCCCGGCTCACCCGGCTCCACACCCCGTGCTCCTGCTCGGTGTACTCGATCGTGGGCACCGGCTCCGCCCCGCGGTCCCAGGTGAGCGCCGCGCCGGCGATCTCGCCGCGTCGGCGCAGGTACTCCTGGTCGCCACGCCCGGGATGGGTGTCGGCGAGGTGCACCTCGACGGTGCCGTCCTCGTGCTCGGTCACGGGTGAGTACAACTGTCCCTCGGTAAACACGTCAACCACCTCCTTGTGGTCCCACCACCGTGGCAGAGCGGGTCGATCTGCACCACGGACCGCCAGACCACTGAGCAGACTGCACAGCCCCGAGCCGGCCCCCTTCGTCCGCTGCTGTGCACTGTGCCCACGACGGACCGTTCGTCGCCCGCTCCCCCGCGTCCGCCGACTCGTCGGCGAACCCGCGTTGTGCTCCGTGACGCCGGGGTGGAGGCTGGGGGTGAACGCACACCAGCGCGACGTCGCGCTGGCACTCGATGAGGAGGACATGTGACGGACTACGCCCCGAGCCCGGAGTTCGCTGCCCAGGCCAACGGCACCGCAGCCCTGTACGACGAGGCATCCGCCGACCACGAGGGCTTCTGGGCCGCGCGCGCCCGTGAGCAGCTCACCTGGAGCACGGACTTCGACACGACGCTCGACTGGAGCGAGGCTCCCTTCGCGAAGTGGTTCGTCGGCGGTGAGCTCAACGCCGCCTACAACTGCGTCGACCGCCACGTCGAGGCCGGCAACGGCGACCGGGTGGCCCTCCACGCGGTCGCCGCCGACGGTAGCGAACGCACGATCACGTACGCCGACCTCCAGCGCGAGGTGTCCAAGGCGGCCAATGCCCTCGAGTCCCTCGGGGTGGCGAAGGGCGACCGCGTCGCCATCTACATGCCGATGATCCCCGAGGCCGTCATCGCCATGCTCGCCTGCGCCCGGATCGGTGCCCCGCACTCCGTGGTCTTCGGCGGCTTCTCCGCCGACGCCCTGCGAGCACGCATCGAGGACGGCGAGGCAAAGGTCGTCGTGACGAGCGACGGGCAGTTCCGCAAGGGCAAGGCGATGCCGCTCAAGGCAGCCGTCGACCAGGCCGTGCCGGGCACGACGGCGGGCAAGGTCCTCGTCGTGCAGCGCACCGGCATCGACGTCGAGTGGGACGACGAGCGCGACGTCTGGTGGCACGACGTCGTCGACTCCGCCTCCGACCAGCACGAAGCGCAGCCGCACGACAGTGAGCACCCGCTCTTCATCCTCTACACGTCCGGGACGACGGGTAAGCCCAAGGGCATCCTCCACACGACCGGCGGCTACCTCACCCAGTGCGCCTACACGAGCTCGGTGGTCCACGACCTGCACCCCGAGACGGACGTCTACTGGTGCACCGCCGACATCGGCTGGGTGACCGGGCACAGCTACATCGTCTACGGACCGCTGGCGAAGGGGGCCACCCAGGTCCTCTTCGAGGGCACCCCGGACAGCCCGCACCGAGGGATCTTCTGGGAGATCGTCGCGAAGTACAAGGTCACGATCCTCTACACGGCCCCGACGGCGATCCGCACCTTCATGAAGTGGGGCAAGGAGATCCCGGAGAAGTACGACCTCTCCTCGATCCGCCTGCTCGGGTCTGTGGGTGAGCCCATCAACCCCGAGGCCTGGCGCTGGTACCGCGACACGATCGGCGGCGGCACCGCCCCGATCGTCGACACGTGGTGGCAGACCGAGACGGGAGCGATCATGAACTCCCCACTCCCCGGAGTCACCGACCTCGAGCCCGGCAGCTCGCAGCGCCCGATCCCCGGCATCGCGGCAGAGATCCTCGACGACGAGGGGCAGCCCCTCACCGAGCCCGAGCAGGTCGGTTACCTCGTCCTCACCAAGCCGTGGCCGTCGATGTTGCGCGGCATCTGGGGCGACCCGGAGCGGTACAAGGACACCTACTGGAGCCGCTTCGGCCCGAAGTACTACTTCGCCGGTGACGGGGCGAAGTACGACGACAAGGGCAACATCTGGATCCTCGGTCGAGTCGACGACGTCATGAACGTCTCGGGCCACCGTCTGTCGACCGCCGAGATCGAGTCGGCACTCGTCTCCCACCCGAGGGTGGCCGAGGCCGCCGTCGTCGGTGCCAGCGACGAGACGACCGGTCAGGCCGTCGTCGCCTTCGTCATCCTGCGCCAGGACGGCGCCGAGGGCAGCCAGGGTGACGAGCTCGTCCAGGAGCTGCGCAACCACGTCGGCCAGCAGATCGGCCCGATCGCCAAGCCCCGCTCGATCATGGTCGTCGACGAGCTGCCCAAGACGCGCTCGGGCAAGATCATGCGGCGCCTGCTCAAGGACGTCGCCGAAAACCGCGAGATCGGTGACGTGACGACGCTGGCCGACTCCTCGGTCATGAACCTCATCAAGGAGGGCATGAGCGCTCCGCCCAAGGAGTGACCCGGACATGACGAAGGGGGCCCGCCGACGGACTTCGGTTCACATGGTCCTCGCAACACCTCGATCTGAGGAGTTGCGAGGACCATGGTCGTTTCGAGGGGAAGACGCTCGCCTGTTGTGGTCACGCCGGCGGTTATCGCGCGGGTCGTGGCGGTGTTCGACGAGTCAGGCTCTGTGGGCGCGGCTGCCAGGGCCGTGGGGTGCTCGCATTCGACCGCGCGGCGGGTGCTGGTCGCGGCCGGGCGCTTCCCAGCACGGCCGCAGCCGTTGGGCAAGCCTCAGCAGCGTGCCGAGTTCGACGCGTTGATCGCTGCGGGGATGCATCACGCTCGGGCAGCAGTCCGGGTCGGGGTGACAACTCAGACCGGTCGGTACTGGATGCGTGGTGTGCGTAAGAGCCACGGCCGCACGATCTACCCGGATGGGCGCGTCACCGGGCCACCGGCCACGCGGGCGGCTAGGAACAGGCCCATGGACGAGGTCGTGGGTACGGGCAGGTTGTTGTCGTTGCAGGAACGTCTGGCCATCGCTGACGGGCTGGTCAACTTCGAGTCCATGCGGTC
>NZ_ALWX01000027.1 GCF_000297495.1 Janibacter hoylei PVAS-1 | reverse complement strand
GGGCTCGGCCCGACGCGGGGTGGGAGCGGTGGCGGTGGCGGTCCGACGCTCCTGCGCCCGGGCACGACCGCGCGCCTCGCGCTCGGCCTGCACCGCCTGTCGCAGCCAGCCGAAGGCAGCGACGGTCCCGACGAGCCAGGCGAGGGCGACCCACCAGGTCAGCGGGCCGAAGGCAGCGACGAGGGTGACGACGGGCAGCAGCACGAGCATCGTCAGCAGCACCAGACCGCGGACCCGACGCGGCGCACCGACGACGGGCTCGACCATGCGGGCCCGGGCGGGGGCCCCGGCGTGCTTGACGGTCACCTCGGGGCGCGCAGTGCGCGCCGGGGTCACGGCGTAGGAGCGCGGCGTGGGCTCGGTGGCCTCACGACGCAGTCGGTGGTCGTCGAGCACCCGCATCGCGGCGGAGAAGCGGTCGACGGATCGCACGGTGGAGAGGTGGTCGCGGCGCTTGATCCAGTACTGGAGGAGGTAGACAGCCCAGATCGCCACGACGAGGACGAAGATGAGGCTGCTCGGCTGCACGGACCCAACGCTAGGCAGTCACGTCGTCAGGGTGGTGCAGGCTGGTCGGTGTGTCGCGCACGTGACGCCTGATGTTGGTGTGACAGACGTGCTCGCAGCCCTCCGGGACCCAGCTCGTCGGTGACGACGGCGAAGCTGCGGTGGTCGCGCCAGGCGCCGTCGATGTGCAGGTAGGCACGCCGCAGCCCCTCCTCGCGCAGGCCGAGCTTGGCCGCGACGGCCAGGCTCGGCGCGTTGTCGGGGCGGATCTCCAGCTGCACCCGGTGCAGTGCCCGGCCCTGCGGGTCCATGAGGTGGTCGGCGAGTATCGCCACGGCCGTCGGCGCGATGCCTCGGCCGGCGACCTCGCGCCCGACCCAGTAGCCGATGCTCGCGGAGCGCAGCGCGCCCTCGACGATGCTGCTCGCCGCGACGAGACCGACGATCGCGGAGTCGACGACGATCGCCAGGGTGAGCCCGGTGCCGGACCTCGCCTCGGCGTCCAGGGCCCGCACGTACCCGCGGAAGTCGGCGGCGATGTCGCGCCGCGGCACCCCGCCCGGTGGCGTCGTGGGGTCCCACGGCGTCAGCCAGTCGGCATTGCGGCGGCGCAGTGCGATGAACTCGTCACGGTCACCACGCACGAGCGGACGAAGGGAGATCCTCTCGCCGTGCACGGTGGCGCCGGTGAGCACGACCCCGCGCCGGCGCCTCACCGGGGCAGCTCGACCCGCCCCTCGAGACGGGCCCCCTCCGGCAGGGTCGCCGGCTCGGTGGCGACGACCTCGACGTCGCCGACGGCGCGCACGTCCGCGCCGAAGGTGACGTCACCGGTCACCTGCAGCGAGGTGCACTCGCGCAGCGACGGCACCCCCTGCGGGAAGCGGGCGTCGAAGTCGTGGATGAGCTTGTACGTCGGGTCGAGCCGCACCGTCGGGTCGCCGCGGTCGATGGTAGAGACGACGCGCCACCGCTCGTCGAGCTCGAAGACGTCGGAGCGCAGCAGGAGCAGCTCGTTGGTCGTCTTGACGGGCCGGAAGCGCGAGCGCGGTACCCGCAGCGCGACGCTGCCCTCGAAGGCCTCGACGGCCGAGCCCATGGCCGACTCGATCTGGATGACGGGGGTGGAGTCGGGGCGGGTCGGGTCGACGGTCTTGCGGTTGACGATGATCGGCAGGCCGAGGTCGCCGTCGCGCTCGCGCAGCAGCTGGTCGAGCCGGTCGAGGTCGACCCACAGGTTGTTGGTGTTGAACCACTGGTGCCGGCGGATGTCCTGGAAGTGCTCCTGGTCGTCGTCGACGACCATCGCCGACTCGCGCAGGACGAGCTGGCCGTCACTGCGGCGCACCGCGAGGTGGCCACCCTTGCGGTCGTTGAGGGTCCGCTCGGCGACCTCGACGGCGAAGGGGATGCCCTCCGCCACCATCCAGGCCGCGATGTCGGGGTCGCAGGTCGCGCCGAGGTTGTCGGAGTTGGAGATGAAGGCGTAGCGGATCCCGGCCGCGCGCATGCGATCGAGCAGGCCGGAGGCGGCGAGCGCGACGTAGACGTCGCCGTGACCCGGCGGGCACCACTCGAGGTCGGGGTCCTCCGCCCACGTCACCGGGGCGAGGGTCTCGGCGTCGAGCTTGGGCTCCATGTTTTGCAGGAAGTCCAGGGGCAATGCTTGGTCGGCCATCTGCGGGTACCGCTCGAGGATCTCGAGCGAGCGCTCGCGGGTGCGGAAGGAGTTGAGCAGCACGAGCGGCGGCCGAGCCCCAAAGCGCTCCTCGAGGGCGATGAGCTGGCGGACGATGACGTCGAGGAAGGTCTGTCCGTCGCGCGCGACGAGTGCCGCCTTGGGCCCGGCCATGCCCATGCTCGTCCCGAGGCCGCCGTTGAGCTTGACGACCGCGACCCGGGCGAGGGCCTCGCGGCGCGCCTCGTCGTCGACCTCGAGGGCGGCGAGCTCGGGCACGTCGACGAGCGGCTCGAGGGTGTCCTCGCGGACCATCCCCTGCTCGCCTGCCGCCAGCTGCTCCCAGTAGTGCTCGAAGACGGTGATCGCCCGCTGGTCCACCCCCGCTGCAGCCATCCGCTCGACGGCCCTCGCACACCCCTCGCGACTCATGGTGGTCACCTTACGATGTCGTCCCATGACACTCGGCGCGCGATCGAAGGGGGAAACCCGCCGCCTCCTGCGGGCGCGGCGGCGCGAGATCGTCGCCACCCGTGACCTCATCGCCGACGGCGCCGCGATCGCCGCCCAGCTCGAGGCGTCACCGCCGGCCGGGTGGTCGGCCACGACGCCCGGGACGGTGCTGTCGTACGAGTCCCTCCCCCACGAGCCCTCGACGGTCGCGGTCAACGACGCCCTGCGGGCTCGCGGCCACCGCGTGCTCGTGCCGATCACGCTGGACGACATGCAGCTGGACTGGTGCGACCTCGACGACCCGGGGCGGACCCCCTTCGGCATCGACGCACCGACCGGGGCCGACCTCGTGCTCGCCCCGGGGTTGGCCGTCGACCGCGACGGCACCCGCCTGGGCCAGGGCGGCGGCTGCTACGACCGGGTGCTGCCGATGCTCGCCCCGCACGTGCCCGTCGTCGTGCTGCTGCACCCCGGCGAGCTCGCCGACGAGGCGCTGCCACGGGAGCCGCACGACGTGCCGGTCGCCTGGGTGCTGAGCGCCCTCGGGTGCGGCCCCGTGGCCCCCGACGGGACGACGAGGTGATCTCGAGCGGGCAGACGCCCGGCTTCGACCTCTCGGAGCTCTCGCTCGCCCTGCTCGCCGGCTCGCTCGTCCTCGTCGTCGCCGTGGCGGCCGTGCGCCTGGCCAACCGCGCCGGGCTGCCGACCCTGCTGCTCTACCTCGCGATCGGGCTTGCCCTCGGCCAGGAGGGCCTGGGCATCCCCTTCGACTCCGACCAGGCCGCGCAGGTGCTCGGCTACTGCGCGCTCGTGCTCATCCTCGTCGAGGGCGGCCTCACGACGTCGTGGTCCTCGATCCGGGCCTCGGTGGCACCGGCCCTCGCCCTGTCGACCGTCGGGGTGCTCGTGTCTGTCGCGGTCGTGGCCGTCGCGCTGCACGAGATCCTGCACACCGACTGGCAGATCAGCCTGCTCATCGGCGCGATCCTCGCCTCGACCGATGCCGCCGCCGTCTTTTCCGTCCTGCGCGTCGTGCCGCTGCCCCGCCGGCTGTCGGGGATGCTCGAGGCCGAGTCGGGCTTCAACGACGCCCCCGTCGTCCTGCTCGTCACGGCCCTCTCGCTGCAGCTGGCCGACCCCGCGGAGGCCGAGCCGTGGTGGCAGATCGGGCTGCTCGCCATCGCCGAGCTCACCGGTGGCGCGCTCATCGGGCTCGCGATCGGCTGGCTCGGGGGCAAGCTCATGCGACAGCTCGCGTCAGGCACCTCCGGCCTGTTCTCCCTCGGGGTCGTCGGCATCGGCGTGCTCGCCTACGCGGCGGCCTCGACGGCGCACACCTCGGGCTTCATCGCCTGCTACCTCGCGGCGCTCGTCCTGGGCAACATGCACCTGCCGCACCGGCAGTCGGTGACCGGGTTCGCCCAGGCGCTCGGCTGGCTGTCGCAGATCGGACTCTTCGTCATGCTCGGCCTGCTGGCCCGCCCCTCCGGCTTCGTCGACGAGGTGCCCCGCGCGATCCTCGCCGGGCTGGTCCTGCTCCTCGTCGCCAGGCCGCTCTCGGTGATCGTCTCCCTCACCCCCTTCGGCGTACCGTGGCGGGAGCAGGCCTTCCTCTCCTGGGCCGGCCTGCGCGGGGCCGTGCCCGTCGTCCTCGCGACGGTGCCGATCACCAACAACGTGCCGGGTGTCGAGTGGGTCTTCGACCTCGTCTTCATGCTCGTCGTCATCTTCACCCTCGTGCAGGCGCCGCTCATGCCGCGGGTGGCCCGCGCCCTGCGGGTCACCGAGCCGGGCCGGGCCGCTGACGTCGTGGTCGAGGCCATGCCGCTCGAGGAGCTCGGGGCGGAGATGCTCGACGTCGCCGTCCACGAGGCTCCCGCCTGGCCGGGGTCGAGGTCTACGAGCT
Organism: Janibacter hoylei PVAS-1; assembly: GCF_000297495.1. Classification (GTDB taxonomy): domain Bacteria; phylum Actinomycetota; class Actinomycetes; order Actinomycetales; family Dermatophilaceae; genus Janibacter; species Janibacter hoylei. The sequence continues at coordinate 23,007 of NZ_ALWX01000027.1, read as the reverse complement.
GCGCCTGCCGCAGGGGGTCAACGTCTCCCTCGTCGTCCGCGGCGCGGAGACCTTCGTCCCCGACGCGCACACCCGGCTGTGGACCGGTGACCGGCTGCTCGTCGTCACCCCCGGCGCGCAGCGCGAGCGGGCCGAGCACCGGCTGCGCTCGGTCGCCCGCCACGGACGCCTGGCCGGCTGGCACCGCGACGTATGATGGCAGGGCCATGCCTACCTATGCCTACGCCTGCGCCGACTGCGGCCACGCCTTCGACATCGTCCAGTCCTTCAGCGACGACGCGCTGACGACGTGCCCGCAGTGCCAGGGCCGTCTGCGCAAGCAGTTCAACGCCGTGGGCGTCGTCTTCAAGGGTGGCGGCTTCTACCGCAACGACTCGCGGTCGACGAGCGCGAGCAGCGACTCCGCGACCAGCTCGAGCTCCTCCTCCGACTCGTCCACAGGCTCGACCGCCTCGACGACGTCGTCCACCGCGAGCTGACGCCACTCCCACACGCCTTGGGCCGGCCCTAGCGTCGGGCCATGGCCACCTCGCGTCTCGCGCAGCACCTCCCGTCCCTCTTCGGGCCCTCCCGTCGGGCGGCCTGGCGGCTCTCGCTCGCGCGCCGGCTGCTCGCCGTGAGCGCGATCCTCCTCGCCCTCCAGCTCGTCCTCGGGGCCACCGGCGGCGAGTCCACCGAGCCGGTCACCGACCCGGTCGGTGACGGACCCCAGCTGACCCTCCCCCTCGCCCTGCCCGGCGACCACCTCGCGACGGATGACGAGGTCGACGTCTACCTGGCCGGTCGCGCGACCCCGCTCGCCACGGGCGCTCGGGTCACCGGCACCTCCGAGGGCGCGTCCGGGCAGTCCGTGGCCCGGGTCGTCCTGCAGCCGGACGAGATCCGCACGATCCTGCGCAGCATGGGGCCGGGCGGGGCTTCCGAGGGCGGTTTCGTCGTCGTGACGACGGGCTGACGGACGCGCCACGGGGGTCTCTTGCGGCGCAATGTGAGTCCGGATGGTTCACACTGTCAGGCGAGTGACGTTCGCGCGTCACGCCCCTGTACCCCATCCGAAGGGAGACCCTCATGAAGGGCTTCAAGGACTTCCTCATGCGTGGCAATCTCGTCGAGATCGCCACCGGTCTGATCATGGCGACCGCCTTCGCGGCCGTCGTCACCAATTTCACCAACTTCCTGCTCGAGGTCGTCGGTCGCATCACCGGCGGCAAGGAGTTCAACTTCGATGACATGGAGATCCTCGGTTTCCAGACCATCGGTCCTCTCCTGACCGCCCTCGTCGCCTTCCTCATCATGGCCGCGGTCGTGTACTTCGGTGTCATCAAGCCCTACACCGCGATGCGCCAGCGCTTCGTCGCGGCCGAGGAGGAGACCACCGACGAGTCCGTCGAGCTGCTCCGCGAGATCCGCGACTCCCTGCGCGCCGGCCGCGCCTGAGTCACGCCACACGGGTAGACCCCGGCCGCACGGTGATCCGTGCGGCCGGGGTCTTCTGCTGTGCGCCCGCGGGCGCGGCGCGGCGCGAGGAGGGCGTCACTCCCAGTGCGGCGGACGCTGCTCCTGCAGCCAGCGGTCGTGCTCGTCCTCGTCGGGGCGCTCGCCCCACCCGCGGTCGGTGTCGTCCGAGGTCTGCTCGGGGGTCGAGCGGCGGCGGGGCGCGACCCGCGGCGTCTCCGTGGTCCCCTCCTGCGGGGTCTGCTCCGGCTGGTCGGTCATGACGCGTCTCCCTCCTGGGCGATGGCCTCACGCACGGCCCGGGTGACCAAGGCCTCCTGACGGGCCGGATCGGCGAAGATGTCGACCGCCCACAGCCTCAGGTGGTGCCAGCCGAGGTCGGTGAGCCGCTCGACGAGGATCCGGTCCCGCTGCCGGGTCGAGGCCAGGCCGGCGTAGCCGGGCCCGTCGACGTCGACGGCGACGAGCATCCGGCTACGGTCGCGCGGGTCGGCGACGGCGATGTCGACCCGGTGCTCCCCGGAGCCGACGTCGGTGGCGACGACGAGCCCGCCGTCGCGCAGCCGCCGGACAAACCCGGCGAGCAGTGGGCTCAGCTCTGCGTCCTCTGCGCTGCCTCGCGGACCACCGACCGGCGACGGGGCGGCGATGCCCTCGAGCAGCGTGCGCAGGGCCCGGTGCCCGGGCAGCGATCCCCGCTCACCCCCGAGGTCCTGCGGGTCGATCGTCGTCACCCAGACGATGGTCCGGCGGGCTCTGGTCGCGGCGAGCAGGACCAGCTCGGCACCGGTGACGCCACTCAGCGCGCCGAGGCGCTGGATGACCCGTCCCTGCGGCGAGCGGCCGAAGCCGACCGAGACGATGACCGCGTCGCGCTGCTCGCGCTGCCACCGGTCGGCCGGCTTGATGACGAGGGGCTCGGGCAGGTCACGCAGAGCCTGGGCGAGTCTCAGGGTCGGACTGGCTCGCCTCGGCCACCGCGTCGGCGATGCGGTCGGCGTGCCGCTGGCCGAAGGTCACGACACCCAGCGAACGGCGGGGCTTTCGCTGGAGGTGCTGGCGGACCCGGGCGACGACGGCCTCGACCTCCGCCGTGGTCGACTCGACGAGACCGGTGCGCTCGTCGAGGACACCCACGCCCTCGACGCGCTCGAGGTGCACCGCGTCGTGGGGTGCAGGGGCCGGCGGGTGCACGACCTCACCGGCGGTGGCGGCGCCACCGAGCAGGGTGTCCACGCGCGGTCGCGGATAGGCGCTGTCGCGGAGCGCGCGCGTGGGCAGGACCCGCGCCGTCAGGTCGGCGAGCGAGGTCCGCGGCCGGCCGGGGGCGGGCACGCCGGCGTCGGCGGTCCACGTGTCGGGGGGCAGCTGTCCGCGGTCGCCGATGACGAGCAGCTGGCTCCCTCGGGCGATGCCCGAGAGGGTGCGGGCGAGGGTGGTGCGCGAGGCGTCGTCGACGACGACGAGGTCGAAGGTCTGGTCCCGGGGCAGCACCTGCCCGACGACGAAGGGGGCCATGGCCCAGGCCGGGGAGGCGGCCCGCAGCAGCCCGCCCCAGCGACCGAAGGCACGGTTCCACGGCAGCGACGGGCGCAGCCCCTCGTGGGCGGCAGCCACCTCGCGGGCGGCTGACCGGTGCCGTCGCCCGTCGGCGTGGAAGCGCTCGCGCTGTCGGGCGGCGACACGAGCAGCGTTGGCGCCCAAGCTCGCCCGGTCGGCCTCGACGAAGGTCCGCAGCGCCTCGTCGAGCTGTTCGCCGGTCACGCCGGCGACGCGCTCATCCTTGCCCGCCTCGGCGAGCACCGAGGTCCACCACACGAAGAGCACCTCGTCCGCCACGGACGACGGCGCGACGCGACGCGACGCGAGGTCGTCGAGGAGGTCGCCGAGGCCGCGCTTGCGCAGGTCGTCGAGGTCGTCGATGACCTCCGGCACGGCCCGGGCACCGGCCACGTCCTTGCCGAGCTCGTCGAGGCGCGCGGTGAGCTCCTCCCACGGGGTGTCGAGCAGGTCGCCCCCCCTTCGCCGTGTCGCCGATGACGGCACCGACGTGCGTGAGGTCGGCGTAGACCCGCTCGTAGGCGGTGTGGGCGCGGTCCATCTCTGCCGGGATGCGCGGTCGACCGCCGCCACCGGTGAGGCGGGACCAACTGCTGCGCTGGCGCGCGGCGAGCTGGAGGGCGGCGTGCAGGTCCTCCGGCGGGCGCCCGGGCCGCAGCAGGCGGCGCGCCTGAGCACGCAGGCGGCGCCGCTCGACGACCCCGAGGGGTTCGCCGTCGACGGTGAGGCCCTTGGGCCCGGTCGCCGCGAGGAGGTGGTCGAGGGGGGTGTCGAAGACCTCCGGCCGGAAGACGTCGACGGTGTCGCGGATCTCCTCGATGCCGGCGAGGAAGCGCCCGTGGTCGGCCGGGCAGGACGCCCGGGGCTCGGCGATGTCGGCGAAGACCTCGCGCACCGTCGTGCGCAGCTGGGCGAGGGTGCCCTCGGGTCCGCGCAGCCGGTCGATCGCGGCGAGCACCTCGTCGACGTCGGCGGCGCTGTGCAGCCGGGCCCCGGCCCACGGCTCGTCCTGCCGCCCGGGCCGCCAGGCCTTGCGTGTGGCGACACCGGTGAGCTGGGTGACGAGGGCGTCCCTCCCTTCGGCATCAAGCGAGGTGAGGACTCGGCCGGTGAGCCGCACGCGCGAGCGCGGGGCGGGACGGCGGGTGCTCAGACCGACGATCGCGTCGTGGGCGTCGGCGATGGAGACCCCCCACGGGGGGCCGCGGCTCGTGCCGGGCGTGGGTGTGCCCGTCGAGGACCTTGGCTGCGGCGGCGGCCCGGCGCCCCGGGCGGTCGAAGGAGCGCTCGCTCTCCGGGAGGCGGCGCGGCCAGCGCTCGACGACGATGGTCGGGTTGACCTCGGCGGCGGGGTCGGTGACGTGGACGAGCAGGTCCTCGAGGCCGGCGGAGGCGAGCTCGTGCGCCACGGCGTCGATGGCGGCGGTCTTTTCGGTGAGGAGGAGGACGCTGCGGCGCTCCCCCGCGGCCTGTGCGATGACTGCCGCGACGAGCTGCGCGATGCCGGTGCCGGGCGGGGCGTCGACGTAGAGGTCCTGCCCGTCGGCGACCCGGTCGAGCACGGCCTGCTGGTCGGCGGTGATGTCGAGGACGGCGCTGTCGGCGACGCTCGGCGGCTCCTGCTCCGGCGCTTCGACGGGCCGACCCCGCAGGAGGGTCGCGGCCGGGCCGTCGGCGGTGAGCTCGCCGAGGTCGGTCAGGTCGGCGAGCGCCTCCGCCTTGCCGTAGGGGTAGGCGGCGATGACGATGCGCGAGGTGATGTTGAGCTCGGGCAGGTCGGCGCACATCTCGCGCAGCGCGTCGAGCACCGGTGTGGGGTTGAAGCCGCGGCCGTCCCCCCGGCCGAGGTCGGCGAGGGCTTCGCCGTCGATGTCCCGACGCAGGGCGCGCCGCAGGTAGGTGAGCAGCGCCGGGTTGACCTCGGCGCGGGGTGCGAGGTCGAGCGCGAAGTCCGACCCGGGCCGCAGCCGCCGCAGGGAGGCGCGTCGCAGGATGACGGGCGCGAGCGGGCGGTCGACCTCCCCGGGCACGTGCCAGGAGGCGGAGCCCATGGCGAGGAAGCAGGTGTGCACGCCGTGCTCCTGCGCGATCCGCTCGACGTGCTCGGTGAGCTCGGCGGCGCGGCGCTGCGCCCGCAGCAGCGCGCCGGGCTCGCGGACGAGGTCGGAGAGGCGGGCGTCGCGGCCCGAGAGGAGCATGGCGATGCCGCCGGGGTGGGCGGTCGTCAGGTCGACGACGTGGGGGTCGCGGGACGGCCAGAGGAGCGTGTTGGGACCGCCGAGCTCCATGAGCTCACGGCGCTGGGGGGACACGTCTGCCGGCACCGGGGCAGGGGTCGTCGGCGGCAGGGTCACGGCGCCAACGCTAACAATTGCGACCGCGCCCGAGCGGGACCAGCAGGCCGACGAGCAGCGCCGCGCCGCCCGCGAGGAGGGCGAGGGCGGGGTAGCCCCACCAGCCGACGACGACTCCCGCGAGCGCGCCGCCTCCGCCCCCCGGCCAGCCCCATGGCCACGTCGGCGAGGCCCTGCGCCGCAGGCCGCTGGCGAAGGGGGATCGCCCCCGTCAGCAGGGTCGACCCGGCGATGAGGGTGCACGACCAGCCGAGGCCGAGGAGCACGAGCGCGAGGGTGAGCACCGCGGAGTGGCCCTCGGGTGAGGTGGCCGCGAGGACGCTGGCGGTGAGAAGGATCGCGGCGCCCAGCCCGATGACGGCCCGGCCACCCCACCGGTCGACGGCCCAGCCAGTGACGGGCGACAGGGCGTACATGCCGACGACGTGCAGCGAGATGACGAGCCCGATCACCTCAAGGGTCGCGTGGCCGTGCCGCATGTGCAGCGGGGTCATGATCATCACCGAGACCATGACGGTGTGCCCGAGTGCCATGGCGAGCACCCCGGTCAGGGCGTCGGGGTGGGATCGGATGACGGCCCAGCCGCGGGTGGGCGGCTCCCCGGGGCCGGGTTCGTCGTGGTCGACGTGCAGCTCGCGGGCGGTGAGCAGCGGGTCGGGGCGCAGCGCGACCAGGAGGACGAGGCCGGCGAGGAGCACCGCCACGAGCGAGAGGACGTAGGGTCCGACGAGCACGGGCAGGTGCAGCCGCTCCGCCACCCACCGTCCCGGACCGGTGAGGTTGGGGCCGGCGACGGCGCCGACGGTCGTCGCCCAGACGACGATCGACAGGTGCCGGCCGCGGTGGTCCTCGTCCGCGAGATCGGTCGCGGCAAACCTCGCCTGCGAGTTGGCCGCCGTCGCACCGCCGAAGAGCAGGAAGCCGGTGATGAGCAGCGGGAAGGACCCGATCGCCGCCGCGCCCACGATGAGCAGTGCGCCGCCGACGGCGAGGGCGTACCCGAGGACGAGGCCGGGGCGTCTCCCCTGCGTCGCCATGACCCGGGCGACGACGATGGCGGCCAGCGCACCGCCCAGGGTCTGCGCGGTGCCGCCCAGACCTGCCCAGGCCTCGCTGCCGGAGACGTCGGCCGCGAGGAGGGCCCCGACCGCGGCGCCGGCACTCACCCCGACCCCACCGATGATCTGCGAGCCCGCCAGGGTGGCGATGGTGCGCCGCTGCAGCGCCTGGGTGATCACCGAAGGGAGTATGACGCGTACCCTGTCCCTCGGCGTGGTCCCGCACCGCGTCGGGCCTCCGTAGCTCAGGGGAAGAGCACTTCTCTCCTAAAGAAGGTGTCGCTGGTTCGAATCCAGCCGGGGGCGCCGCTAGTTTTGGGGTTGTTCGCCAGCGTGGGGGCCCTCGTCCGGGTCAACTCGCCCGCTCCTCAGCCGCCCGGCGGCGTTGATGTCACCTGGTCCCCCTTCTCCGGGCAACCAGGTGACAGCAAGGCCGCCAGGTGACATCAACGATGCCAGGCGACGCCGGGGCGCACTGATCCTCGACGCGTGCGGCCACCATCTCGGCCACCCGCGCATCACGCCCTTCGACACAACACGCCGTCGCCCTCGCCTGCACCGCCGCAGACGCCCTCTCGAAGCCCTGTTCGAGGGCGTCAAGAGGGTGGCAGGAGATTCCTTCGGGAACCTGCCGAGCCGGGCACCTGCCGCGCGTGCCCCCGGCACCGGCGGCGCGGTCACCTGCCGTTAAACTAGGAGCCCGTCCCCGGACTCGTCGAGAGGCCTTCGTGACCCTGCTGCTGCTTGCCCACTTCGCGGCGGCAGCAATTGCGCCCGGACTGGCCAAGAGCCTCCACCGCCGGTCCTTCCTCGTCCTGGCCCTCGTCCCCGCGGCCACCTTCGTCTGGCTCCTCGCCCAGTCCGGCACCGTCACCGAGGGCCACACCCTCGTCGAGCAGATCCGCTGGGTCCCCCAGCTCGGCATGGACTTCTCCCTGCGACTGGGCACCCTCCAGTGGCTCCTCGGCCTGCTCGTGAGCGGCGTCGGCGCTCTCGCGCTCGTCTACTGCGCCTGGTACTTCAAGCCCGACGACCCCAGCCTGTGGCGCTTCACCGGGGTCTTCACCGCCTTCGCGGGCGCCATGCTCGGGCTCGTCCTCGCCGACAACCTGCTCGCGCTCTACGTCTTCTGGGAGCTGACGACGGTCTTCTCCTACACCCTCATCGGACACAACCCGGTGCGCTCGGCCAACCGGCGCTCGGCGATGCAGGCCCTGCTCGTCACGACCTTCGGTGGCCTGGCGATGCTCGTCGGCACCGTGATCATCGGCCAGACGTCGAGCTACACCATCAGCGAGATGCTCGCCTCGCCGCCGCCGGCCGGCGCCCTGACGACCGTCGCCGCACTGCTCGTCCTCGCGGGCGCGCTCACCAAGTCCGCGCAGATCCCCTTCCACTTCTGGCTGCCCGGCGCCATGGCCGCACCCACCCCGGTGAGCGCGTACCTCCACGCCGCGTCGATGGTCAAGGCCGGCATCTACCTCGTCCTCCTCCTCGAGCCGGCCTTCGCCGACGTGCCCGGCTGGCGCCCCGTGCTCGTCGTCCTCGGCCTGTGGACGATGATCGTCGGCGGCTGGCGGGCGCTGCGGCAGGACGACATCAAGCTTCTGCTCGCCTACGGCACGGTGAGCCAGCTCGGCTTCATGACCGTGCTCTCCGGCATCGGCTCCAAGGCCGCCGCCCTCGCCGCGCTCGGCCTCGTCCTCTCGCACGCCCTCTTCAAGTCCGTGCTCTTCTTCACCGTCGGCATCATCGACAAGGGCACGGGCACCCGCGACCTCACCCAGCTCCACGGCATCGGCCGCACCGCCCCGGTGCTCGCCGTCGTCGCGACGATCTCGGCCGCCTCGATGGCCGGCCTGCCGCCGCTCGTCGGCTTCGTCGCCAAGGAGTCGGCGCTCACCGCCGCCATGGAGTCCGCCCACGGCCCGCTGTCGACGGCGACCGGCTGGCTCACCGTCGCCGGCATCGTGGCGGGATCGGCACTCACCGTGGCCTACTCCGCCCGCTTCGTCTGGGGTGCCTTCATGACGAAGGGGGAGACCGGCGCCGCCGCGCGGCCCACCCCCTTCGACGCACCGCGCCCCCTGCTCATCGCCCCGGTGCTGCTCGCCGCCGCCACCGTCGCGGCCGGCTTCCTCGGCGACCCGCTCACCGAGCTCTTCCACCCCTACACCGCCTCGCTGCCGGGTGAGGAACCCGAGCACCTCGCGCTGTGGCACGGCCTGACCCCCGCCCTCGGGCTGTCCGCCGTCGCCATCGCCGGCGGCCTGACGCTCTTCGCGCTGCGGGCCCCCTTCGCGCGGCTGCAGGCGCGCCTGCCCGACGTCGCCGACGGCGAGCGCGTCTACCAGCGCTTCATGAAGGCTCTCGACCGCTTCGCCGTCGAGGTCACCGCCCTCTCCCAGGGCGGCTCGCTGCCCACCTACCTCGCCGCGATCTTCCTCGTCGTCCTCGCCCTGCCCGGGGTCGTCGCCGCCACCGCGCTGCCCGGCGCGCAGGTGCGCCTGTGGGACACCGTCGCCCAGGCCGTCGTCGCCGCCCTCGTCATCGCCGGCGCCGTCCTCGCCGTGCGCGCCCGCAACCGCCTGCAGTCGGTGATGTTCGTCGGGACCACGGGCTACGGCCTCGCGCTGCTCTTCCTGCTCCACGGCGCACCCGACCTGGCGCTGACCCAGGTGCTCGTCGAGACCTTCAGCCTCGTCCTCTTCGTGCTCGTCCTGCGCAAGCTGCCCGAGTCCTTCCGCCGCCGCCCGCGCTCCGCCCGCCGCTCGTGGCGTCGCTCCTGGCGGCTCGCCCTCGCCGGCTCCATCGGTCTGGCGATCTCGACGCTCACCGTGGTCGCGGCCAATGCACGAGTGCACGAGCCGATCTCCAAGGCCTTCCCGCAGGAGGCCTACGACTTCGGTCACGGCCGCAATGTCGTCAACGTGACGCTCGTCGACATCCGCGCTTGGGACACCCTCGGCGAGATCTCCGTGCTCGTCGCCGCCGCCACCGGCATCGCCAGCCTCGTCTTCGTCCGCACCCAGGACGTCGAGCGCTCGTGGACCCGCCGCCGCAACCAGGGCGCGGTCATGGCCTCAGTGGTGCGCGAGCGCCGCTCGGTCATCCTCGAGACGGCCACCCGGCTCGTCTTCCACGTGATGATCCTGCTCTCCCTCTACCTGCTCTTCGCCGGCCACAACCAGGTCGGCGGCGGATTCGCCGGCGGCCTCGTCCTCGGCCTCGCCCTGCTCGTGCGCTACCTCGCCGGTGGCCGCGCCGAGCTCGACCGTGCCGCCCCGGTGAGTGCCGGTCTCGTCCTCGGCGCCGGGTTGGCCGTCTCCGCGGTGTCCGCCCTCGCCCCCCTCGCCTTCGGCGGCACCGTCCTGCAGTCCGCCGTCCTCGAGGTCGACCTGCCGATCTGGGGCCACGTCAAGATCGTCTCCGCGCTCGCCTTCGACATCGGCGTGTACCTCATCGTCATCGGGCTCGCCCTTGACGTCGTCCGCTCGCTCGGCGCCGGCATCGACAAGCAGGCCGAAGAGGACGAGGTGACCGCATGACCGCCATCGCGCCCAATCTCAGCCTCGTCGTCGTCGCCGGCTTCCTCATCGCCACCGGTGTCTACCTGCTCCTCGAGCGGGCCCTGACCCGGCTGCTGCTCGGCATCGTCCTCGCGAGCAACGGCGTCGCCACGCTCTATCTCGTCGTCTCCGGACCGGCCAAGGGCGCCCCCTTCGTCGGCTCGAGACCGGCCGAGGAGATGAGCGACCCGCTCCCCCAGGCCATGGTGCTCACCGCGATCGTCATCGCCCTGGCCTCCGTCGCCTTCGTCCTCTCCCTCGCCTACCGCCAGTGGCGGATCACCGGCAGCGACGACGTCCCCGACGACGCCGAGGACGAGCTGATCAAGCGGCTCGCCGAGCGCGACGAGGTCTCGAGCACCTACGACCCCGACACCCAGTCCACGACCGAGGCAGACGAGGAGGACGCCACCGCATGAGCTCCGCCAACCTCCTGCCGCTGCCGGTCCTGCTCCCCCTGCTCGGAGCAGCGCTCACCCTCGTCGCCCGGCGCCACCGGCGCACCCAGGTCGCGATCAGCCTCGGCGTGCTCGCCGCGAGCCTCGCCGTCGCCGTCACCCTCATGTACCGCACCCACGAGGAGGGCCCGATCGCCCTGTGGCTCGGCGCGTGGAGCGAGCCCCTCGGCATCGCCCTCGTCGCCGACCGGCTCTCGGCGCTCATGCTCCTCGTGAGCAGCTTCGTCATCCTCGTCGTCCTCGTCTTCGCCATCGGGCAGGGCGTCGCCGACGGTGACGATGACTCCCCCCTCGCGATCTACTTCCCCACCTATCTCGTGCTGTCGGCCGGCGTCTCCAATGCCTTCCTCGCCGGTGATCTCTTCAACCTCTTCGTCAGCTTCGAGATGCTGCTCTTCGCCTCCTTCGTCCTGCTCACCCTCGGTGGCAGCGGCGCGCGCATCCGGGCCGGGACGACCTATGTCATCGTCTCGATGGTCTCCTCCTTCCTCTTCCTCGCGGCCATCGCGGCGACCTACGCGGCGGCCGGCACGGTCAACCTCGCGCAGCTCTCCCTCCGCCTGCCCGACATCGACCCCACGGTGAGCCTCGCCCTGCAGCTCATGCTGCTCACGGTCTTCGGGATCAAGGCGGCCGTCTTCCCGATGTCCGCGTGGCTGCCCGACAGCTACCCGTCGGCGCCCGTGCCCGTCTCCGCGGTCTTCGCCGGGCTGCTCACCAAGGTCGGCGTCTACGCCATCGTGCGCACCCAGTTCCTGCTCTTCCCCGACTCACCGCTGCACCACCTGATCATGATCGCGGGACTGCTGACGATGCTCGTCGGCATCCTCGGAGCCGTGGCGCAGCCGGGCATCAAGCGGATGCTCTCCTTCACGCTCGTCAGCCACATCGGCTACATGCTCTTCGGCATCGGCCTGGCGAGCGAGCTCGGCCTCTCGTCGGCGGTCTTCTACATCGCCCACCACATCACCGTGCAGACCGCGCTCTTCCTCATCACCGGGCTCATCGAGCGGGTCGGCGGCTCGACGGTCATCGACCGGCTCGGTGGCCTCGCCGCGACCTCCCCGGTCCTGGCCATCCTCTTCTTCGTCCCCGCGATGAACCTCGCCGGCATCCCGCCCTTCTCCGGCTTCGTCGGCAAGGTGGGGCTGCTCCAAGCCGGAGCCGAGGACGGCAGCGCCGTCGCGTGGACACTCGTCGTCGGGTCGGTCGTCACCTCCCTGCTCACCCTCTACGCGGTCGCCAAGACGTGGAGCCACGCCTTCTGGCGCCCGCGCGCCGAGGACGAGAGCGACCGCGCCTTCGCCTTGCCGACCCTCACCCCGTCCTTCGGCCGGCTGAGCGACGCCATCGGGGCCGTCGTCGCCGCGCAGCGCCCCTCCACCCCCATCGCTCCACCGCCGCCCGCTCAGCCCGTCGAGCGGCCGATGCCCCCGCTGATGCTCGGCGCCGCGAGCGCCGTCGTCGTCTTCAGCCTCGGCCTCTCGCTCTTCGCCGGGCCCCTCTTCGCCTACACCGACGCCGCGGCCCAGCAGATGATCACCCGTGACGGCTACGTCAAGGCCGTCCTACCGCAGGAGGGGCCGTGAAGGACGCCGACACGAGCACGGCCGCTGCCACCCGGCGCGGCGGCTGGCAGCCCCGCGCGATCATCGCCCTCGCCGTCGTCTGGGTCCTCCTGTGGGACCGGGTCACCCTCGGCAACGTCGTCAACGGGCTGATCATCGGCGCCGTCGTCACCCAGATCTTCCCGCTGCCGTCGGTCCAGTACTTCGGCCGGATCCACCCGTGGCCGCTCGTCCAGCTCATCGCGCGCTTCCTCGTCGACCTCGTGCAGGCCGCCGTCCAGGTCGCCGCCGCCACCCTCAGCCCGCGCCCCGCGCAAGGCGGGTCGATCGTCGCCGTCCAGCTGCGCACCCGGTCGGAGTTCTACATGACGATCGTCTCGGCCCTCGTCTCCCTCGTGCCGGGCTCGATCGTCGTCGAGGCCCGACGCCGCGCGGGCATCCTCTACGTCCACGGCTTCCACGTCACGACCCCCCAGGAGCTCGAAGAGCTGCGCCGGGACGTCCTCGCCGTCGAGACCCGCGTCGTGCGGGCCATCGGCACCCGCGAGGAGATCACCCTCTGCTCCGAGGAGGAGGCATGAGCATCATCCTGGCCATCGCCCTCGGCATGCTCATCTGCGCCGCCGCGCTCGTGCTGGTGCGCGTCGCGCTCGGCCCGACCAACCTCGACCGGGCGCTCAGCCTCGACGTCCTCATCGTCATCGTCACGGGCATCATCGCCACGCAGATCCTGCGCACGGACGACCCCGGGCCGCTGCCGATCATGGTGGTCTTCAGCCTCACCGGCTTCGTCGGCTCGGTGTCCGTCGCCCGCTTCATGGCCCGCAAGCAGGACGACGCATGAGCTGGCAGGAGATCTGTGACCTCGCCGGGGGCATCAGCCTGCTCCTCGGCTCGACGATCGCCCTCGTCGGCGCGATCGGTCTGGCCCGGCTGCCCGACATCTTCGGCCGCATGCACGCGGCGACCAAGCCGCAGACCCTCGGCCTGCTGCTCATCCTCGTGGGCCTGGCTCTCAACGTGCGCACCTGGGCCTCGGTCGCCACGCTCTTCATCGTCGTCGGCGCCCAGGCCCTCACCGCCCCGGTGACAGCCCACATGCTCGGCCGCGCCAGCTACCGCACCGGCGCCTCCGAGGACGACCTGCTCCACCACGACGAGCTCGGCGAGGACTACCGGCGCATGACGGAGCAGCAGGCCACCGGCGACGAGGCCTGACCGCACGACGAAGGGGGCGGAGGGAGATGATCTCCCTCCGCCCCCTTCGTCATGGGGTGGGCCTGCTCAGACGCGGCCGTACCCGGAGACGCCGTCGAAGATCGGACGGATCGAGATCGACTTGCCAGTGCGCGGTGCGTCGATCATCATGCCGTCGCCGACATAGATGCCGACGTGCCACGAGGGCGAGCCGAAGAAGACGAGGTCACCCGGCTGCGGGTTGGACACGGGGGTCGCGGCGGCCTGCTGGGCCGTCGTGACGCGCGGTAGCGACTTGCCCGCCTTGGCGAAGACGTACTGGGTGAAGCCCGAGCAGTCGAAGCCGGAGGGGGTGGACCCGCCGTAGACGTAGGGGACGCCGATGTACTGCTTGGCGATGGAGATGACGTCGGAGCTCGCGGAGGAGGCCGCGGCGGGGGCGGGCTCGCTCTTGGCCGGGGCCGGGGCCTGACGCTCCTGCGAGCGGCTCGGCGCGGTGGACTCGGTGCGCTCGCTGGCCTGCTCCTCGCGGGCGGCCTGCTCCTGCTCCTGCTCGCGCTGACGCTCGGCGGCGGCCTCCTGGCGGGCCTGCTCGCGCTCGGCGCGGGCCCGCAGCTGGGCCGGGGTGGGGCCGGTCGGCTTGGCGACGGGCTCGACCTCGATCTTGCCGAAGGCGGCGTCGGTCGCCTTCGACGACGTCGTCGTGGCGGGCGCGGTGACCGCGGCGGCGGGAGCGGCCGGGGCGGAGGCGGTCTGGACCGGGGCGGCGTCGACCTCGGCGGTCGAGTCGGCGGCCTGGGCGGGGATGGCGATCGCGGCGATCAGACCACCGGAGGCAGCGATGACGGCCGAGCCCTTGGCGAGGGGCGTGCCCGCTTGGCTGACGATCTGGCCGAGCTCGGACACGGGGTTGTAGCGACCGGCGGCGCGGTGGCGCCCGACGTTGTGAGACAAGGTGATGACCTCTATCCCGCCTGCGGGGTCAGCTGTCGGGTTCGAGCCAGAGGTCTGGCCCGGCCCTGCGACACCGGACCGACCTGGCGGTCCGCTGCGTCCCAGGACTTCACCCCGAGGAGCATCCGCGATGCCCCGCCAAAACGTGGGTCCCCCGCTCCTGTCATGCGGTGTCGTGCAGATCCGTCGGGTGCGGTGACAGGACTCAGCGTCCGCGTGACGGGTCCGCCCAGGGGGAGCGGACCATCAGACCGTACCCGCAGATCACGGCAATGTCACGCCGAGGTCACGAGAGGTCACGGAGCGACCAGCTCGACGAAGACGTGCTCGGCGACGTCCTTGGGCAGCGACACCGCGTCGCCCGGCTGGGCACCGACCCGCGCGACGATGACGCGGTCTCCCTCGGGGGTGACGTCGACGACCTCACCGGGGCGCAGCCGCGCCTCGGTGAGCAGCTCCAGCGCCTCGTGGTCGACCTGGGCCGGCTCGCCGATGCGGCGCACGCGGTACTGCCCCGTGGGCTTGCCCTGCGCGACCTGGACGAGGCTCTGCAGACCCTCGAGGTAGTCGATGCTCGCCTCCTCGTCCGAGAGCAGCTCGTCGAGGCCGGGGATCGGGGTCCCGTAGGGCGACTCCCGGTGCTCGGGCAGCATCGCGAGGATCTTGCGCTCGACGCGCTCGCTCATCACGTGCTCCCACCGGCAGGCCTCGTCGTGCACGTGCTCCCACTCGAGACCGATGACGTCGGCGAGCAACCGCTCGGCGAGGCGGTGCTTGCGCATCACCCGCGTGGCGAGCAGCCGCCCTTCGTCGGAGAGGACGAGCCGGCGGTCCTCGCCGAGGCTGACGAGGCCATCACGCTCCATGCGCGCCACGGTCTGCGAGACGGTCGGGCCGGAGTGGCCGAGCCGCTCGGCGATGCGGGCGCGCATCGGCGGGATGTTTTCCTCCTCGAGCTCGAAGATCGTGCGGAGGTACATCTCGGTGGTGTCGATGAGGTCCTTCACGAGCCCCATCATGCCCTGCCCGGCGGCGCCGCGGGCCGCCGCGTCAGGCCGCGGAGCGCTCCCGGTCGGCGCGTGGGATCCACAGGCTCGTCCAGGCCAGCCCCGCGAGGCCGAGGGCCCCGAGCGCCACGGCGGCGGCGGGCAGCGAGACGAGGGTGGTGACGGCGCTCAGGCCGAGCGAGCCGCCGGCGTGCCCCACCTCGCCGGTGAGCCGCCAGGCGCCGAGGAACTGGGCCCGGTCGCGGCTCGGCGCGGCGTCCGCGCCGAGGGTCATGACGATGCCCGACCCCAGCCCGTTGCCCAGGGCCATGGCGAGCGCGACGGCGAGCAGCTCCCCCTTCGTGTCGGCGAGGGGCAGGGCGACGAAGGAGAGCGAGACGACGCCCAGCAGCGCCCCGACGACCCACATCCGGCCGAGCCGGTCCATGACCCAGCCGCCGGGGTAGACGAGGACGAGCTCGGCGAGACCGGCGACGGCGAAGATCTGCGAGGAGTCGACGCCGTCGAGGCCGATGTGCAGCGCCCACAGCGGCAGGATCGCCAGCCGGGCGGAGCGCAGCGCCGAGATCACCGTGACGCCCAGGCCCTGGGTGAGCAGCAGGCGGGCGTGCCGCCGGATGACCCGGAAGACCCCGGTGTGCGGCTCCTGCGCGCGGGCCCGCTCGTGCTCACCGGTGAGGTCGGGTGCGGTGAGGACGGTCAGCACGGAGCCGACGGCGAGGAGCACGGCCAGCCCGTAGGCCCCCTGCAGGCCGAAGGGGGCGATGGCCAGCGACCCGACAACCGGCCCGAGGAGCAGCCCGGCCCGCATCGACCCACCGAGCAGGGACATGCCACGGGCGAGGAGCTGCCGCGGCAGGACGTCGATCATGAAGCCCTGCCGGGCGAGGAAGAAGGCGGAGGAGGCGAGCCCGCTGACGAGCAGCGCGACACCCATGAGCCACAGCGAGGGCGCCCACCCCGCGACGGCGAGCGCCGCGACGTCGAGCAGGCCAGCGCGGACGAGGGTCGCGCGCTCGCCGATGCGGGCGACGAGGGCTCCGGCGGGCAGGACCCCGACGAGCTGCCCGACCCCGGTGAGGGCGACGACGAAGGCGGCGGTGCCGAGGCTCGCGCCGAGCTCGTCGGCCCGCAGCGCAGCGACCGGGATGACGGCGCCGGTCGCGGCGGCGGAGAGGAAGGTCGGCCCGAAGGCGGGTACGGCGATGCGCCTCCAACCGAAGGTCTCGCGCGTACTCATCCCCCTCATCCTCTCCTGCCGGCTCGTCGCTAGGTTGGGGTGGTGCACACCACAGCCGAGACGACGACCGTGTCCACCCTGCGCGCCGGCCCCCCGGGCACCGGCAACGGCGGCTGGTTGTGCGGGCTGCTCACCGAGCGCCTCGACGACCTCGTCCCCGCGGAGGGGGACCTGACGTCGGCGACGGTCCGCCTGAGCGCGCCGACGCCGCTCGGGCGTCCCCTGCGGTGGGAGGTCGACGGCACGGTCGCCGACGGCGCCGAGCTCGCGGTGCACCTGCTCGACGGCGACACCCTGCTCGGCACGGCCCGCCGCACGACCGCCCCCCGACCTGACGGTCCCCGCACCGGTCGACCTCGAGGCGGCCCGGACCGCGGCGGCCGGCGTCGACGCGAGCGACCACCCCTTCCCCGGCTGCTACGTCTGCGGGCCCGAGGCCGAAGGGGGTCTGCGCGTCTTCGTCGGGCCGGTCGCCGGCCGCGACGACGTCCTCGCCTCGCCCGTGACCCTGACCGAGGAGGGCCTGCCGCCGGTGCTCGCAGCGCTGGACTGCCCGGGCGCCTTCGCCGTGGGCTTCGGCGAGGAGGCCTTGCTGCTCGGCACCCTCACCGCCACCGTCCACGCCGAGGTGCCCGTGGGCCGCGAGCTCGTCGTCGTCGCGTGGGAGATCGGGTGCGAGGGCCGCAAGCGCCACAGCGGCACCGCCCTGCTCGACGGCGAGCGGGTGCTCGCGAGCGCAGCCGCCACCTGGATCGTGGTGGCCCGATGAGCCGCCCCCTCGCCCTCGTCACCGGCGCCAGCTCCGGCATCGGGGCCGCCACCGCGCGTGCGCTCGCCGCGGCCGGCCACGAGGTGGTCTGTGCGGCCCGCCGCACCGACCGCATCGCCGACCTCGCCGCCGAGATCGACGGGCGCGCCGTCACCTGCGACGTCACGGACGCGGCCTCCGTCGCGGCGTTGGCCGCCGAGATCGGCGACCGCCTCGACGTGCTCGTCAACAACGCGGGTGGCGCCTTCGGCCTCGACCCGGTGGCCACGGGTGACGTCGAGGACTGGCGAGCCATGTACGAGGTCAACGTCATCGGCACCCTGCGCGTGGTGCAGGCGCTGCTCCCTTCGCTCGTCGCGGGTGAGGGGGTCATCGTCAACGTCGGCTCGACCGCCGGCCGCACCTCCTACGAGGGCGGCGCGGGCTACACCGCGGCCAAGCACGCGCTCGCGACGATGACGGAGACGATGCGCCTGGAGCTCGTCGACCAGCCGGTGCGGATCACCGAGGTCGCGCCGGGGATGGTGCACACGGAGGGCTTCTCCCTCACCCGCTTCAAGGGAGACGCGGAGCGCGCCGAGCAGGTCTACGCCGGCGTCGCCGAGCCCCTCGTCGCCGAGGACGTCGCCGACGCGATCACCTGGATGGCCACCCGCCCCCCCGCACGTCAACGTCGACCTGCTCGTCATCAAGCCCCGCGCGCAGGCCGCCCAGCACAAGGTCCACCGGGAGATCACATGAGCCTGCCCACCCCCGCCACCCCCGAGGCCGTCTTCACCTACGCCGCGCCGCGCCTGAAGTTCGGGCCCGGAGCCGTCAGCGAGATCGGTCACGACGTCGCCGGGCTGGGCGCCCGGTCGGCACTCGTCGTCACCGACGCGCGGCTGGCCGCCACCGGCCACCCCGAGCGGGTCGCCGAGGCCCTGCGCTCGGCCGGGCTGCGCGCCGAGGTCCACGACTCGGCCGCCGTCGAGCCGAGCGACGCCTCCCTCGCGGCCGCCGTCGAGAGGGCGAAGGGGGCGGCCCCCTTCGACGCCGTCGTCGCCGTCGGCGGTGGGTCGAGCATCGACACGGCCAAGGCGGTTTCGCTCCTGCTCACCAACCCCGGCGAGCTCATGGACTACGTCAACGCGCCGGTCGGCGGCGGGCGGGCGCCCGAGCAGCCGGCGCTGCCCCTTGTCGCCGTGCCGACGACGACGGGCACCGGTGCGGAGTCGACCACGGTCTGCGTCCTCGACGTGCTCGCGGCCAAGGTCAAGACCGGCATCAGCCACGAGCGGCTGCGGCCGGTGCTCGCGGTCGTCGACCCCGAGCTGACCGCCACCCAGCCGCCCGGGGTCACCGCCTCGGCCGGGATGGACATCCTCTGCCACGCCCTCGAGTCGTGGACCGCGCGGCCGTACACGAGCTACGAGCACAAGACGCCTGAGCAGCGGGTGCCCTACTGCGGCTCCAACCCGATCTCTGACCTCTATGCCGAGAAGGCGATGCGCCTGCTCGCCGGCGCCTTCCGCGGTGCCGTAGCGGGCGAGGAGCGGGCCCGCACCGACATGGCGCTCGCGGCGACCTTCGCGGGGATGGGCTTCGGCAACGCCGGTGTCCACGTGCCGCACGCCAACGCCTACCCGGTCGCCGGGCGGGTCCACGACCTGGGCTCGGCCTTCCGCCCCGACGGGTACGACGTGGAGGAGGCGATGATCCCGCACGGCATGGCGGTCGCCTCGACCGCTCCGGCCGCCTTCGCGATGACTTTCGCAGCCGACCCGCAGCGCCACCTGACCGCCGCCGCCTGGCTCGACCCGCAGGGCCTCGACGCCGACGTCCCCGAGCCCGAGCGCCTGTCGGCCGTGCTGCGCCGGCTCATGCGCGACATCGGGCAGCCCTCGGGGCTCGCCGAGATCGGCTACGGCGAGGCGGACGTCGACGGCATCGTGTCCGGGACCATGCAGCAGCAGCGCCTGCTGGCGACAGCGCCGCGCGTCGTCACCGAGGAGGACCTCGCCGGGGTGGTGAGGGCTTCGATGCACCACTGGTGAGTTGGGCGATTGATGCTCCGCGGCGACACACCAAGGCTGATATTCCCCACACTGCCACCAGCCGAGAGTTGAACGACAACCCTCCGTAGCGAAGCAGTTACAGGTACGTCAGCCACCCTTCGCTGTAATAGCGCACTCTCGAGGGCGCGAGAGCGCGCTCGATCTCAGCCGCAAGCGACATTCCCCGCGCGTCCAGCTCATCGATATGGCCAGCGAGCGAGCGCCGCTCACTCAGGCCAAGGGGGACAACAACTTGATAGTCAGCGTTCCACGCGACGATGCGAGCGACCAAGTCAACAGGGAGCCCGGCCCGGTCGATCACAAGGTGGCCTTCGGACTCTTCGCGCAGGGAAGGATCAATGTAGTCGGCGGAGAGCGTCAAGTACCTCATGGCTTCCACGCCCGATGGAAGATCACGCCCGTGTCGGGGTTTATCGGCTCTTCACCCACGATGAGGGTGCCGATCCGACCTGAAGTCTGCAACTGCCCCTGCCAGCGCAGGACCAGGTTGGGGTCAATTGCAGAATCGGACGGTCTTGCAGGAACCACCGTCGTGTTGCCGTCGAACTCGCTGAGTGTCCCGACGGCAACACCCGATGGCGAGGCCGCGATCGGGTGTCCGCCCATGGACGATGGCAATGTGCCGGTCACCGGGTCTAGGACCAACACAAGGCTGTTCGGAAAAGTTGTCGCGATCTGCAGCATCAGCCGCCACCACCCAACCGATTCATCCTTGCGATGAACAGCCCTTGCTCCCGACTGCAAGCCAAGCAGTGGGGGTACACCTCGAAGGGCCCATCACTCTGCGAAATCGGCGGTTGGGGATCTGGGATCGCGCCCCCCGACTTGGTCCCTGAGGTCCTTACCCCGCATCGATGACAGCCCGTATCACTCATGATCTCGTTCAACTCGTCGCGCTGCCCTCGCGTGAAGTCCCGAGTCGTCGCCTGGGATCGAGCGGCGAGCAAATGGGCCCGGAGACAACAACCCGTCACCTGTCCTTGCGGCAACACCACTTACGCGAATCGAAACCGCCGCCCTCAAGGGCGCGACTGGAGGCTCCGTCGGCCACTCGGGTCGCGTCGATTCCACAGGCCGAGGTTCAGGGTGTGAGCCGGTCTCGTAGGCGTGGGCAGCCATGTCGTAGGTGGTGGCGAAGGCTTGAGGCAGGGCTGTCGCGCTGGATGTCGACCAGCCCAGAAGCGCCGCACAGACGACGAAGAAGCCGACCACGCGCCCCAGGCACAAGCCGTCACGCGTCATCGCGCATCGCTTCCAACGCGAGCCGAGCCAACTCTCGTATGCGGTGCCATTCAAGCGAGTGACGAAGCGCCCCCGCATCCCAGGGCACATTATCGCTCGAGAGCGCGCGGTCGATGTCCGAAAGGCGATCCTGAAGTTCTCGGTCGGAGATCTCAAGTAGTGGACTCAGCACCCTCCACACGTCGTCGAACTCAAGCCCGAGTTCGTCGATCGATCCCTCAATACCGAGGTTTCGCAGGTACTGCAGTTGGTCGTCCGCAGGGGAACTCAGTCTGCGCAGAACTCCCTGGGCAGCTTCGAGCCAGTGTTCACGGGGCGTCGATATCGTCATCGGATGATCCCGCCGAGGTCGCCGTTGGGCCCGACCACGCGCCAGTACGGATCAGGCCCGTGGTGTCCCCCGCCGGGGTGCCAACGGATTTGGGGTCCAGTCGGGTTGCCAGCATCGTTGTACTGACGGAGTACCCATCCCTGGCCTTGCCGACTTCCCTTGCCGAGGGTCTCTACTTGCCAACCAGGCGTACGGCCAATCATCGATTCGACCTGAGCCGGCGACTTTCCCACGAGCAACCGCGGGTTGGTCATCACGTCGTCAACGGACTCCAAGTACTTCCCGACCGGCCGTAGTGCCTTGGAACCCGTGTTTGCGGCGACTGGCGACGGGTTAGTCAGTCCCGCTTCCTTCTTGACCGGCGGTCCGGGAAGGAGGTCCGTGAGGCACGGGCCGACCTTGGCATACTGGCCGTTCGTGATGTGTTGTGGAGCGTTGAGTGCGTCGAGCGGAACAAAAATGCTGATGCCGAAAGATGTGGCGTTGGCCGCGTAAGTCTCCGTGCGACTCGCTTCGTATGTCGGGGTCCCGGTCGGGACGGTGCTATAGGTGAAGGCCCCTGGCTCGAGGAAATCCGATGCGCGAATACCCTTGAACAAGTCACCCCCAGTTAGGAGGTCGCCAGGCACCCAGGCCACATCGGCGAGCCCAGCCGCTCCGAGACCAACTCCCGCTCCTAGGTCTTCCAACCAGCGCGGGATTTCCCCGGATGGGTCGACCATCGTCAGAGGCCGTGCGTTGACGTACAAGTACGGGTTGCTCGCAGGGTTGGGCGGGCCGAGCGTGATCGGGTCCGGAGCGAAGAAGGCGCCGATGCCCAGGTAGTCCCGGGCCCGTAGGTGGATCGTGCCGGTGAAAGTATCGGTGTACTCGCCGGTGTACCCGATCTCCGGGGCCACCCGAGTCGCGGACTTGCTGGGAGTCTCCTGCCGGCCAAACGCTTGGTAGTCGTGGCGATAAGCCGTCGCGCCGTCCGGCTTGAGCACCTCCCTCACCAAGCAGGAGTCCAAGGAGTCGGATGGCACTGATGCTGGCGCCCACAGCTCGTTGAGGAACGTGACGGGAGTTGCTGCAACAGTCCGCGCGTGGAGCATAGAACTGCGAGCCGAACCGACTACCTGCCCGGGCGCACTGACCCCAAGCGCTAGCGCCACAACGACCCACACTGACACCACAAGACGACTCAACACAGCAAGCCCTCCCCGCGCGATGCCGTCGCTCCCCCGGATGGTGCACGAGCAGCGAGTCACATCTTGGCAGAGCAAGCGCACCCCGGCGACCCGGCGCGGGAGTCAGTCGAAACCTCACCAGCGATTCATGTATTCGCCGCCTTCGCTCGGGCTCGCCCGTCCGTTCGCCAACGCCGACCTGTCAGGGCTGGAGGCGCTCAACCCGCCAGGCGGCGGGCTCGTCGAGCCCCCCTTCGCCCCCCCCTCGACCAACGGAACCGGTCGTGCAGCCGGTTGCTCCGACCGGCCCACGCCTCGACCTCGTCGCAGACGATGCGCCAACCGCCCCAGTGCTCGGGGCGGGGCACGTCACGGCCCTCGTAGCGAGACTCGACTTCAGTCCAGGCGCGCTCGAGACGCTCGCGGCCGTCGATGGGCGCTGACTGGTGCGAGACCCACGCGCTCAGCTGGGAGCCACGGGGGCGCTCAGCGAAGTAGGCGTCGATCTCCTCCCCGCCGATGCGCTCGGCGCGTCCGCGGAAGCGGATCGCACGAAACATCGACGGCCACGTCAGGGTCGCCGCGACGAAGGGCGTGGCGGCGAGCTGTCGGCTCTTCGCCGACTCCAGGCTCGTGACGAAGCCCGGCCCGCGGGCGTCGAGGAAGCGCATGAGCACCGTGCGCACATCGGGTCGGCCCTGCTCGTCGACGGTCGCGACGGCGAAGGACAGCGGCTCCGGCACGTCGCCACGGTCGACCTGACGGGCCCGCGCCGCGTCCACCCACGACGTCACGAGAGCGAAGGGGGCAGCCGGCACCTCCCCTTCGGTCAGGCCCTCGCCGGAGTAGTCCACGTGGTCCGGCCGCGGCGGGGTGCGCGGGATGATCCCGTCAGGGGAGGCACTCATGGGCGCCAGCGTACGGCCGTCTCCCCCAGCGCGACCGGACCGGCGGGTAGCCTGCCCGGGACCACAGTCCCGCCCATCCCCTGGAGTCCGCATCGCGCCTCGCCGCCCCGC
>NZ_ALWX01000026.1 GCF_000297495.1 Janibacter hoylei PVAS-1 | reverse complement strand
CTCGACGACCGACCCCCGCTAGCGGGGKACGTAKCAGGGTCATCGAGGCCATCTACTCGTCATCCTCCGGCGGCCACACGGTCAACAACGAGGACATCTGGGGCGGGGCCCCGGTGCCCTACCTGCGCGGTGTGCCCGACCCGTGGAGCACCAAGAGCGACAACCCGCGGCGGAGCTGGACGACCGAGGTCCCGCGGTCCAAGGTGGCCACCGCCTTCGGTCTACCGGACGTCCGCTCCCTCGACCTGTCCGAGCGCACGAGCGCCGGCTCCGTCCGCTGGGCCCGCGCCACCTCATCGGCCGGGGTGACGAAGACGCTGCGGGGCGACGACATGCGACGCGCCCTCGGTCTCTCCTCGGCGTCGACCCGGCGACCGGGGGAGCGGGTCACGGGCGACACGCCGGCAGACCTGGCCGCCGCCACCGCCCGCTCGGCGCCGTCGACGGCCACGAGCGTCGTCATCGCCCCCGCCTCGCAGACGCATGTCGCCCACCTCGTCATGGCCCGGCCCCTCGCGGGGTCGCTGCGGGCGCCGCTGCTGCTCAGCGGCACGACCCGGCTGGCTCACGCGACCCGCACCGAGCTCGACCGCCGGGGTGGGCGCATCACGCGCGCCTACGTCGTCGGTGGAGGACCGATGGTCAACACCTCCGTCATCACCGAGCTGCGTGCCCGGGGCATCACCGTGACCCGGGTCGGGATGAGCGACCAGGACGCGACCGCGGCGGCGATCGTCGACCTCATGGCCGCGCAGGGACCGATCACGCGGGCAGCCGTTGCCACGCAGGAGACGGTGCCCGAGGCCGGAGCCTTCTCTGCGGTCGCCGGCACCCGACGCGAGCCGATCGTCTGGGCGAGCCGGTCCGCGGTCGGGCCACGTGCCAAGGCGGCGCTGCAGCGCGCCCGGGTGCGCAGCGTGCGGATCATCGGGTCCTCCAGTCGGATCCCCACCGCCGTCTCGAGCGACCTGAGTGCCTCCGGCTTCAGCCCGTCACGCCTCGCGGGGACGAGCTCGGCGGAGATCTCGGCCGGCATCGCCCAGTACTTCCGCAACAGCTACTCCGCGACCCGGGTGTCGCTCGCGCGGTCGACGAGCACCCGCACGAGCGACCCGGCGATCGCCGCGGCCTATGGCGAGCCCGTGCTCATCGTCGGCACGGCACCGCCTGCGCAGGTCGTCGCCCAGGTGCAGCGCAGCCCGCAGTGGCCGAGCATCCGCGCCGTGGGCCCCTCATCGCGGGTCACCTCGACGACGCTCGCGCGGGTCCGCGACTCCTGACGCTCCCTGTCAGTCGAGCTCGACGCGCAGCTGCGCGCCGGTGCGCTCGACGACCTCCTCGGTCGTGACGCCGGGGGCGAGCTCGCGCAGGACGAGTCCGGTGTCGGTGACGTCGATGACGGCCAGGTCGGTGATGATCCGTTGGACGACGCCCTTGCCGGTCAGGGGCAGGGCGCACTCGCGCACGATCTTGTGGGAGCCGTCCTTGGCGACGTGCTCCATGAGGACGATGACCTTCTTGGCGCCGTGGACCAGGTCCATCGCGCCGCCCATGCCCTTGACCATCTTGCCGGGGATCATCCAGTTGGCGATGTCACCGTTGGCCGCGACCTGCATCGCGCCGAGGATGGCCGCGTCGACCTTGCCGCCACGGATCATCCCGAAGCTGGTGGCCGAGTCGAAGATCGAGGCGCCCTTGCGCAGGGTGACCGTCTCCTTGCCCGCGTTGATCAGGTCGGCGTCCACGGCCTCCTCACTCGGGTAGGCCCCGACACCCAGGATCCCGTTTTCGGACTGCAGGACGATCTCCACGTCGTCGGGCACGTAGCTGGGCACGAGCGTCGGCAACCCGATCCCAAGGTTGACGTAGTCACCGTCCGACAGCTCCTCAGCCGCACGGGCGGCCATCTGCTCACGGGTGAGCGCCATGTCAGACACCTTCCTTCGACGAGTCACGAGTAGGGGTGATGGTGCGCTTCTCGATCCGCTTGTCCGCGGCCTGCTCCGGGGTGAGCTCGACCACCCGCTGGACGTAGATGCCCGGCAGGTGGATCGCGTCAGGGTCCAGCTCGCCGGGCTCGACGAGCTCCTCGATCTCGGCGATCGTCACCCGACCAGCCATCGCGCACAGGGGGTTGAAGTTGCGGGAGGTCGTGCGGAAGACGAGGTTGCCGTGCCGGTCGCCCTTCCACGCGCGCACGAGAGCGAAGTCGGTGGCGATGGCCTCCTCGAGGACGAACTCGTGCTCCTCGGTCACCGTCGACCCGTCGGCCCGGCGCGAGGCCACCGCGAAACTGCGCGTCTCCTTGGCGGGGGAGGCGACCACCATCTCACCGGCCTGGTCGTAGCGCCACGGCAAGCCACCCTCGGCGATCTGCGTCCCGACACCGGTGCGGGTCCAAAAGCCGGCGATGCCCGCACCACCAGCACGCAGCTTCTCCGCGAGGGTGCCCTGCGGCGTCAGCTCCACCTCGAGCTCACCCGAGAGGTACTGCCGGGCGAACTCCTTGTTCTCCCCGACGTAGGAGGAGACCATCCGCCGGATCTGACCACCGGCCAGCAGCAGGCCCAAACCCCAGTCATCGACACCACAGTTGTTCGACACGCACTCCAGGTCACCCACCCCCTTCGCCTGCAACTCGGCGATGAGCACGCTCGGGATCCCGCAGAGCCCGAAACCGCCCACTGCCAACGTGGCACCGTCGGAGATGTCCGCGACGGCCTCGGTTGGTGAGGAGACGACCTTGTCCATGGGGTCACCGTAGCGGCCGGCCCGTGGGGTCGTGGGTGTGGTCAGGTCACACCAATCCAGTGCGAAGGGGTCGCGTGGCGACAGCCCGGGCGGGGGGTCACGAACTGTCACGAGGAGTGAACTACAGGGACGTAATACATCTCGTGGGTCTAGCGGGACGTGTGTGGTGGGTGGAACATGAGTGACGGATCGTGACCTTCGGTGCTGCCGTGACTGGTGTGACTCGAGGGGGCGACCCACTGCCCTGATCGGGTTCCCCTGCCCGCGTCCACACAAGGAGCTCCCCGCGTGTCACGTTCTGTCCGTTTCGTCGGCGCCGCACTCATCCCCGCCTTTACCCTCCCCGTCGGCGGCGCTGCCGTGGCCAGGAGCGCGGACGTACCCCCGCCGCCGACCAACAAGAACCTGCCCCGCGATCTCGACGTGGCCTCGCCCTACATCCCGCAGTCGGTCTGCGACCCGACACCGAAGCCCGGCGTCACCGCCTTCGCCCGGCTCATGGCCAACCACTACGACGAGTTCAACTACGGCATCTCGCGGGCGTGCAACTACGGACTGACGGAGCACTCCGAGGGACGCGCTCTCGACTGGATGCTCAACGCCTACGACCCCCACGAGCGGGCGGTCGCCGATGGCGTCATCTCCTGGCTGCTGGCCCCCGACTCCCAAGGGCGGCCGGCCGCGATGGCCCGCCGATTCGGCGTCATGTACATCATCTGGAACCGTCAGATCTGGGGCACCTACCAGATGGATGCCGGCTGGCGGCCGTACAACGGCGCCAGCCCGCACACCGACCACATCCACTTCAGCTTCAGCTGGGACGGCGCCATGCAGCGCACGTCGTGGTGGACCGGTGTGGCCTGGACCGGCGTGACCCAGGGACCCGGCGGACCGCCGGCGCCCCTGCCCGACCCGACGAGCTACCCGACCCTGCGCGAAGGTGCCTCCGGGCCCGACGTGCAGCTGGCCCAGAAGGTCATCGGCGTCTCCGCGGACGGGGTCTTCGGTCCGGCGACCCGTGAGGCGCTCAAGACCTGGCAGTCGAAGAACGGCATCAAGGTCACCGGCATCCTCGACCAGGCGACCTGGGACCAGATGGTCAAGCTCGGCAAGATCCCGCCGCGTGGTGGGGACGATGCGGGCGGTGCCCTCACGCCCTACCTCAAGACCAAGATCCGCCTCGGGTCCACCGGTGACGCGGTCAAGGCGCTGCAGAAGGAGCTGAAGATCAGCGCCGACGGCGTCTTCGGCTCGGGCACCGAGCAGGCCGTCAAGGCGTACCAGAAGTCGAAGGAGCTGGACCAGAACGGCATCGTCTCGCCGAACGTCTGGCGCGCCCTCGCGGGTCTGAAGTACACGAAGACCGACCCCGCCAAGCCGGCCCCCCGGTGGGGACCTCGCGCCCTACCTCACCACCAAGATCCGCAAGGGGTCGACCGGTGACGCGGTCAAGGCGCTGCAGAAGGAGCTGAAGATCGACGCCGACGGCGTCTTCGGCTCCGGTACCGAGAAGGCCGTCAAGGCGTACCAGAAGTCGAAGGAGCTGGATCAGAACGGCATCGTCTCGCCGAACGTCTGGCGCGCCCTCGCGGGTCTGAAGTACACCAAGACCGACCCGGCCAAGCCGGCTGCGCCCGGTGGTGCGCTCGCCAAGTACCTCGAGACCAAGGTCCGCAAGGGCGACCGTGGTGCTGCCGTGACGGCCCTGCAGAAGGAGCTGAAGATCGACGCCGATGGCGTCTTCGGCTCCGGTACCGAGAAGGCCGTCAAGGCGTACCAGAAGTCGAAGGAGCTGGATCAGAACGGCATCGTCTCGCCGAACGTCTGGCGTGCTCTGGCCGGCCTGAAGTACACGAAGACCGACCCGGCCAAGCCGACCACGCCGGCGACCCTGGGCGGTGACCTGGCGAAGTACCTGACCACGAAGATCCGCAAGGGCGACCGTGGTGCTGCCGTGACGGCCCTGCAGAAGAAGCTGAAGATCGACGCCGATGGCGTCTTCGGCTCCGGTACCGAGAAGGCCGTCAAGACCTACCAGAAGTCGAAGGAGCTGGATCAGAACGGCATCGTCTCGCCGAACGTCTGGCGTGCTCTGGCCGGCCTGAAGTACACCAAGACCGACCCGGCCAAGCCGACCAAGCCGGCGACCCCGGGCGGTGACCTGGCGAAGTACCTGACCACGAAGATCCGCAAGGGCGACCGTGGTGCTGCCGTGACGGCGCTGCAGAAGAAGCTGAGGATCGACGCCGACGGCGTCTTCGGCTCCGGTACCGAGAAGGCCGTCAAGGCCTACCAGAAGTCCAAGGAGCTGGACCAGAACGGCATCGTCTCGCCGAACGTCTGGCGCGCCCTGGCCGGCCTGAAGTACACCAAGACCGACCCGGCCAAGCCGACCAAGCCGGCTGCACCCTCGGGCGACCTCACCCCCTTCCTCGACACGAAGATCCGGAAGGGCGACCGCGGTGCAGCCGTCACGGCCCTGCAGAAGAAGCTGAAGATCGACGCCGACGGCGTCTTCGGATCGGGCACGGAGCGGGCGGTCAAGGCGTACCAGAAGTCCAAGCAGCTGGACCAGAACGGCATCGTCTCGCCGAACGTCTGGCGCGCCCTCGCCGGCAAGAGCTACACCAAGACCGGGGTGCGGGCTGCGGCGGCCAAGCCGGCGGCCGACCCCTCGCGCGGGGCCACCGTCTCGACGAGCACGCCCTACGACAGCGTCCGCTCGACGGTCCTGGCGAGCGGTGCCCGTGGCGCCCACGTCAAGACCCTGCAGCGTGCCCTCGGCGGCGTCGCCGTCGACGGCGTCTACGGCAGCGGCACGGTCAAGGC
This sequence comes from Janibacter hoylei PVAS-1, assembly GCF_000297495.1. Classification (GTDB taxonomy): domain Bacteria; phylum Actinomycetota; class Actinomycetes; order Actinomycetales; family Dermatophilaceae; genus Janibacter; species Janibacter hoylei. The sequence continues at coordinate 2,720 of NZ_ALWX01000026.1, read as the reverse complement.
GGTGCGGTCCTTCCAGGCGAAGGAGGGGCTGCCGGTCACCGGGATCACCGACGACAAGGTCTGGGCTCGCCTCGAGAGCAAGGACCACCCGTCGGCCATGCACCGCACGGTGGTCCTCAAGCCGGGCTCGACCGGCGAGGCCGTGCGGGTCGTCCAGCGCACGCTGGGTCTGGAGGTCGACGGGGTCTTCTCCGACGAGACCCGTGACGCCGTCAAGGCGCTGCAGCGTCGCCACGGCCTGACGAGCACCGGCTACGTCGGGGGAGTCACCTGGCAGGCGATCGACCGAGAGGCCCGGGCCCGCCGCTGAGCGTGCACCCGGAGGGCATCACCGTGACCGCGCATCGGTCAGGCGGTGACGCCCTCCGCCCGTGCCCGGCGCTCGAGAGTCGCCGCGTCGGTGGGGCCGAGGTGGACGACGAGCGAGCCGCCACGTGACCACACGTCGAGGGTCGTGCGCAGCAGGGCCTCGGCGGTCGGGTCGACGAGCTGGACCCGGGCCGCGGCGCCGCAGCCCGCCACGAGCTGGCCGTAGCTGCCCACCCCGCCCGCCGTGCGCAGGGCAGGGTCGTCGTCCTCGGGCTCGGCCCAGGGGGTGAAGTCATCGCCGTAGGACGCCAGGTCGGCCGCCTCGTCCATGACGCCCTCGGGCACGGGAGCGGGTGAGCGGCGGGCCAGCGAGGCCCGCGTCACGAGGACGCCCGGGCCGTCCGACGCCAGCTGCTCGAGGTCGTCGGTGACGACGAGGTCGACGGGACCGGTCCCGTCGAGGTCGACGCACGCGCCGACCGACCACACCGCCCAGGCCCAGTAGACGAGTCGCCAGTGCGGCCGCATCGCCAGCCGCACCGTCGACCCCGGCTCGAGGTCCCACTCCTCCTGCAGCGCATTGGCCGCCTTGCTCACCCAGGTGCCGATGACTCGGCCCGACAGCTCGATGCGTTCGCCGGCGGTGGGGCCGGGCACGTCGTCGTAGCAGGTGATCCGCGGGGCGGCGGAGTCGGTGCGGTTGATCTCGGCCAGGACGTGTGCGGGGGTCGGCATGGGCCCAGCCTACGAAGGGGGTGACCGCCCGCCGGATACCGTGGCCGCCGTGGAGACCCCGACGAGCACCCGCCCCGACGTCGCCCCGGCCCTGGAGCGGCTCGTCGTCGCGGCTGCTGCCTGGGTCGTGGTCCTCGGTTTCGTCGGGTCCCTCGCTGCCGCCGTCGGCGCGTGGACGCCCCTCGTCGGTGTGGTCGTCGCTGTCGTGAGCGCAGCGGGGGCGGTCGCCGTCTCGAGGTGGCTGCCCCGACCCTCAGGGCGGGCCATGGGACCCGTTGCTGCCGCCGCCCTCGTGCTCGGGGTCGTCGCGGTCACCCTGTGGACCGGTGCCACCCACTCCGAGCAGGTCATGCCCCGGCGGGACTCGGCGAGCTACCTCCAGGCGACGATCTACCTGGCCGAGACGGGCTCTCGTCCGGTCGCCGTGGACGCCGAGACCATCGGTGGTCCCGAGACCCTCGCGGAGGACGGGCTGACCCTCGAGGCGCCAGCCTTCTACGAGATCGGCTCGCCGGAGGAGCCGCAGGTCCAGCCGCAGTTCATGCCCGGGCCGGCGCTCGTGTACTCGCTGCCCTGGTGGGCCGGGGGGGCGACCCCCGTGCTGTGGGCGCCGGCCGTCGCCGGTGGCCTCGCGCTGCTCGCCATCGGTCTGCTCGTCTCGCGCGTGGTCGCGCCGGCCGCGGCGGCACCGGCGGCGGTGCTCGTCGGCGCCTGCTTCCCGTGGCTGCACACGGCCCGCTCGACCTACTCCGAGCCGCTCGCCGGCCTGACCCTCGGCGCCGGTTTCCTCGCGCTGACCCTCCTTGCTGGGGCGGGGGAGGAGGGCGAAGGGGACCGCGCCCGGGCACTGCGCCTCGCCGCGCTCCTGGCCGGCGGCCTCGTCGGTGGCACCTCGATCGTGCGCATCGACGCGCTCCGCGAGACGATGCTGCTCGTCCCCGTGGCGGCGCTCCTCCTGGCGCGTGGGCGCGGCTGGGCCAAGCCCCTGCTCGTCGGCGCGAGCGTGACGACCCTCGCCGGCTTCGCGGTCGCCGGCGCGATGAGCTGGCGCTACCTCGGCGAGATCGGCGGCTCGCTCGTGCCGCTCGTCGGTCTCGTCGTCCTCATGTCCGGCGCCTCGTGGTGGCTGCTGCGGCGGGCCCGGGCCGGGATGAGCCTGCCGAGCGGTGTCGCCCGCCGGCTGCCCGACCTGCTCGCCGGGGCCGTGCTCGTCGTCGGGGTGCTCCTCCCCCTTCGCCCGCTCGTCATGACCACCCGGCAGGACCCGATGGACCCGGGGGCCATGTACGTCGCCCGGATGCAGGCCGAGCTCGGCCTGCCGATCGACGGCGGGCGGACCTACGCCGAGCACTCGGTGGACTGGCTCGCCTGGTGGGTCGGCCCCGCGGCGCTCGTCCTCGCCCTGCTCGCCCTCGCGGTGCTCTTCCGCCGGCTGGGCACCTGGTGGACGCGCGGTGGTGACCTGCCGGTCTGGGGTGCCGCACTCGTCGTCACGACGGGCTCGACCCTGCTCACCCTCGTGCGACCCGGCATCACGCCCGACCACCCCTGGGCGGACCGGCGGCTGCTCGTCGCGCTGCCGCTCGCCCTCGTGCTCGCCGTCGCCGCCGCCTGGTGGGGTGCCCGGCAGGCGCGGCAGCGATGGGGTCGGGTCGCCGCGGGCGGCGCCCTCGTCG
>NZ_ALWX01000025.1 GCF_000297495.1 Janibacter hoylei PVAS-1 | reverse complement strand
TGCGAACCCCCTTGCGCATCTGCCAGGGAGATGCGGCAAGGGGGGCTCGGGTGGAGGGGTCAGTCCTCGAAGGCCTCGGGCGAGGGGCAGGAGCAGACGAGGTTGCGGTCGCCGTAGGCGCCGTCGATGCGCGAGACCGGCGGCCAGTACTTGTCTGCCGCGTCGACGCCCACGGGGAAGACCGCCGTGGAGCGGTCATAGGAGTGGGGCCACTCCCCTGCCAGCTCCGCGGCGGTGTGCGGCGCATTGCGCAGCACCGAGGACTCGACGTCGCCGCTGGCGGCGACCGCGTCGATCTCCTCGCGGATGGCGATCATCGCGTCGCAGAAACGGTCGATCTCGCCCTTGTCCTCCGACTCGGTCGGCTCGACCATGAGGGTGCCGGCCACCGGGAAGCTCATCGTCGGGGCGTGGAAGCCGTAGTCGATGAGGCGCTTGGCCACGTCGTCGACCGTCACGCCGGTCTCCTTGGTCAGGCCGCGCAGGTCGAGGATGCACTCGTGGGCGACGATGCCGCCGGGGCCGGTGTAGAGCACCGGGTAGTGCTCACCGAGCCGAGCCGCCACGTAGTTGGCGTTGAGGACTGCGATCTGGGTCGCCCGCGCGAGGCCGTCGCCACCCATGAGGCGGACATAGGCCCAGGAGATCGGCAGGATGCCGGCCGAGCCGTAGGGCGCGGCGCTGATCGGACCGACGCCCGTCTCCGGACCGGCAGCAGGTGCCAGCGGGTGGTTGGGCAGGTAGGGAGTCAGGTGCTCGCGGACCGCGACCGGCCCCACGCCGGGGCCGCCGCCGCCGTGCGGGATGCAGAAGGTCTTGTGCAGGTTGAGGTGGCTGACGTCGGCACCGAAGTCGCCGGGCTGGGCGAGCCCGACGAGGGCATTGAGGTTGGCTCCGTCGACGTAGACCTGACCGCCGGCCTCGTGGACGAGCGCGCACAGCTCGCTGATCGTGTCCTCGAAGACGCCATGGGTGCTGGGGTACGTCACCATGATCGCCGCGAGATCGTCACGGTGCTTGTCGACCTTGGCGCGCAGGTCGTCCATGTCGACGTCGCCGCCCTCGGCGGTCTTGACGACGACGACCTGCATGCCGGCCATGACGGCCGACGCGGCGTTGGTGCCGTGGGCGCTGGCCGGGATGAGGCAGATGCGGCGCTCCGACTGGCCGTTGGCCGCGTGGTACGCGCGGATGGCCAGCAGGCCGGCGAGCTCACCCTGCGAGCCGGCATTGGGCTGGAGCGAGACCGAGTGGTACCCGGTGACCTCGCTGAGCCAGGTGCTCAGCTGCCCCACGAGCTGGCGGATCCCCACCGTCTGGTCATCGGGGGCGAAGGGGTGCAGCGACGCGAACTCGGGCCAGGTGATGGCTGCCATCTCGGTGGTGGCGTTGAGCTTCATCGTGCACGAGCCGAGCGGGATCATGCCCCGGTCCAGCGCGAAGTCGCGGTCGGACAGGCGGCGCAGATAGCGCAGCATCGCGGTCTCGCTGCGGTGCTCGTGGAAGACCGGGTGCGTCAGGTACTCGCTCGTGCGCACGAGCTGCTCCGGCCAGGCCGGCGAGACTCGGGGTGCGTGCGAGGCGTCGACCTCGTGCAGGTCGACCTCCCCGGCCTGCGCGCCGAAGGCCGAGGCCACGGCAGCGACCTCGCTGGGGTCGGTCGTCTCGTCGACGGAGACGAGCACGGTGTCGGCGTCTGCCCTCCACACGTTGACCCCGGCACGAAGGGCGGCCGCCACCACGTGGTCGGCGCGGCCGGGCACCGACACGCGCAGCGTGTCGAACCACGGACCTTCGGCGACATCGGCACCGGCGGACCGCAGCCGGTCGGCGAGGCCCACGGCCGTCCCGTGGACCCGCTCGGCGATGGCCCGCAGTCCGTCAGGACCGTGGTAGACGGCGTACATCGACGCCATGACCGCGAGCAGCACCTGCGCGGTGCAGATGTTGCTCGTCGCCTTGTCTCGCCGGATGTGCTGCTCGCGCGTCTGCAGCGCCAAGCGGTAGGCGGGACGGCCGGCGGCGTCGACGGAGACGCCGACGAGTCGACCGGGGAGCGTCCGCTCGAGGCCAGCGCGCACGGACATGTAGCCGGCGTGCGGACCGCCGAAGGCCATCGGGACGCCGAAGCGCTGGGTCGTGCCGACTGCGACGTCGGCGCCCCACTCCCCCGGCGGGGTGAGCAGGGTGAGCGCAAGCAGGTCGGCCGCGGCGGTGACGAGTGCACCCACCTCGTGTGCGGCGTCCGCAAGAGCACGCCAGTCGGTGATCCGACCGTCGGCGCCGGGGTACTGCACGAGGACTCCGAAGACCTCGCGGTCACCGGCCGCAGCGCGCAGCGCGTCGGCGCTGGTCACCGCCGTGAGGTCGGCGATCACGACATCCAGACCAAGGGGCTGGGCGCGGGTGGTGATGACGGCCTGCGTCTGGGGGAAGGTGTTGGCGTCCACGACGAGCACGGCGTCCTTGGCGACCTTGCTCGAGCGACGCATGACGGTCATCGCCTCGGCAGCCGCGGTGGCCTCGTCGAGGAGGGAGGACCCCGACGTCTGCAGACCGGTCAGGTCGGCGACCATCGTCTGGAAGTTGAGGAGGGCCTCGAGACGGCCCTGGCTGATCTCCGGCTGGTACGGCGTGTAGGCGGTGTACCAGGCGGGGTTCTCGAGCACATTGCGCTGGATCACCGACGGGGTGATCGTGCCGTAGTAGCCGAGACCGATCATCGACGTGAGCACCGAGTTCTTCGCCGCGAGGTCTCGCAGCTCCTCGAGGACGGCGAGTTCGCTCGGCGAGGCCTCGATGTCCAGCGAGCGGGTCTGGCGGATGGCCCCGGGCACGGCCGCGTCGCAGAGGGCGTCGAGGCTGGGCTGGCCGAGCAGTCCGAGCATCTGCGTGACATCGGCATCACGCGGGCCGACATGGCGGCCGACGAACTCGGACAGGGGGGGACGAGGCGCTCATGAGGCTCCCTTGGACGCAGGTGTGCAATGGTCAGCCTCCCCATCTGTCGCGCACGCTCCAGAGGTGCCTGATCCACGAGGTCCTGGCGCCTGAGAGGTTCCGGGGAGTTTGCCCCTTCGGCGCCCCGCGGTGATCCGCGAGGACTCTCCCCCGTGGGGTGAGCAGCGCGCTCAGGCTATCAGCGTGCCGCCGGTCGTCGCGCTCTAGGCGAGCTTGGCGCGGCGACGGGCGGACAGCTCGTCGCCGGGGATCTCCGTGGGGCCGGAGTCGGCGGCGTCGTCGCCGCCCATGCGCTCGCTCGGGATCTCGAGCAGGGATCCCTCGACCTCACGCCACACGCGACCGACGGCGATGCCGAAGACGCCCTGCCCTCCCTGGACGAGGTCGATGACCTCGTCAGCGGAGGTGCACTCGTAGACGCTCGCGCCGTCGCTCATCAGGGTGATCTGGGCGAGGTCCTCGACCCCGCGCTCGCGCAGGTGCTTGATGGCCACCCGGATCTGCTGGAGGGAGACGCCCGTGTCGAGCAGTCGCTTGACGACCTTGAGGACGAGGATGTCGCGGAAGCCGTAGAGCCGCTGGCTCCCCGAGCCTGCCGCACCTCGCACGGAGGGCTCGACGAGGCCGGTCCGGGCCCAGTAGTCGAGCTGGCGGTACGTGATGCCCGCGGCGCTGCACGCAGCCGGCCCGCGGTAGCCGATGTCCTCGGACAGCTCGGGCAGGTCGTCGTCGAAGAGCACGCCCTGGGCGCGGACCGGGGTCCTGCTCTCGTCACTCGTGGCGTCCACTGCGCCCTCCCACCTAGCCGTCGGTCCCAGCCGATGACGGTTGGGAATGACACCGGTGTCGTACCGGTGTGTCTTCGACGCTACGGCGGGGGGGGCGTGAGGCGTCAAACATCCGCGCCGTGCGGGGCGCCCGCGTGTCGGTAACGATCTCGTCGCGGACCGGTCCGCTCAGGTCGCCGGAGGGTCCTCGTCGGGTGCCTCGAAGTCCTCGGGTGAGACCTCGTCGAGGAACTCCTTGAACTTCGCGACCTCGTCCTCCTCCTCGTCGGAGGACTCGATGCCCACCTCGTCGAGGACGGCGTCCGTGGCGACGATCTGCGCGCCGGTCCGCAGGGCCAGGGCCACGCCGTCGGAGGTACGGGAGGAGATCTCGGTCCCGTCGTCGAGCACGAGGGTCGCGTGGAAGACGCCCTCCAGCACCGCGTCGATCCGCACCGTCGTCAGCTCGCGACCGACCGCGGCGATGACGTCGACGAGCAGGTCGTGGGTCAGGGGTCGTGGCGGCTCGACGCCCTCCTGCGCGTAGGCGATCGCGGTGGCCTCCGCCGCGCCGATCCAGATCGGCACGTGTCGACCTCCGTCGCGCTCCCGCAGGAGCACGATCGGCTGGGAGGTGGGCATCTCCACCCGGACACCGAGGACGTCGAGCGGCTTCACCCTCCTACCGTATCCCTCCGGTCACGGAGTGGAGTCAAGGCCTCGACGCACCAGGGCGACGTGCAGCTCCAGGCAGTCCTCGAGGACCTGCCGGCGGACCGTCGCGTCGTCGAGACCCGCCGCCCCCCGCACCCCGGTCGCGCAGGGCCTGCTGGCCGAGGACGTGGTCGGCGAGGCTGACCTCGCGCTCGGCGGCGCTCTTGAAGGGCCGCAGGTGTCGGACGTCGACGCCTGCGGCGACCAGGGACCCGCAGGCCCGAGCCACTCCGAGGTCGTCGGCGTCGAAGTGGTCGCGTCCCTTGGGGAGCAGGCCGTACGAGACGAGCTCGCGGAAGGTCCCGGTGTCGATGTCCGCGGCGTGCTGCAGCTCGATCGCGGTCAACCGCAGGGGCCGCTGCCCAGCGCGTGCCGCCAGCCGGTCGGGGCGCTCGGCCTGAGGACGTGGCGGCGGGGCGACGTCACCGTCGTCCCCGACCTCCAGACCGCGGTCGAGAGCGTCCAAACGCTCGCGGATGACCTTCAGCGGCCAGAAGCGGTCGCGCTGTGCGGACAGCACGAAGCGGAGACGTTCGACGTCGGCCACCGTGTACTTGCGATAGCCCGAGGGGGTCCGCTCCGGCGAGAGCAGGCCCTCGCTCTCGAGGTAGCGCACCTTGCTGATCGTGACGTCGGGGAACTCGCCCTGGAGCCGGGCGATGAGCGCACCGATCCCGAGCCGCTCGTCGGTCAACGGTCAACTGGCGGCGCTGGCGTAGTACACGAGGCGGAACTTGCCGATCTGGACCTCGTCACCGGTGCGCAGACTCGTCTGGTCGATGCGCTCCTTGTTGACGTAGGTGCCGTTGAGCGAGCCCACATCACGCACGCCGAAGCCCTGGTCCTCGCGGGAGAAGACCGCGTGCTTGCGCGAGACGGTGACGTCGTCGAGGAAGATGTCGCTCTCCGGGCCGCGACCGGTCGTCACCTCGGTGTCGTCGAGGAGGAAGCGCGCGCCGGTGTTGGGGCCGCGCAGGACGATCAGGAGCGCGGTGCCCGGGTGCAGGGCGTCGACGGTCGCCTGCTCCTCACGCGTGAGGTGGTAGTCGGAGTCGGGGATTTCCGCCGGCAGTCCGCTGTCGACGCCCGTGAACTGCTGCGTCGCCGGGTCCTGCCGTGCGGGCCTGTTGGCCTCGTTGCCGCTCATCCAGCGCTCCTCCTGTCGTGTGCGTGATCAAGCGTACGTGACCGGCCCGACATCGGGCCGGTCACGGTCGTGCAAAAGACGTCAGCCGATCTCGGCCCGGTAGCCGGCCGCGTCGAGCAGACCGGAGGTGTCCGCACCCTCGGCGAGCTTGAGCTCGTACATCCACCCCTGCTCGTAGGGGTCGGAGTTGACCAGCTCGGGCGTCGCGTCGAGCGCCTCGTTGACGGCCGTCACCGTGCCGCCGAGCGGTGCGTACAGGTCGCTCACCGACTTCGTCGACTCGACCTCACCGCAGGAGTCGCCGGGCTCGATCGTGTCGCCGACCGCCGGGAGGCTCACGTAGACGACGTCACCCAGTGCCTCCTGGGCGTAGTGGGTGATGCCTACCCGGACCGTGCCCTCCCCCGCGTCGCGCACCCACTCGTGGTCGCTCGTGTACCTCAGGTCCTCGGGGTAGGTCGCGTCGCTCATCTCTCTCCTCATCGAGCCCGGATCAGTTCGAGCCGTCGGTCGGCTCCGGGACGGGCTGAGCGTAACGAGGTGACGAATCGGTGTGCAACGCCTCGACGTTGATCGACTGGTACTCGGTGATCGTCACGTCGCCGCCCTTGCTGCGGACCGACTCCGAGACGCCGCCCGGGATCTCCATCGCCGAGCTCATCGTCTGCGGGTCCCCGATGACGATGATGTCGAAGGGGCCGGTCACGGTGGTGCCGTCGACCTCGACGCCACCGTCGGCGTCCCTGAACCAGGTGCTGGCGACGATGCGCACGCCACCGATCTGCATGGCCTCGGCGCCGGCATCGCGTAGCTCCTGGATGGTGTCGAGCAGGACCGCCGCGTCGACCTGCCCGTCGCCGTCCTCGATGTGCAGACGGATCCCCGGACCCGTGGCGCGCTCGGTGCCCGCAAGGATCCCGAGCGTGTCGGCACGCTCCTGTGCCGCGGCGATCGCCTCCGGCGAGGTGGCGTCGCTGTCGGCCAAGCCGTCACGGGTCGCCTCGAGCTCGGCGATCTCGTCGTCGAGCCGTGCGCCGTTCTGGGTCACGTCGTCGAGGATGCGCACGAGCTCGTCCTGGCGCAGGTCCTCCAACCCCTGGGCCTGCGTCTGGCGGACCTGCGTGGCGATGGCGAATCCCAGCAGGCAGGCGAGCAGGAGGGCGAAGGCATTGGCCCGGGTCGCTCGGGGCCGCGCCATGAGGTAGACCCGCCGCCACGCGCTCACCGACAGCTGCTCCGGGGCCGACTCGTCGGCCTCGTCCCGCGAGCCCGTCATGCCTTGAAGAGGTGTCGCCGGATGGAGGCGACGTTGGAGAAGATCCGGACACCGAGGACGACGACCACGCCGGTCGACAGCTGCGACCCGACGCCCAGCTGGTCACCGAGGAAGACGATGAAGGCGGCCACGACGACATTGGACAGGAAGCTGATGACGAAGACCTTGTCGTCGAAGATCCCGTCGAGCGTGGCCCGGACGGCACCGAAGACGGCATCGAGCGCAGCGATGACGGCGATCGGGAGATAGGGCTGCATCCAGATCGGCACGTCGGGCTGCAGGACGAGACCGAGGATGATCCCGGCCACGAGTCCTAGGGCGGGGATCACTTGGTCTCCTTCTTCAGTGGGGTCTCCTCGGGCACCGTGCCACCGCGCGGGATGACGTCGGCCAGCCGGGTGCTGACGTTGACGGCGCTCGGCAGGTCCAGCTCCTGCTGCGCGGTCAGCGAGGTCTGGATGCCGTAGTTGTTGCGCAGGCCGGTGAGGTACGAGCCGGCGCTGCCCTCGGCGAAGCGGGTCTGCATCTGCGTGGGGTCGCCGATCGCCTCGATGGTGTACGGCCGCGTCAGCGGTCGGAAGTTGACGAGGATCGCCTCGCCGGCGAACCGGATGGCCGTCCTGGAGGTCAGTCGCTGCCCGTTGACGGTGATCGCCTCCGCCCCCGAGGCCCAGAGACCGTTGGTGATGATCTGCATGTCGCGGGACTGGACCCTCCCTTCGGCATCGGTACCCGTCCGCGGGTCGCCGTCAGCGCTGCGCTGGGCGCCGGGGGCGTCGTCGAGGGTGATCCGCAGACCGGGCCCCTGCACCGCGGCCAGGCCGCTCTCCACCCGCAGGGCGTCGAGCTCCTCGCGCTGGGTCCCGACGAGGTCCGGGTCGAGCTGGGCCGTCGCCGTGTCGACCTCCTGCTGGAGGGCTCGCGCACGGGTGTCGCGGGTCTCGACGCTGGCCTGACGGTCCTCGATCTGGCGGATCAGGTCCGCCCGTGCAGCAGCGCGTGCCCCGTCGCGCCCGCGCAGCTCGGCCGTGCTGATGCCGACGACCAGACCGATGACGAGGAGCCAGCTGAAGAGCACCCACCGCCTGCTCCCGGCGCTCGCCGGCAGCCCACGTGCGACCCGTCGGTCGGCGGCGGCCTGGTACCCGGGGTCGAGTGGACGCTCGAGCATCGACGTGAGCAGGGTCATGGAGGCGTCTCGGCGTGGCGGCGGGTGAGCGACACCGGATGCGTCGGCGTACTCGTCCTCGCCCTCGCCGAGGTCGTCGGAGTCCACCCGCGTCTCCGGTGCCTCGTCGGGTAGGTCTGGGCGCACGTGTCACTCCTTCCGATCATGTCGACGGCCACGGGCCTCCGGTCCAGCGTAGGCGGTGCACCGGGTGCCAGAGTGGAGGCATGGGACCACGCCTGCTCACCCTCGACGAGACCACCCTGCGCCGGCGCACGAGTATCAAGTGGCGGCAGTACGCCCCCCGACGTGCTGCCGCTGTGGATCGCCGAGATGGATGTCATGCCCTCCCCCGCGGTCGTCGAGGAGCTGAGCCGGATCGCCCGTGACGGTGACACCGGTTACCCCGTCAACGCCGCGTACATGGAGGCGGTCGCCGCCTTCTACGCCGAGCACGGGGCCGCGGTCGACCCGGCGCTGACCCGCCCGGTCGCCGACGTCATGACAGGCATGCGGGCGGCCATGTGCGCGCTGACGAGACCGGGCGACCCCGTGTACATCACCGTCCCCGTATACCCGCCCTTCCACTCGACCGTGCTCGAGTCGCAGCGTCGCCTCGTGACCGTGCCCCTCGGCCCGACGGGCCGGCTCGACCCTGCAGCGCTCGACGAGGCGATGGGGCGCGAAGGGCGGGGCGCGCTCCTCCTCGCCAACCCCCACAACCCCACCGGCACGGTCCCGACGCCGGATGAGCTCCGCGCGGTGGCCCAGGTCGCCGACCGGCACGGCGTGGGAGTCGTGTGCGACGAGGTGCACGCTCCGCTCGTCCTGCCGGGGGCGACCTGGACTCCTGCGCTGGCCCTGCCCGAGACCCAGTCGTGGCTCGCCGTCTTCTCCGCGGCGAAGGGGTGGAATCTCCCCGGGGTCAAGGCGGCCGGCATCGTCAGTGGGTCCGCCGCCGGGGACGTCGTCGCCGCCCTGCCGGACGGGCTGCCCTACGGCACGAGCCACCTGGCCGTGCGCCTGCACACCGTCGCCCTCGAGCAGGACCGCGACTGGCTCGCGGACCTCATCGCCGACCTCGATGCCAACCGGGCCCTGCTCGCCCGCCTCCTCGCCGAGCGCCTGCCGGCAGCCACTTGGCGACCCGTCGAGGCGACCTACCTCGCCTGGCTCGACCTGCGGGCCCTCGACCTCGGGCCGGACCCGGCGCGTCACCTGGCGACGACGGCGAAGGTCGCCCTCATGTCGGGCCTCCCCTTCGGAGCCGGCGAGGGCCACGCCCGGCTGAACTTCGCGACCTCTCCCGAGCTGCTCACCGAGGCCGTCGATCGGGTCGCCGCGGCCACCGGGTGACGGGGGCCACTCCCCCCTTCGTCCCGGGTGGTCGGGATCACGAATCGACGAACCCTCTTGTGGCACAAGCGAATTCGCCCACCTTGGGGCATGCTGACTTGATCTGTGGGCTGGTCACGTTAGGTTGCAACAGGTGACCGCTGACCCAGACCCGCACTCGACCGACTCCCCCTTCGTCCTGCGACGGCCGACCGTCGAGGACGGTGGTGCCATGTGGCGCGTCGCCCGTGACTCGCAGACGCTCGACCTCAATTCGTCGTACGCCTACCTGCTGTGGGCCCGCGACTTCGCCGCGACCAGCGTCGTCGCCGAGCGCGACGGTGCCGTCGTCGGCTTCGTCAGCGGCTACGTCCGGCCCGACTCCCCCGAGACGCTCATGGTCTGGCAGGTCGCCGTCGACGCCGACCAGCGAGGCCACGGGCTGGCCGGCCGCATGCTCGACCACCTGGCCGAGCAGGTCCCCGACGTGACGATGCTCGAGACGACCATCACGGACGACAACGCGGCCTCCCGGGCTCTCTTCGCCCGCTTCGCCCGCATTCGTGACGCACAGCACGAGGAGACCGACCTCTTCGTGAAGGCCCACTTCCCCGACGAAGGGCACGACCCGGAGGTGCTGCACCGCATCGGACCGTTCTGACCCGGCCGCCACGACAGCTCCCCACACACTCCCTTCGAGGAAGGATCCCTGACATGACCAACCCCGCCACCGAGATCTTCACCCAGCGCGAGTCCGAGGTGCGCTCCTACTGCCGCAACTGGCCGGTCGTCTTCGACACGGCCAAGGGCGTGCACCAGACCACCGAGGACGGCGAGGTCTACACCGACTTCTTCTCTGGTGCAGGCGCACTCAACTACGGGCACAACAACGATGTGCTCAAGCAGGCTCTCCTCGACTACGTCACCCGTGACGGCGTGACGCACTCGATGGACATGCACACCAAGGCCAAGCGCGACTTCCTCGAGACCTTCACCGAGGTCATCCTCGAGCCGCGCGGCATGACCCACAAGATCCAGTTCCCCGGCCCGACCGGCACCAATGCCGTCGAGACGGCGCTGAAGACCGCGCGCAAGGTGACCGGGCGCGAGGAGATCGTCTCCTTCACCAATGCCTTCCACGGCATGACGCTCGGTTCGCTCGCCGTGACGGGCAATGCCTTCAAGCGGGCCGGTGCCGGCACGCCGCTCTACCACGCGACCTCGGCCCCCTACGACGACTACATCGTCGGCGAGACCTCCGACTTCGCCTGGCTCAAGCGCATCTGGGCCGACAGCGGCTCTGGTCACAACCTGCCCGCCGCGGTCATCGTCGAGACCGTCCAGGGCGAGGGCGGCCTCAACGCGGCCCGGGGCGAGTGGCTCAAGGAGCTCGAGGGCCTGTGCAAGGAGCACGGCGTCCTGCTCATCATCGACGACGTCCAGGCCGGCTGCGGCCGTACCGGCACCTTCTTCTCCTTCGAGCCCTTCGGCCTCGACCCCGACATCATCACGCTGAGCAAGTCGATCTCCGGCTACGGCCTGCCGATGGCGCTCACGCTCATGAAGCCCGAGGTCGACGACTGGGAGCCCGGCGAGCACAACGGCACCTTCCGCGGCCACAACCCGGCCTTCGTCACCGCGACCACGGCGCTGCGCACCTACTGGACCGACGACACGCTGCAGCGCAACGTCGCCGAGCGCACGGCCCAGCTGCGCGAGCGCCTCGAGGTCCTCGCGGGCCTTGCCGAGGGCAGCGAGCTGCGTGGTCGCGGCCTCCTCTCCGGTGTCGCCTTCGCCGACAAGGAGGTCGCCGAGAAGATCGCCAAGGCGGCCTTCGCCCACAAGCTGCTCGTCGAGACCTCCGGTCCGTCCAGCGAGGTCGTCAAGGTCATGCCACCGCTGACCATCACCGAGGAGGAGATGGCTGCGGGTCTCGACCAGCTCGAGGACGCGGCCCGCGAGGTCCTCGGCGCGCCGGCTCGCACCGGCGCCTGACCCCCCTTCGCCCCACCGAACTGCACCACGAGACAAGGAGATCCGCATGAAGGTCCTCAACGTCAACGATCTGGACGGGACCGAGTACGACGTCACTCACGGCAACTGGCAGAGCCGCCGGATGGTGCTGGCCAAGGACAAGGTCGGCTTCAGCTTCCACATCACGATCCTCAAGGCCGGGACGTCCTCGGAGTTCTGGTACGCCAACCACGTCGAGGCGGTCTACGTCTACCAGGGCAAGGGCACGCTCCTCGACCGCGACACCGGCGAGGAGTACATCCTCGAGCCGGGTGTCATGTACATGCTCGACGACGCGGACAAGCACACCGTGACCGTCGAGGAGGACATCCACTGCGCGTGCGTCTTCAACCCGCCGGTCACCGGTCGTGAGGTCCACGACGAAAACGGCGTGTACCCGGTCCTCACCGAGGACTGAGCACTCCCCCCGGCAACGGCCGGGCGAAGGGGGGCGGACCCGGTGCGGTCCGCCCCCCCTTCGCGCTCTCCCGACGAGGACGGGATCAGTGGTGACGCAGAGCGTTGATGAGTTCGGCCTTGTCCATCGACGACCGCCCCTCGATCTCGAGCTCTCTGGCGCGCTCGCGCAGCTCGTCGACGCTCCAGTCGTCGTACGACCCGGACTCTCCGCCGCGGCGCCCGACCTCGGAGCGTGAGCTGTTGGCCGCGGCGTTGGCGATCCTGGCGGCCTTCTCCTTGCTCGCTCCGTCGTCGCGCAGCTCCTCGTAGAGCTCGTCGTCCTTGACGCTCGGGCCTGGTGTCCGCTCGGGCATGGTGTGCTCCTCTCGTGGTCACGTCAGACGCTCCTACCCCCGCCCCGCGTGACATGCACCGGGCGGCATGATCCACCTGCGATGGGGTAGATGGGCAGCATGGACGACTCTACAGCCGGACCGCACGCCGACCACGCTCCGTGGCAGGCACCCCTCGAGCGCACGGCCGTGCGCGCCGTCGACCTGCAGGAGGGCCTTCTTCGAGGATCCTGCACTCGCCGGGTGCCGGGACTCCTTCCAGCGCGGCCTCTACCTCGTGCTCGTCCTCCTCGCGACCGCCACGACGACCGCGCTCGTCGCGCCGATCGCGATCCACCGCCGGGTCTTCAGGTGGCGTCGCAAGGACCCGCAATCCGGAACCTGAGACACCGCTTCCACCCGCTGGTCACGGCGTTTCGGATGGCGGCAGGAAGTGGATCTCCGTAACGTCGAGCAACGTGCCAAGCCGCGCCTGCGCGGAAAAGATCAAACCCTAGGAGATCCATGAGCACGCAGAACACCGCGGGTGACCCCGCGTCCGAAGGCGCGGAGGGCGTGGCCTTCGAGGACCTGCCCGACCGTCCCACGATCCGCAAGGCCGTCGCCGCCTCCGCGATGGGCAATGCCACCGAGTGGTACGACTACGGCGCCTACGCCGTCGTCGCGACGTACATCGGGCACCACTTCTTCCCCGGCGAGCACGAGACGCTGCTGACCCTCGCCACGCTGGCCGTCTCCTTCATCGCCCGTCCCTTCGGCGGCTTCTTCTGGGGCCCGCTCGGCGACCGGCTCGGTCGCAAGGGCGTCCTCGCGATGACGATCATCATGATGTCGGCCGCGACCTTCTGCATCGGTCTGCTGCCCACCTACGAGACGATCGGCATCGGCGCGCCGATCCTGCTGATCATCCTGCGCCTGATCCAGGGCTTCTCGACCGGTGGTGAGTACGGCGGCGCCGCGACCTTCATGGCCGAGTACGCCCCGGACAAGCGACGCGGCCTCTACGGCAGCTTCCTCGAGTTCGGCACGCTCGGTGGCTTCGCCCTCGGTGCCGGCATCGTGCTCGTCCTCCAGCTCGTCCTCGGTGAGGCCGCCATGGAGGACTGGGGCTGGCGTCTGCCCTTCTTCGTCGCCGGCCCGCTCGGTGCCATCGGCCTCTACCTGCGCTCCAAGCTCGACGAGACCCCGGTCTACGAGGAGCTCGACGAGGCCGGCGAGAGCGAGGACTCCGCGACCAAGGGTCTGCGCGACCTCATGGTCGAGTACTGGAAGCCGATGCTGACGATGGCCGGCCTGGTCATCCCGCTCAACGTCGTCAACTACACCCTGCTGACGTACATGCCGACCTACCTCGGCACGAAGATCGGCATGGGTGAGACCGAGTCGCTCGTCGTCATCATCGTCGGCGAGGTGCTGATGATGATGCTCATCCCCCTCGCCGGGCACTTCTCCGACATCGTCGGACGCCGCCCCATGTGGTGGTTCTCGCTCATCGGCCTCTTCGTCTTCGCGCTGCCGATGTACTTCCTCATGGGCACCGGCTTCGTCGGGGCGATGGTCGGCTTCGCGGTGCTGGGTCTGCTGTACATCCCCCAGCTGTCGACGATCTCGGCGACCTTCCCCGCGATGTTCCCCGCGCACGTGCGCTTCGCCGGCTTCGCCGTGACCTACAACGTCTTCACGGCCGCCTTCGGTGGCACGGCGGCCTCGGTCAACGAGGCCGCCGTCGAGGGCACCGGCTTCCTCGAGTTCCCGGCGGCCTACATGATGGGCGCCTGCGTCATCGGCATGATCGCGATGCTCTTCTTCAAGGAGACCGCCGGTGCCTCGCTGCACGGGCGCGACATCCCGGAGTCGGAGCCGGAGGACTACGGCTCCGAGGCGATCGCCGAGGAGTCCGCGGCGCTGGACGCCTGCGGTCGCTGACCGGAGGCACGAGCACGAAGGGAGGTGACCGCGGCGAGTCCGCCGCTCACCTCCCTTCGTCGCTCTCTAGACTCACCCCGTGAACGGTCCCGAGTCACGCGACGCTGCGCACCCCCGCCTGCTGGCCCAGGCGGCCCGGATGCGTGCGCACATGCGCACGGTGCGTCACCCCGGGACCAACGGCTGGATCAGCACGTGGGGCACCAATGCGCACGGGGAGATCGCTGGCTGCCCTCCGCCGAGCGGCTGAGGCGCCCTGCGACGACGGGCGCCGACAGGCAGCCCACCTCTCCT
The DNA here is from genome assembly GCF_000297495.1 of Janibacter hoylei PVAS-1. Lineage (GTDB taxonomy): Bacteria > Actinomycetota > Actinomycetes > Actinomycetales > Dermatophilaceae > Janibacter > Janibacter hoylei. Next base: position 32,562 of record NZ_ALWX01000025.1, on the reverse strand, counting down.
CCACCAGACAGGTCCCACCCATGTCCCAGTCCCCCCGATCCACGAGCCGTCTGGCTCCCCACGAGCTGTGGCGCGGCGTGCACGCCACCGCCCAGAGCGATGCCGTCGGCGGCGCCCTCCTGCTCGTCGCCACCGTCGTGGCCCTGCTCCTGGCCAACTCCCCCGCCACCGACCTCTACACCTCGGTCCGTGACTTCACCATCGGCCCCCACGCCCTGCACCTCGACCTGACGATCGGCGAGTGGGCCGCCGACGGGTTGCTCGCGATCTTCTTCTTCGTCGTCGGGCTGGAGCTCAAGGAGGAGTTCGTCGCGGGCAAGCTGCGCGACCCGCGGCAGGCGGCCCTGCCCATCGCCGCTGCCTTCGGCGGTGTCGCCGTGCCGGCCCTGATCTTCGCCGGCATCGCGGTCTCGTCCGACTCGGAGGGCGCGATGCGCGGGTGGGCCATCCCGACCGCGACCGACATCGCCTTCGCGGTCGCGGTCCTGGCCGTGGTCGGGCGCTACCTGCCCCCGGCGCTACGTGTCTTCCTGCTCACCCTCGCGATCGTCGACGACCTCATCGCCATCACGATCATCGCCGTGGTCTACACGCAGGGCCTGCACCTGCAGTGGCTGCTGCTCGCCCTCGTGCCCCTCGCGGTCTTCGCGGTGCTCGTGCAGCGCGGCGTCATCACGTGGTGGCTGCTCGCGCCGCTCGGCGTGCTGACCTGGGCGCTCGTGCACGCATCGGGGATCCACGCCACGGTCGCCGGCGTGCTGCTCGGTTTCACCGTACCCGTCGTCGCCACCCAGCGGGCTCGGGTGCAGAGCTCGACCGACGAGGACGGGACCCCGGTCTACGACGGTCTGACGGCCTACTTGGCCGACCAGTGGGGGGTCTTCACGACCCTCGTCGCCGTGCCGGTCTTCGCCTTCTTCTCGGCCGGCGTCACCGTCGGCGGGCTCGAGGGCTTCCGCACGGCCCTGCAGGACCCGATCACCCTCGGGATCATCGCGGGCCTCGTCATCGGCAAGCCGGTCGGCATCACTCTGACGTCCTTCGCGCTGAGTCGCCTGCCGGCCTTCGAGCTCGACGAGAGCCTGCGCTGGCCGGACATCATCGGCATGGGTTTCGTCGCCGGCGTGGGCTTCACCGTCTCGCTCCTCGTCGGCGAGCTCGCCTACGGCACGGCCAGCGTCGCCGACGAGCACGTCAAGATCGGCGTGCTGCTGGGTTCGCTCGTCTCGGCGGTCGTCGGTGGTGGTTTCCTCGCCGTCCGCAGTCGCGCCGCGCACGCAGCGGGGGCCACCGCCAGCTGACGAGCTGGATCAGGCCGAGGCCCTCAGCGCGCTGAGCAGCTGGGCCTCGGCCTGGTCGAGGTACTCGCCCAGGGCCTGCTCCGCCGCATCGTGGCGCCCGGCCTCGAGGTGGTCGACGATCACCGTGTTGTGCGCGAGGTAGGGCTCGTGGAAGGTGCGCGGGTCGTCCATCGTGCTGAAGACGAGGCGCATCTCCGCGAGCACCTGTCGCATTGCGTCGTCGAGGCGGCGGCTGCCGGCCAGGAGGGTCAGCTCCCGGTGGAAGTGCATGTTGGCCGAGCCGAGGCCACGCCAGTCTTCGGCCGCGGCGGCGCGTCTCCCTTCGTCGACGGCCGCCCGGACGCCGGACAGGTCGCCTCCGGTCGCGGCGAGCCGGCGCACCGCCGCCGTCTCGAGGATCCGCCGGAAGGCGTACAGGTCGCGCACGTCGTCGGCCCCGAGCGTGCGGACGAAGACGCCGCGGTTGAACTCGTGGACGACGAGACGCTCGTGCCCGAGCAGGTGGAAGGCCTCGCGCAGGGTGTTGCGGGAGACGCCGAGCGCGCCCCCCGATGCGTTCCTCGGACAGGCGGGTCCCCGGCGGCAGGTCGCCCTCGATGATCCGGGTGCGCAGCGCATCCGCCACCTTTTCGCTGGCGCTCGCGCGGCCCATCGACCCCCGCTCGGCCTCGAGTGCTGCGAGCCAGTCCTGCGTCATCCCGTCCACCCCTTCGTCACCGGTACGCCGCGACTGTAGCCGACGAGGGTATTGCCGGATTGTTGAACAATCGCTACTTTGGGTCATCGGGAGCACACCGAGGTGGTCCCGTGAGCGACGAGGAGAACCCCGATGACGCAGGCTCCCAGCCCCGACACCCGCGGCGACGGATCGGTCGTGCCACCGCCCGGCACGGCCGCGACGGCCACGAAGGGCGCGCTCCTCGGGGCGATGTTCCTCATGGCCACGAGCGCGATCGGCCCGGGCTTCATCACCCAGACCACCGTCTTCACCGCCCAGCTCGGCGCCGCCTTCGCCTTCGCGATCGTCATCTCGATCATCGTCGACATCGCCGTGCAGCTGAACGTCTGGCGCGTCATCGGCGTCTCCGGTCTGCGCGCCCAGGACCTCGCCAACAAGGTCATCCCCGGCTTCGGCTACGTGCTCGCCGGACTCGTCGTCTTCGGCGGGCTCGTCTTCAACATCGGCAACATCGGCGGCACCGGACTGGGTGCCAACGCCATGCTCGGCGTCGACGCCAAGATCGGCGGTGCGATCTCCGCGCTCGTCGCCATCGGTATCTTCGTCAGCAAGCGCGCCGGGGTGGCCATGGACCGGATCGTCGTCGTCCTCGGTGTGCTGATGATCGCGATGGTCGCCTATGCGGCCGTCGCGACCGAGCCGCCCTACGGCGAGGCGCTCAAGCAGACCGTCATGCCCGACAAGGTCGAGTTCCTCATCATCACCACCCTCATCGGTGGCACCGTCGGCGGCTACATCACCTACGCCGGCGCGCACCGCATCGTCGACTCCGGCATCACCGGCCCCGAGCGCGTCGCCGAGATCAGCCGCGGATCGATCACCGGCATCCTCGTCACCGGTGTCATGCGGGCGCTGCTCTTCCTCGCGATCCTCGGCGTGGTCGTCGGTGGGGTCAACCTCGTCGGCGTCGACAACCCGCCCGCTGTGGCCTTCGAGTCGGCGCTCGGCACGGTCGGGCTGCACATCTTCGGCGTCATCCTCTGGGCGGCGAGCATCACGAGCGTCATCGGCGCCTCGTACACCTCGGTCAGCTTCCTGACGACCTTCAGCGAGACGATCAAGCGGCACGCGCAGTGGGTCGTCATCGGCTTCATCGTCTTTTCGGCAGCCATCTACCTCTCCCTCGGGCAGACCCCGGCGACGCTGCTCGTCCTCGCCGGTGCGCTCAACGGCCTGATCCTCCCCTTCGGCTTCGGCATCCTCATCTGGGTGGCGCTCATGCGCCGCGACCTGCTCGGCGGTTACCGCTACCCCAAGGTCCTGGCCTACGTCGGGCTCGCCGTGTGGCTGCTGACGATCTACCTCGGCTACGAGTCCTTCAGCGGGATCCTCGACCTCTGGGAGCAGTGAGCCGCAACACCGGCCGAGACGTACGACGACAGGAGCAGATGATGCAGATCGACCTCAATGCCGACCTCGGCGAGAGCTTCGGCAGCTGGACCCTCGGCGACGACGACGCGATGCTCGACGTCGTGACGAGCGCCAACGTCGCGTGCGGCTTCCACGCGGGCGACCCCACGGCCCTGCGGCACAGCTGCGAGGGTGCGGCGGCGCGGGGCGTCGCGATCGGGGCCCAGGTCGGCTACCGCGACCTGGCCGGCTTCGGCCGGCGCTTCATCGACATCGCGCCGGCCGAGCTGACCGATGACGTGCTCTACCAGATCGGCGCGCTCGAGGCCTTCGCCAAGGTCGCCGGGACGCGGGTGCGCTACGTCAAGCCCCACGGCGCGCTCTACAACGCCATCGTCCACCACGAGGAGCAGGCCGCCGCGGTCGTTGCGGCCGTCGTGCAGTACGACCCGACGCTGCCGGTCCTCGGCCTGCCCGGCTCGGCCTGGTTGCGGCTCGCCGGCGAGGCCGGTCTGACGACCGTCGGCGAGGCCTTCGCCGACCGGGCCTACACCCCCGAGGGCACCCTCGTCTCGCGACGCGAGGCCGACGCCGTGCTCCATGACCCCGACGAGATCGCGCAGCGGTGCGTCCGCATCGCGACGAAGGGAGAGGTCGTCGCCGTCGACGGGACGGTGGTCCCGGCCCCGGCCGGGTCGCTGTGCGTGCACGGCGACAGCCCCGGTGCCGTCGAGATCGCCCGGCGCGTGCGTGCCGGTCTCGAGGAGGCCGGGGTGCGGCTCACCCCCTTCGTCGGGGAGGCCGCATGAAGCTGCTGCCCGCCGGCGACACCGCGCTGCTCGTCGAGCTCGGTGACCTCGAGGAGGTCCTCTCGCTCTACGCCCAGCTCGACGAGGACCTGCCCGACGGGGTCGTCGACATGGTGCCGGCCGCCGCGACCCTCCTGCTGACGCTCGACCCGGCCCGTACCGCCGTCGAGCGTCTGTCCCGCACCGTGTCCACCCTGACCGTGGGCACCCACGGCCGGGCCGCCGCCGGTGAGGTCGAGATCCCTGTCGTCTACGACGGGGAGGACCTGGCCGACGTCGGTCGCCTGACCGGGCTGGGTGAGCGAGGCGTCGTCGAGGCGCACACTGCAACGCCGTGGACGGTCGCCTTCTGCGGCTTCGCGCCGGGCTTCGGCTACATGGTCGGCGGCGACGATCGGCTGCGGGTCCCCCGCCGCGACAACCCGCGCACCCGGGTCCCGGCGGGCTCGGTGGCCATCGCCGGCGAGTTCGCCAGCGTCTACCCCCGGGAGTCCCCGGGGGGCTGGCAGCTCATCGGTCGCACGTCACTCGAGGTGTGGGACATCGGGCGCGAGCCGCCCGCGCTGCTCGTGCCCGGCACCACCGTGCGCTACGTCGAGGTGACGTCGTGAGCGCCCCGCGGGCGCTGGAGGTCGTCGCGACCGGGCCGCAGACGACAGTCCAGGACCTGGGCCGGGTCGGGCTCGCCGGGCTCGGCGTGGGCCGCTCCGGGGCCGCGGACCCGGGCTCGCTGCGCCTCGCCAACCGGTTGCTGGGCAACCCGGAGGCGACGGCCGCCCTCGAGGTGACCTTCGGCGGGCTGGAGGTGCGGGCGCGCGGGGGCATGTGGGTCGTCGTCACCGGTGCCACGACGCCCATGACCATCGACGGGCGGCCCGTCGGACACGCAGCCGTGACCTGGCTCCCGGACGGGGCCTCCCTTCGGCTGGGGGCGGCGACAGCCGGCCTGCGCAGCTACGTCGCCGTGCGCGGTGGCATCGACGTGGAGCCGGTGCTGCGCTCACGATCCACCGACACCCTCGCCGGGCTGGGCCCGGCCGTGCCCTCGCCCGGCACCGTGCTGCCCGTGGGAGGGGCACCCTCCGGCGTGCCGCTCGTCGACGTGGCGCCCGTCGCGGCACCGACCACCGGCGAGGTGCGGCTGCGGATCGTGCGCGGACCCCGCGACGACTGGTTCGCCCCCGGCGCCGTGGAGGCCCTACTCGGCGGCACCTACGAGGTCACCTCCGAGAGCGACCGCGTCGGCATGCGACTGTCCGGACCGCGGCTGGAGCGGGCCCGTGAGGGCGAGCTCAAGAGCGAAGGGATGGTGCCCGGCGCCCTGCAGGTGCCGCCCACCGGTCAGCCGACCCTCTTCCTCGCCGACCACCCGGTGACGGGCGGCTATCCCGTCATCGGGGTCGTCGTCACCGCCGACATCGGGCGTGCCGCGCAGGCACAACCCGGGCAGCACATGCGCTTCGTCCTCGAAGGGAGCACCCACCATGGCTGACCTCGACCCGGCAACCCTGATCCCCGAGGAGGCCCGCGCCCGGTTTCGCGCAGGGCTGTCCGTCCCAACCTCCGGCTGGAGCGCCGGCTGGACTCAGGCCAACCTCATCGCGGTCCCCCGCGAGCAGGCCTACGACGTGCTCCTCTTCGCCCAGCGCAACCCCAAGCCCTGCCCCGTCCTCGACGTCACCGAGCCGGGCGAGGTGGCCTGCGAGATCTTCGACGGCGACCTGCGCACCGACCTGCCGGGCTACCGCGTGTACGAGCACGGCGAGCTCGTCGACGAGGTGACCGACGTGCGCGACCTGTGGCGCGAGGACCTCGTCGCCTTCCTCATCGGGTGCAGCTTCACCTTCGAGGCGGCCCTGCTCGAGGCCGGTGCGCCGGTGCGGCACATCGAGACCGGCAACAATGTGCCGATGTACCGCACCAACCGTCCGTGCCGCTCGGCCGGATCGATCGGCGGCCCGCTCGTGGTGTCGATGCGACCGATGCCCGCCGAGCAGGTGGCCACCGCCGTGCGGGTGACCTCGCGCTACCCGGCGGTGCACGGTGCCCCGGTCCACATCGGCGACCCGGCCGCCCTGGGAATCCGTGACCTGGCGGCGCCCGACTTCGGTGACCCGGTGCCGGTGCACGAGGGCGAGGTCCCGGTCTTCTGGGCCTGCGGGGTGACCCCGCAGGCAGCGATCATGGAGTCTCGTCCCCCCTTCGCCATCGGGCACGCGCCCGGGATGATGGCCATCACCGACGCACTCGACAGCGACTACCTCGTGCCCTGAGCCGACTGGCACTCGGCCGCCCACGGTTGCGATCGGGCCATGTCGCCCGGCGGCGTTGGTGCCACCTGGTTGCCCGGAGAAGGGGGACCAGGCGACCGCAACGCCACCGGGCACCGGCACTCAGCTCCGGGCTGACGGGACCCGCACACCCGCCGAAAAGGTAAGAGCCGGACCTACGAAACGTAGGTCCGGCTATGACGATGTCCTGAGACATCACACGGTCGGGCTGACAGGATTTGAACCTGCGACCCCTTGACCCCCAGGCGTCCAAACGGCTCCGACCAAGCCGGATTCCGCGTGATTCCGGGGTCAGATCATGCAGAACACGTCACGGGATGCATGGTTTGCATGATTCTGGTCCCCTTCTGGTCCCCTTCTGGTCCCCCTACGACCGAGCGAGATGATCGCCGCGTGGCTCTTGTCCTGGCGTCCCTCGCTCAGCCCCAACTCGGCTCTCCGGCGGCCGGAACCGCGAAGCGTGCGCGACGATCGTCTGGCCAACAACCTCGCCGAGGCGCACTGGTACGGCGTTGCCGATGAGGCGTCCCAGCACGCTGAAGCGGACGGGCTCGCCCGGAGGTACGAACTTGTACTTGGGTGGGAAGGTCTGCAAGATCGCAGCTTCCCGCAAGGAGATGGCCCGATCCTGCTCGGGGTGACCGAACCGCCCGTTCCCGTACCCGAAGCACTGGGTAGTGATCGTCGGACTCGCGTCGTCCCACGACATCCGGCCATACACACTCGGATACGTGGCGCCCGTGCTCTTCCGATGACAGGCGGCCTGGAGCGCATCGGGCCAGTCGCGCCATGTACCGCCCGGCTTCGAGTGGCGTATCCGTTCAAGGTTGGTTTTACTCAATCGTGACGCGACATGCAGACGGTCTTTCGGGTCTGACTCACCAGCCTCGATCGGACGGAGGCGACCGATGGCCTCCCGCACGGTCCTCACACGCTCGGTGTCTTGCGCCAGCGTGAGGCCGTCAGCGCCCAGCTTGGAGGCGATGAGAACCAGGCGCTTGCGTGTCTGCGGGATGCCCACCCGGACCGCTTGAACGACAGACCACTCAACTGAATAGCCATCCAAGTTCTCCAAGAACTGATCGAAGACGGGATGGTCGAGTAACTGAGGAACATTCTCCATCGTGACCAGATCGGGCTGGACTTCCTTCACGAGCTTGCCGAACGTCTCAACAAGTTGCCAGTCGTCTCCGCGCTTCTTGCTCCTGCCCGACCGGCTGTACGTTGAAAACGGCTGGCATGGGGCGCATCCAGCGATCATGCTGATGTCGGCACCGCCAATCATGGCTGCAACGTCAGACGCCGAAAGTTCATTGACATCACGTTCAATGAACTTGGCCTTGTTATTGGCCTCGTAGGGATACTTGCACGCCGGGTCGATATCGATGCCCGCAACAACTTCGATACCTGCCTGGACGAGGCCGTATGTCAGGCCGCCAACTCCGCAGAACAGATCGACGGCACGAATCGTCGGAGCGTTCTCGCCCTCACTCATCAAGCGACCACTCCTTCCGTCTCCATCTGCTCTTTGCTCTTCGCAATCTCGACCTGGATAAAGCTCACGAAACATCCAACTGCTTCTCTCAGATAGTCTCCGACCGCAGTAGCGAGGACCTTGAGCTCCGCTACCGTCACGCCATCGCTGCAGTCAACGAATGACAGCGACCCATGAGCAAGTCCGTTGCGACGGTTCTTAACTAGTTTGAGGGCGCCCATGTCATCTCGAATGTGACGCTTTGCCGCTTCGAGGACATCAGGTGAGAGCGTCAGGCCACAGCCAACTCGTTCACATATCTTCTCAATCGAAGAGTCGTCCCAGTTTCCGCCCCCACCAGGTTCGATCTTGAACCCTTTGACAGGCATCTGCTGCAACAACTGCTCGCACAGATCAAGTGCCGCTTGCAGACGTTTGTCCGGCCCCAGATCGCTATGAGTGCGCGCGATCGAACGCACCCACTCAGTTCGGAGACCAATGCTTAGCTCGCTCGGACGCCGTTCCGCTTCCTCGACGGCGGCGACAACCGCTTCCAAGCATCGGAGCACGGTGGCTTCTACGAGGTTGTAGAGCTGTAGGTAGAGACTTGAGTTGAGAATCTTCTTCTGCTCAGTGGTGATCGGAGCGTCGGTTCCACGCAGGCGGGGTGTGCCCTCGCGGGCGGCATCCTCGACGTTCTGCAGAAAAGAGAGGTACGCCTCTATTTCTTCGTACCTCTCCTCAAAAAACGGAGCAAGATCAATCGTCGCCATGCCCCACCAGCTTGTGCTTCACGAAATCAATACGTCCGCGAAGGCGAGCGATCGCATTCGCACCGTCCGAACTCGTGATCTTCTGGAACTCCGGCAGACCAATCCAGGAGGCGACATCAATCTGGTCGGCCGGGCGGTCGGCAAGCTCCGGCATCTCAGCCAGTGCCCGGTCAACGCCGATAGCAATCGACTCGAATCGCGTCCGCGGCGTGGCCGTGCTCTTCTCGGCTTTACGGAATCCGAACGGGAAATTGCGTGACACAAAATCAAGAACAGCATTGAACCGCTGGCGATATGCGTCCGCCAGGTCCGGGTTTGAAGCGAACTCTTGATTCATCTTCTTTGAGTAAGTGAAGAGGAAGTCGGAAGGCCGGTCTCGATAGCCGTCAAGACCGTCTCCGTAAGCGAAGAGTCGCGTGACGAGTTCCTCGTAGCCACGCTCTCTCTTGGCCTTCGCTGGCATCGGCGCGAGCTGGGCAAGGAGCGGCACGTTAGCAAGTTCAGTTACAACGTCCAGGAACGGCCCAGCGAGAGCGCCACGACGAATCTCTGCATTGTTGGCGATCTTGCTGCCCGTGTTGATGCGCTCAAACATGTCGAGCCGCGCCGCCTCATCGGCATGCTCATTCAGAACGATGCCGCGAACTGATCGGTTCTTGATCTTTCGCTGCCTCGACTCGGGGAGGTCATCGAAACGGAATCCCGACAGATGTGTCAGAGGATCAAGTTCGCCAAGCTGGAATCCGCCGTAAATGAACTCTTCGATAGTGCGCAGTCTCTGCGAGCCGTCAACGATTTCCAGCCGCCCGTCCGGCATCTCCCAGAAGAAGATGAACGGAATCGGAAGACCCATAATCAATGACTCAATGAACCGAGACTTACGACGCTCCTCCCAGGTGAACTCGCGCTGATACGCGGGCACGACATATTCGCCGTCGCGGACCTTCTGGGCCAGCAGCTCGACGGAATACTCCGTGAGGAAGAAGTCGATTCGTTTGGACTGCTCAACGATCTGCGCTTCGGCAAGCTCGATCTGCTCCGCAGTCGGTCGATCCTTGGACCGCGCCACCATCGCACCTCCTCCTTCTGCTTGCTTCACCTCCGACAGGTAGGCCTTGCCTCTAGGCTACCGGGGCGCTGCCCTTGCCACCGCGACGACAGGCGGGCGAACCCCAAGCCCACGTCACAGGATGCCGGGTGCCTCCGACATCTGTCGGCTGCCCTCGCCCTCCCCCACGTCGGCGACTCGTCGGACCCTCCGTTCCTGTGCTTGGACGAGCACGAGCTGGACGAGGCTGACCGGCCCGATCCAGAAGAACTTGAGGGCGTTCCACGCGAACAGCAGGACCAGCAGGTAGAGAGGACCGGGGCCTTCCCGCAGGATGATCGTGTGGCAGATCGCTGTGGCGTAGTAGTAACCGCCGCCCAGGAGCAGCATGGCGGGGATGCCCCACTTCAAGCCTCGACGGCGGTAGCGGATGGCGCCGAGCAGCAGGTTCGTGGGCGCGTACTGGAAGACGCCGTAGCCTCGTTCGCTCAGGTTCATGGATTGGCGAATCATTGCGGGCCTCTTTCCTCGTCATAGCGCGACGTGTTCCGTCGTGGAGGCGGCTATGAACCGAGTGCCCGCGAGGGGCCGTCCCGAAGGACCCGCGTAGTTTGCTGAACCTGCCTCATCTCACAGTCTACGACTGACGTGTGACGGAGGGAACCCCTCGCTGAGCGCAAGAGCGTGTACCTCGTCGGTGACCTTGGAGCGAGAGGACACCGATCATGGCGACGATGGCCGAGCAGGTACAGGACGAGCGGCAGGCGCGAGCCGTGCTGTCGATGATCGCCGAGCCGAACGACCCAGCCACCGGCATTGTCCTCGCCCATCACGGCGGCGTCGAGACGCTGCGCCTGATCCAGGCCGACGACGACGTGCCCTGTCTCGCTCGCGCCGAGGCGCTGATGTGGCGCGAGCGGCTTACCGAACGGATCACGCCCGGCCTGCTGGATCAACTGGCGCAGGCGGAGCGGCACGGGTTCGGCACGCTCATTCCTGCCGACAAGGAGTGGCCCGCCGGCCTGAACGACTTGGGCGATCGTGCTCCGTACCTGCTGTGGATGCGCGGGGCGGTCTCGTTCCTGATGACGCCACTGAGCGATCGAGCCACGATCACCGGCTCTCGTGCCTCAACCCAATACGGCGAGCACGTCACGGGCGAGCTGGCGATGGGCCTGGCCGATGAGGAACGGGTCATCGTCGCCGGTGGCGCTTACGGGATCGAAGGGGCCGCGCACAAGAGCGCGCTGGCCGCGGGCGGTCAGACGATCGCGGTCCTGGCCGGTGGGCTGGATCGTCCCTACCTGGCCGGACATTCCGAGCTGCTGAACCGGATCGGGGATATCGGGCTGCTGGTCAGCGAACTGCCACCCGGCTCTGCGCCGACAAAGCACAGGTTCCTCGCCCGTAGTCGCCTGTTGGCGGCACTGTCGGGTGCGACCGTGATCCCCGAGGCCGGGCCTCGATCCGGGTCGATGACCACGGTCATCGACGCACGCGACCTCGGCCGGGGCGTCGGCGCCGTGCCTGGTCCGCTGACCAGCGTCGCGAGCGCCGGACCGAACGTACTCATCAAGCAAGGATTCGCCTCGCTCGTCACGCAGCCCAGCGACGTGATCGACCTTCTCGACGCCGACCCGAGCCCAGGTCGGGCCATGACCCGACCCGAGATCGGACGCGAGTTCGGGCACCGGCGGCCGTCACGGAGCACGCCCGGACGCTCTCTCTGAGTTCGAGGTGCCCGCGCCGAGAACGCCGCGCGGGTGCTCCGCTCTGCTTCTGAGATAGTCTTGGGGCTATGGGGTCACCTGAGTCAGACAGAGCAGGGCTGCCGGCACGCCGGTAGCCCTGGATGCTGACGTTCTTCCCCACCAGCCTCGTCGCACGCGCGCCCTGAGTCGTCGCGTCCGTTGAGCCCGTGCATCCGAAACACCGGCCGTGCCTTTCGCACCCGTATTCGTCTCATGTTTCGGAAAGCACTCTCATGCCCTTCTTGCTGTATCTACTTGCCCTCGCCGTCTTCGCTCAAGGAACTTCCGAGTTCGTCTTGGCTGGCCTGCTACCGGCTATCGCCACCGAGCTTGGCGTCTCACTGAGTCAGGCCGGTCTCCTGACCTCCGCGTTCGCGGTCGGAATGGTCATCGGCGCGCCGGTGATGGCCGCTAGCGGCCGGAGCTATCGCCGCGGTGGACCATGACCGGGTTCCTCGCCGTCTTCGTGGTCGCACATGTCGTCGGTGCCGTCACTGGGTCGTTCGTCATTCTCATCCTGACCCGGTTTGTCGCTGCGTTGGCGAACGCCGGGTTCCTTGCCGTCGCTTTGTCGACGGTCGGCCAGATCGTTCCCGCCCACCGGCGCGCACGCGCCCTGGCTGTGATCCTCGCTGGCACCACGCTCGCGCTGATCGCCGGTGTTCCTCTCGGGGCTCTTGTCGGTGAGGCATTGGGATGGCGCACGACCCTGTGGGCCATCGCTATCATCTGCGTACCCGCACTTATCGCGGTGGTCACGGCGACGCCGACCCGGCCTGACCCGACTGCAGTAGCCACCGCACCGACAACGTTGGGTGCAGAGCTCTCGGTCTTGCGTCGGCGCCCGCTACAAGTCGTCGTGGTCCTGGCGATCTTGGTCAACGGAGCGACGTTCTGCACGTTCACCTACTTGGCTGTGATCGCCGCTGGACCGGGTGGCATCGGTGACCGGGCGGTGCCGGCGCTCCTGGCATTGTTCGGCATCGGCGCCTTTGCTGGTGTCACCTTGGCCGGCCAGCTCGGAGACCGTCACTGGCGCCCGCTGATCGCGATAGCGAGTCCGCTCCTGCTTGTCGGCTGGGCGACTCTCGCCCTGGCACCGACGAGCCCCGCTCTGCTGTGGGTTCTAGCCTTCACACAAGGCGCTCTTTCCTTCACCGTCGGCAGCGCGCTGATCGCCCGGATCATGGCCGAGGCGGAAGCAGCCCCAACGATGTCTGGGTCGTTCTCTACTGCGGCACTCAACATCGGGGCGATCATCGGCCCCATTGCTGGCGGTCTCGCCCTCAACCTCGCCGGAACACGCGGCATCGCTCTGACCAGTGCCATATTCGTCGGCCTCGCTCTGCTTCTGTGGTGGTACCGCACGAGGGCGCATCGGGAGCGTGTCAACTAGGACGGTGGGTCGTCGGACGACACGCATCACTGGGATTCGACAGCGTGATGTCTCCCCGTCGCAGTGGAGCACTCTGGTTCGAGCCGGTCATTGCTCGAACCAGAGTGCTCCGTGCTGCCGTCGTACCGTCGGCCTATGACTGTGTGACCATAACGATCGTCCGTGACGGCGGCGCGGTCTTGGTCGGTGAGTTCGGGAAGCAACTAGTCAATGCCGGTGACGTGATCCTGCTCGGTCCGAACACGCTGTGCGGTGGTGAGCCCGAAGGCCGTATCACGATGACGACAATCTATGCCGACACCGACTATGTGGTCGATCAAGTGTTCTGGCAGTACGTCGGGATGCTGCAAGATCGTCTCGATGCGCAGGTTTTTTACGCCGCCACCTATGTTGAGCCCGCCCAGATTCTTCGACTCGGCGAGGATCGGGCGGAGTCGTTAACGCCGTGGCTGGACGAACTGGTCGCGCTAAGTATCGAAGGCCGGCCAGTGGAGAACTTCTACCGAATGCAGGCGCTCTGGTTCTCGATCACGCACGTCATCGCCCCCTTCATCAAGACCTCTCCGATCCGAACATCCTCAACGCAGCAAGCGACAACGTGGCCCACGTTGCCTCGGCATCGCCGGTTCACCCCGCTGCGCATGGAGGCGCGGAGAGCCGCGGAACTGCTGCGCGCGGACATTGAGCGCCGTTGGTCGGTGTCGGACCTTGCCGATGAAGTCCATTTGTCTAAGTCGCAGATGGGGCGGGTGTTTGTGGAAGCGTACGGCAAGTCGCCCATCGCTTACCTAACAATGCTCCGCACAGAACGGATGGCTCATCTTCTCCGCACTACCGACCGGCCACTTTCCGCTATTGCTCGCGAAGTCGGCTGGCGTGATTCAGACTTCGCTGCGCGACAGTTTCGCCGCGGTATCGGCGTCACGCCAAATCAGTACCGGAGCATCGAACATGCTAAGTCTGCTCGATTGGTAGTCGGGTGACGTGCGGCCACAGGTGCTCATTCACAGACTCGGCGTCCGCCGCCCGACAGCCACAGGCCGTATCTGCTCCGTCGTGGTGCCCTCGATCGTGGCGGCGCGGGCGCGGTTCAGGGCGGCGCGGGCGCGGATCGCGTCAATCTTCTGGCTGGTGCTCTCCGGGTCGGGGCCGAACGGGGTGCGGTCGTCGGTGATGCCGTAGCGGTCTCGGTATGCGGCGATGGTGCGGGCGGCGCGCCACCATGCCGCCTGCTGCTTCTTGTCCTTCGGTGCCTGGCCGAGGCTGGCCGTCCACGGTTCCTTCTCGGTGAGCGCGGTACGGAGTATGGCGTCGGCGCGGGCCTCGATCAGCTCGCGGCGCTCGTCCAGGGCTTGGCGCATGTCCTCGGCCATCTGCCCGCCGGCGTGCGGGATGAGCCCGACGATCAACCGCGGGGGCTTGCGTGTGCGTCCCGATCCGGCAGGCCGGACGGTGGCACGAGCGACGCGGGCGTGAAGGACGGAGGCGATGTCGTCGGCATCGCGCAGGCCCCGCGCGGCCACCAGCTTGGGCAGCAGCACGTCGAGGTCGTGGTGGTTGGCCTCGGCGTGGCGCAGCTCGGCCGACAGAGCACCGTAGGCGTCGGAGGCGAGCACGTCTTCGACCTGCTCGACAGTGAGGCCGGAGGCTTGCAGGAAGGTGGCCCAGCGGTCGTGCTGCGCGGCTTGCGCGATCGTGTCGTACTCGGCTGCGAGCTGCGCGATCGAGCCCCAGCGGTCTTGCTCGGCGGCGATCGTCTCGTGCGCCGACAGCTCCGCGCCGATGTGCTGCAACACGCCGTAGAGGATCGAGCGGGCGGTGACGTTCGGGTTGTCGCCGGGACGCGGCACCGCGTGCTCGGCGTCCTCACGGTCGACGGCGACGTAGGCGTGGTTGTTGGTGGCGCCGCGGGTCATGGAGACGTAGCAGTTCTCCCGCGTCGTGGTGGCGGTGACGACCGCGTGCGCGGTGTCGGTGGTCACGCCTTGGGCACGGTGCGCGGTGATCGCATAACCGAGGTCCAGGTGCTCGGCCACATAGTCGGCCGGCAGCACGATCCCGCCGCCGAACCTGCGCCCGGCAGGGCGGATGCTGACCGACCCGTCCTCACGGACCCCGGTGACGATCCATCTGGAGCCGTTGCGGACCCACGTTCGGCCGTTGCGGAGCCGCCGGTCGTTCTCGCGGGTGATGACCAGATCACCGTCCGAGACCGCGGTACCGTCGTGCAGGGCGAGTTCGCGGGTCGGGTTCACGGCGCCGTCGATGATCCGATCCGCCCGCGCCCTGGCGTTCAGCTCGGTGACGGTCGCGTGCGTCTCGGTCACGAGGATCGACGCACGCCCAGCGGCAACATCAGCCCGCCACGCGCGATAGGCGGCGTCGATCATCGCTTCCTCGTCGCCGCCGGTGATCCGGCCGTGCTCGATCAGGGTGTCGATCGCCTCGGCGCGGCCGTGGCGGAGCTGGAGCGAGGTGGTCTTCTCCCACTCGTGGGTGAAGCGGTGCAGATCGGTCAGCTCGGGGGCATCCTCACGGGCGTGCACGAGCATCGCGAAGCTCCCGCCGGCGCCCGGTGATTGGAGCTGGCCCCAGTCACCGACCAGGAGGACTTTCGCGCCCGCCTGCTCAGCCTCGTGGGTGAGCCGATCCAGCGACATGGTGCCGGCCAGACTCGCCTCGTCGATGATGATGAGCTGCCCAGCCGCGAACGTGGTCCCGTGCATGAGATGGTTCTGCCACCACTTCGCGGTGTTCTCCGTCGCGATGCCGAGGTCATCGGCGAGGACCTGCGCCGCCACAGCAGAGGGCGCGAGTCCGATCACCGACCCGTTGCCGTGTTCCTTCTCCCACGCCCTGCGGAGCCCGTTCATGGCCGTGGTCTTCCCGGCACCGGCCGGGCCGACCAGCACGTCCACGATCCGACCGGAGACTGCGATAGCTGCCAGGGCCGCGGCCTGATCCTCGCCGAGCACCCGCCCGCGTGCGTCGGGCTTTCGGGCGATCCTCTCGACCGTCTCCAACGCCACGACCGGCCCCGTGGTGGTGGACGCTCGGGCCAGGAGCCGGTCTTCGGCGGCCAGCAGGACTTCGGATGAGAACAGCGTCGAGGAGTGCGGCCGGAACCGGGAGGTGCCGTCCACGCGGCGGAACTGCAACGGACTCGACGCCAGCTCCGGCGGCGTCAACCGCAGCGAAGCGTGCTCGGCCGCGTCGACCACCAGGCCAGTGATCGCCTCCCGATCCTGCATGGTGACGAACCGCCACCCCATCAACTGCCGGGATGCCTCGGCATGCAGGTTCCAGCGGGTCCAGGTCGAACGCTTCTCACCGACCGTCTCCATCACGGTCTGCCCGACCTCACGCACCACGTCCAGCGGCACATCGTCGGCACGCAACACCCGCGGCGCCCGCGCGTTCGTCACGGTGAGGGTGCGAGCCCAGCCGTTCGCGTCCTTCCCGAGCACTCGGCTGGCGCGCTGCCGCCACTCGCGGGTGAGGTCGGCCAGCGACCGAACCTGCTTCTCCGGCCGGGTAGCGAGCGTCGCCTGTGCCCGGAGTTTCAGCACCGTCCGCGCCGAAGGCTGGCGCCCGTGCCTGGCGACGTACTCAGCGATCAGGCGATCCTTCTCGGCCTTGATGTGTCGCGACCGGGTGGAGAACTCAGTCACCAGCTCGTCGGGCACGCCCTCGATTTCCCATGCCGGGTTCCGGTCCCGGCCCCGCTCTCGCGCCTCCCACTCCACGCCGAGGACGCGGGTGAGCTGGTCCGCCAGAGCGGCGTTGTAGAGCTCGGAGACGGCTACGACGACCGAGTGCATCGGCCGGCCAGCGAGGGTTCGCCAGCGCCCGTCCTGCACGGTCAGAACCTTGTTGCTGATGACGACATGCGTGTGCAACTGCGGGTCGCCCGCGCGGCTGTCGTAGTGATCGAACGCCGCCGCCACGACGCCGGCGACATCGACGTGCGCAACCGCGCCGTCCGGGCCGGTTGCACCGACTCGGGTTGTCGCAACCTCTCGTTCGAGGAACGCAACCAGCTCTGCAACCGCCGCATGGTGGGCGTCTGCGATCAAGGCTTGGGTGCCCGCGTCTGCAACCGCCCAGATCGTGGAGACGGATTTCGGCACGGAGACGGTGAAGTCATAGCCCGCCACGGCGCGGCGGGTTCCGCGCTCAGCCTCCTCCGCTTCGATCGCGGCTACTTGTTGAGCTCGAGCGGCCGGCCCCAGTTCGGGGTCGAGGGCGTCGACGCGCTGCGTGATCCGCTCCGCGACCGACGCGAACTGCTGGTAGGCGCGGCCCAGCGGATCGCCCGTGATCGGGTCATGGCCCATCCCGATCAACAGCGCGAGCTGGGCTTCTGCGACCTGGGCTCCCTCGACCAGCTCGCCGTGCCCGAGCCGGCCAAGTCCCGAGCCCATCCAGAAGCCGGGCGGCGTTCCTGCCTCTGCGTAATACCGAGTCAGCGGCGTGGACAGCGAGCGGTCGCCATCGCCCGCGGCGATGGACTTCAGTAGGTACTTGTACCCATCGCCCGCGCTCATCACACGCATCGAAACCGTCACCTCGGCTGCCCCTTCCGCTAACCGCTCGGAGAGCAGGTGATCCCGCAAGCCCGGTCGCATCAGATGCGACTCGGGACCCTCGCGCCTCGTCTGAAAGACGTGTGGCAGCTCAGAGACGGGGCGAGCCAAGGGCGGCGGCAGGCCGTCGCAAGGTCGTTCGAGTTGGAGACGGGAGGTGCGGCGAGCACTTGGCGGGTAACCAGCCCGGCATCGAGTTCACGATCGGACTCGGCCGGGGATCACCGATCTGCCGGAGTCCTCATGCGCCTGCCGAACGACGAGACCCAGGGCCGTCGTCTACGGATCGGGTCACTGTTCTCTGGCTACGGCGGACTCGACCTTGCCGTCGAGGAAGTGTTCGACGGCGAGACGGTGTGGTTCTCAGAGTTGAGCCCGGCGCCGGCGCGGGTGTTCGCCTATCACTGGCCGGGCGTGCCGAACCTGGGCGACATCACGACGATCGACTGGAACGCGGTCGAGCCCGTCGATGTGATCTGCGGTGGGTTCCCCTGCCAGGACGTGTCCACCGTGGGACGCATGGCCGGCCTGCACCCTGGCACCCGCTCGGGGTTGTGGGCGCGCATGGCCGAGGCGATCGACGTGCTGCAACCGGAGTGGGTCGTCGCCGAGAACGTGCGCGGGCTGCTTTCGGCTACCGCGACGCGCCCGACACCGGAAGGAGAGGACCCTGATGGACGCAACCCCGCCTCTGCAACCCCCGAGCCCGCAACCGCAATCGAGGGGGGCGGCCGTTCGCGGTGTGGAATCCGACCCGTGGCATCTGGGAGACCAGCCAGCTCGACCTCTACGGGCTCTTGGCGCCGTACTCGGCGATCTGGCCGACCTCGGGTACGACGCGCGCTGGCTCGGCCTACCCGCTTCCGACATCGGCGCACCCCACACCCGCTTTCGCATCTTCATCCTCGCCCGCCGCGCTGTTCCGCACGCCGCTGGCCTCCGACGCCGCCCGCGGCGGGGAGAGCCTGGAACGAGTACGCGCGCGGCGCGGCACGATCGCCCTGTCCCATCAGGTCATCGACCTGGCGCTGAACGGGCCGGACGGTTCGCGGCCGCATCGGGATCCGGAGCTTCTGTGGCCGCTGATCGGGCAGCTCTTCGACGCTGGGGACGTTACGCCCTGGCAATCCGACGATGGGAACACCTCACCGGACGAGGCGCCCCCTCACCAGCCCTCGTAACGGACGAGGGGCAGTGCCGGCCCGCGCCGCGCTTCGTGGAATGGCTGATGGGCCTACCGGACGGATGGGTGACCGATCCCAACCTCGGACTCACCCCGCCAGAACAGCTCACCGCACTCGGCAACGGAGTCGTACCCGCCCAAGCAGCGCACGCGCTCCGCGCCCTTCTAGCGATCGCGTAGCTAGGCGGAGGGCACGTCGGCTTCGTGCGGTAGGGTGGTCGTATGCATTTGTACTTCCTGTGACGGCTGAGTAGGCCCACCGCGCTCGTTGAGTAATCCGAGACTGCGGCGGCCGCTCGTTTCTGACCCTTCCTGGGTCGCCGTCATTTGCGTACCTATCTGCCTGTCTGTGGCTGGTGGTGCGTCGTCTCGAAGGACTTCAATGCTTACCCCGACGAACCGTCATCCGGCGCGCCATCGCGCGCAACTCATCACTTCCGACGTGTCTTTGAT
The DNA here is from genome assembly GCF_000297495.1 of Janibacter hoylei PVAS-1. Classification (GTDB taxonomy): domain Bacteria; phylum Actinomycetota; class Actinomycetes; order Actinomycetales; family Dermatophilaceae; genus Janibacter; species Janibacter hoylei. The sequence continues at coordinate 13,408 of NZ_ALWX01000025.1, read as the reverse complement.
GCGCGGAGCCACACCCGTTCTCCATCATGTAGACCTCACCCTCACTTCCTCATCGCGTGTCGCGATCGTGGGAGAGAACGGGCGAGGGAAATCGACCCTCCTGCAGGTTCTCGCTGGCGTCCTGGTCCCGGACAGCGGAACAGTCCAGCGCATCGGCACGATCGCTGTGGCCGAGCAAGAGATGACCGCCGCTGACAGTCGAACTGTTGGGCAGGCGGTCGCAGAGGCGATCGCCGAACCACTGGCCGCGTTGGCGGCGCTCGACGCGGCCGCTCTCGCTCTCGCGGACAACAAGGACCGGACGGAGGAGCAGTACGCGGCCGCGTTGGAACATGCCGAAGCGCTCGATGCGTGGGATGCCGAACGGCGCGTGCAGATCGCGCTCGAAGCACTCGACGCGGAGACGGACTCGACCAGGCTTCTCACAGACCTCTCGGTGGGACAGCGTTATCGGGTACGGCTGGCGTGCCTCCTGGGCGCCGATCACGACTTCCTCCTGCTTGATGAGCCCACCAACCACCTCGACCGAAGCGGGCTCGAGTTCCTGACCGCGCAGCTCCGAGCGCGGAGCGGGGGTGTTGTCGTCGTCAGCCACGATCGCGCGCTGCTGTCCGACATCGCGGAGACCATCGTCGACCTGGACCCGACGCCGGACGATCGGCCGCGCGTGTACGGGAACGGCTATGCCGGCTACCGGGAGGGACGTCTGGCCGAGCGGGAACGCTGGGAACAGGACTATGACCGCCAGCAGGCCGAGCATGCTCGGCTACAGGACAGTCTCAGCGCAGCGCAGAACCGACTCGTCTCGGGGTGGAGACCAGAGAAGGGCACCAACAAGCATGGGCGCGCCACCCGGGCCGGCGGGCTTGTGCAGAACGTTCACCGACGCCAGGAAGCACTCGAAGCCCACGCCGTCACCGTGCCGGAACCGCCTCAGCTCTTCCGGTTCCCCGAACTCCCCACACGAACTGGCGCGGTTCTCCTCAGCGTCGATCACGTCAGCGTCGCCGGGCGGTTGAGCCAGCCAGTGTCGTTCTCACTCTCCCACCGCGGCCGTCTCGTTGTGACCGGCCCGAACGGTGCCGGCAAGTCCACACTGCTGGGCGTGGTCGGTGGTGAGCTATCGCCGGACACCGGAGCGGTTCGGATGCCTCGGAGCACGCGCCTCGGCTTTCTCCATCAGGAGACGACCCTGCCGCCTGATCGGAGAGCGAGCGAGGTGTACGCCACGCACGTCGGCGCGCTCGTGTCCGAAGGCACCTTGCGGGAATCGGATGCGATCGGCCTCTCTCAGCTTGGTCTCCTTCGCCCGCGCGAGGCGGGCAAACGAGTGGGCGAGCTCTCGATGGGGCAGCAGCGCCGGCTCGATCTGGCACTCGTGCTCGCGATGCGCCCGCATGTGCTCCTCCTGGACGAACCCACCAACCACCTTTCAATCGCGCTCGTTGACGAACTCACCGACGCGCTCGGAGCGACTGCAGCGGCGGTCGTCCTGTCAACGCACGACCGGCAGCTGCTCCGTGACGTTTACGAATGGCCGAGCCTCGAACTGACTTCGATGATCGAAGGCGAGGCGCTGGTATGAGCGAGAAGAACCTCAACCGGATACGTGCCCTGCGGCCACTGGCTTCGCGGGACTATCGGCTCCTGTTCGCCGCAGTCGGCATCGAGGTCTTCGGCACCGGGATGTGGACCATCGTGATGGTCTTCCAAGTCCTCGCGCTCGATGACAGCCCGCTCGCGCTCTCAGCGGTCGCGACAGGGATGAGCTTGGGCTTGTTCGCCTTCTCGATCCTGGGTGGCGTTGTCGCCGATCGGTTCTCCAAACGCCGCATCATCATCACCGTGCAGGGATGCACCGCGGCCGTGATGACCGTGGTGGCAGTGCTGTCCCTCACCGGGACGATCGAACTGTGGCACGTCGGCGTCGCCTCCTTCGCGATGGGCGCAGGAAGCGCGTTCTTCTACCCCGCCTACAGCGCGTATCTGCCCCAGGTGCTTCCGCCTGAGCAGCTCCTCGCCGCGAACGGGCTCGAAGGCGCTCTCCGACCCTCAATGGGGCAGGGTCTGGGTCCCGCCCTCGGCGGAATCTTCGTCGGCATGTTCTTTCCCGCCATCGGGGCCGTGATCGTCGCAGCGTCGTACGCGATCGCGTTCATCCTCACTCTGTTCCTCAGTCGGCGCGACGAACTGATCACGGTCACTTCTCCGGAGCAGCGCACGAGCGTGTGGGGCGACCTTCGAGCAGGCGTGAACTATGTGGCTCGCACTCGCTGGTTGCTCTGGACTCTGATCTTCGGCTCCTCTCTCGCCCTCATCATCCAGGGACCGATCGAAGTGCTGCTGCCGTTCATCACCCGCGACAGGTTCGAGGACGCCGAATCGACGTTCGGTTTCCTCCTTGCCGCATTCGGCATCGGCGGGGCGATCGGCTCACTCGTTGTGTCATCTCTGAAACTGCCGCGCCGCTACCTCACATTCATGATCGCCTGCTGGGGCGGCGGAACCCTCCCCCTTGCGGTCATCGGCGTCGCCGACAACCTGATTCTGATGCTCTCAGCACTGTTCATCGTCGGCGCGGCGACCGGAGCCGGTGTCGTCATCTGGGGAACCCTGCTGCAACGTCTGGTGCCGCTCGACATGATCGGCCGAGTCGCGAGCCTCGACTTCTTCGTCTCGATCGCCTTCATGCCGGTCTCGATCGCCATCGCAGGCCCGCTCTCACTGCTCGTGCCTATCCCCGTGATCTTCATCATCGCCGGCATCGCGCCACCCGCCCTTGCGCTGATCGCTCTGCTGGCGGGACGGATGCGCGAAAGCGAGATGGAACGCTCACTGGACGAACGCTGAGACGCGACTGTCCGGGTCAAGAACATGTTGGGATTCGAGGCAGACGAACAAGGCCTGCGCTCACCCATCACGGCATTGACCCGTACCGAGCATCGTCCGATCGGTCCGGTGGCATATGACTGCATCAAGATTGTCATCGTCCGCTCTGGGTCCGCGGTGCTGTTCAGTGAGTTCGGACAGCGACCCGTCTGTATTGGCGATGTTGTCGTGCTCGGCGCGAACGTCCTGTGCGGGAGTGAGCCAGAAGGCCACGTCACGACGACCACCGTCTTCGCGAACACCGATTACCTGGTGGACCAGGTGTTCTGGCAGTACGTCGGCTTTCTGCAAGATCGACTTGAAGCACAGGACTTCTTTGCGACGACTTATGCCGAGCCAGCCCAGGTTCTCCGACTTGGTGAGGACCGGGCGGGGATGTTGATGCCGTGGCTGGACGAGCTGGTCGCGCTGAGTGTTGAGGATCGCCCGGTCGCGAACTTTCATCGGGTGCAGGCGTTGTGGTTCTCGATCGCTCACGTCCTGACTCCGTTCGTCACGACGACACCGGTGCGCGAGTCCTCCACGCAGCGCGCGACGACGTGGCCTGCTCCGCCCAGGCGACGGGGATTCGCGCCGTTGCGGGCCGAGGCGCGGAGGGTCGCCGAGCTGCTGCGGTCGGACCCGGTGCGTCGGTGGTCGGTGACGGACCTGGCGCGCGAGGTGCATCTGTCGAAGTCGCAGCTTGGTCGTGTGTTCGTGGAGGCGTACGGGAAGTCGCCGATCGCGTATCTGACGATGTTGCGGGCGGAGCGGATGGCGGGTCTTCTACGCACGACGGACACGCCGATCGCGGTGGTTGCTCGTGAGGTGGGGTGGAGTGATCCTGATTTCGCGGCGCGTCAGTTCCGTCGTAGCGTCGGTGTGACGCCGAGCCGCTACCGGGCGATCGCCCGCTCGCGTGCCACCCCGTCGTCCGGGTGAAACGCGCATCGAGCCGGGTCATATCCGCAGGATCGCGGGCCGCGGCCCCACGGCTTTCGGGGGTTCCGGTAGTCCGGTAGGGACTCGTCGGGTTCATCGCGGAGCCTGGCGGTCGCCAGTCTCGTTTCCGTCGTCCGCCTTGTCTTCCTGATCCGCCCGGCGTACCTCGTGGTCGCAACGGCTGCTCCCACTCGGGGCGGCCACGGCGGAGGGAGGTCCTGCGATGGCGATGAGGAGCGAGACGCGGGAAGCGAAGCTCGAAGCTCTCGAAGAACGCATCGTGCGCTCGGTCGAGGAGCTGGTCTCAGGTGAGGACTGGCGGCGGGCGATGGAGTTCGCCGCGCGGTTCCGATCGCGCTCATTCAACAACACGCTGCTGATCTGGGCTCAGCACCTGGAAGCCTACGAGCAGGGCCGGGTGCCATCCCCGACGCCGACATGGGTGGCCGGGTTCCAGGACTGGAAGAAGATGGGCCGCTGGGCCGAGGCCGGCGGCGGCTATGAGATTCGCGCCCCGGTCCGAGTGCGTTTCGCCACGGCCACGCCGAAGGACCCGGCCTCGTGGCGACGCCTGACGAAGGGCGAGAAGCCGCGCCCGGGTGAGGTCGTGCAACGGCGGATCGTCAGCGTCGTCCCCGCTCATGTGTGGGATGTGTCCCGGACCCACGGTGCCGACCTGCCGGAACTGCCAAGCCCGAAGCTGCTGAGAGGCGAGGCGCCCGCCGGGCTGTGGGAGGGGCTGGCCGGGCAGGTCGAGTCGCTGGGATTCGAGGTGCTGCGGATACCCGACGCCGACGCGATCCGCGGCGCGAACGGCATGACCGACTACGAGACCCGCCAGGTCCTGGTGCGGACCGACATGGATCCGGCCGCGCAGGTGAAGACCCTCGCGCACGAACTGGGCCATGTGCGTCTGCATGGGCCGAACCAGCAGGACGCGCGCCAGCATCGCGGGATCGGTGAGGTCGAGGCCGAGTCGGTGGCGCTGATGATCGCCGCAGCGCATGGCATGGACACCAGCGACTACACGATCCCCTACGTCGCTGGGTGGGCCGCGAACGTCGACGGCACGGACCCGGTGCAGGTCATCCGCGACACCGGCGAGAAGGTCCGCCGCACCGCGACCGAGGTCCTGGGCCAGCTCGACACGATCCAGCTCGGCAACGGCAACCCGACCTCACTGCGACTCGACCGACCCGAAGTCGAACAGTCTGGACCTGCGCGGGCGCCGGAGGCGGGACCGGGGGCCGAGCCGTTGCCGGTGCGTGAGCCGCGGACGGTGCAGGCGGTGCCGGAGCGGGGGCTGTGATGGTCGCCCCCTCGGCGTTCGCCGCCGTGTTCGACCGGCTCGACGGTCTGCCGTTGCCGGTTGCAGCACGCGAGCTGGCACGGGCCGGGGTGGCCGTGTTCCCGTGCGTGCCGGGCGAGAAGACCCCGATCGTCGCGTCCGGTTTCCGGCGCGCGACAACCGACCCGCACCAGGTCGCGCAGTGGTGGCGGTGGCAGCCGAGCGCGAACATCGGCATCCCGACCGGCGCCGTCTCGGGTCTGGTCGTGATCGACGTGGACGTGCACGGCGTCGACGGGTACGCGGCATATGCGCGGGCGGCTCGCGCGGGTCTGATCCCGGCGCCGCTGGCGACGGTGACCACGCCCACCGGGGGTCGGCATGCCTACTTCCCGGCCGTCCCGGCCCGGGTGCAGCGGTCGTGGGCGGTCGGCAAGGCCGGCGTGGATTGCCGCGGGGACGGAGGCTACGTCATCGCGCCCCCCTCGACGCTGCGACTGGAGGCTACTTCGGTCTCGTACCGGGTCGAGCAAGTGGCCGCCGGTGCGGTCGCGCCGGTGGATGCGGTGCGGCTACGTGACTTCCTCGATCCGCCACCGCCACGTCGCCCGGGGCGGGAAGGCGGGCAGGCGTCGGGGCGGGAGAACGCGGACCGGCTGGCGGCGTGGCTGTCCCGGCAGATCAAGGGCGATCGGAACTACAAGCTGTTCTGGGCCGCGTGCCGCCTGGCTGAGGGGAACGTGCCGGTCTCCGATGCCCTGGATGCGCTGGTGCGTGCCGAGCAGCCCGACTTCGCCGAGCGGGAGATCACCCGCACCGTCTACAGCGCCTACCGCAGCGTCAACGCGGGAGCCGCCCGCCGAGAACGCTCCGCCTCAGCGAGCACGCCGGCGGGTGGGTTCGCTCGACGCGACCCCGGGTCGTGGGCGGGCGCGGTGAGGGGCCTGGGATGAACAGGGTGCCGGGGGCGGAGCTGGGCCGTGGTCACTTCCGTTGCTGGGACGGTGTTCATCGCCACCGGAGCGTTCTGGCTGTCCTTCACCGCGCTGGCTGACCTGGCCCGCCGCTCCGGGATAGGGGCGGGGCAAGCGTGGGCGTGGCCGCTGATCGTCGATGGCGTGATCGTGGTGTCCACGGTCGCCGTGGTCGCGCTCGCCGGTGAGAAGGCGGCCTGGTATCCGTGGACGCTGCTGATCGGCGGCGCGGCGGTGTCGGTGACGGCGAACTCCCTGCATGCGGTCGTCGCCGCGGACGCCGACGTGCCAGGCCCGCTCGCGGCTGCAGTCGCCGCGGTGCCGCCCGTGGTGCTGCTGGCGATCACCCATCTGACCGTCGTTCTGACCCGCGCTGCCGCCCGTCCCGCCGAACCGCCAGAGACAGCGGGTGAGGTGCCGCCCGCCACGGTCACCGTGGCAGGCATCGAGCCCGAACGACCCGCACCCCCGCCTGCCACGCCCGGCCCCTTCGAGGCGGGTGAGGACGCTGGTTCGGATCGTCGGGCGCAGGCGGCGCAGCTACGGGAGCGGGAGTGGTCGAACAAGGCCATCGCCCGACACCTGGGGGTGCATCCCTCGACAGTCGGCCGGTGGCTGCCCCGCCCCGAGCGTCCCGACGCTCACCACAGCCATGAGGCCGGCCCGCCCGGGTCCGAGCCCATAAGGGAAGGAGTCACGCCATGAGTGACCAGGACCAGACGAACCCGGCCGAGCAGTACCGACGGCATCGCGTGCCGGACGACGCCCCACGAACACCGACCGCGCCGACCGAGGATGCGGAGGCGACGAGGACGCCGGACGCGATCAGGGACGCCGCATCCCGCCGGGCCGCGAAGGAGAAGCTGGCGCAGGTACGGGGCCGGGGCGTGGACTGGGTGCGCCCGACCGACCTGTTCGCCCGCGCCGGCGGGGCGCTGTCGCGCGGCGGCATCGACCTCGCCGCCGCGGGGAGCCGCCGTCTGCGCGCCCCGATCGAGAAGGGCGCGCAGAGGGCGAGCGAACGTGCCCGGCATCTGCCGCCGGTGTCGGCGTTCGGGCGTCGCGGCGGCACCGACCGAGCCCAGGTCCGCTCCGGGGTCGGGATGCGGTAGCCGGGAGCGGTGATCAGTGGTGGACGCCTGGCTGGCGGAGGTCAGACCCGCAGGGACCTGCGGGCGCACCTGCCCGCCAGGAGGTGCCCCAACCATGACCGACGACACCAAGACCACCGGCACGACGAACAGCGGCGAACGGGCGGAGGATTACCGCAGCAGCGAGGGGCTGCGCGCGCTGCTGCACCGGCTCCACGCCGCGGGTCGTGGCGCGTGGGAGCAGGACCCCGTGGCGGGTGAGCTGATGGCGTTCGCGGCCGAGAAGTACGCGGCCCTGGCGCACAAGCACCGGCTCGACCCGTGGGAGGCCGCGTCAGCGGCGTTCGACGTGATGCGCAGCAAGGCCGCCCGCACCGCCGATGACCCGTGGGCGGTGGTCACTCACGCGGTGCGGATCACCTGCATCGCCGAGGAACGCGGCCAAGGGCTGCTGTGCTCGACCCACCAGGCGCGCCGGCCCCGCTACTCGGTGTTCCACGACCCCGAACGGCTCTCCGACCGGGAGAACCCGCTGGACGACTACCACCCCGCCTTCCAGATCACCGACCCGCACGACACCACCGGGCACGGCGAGGAACACGGTGACGAGGCAGGGCGGGACGGGTCGGAACCGACGTCGGCGACCGCGGCGGTCGAGGATGCGATCACGCTGCTGGTGCTGCTGGGCTGGCCTGCGGGGACCGCGCGGGCGGCGGTGGAGCATGTCTGCGGGACGCTGACCCGGGTCGGGAACCGGCACACCGCCTACGAGACGCTGCGGCGTGACAAGCACGCCCGCGCGTTGCTCGACATGCCGGGCCGGACCTGGGCGGTGCTGCTGCGTGCGCTGCTGGGCAGCCCCGCGGCGGAACTCGCGACGACCGGCGCCGGACGGGGCATCCTGCTGCGGCTGCTGATCGGTGAGACGCTCCCGGTGCTTTTGCGCGACGACGACCTCGTGCTCACCCTGTCGCTGGCGGCACCCGGCACGAACGCGCGCGGCACCGACACGTCGCGAGGTGCCAGATGAGTACCCCGGACGGGCGGATCGAGCTGGAGCGGACGGTGGACTCCATCACCGTCGGTCGCCGGCACCGCACCGACCTGGGCGACCTCGACGCTCTGGCGGCGTCGATCGAGCGGGAGGACCTGTTGCAGCCGCCGACGATCACCCCGGACGGGACGCTGGTGTGCGGGGGCGCGGCGGCTCGCGGCGATCAAGCAGCTCGGGCACCGCCGCGTCAGCGTGTGGGTGCGCTCGGGCATCTCGGACCGGCTCGGTCATCTGCTCGCTGAACAGGACGACAACCAGCTCCACAAGTCCCTCACCCCGATCGAGGCGGCCGGGCTGTACCGGGAGATCAAGGAACTCATCGCCGAGGACGCCGCCCGCAGGAAGGCGGCCACCCAGTTCCAGGACGGCCACGAGCCCGGGAAGCATGGTCCCGCCGATTCGGCGGGACCACCAGCCCCCGGCCCGCTCGGCGATGCCCGCGCGCAAGCAGCGCGGATGGTGACCGGCTCGTTGTCCTACACGCGGCTGGAGCAGATCGGGTTCCTGCAACGCCTGACCGACGACCCTTCCGTCTCTGAGGCGCTGCGCGGCCAGGCCCGCGACGGGCTGGCGCGGATCGAGGCCGGCGCGCCGGTCATCCCGATCCTCCAGCGTCTCCGGGACGCACACTCCGACACCGGCGCTGAGCGGGACCGGCGGCTGCACGAGCTGGCCGACGAAGCACTCGCCCGCGTCCATACCACCCGGCGCGGCAAGGCTCCGAAACGGGCCGTATCCGAGGCGCGACCCGCTGACGGGGACGCGGGTCCGGCACGGTTCTCGGTGCGCGCGTTCGTGCTGACCTGGGGCGGGCTGGACGCGTGGTGGACGCACTACGACGTGGACGAACTGGCGACGGACCTGACCGACGAGCAGATCGAGGTGTTCTTCGCCGCCGTCGAAGGCACGATGGCCTTCGCTGACCGGCTCCGCACCGCCCGCACCGCGACCCAGCCCGACCAGCCGCTGCTACGCGCACTCTGAACTACTCCGGGTCCCGGTGTGTCACGGGCGGGCGCACCTGGCGGGTATGAAGACGAATCTCGCATCCTGGTCCCGTGGCCGGCTGATCGCCGTGATCGCCGCCGGGCTCGCCCTGCTGCTCCTCGTCGGTGTCGGCGTCTACGGGCTCCTCACCGGCCCACGACCACCCCGTGACGGCGCACCCGCACCGGCGCCGACCGTCACCGCGCTCGACGAGACCGGCCCGGCGGCGCCGGGGCCACCGCGAGTGTTGCCCTCGCACGACCCGGATCAGTTCGCCCGCAACGTCGCGGAAGCGCTGTTCGGGTGGGACACCGGCTCCGGGCTGATGCCGCTGGACTACTCCGCCGGAATCTTGGAGGTCGGCGACCCCTCCGGCACCGAGCAGGCCGGACTCGGCTCGGACATCGCCGCCTACCTGCCCTCCCGTGAGACGTGGATCGAGCTGCGCCAGTACGCCACCACCCAGCGCCTGGTCATCGACCGCTCGTTCGTACCGGAGGCATGGGATCAGGCGGTCGAGCAAGCCCAGCCCGGCCAGCTCGCGCCTGGTGCCACCGCGGTCACGATCGAGGGCACCCGCCACCGCGCGGGCGTCTGGAACGGCGAACCGGTCACGGCTGAGCAGTCGGTGTCGTTCACGGTGTTCCTGGCCTGCCCGCCGCCGGCGCCGCAGTTCCGCACCGGCCTGTGTCATCTGCTGCGCCTGTCCCAGCTCGACAACCCGCTCCGATAGCCACCGGGTCCTGCCGTGTTGAAGAAGCTCACCGCCGCCATCCTCGCGCTGCTGCTGCTCGGCCCCATGCTGGGGCTGGTCGGCATCGGCGTGCTGATGAATCCCGCCGCCGCGAACTGCGCGACTCCCGGCGGATCGGTGACCGTCGGGACGGTCCCGGAGTCGCTGACGGTCACGACCGCGAACGGTGAGACGTTCACCCTGAACCGGCAGCAGCTCACGCACGCGGCCACCATCATCACGATCGGCGGCGGGATCGAGGGCGTCGGCCGGCCCGGCATCACGATCGCGCTGATGGCCGCGCTGGCCGAGAGCACGCTGCGGCAGTTGGCGAACACCGGCGCCTACCCCGACAGCGGGAACTACCCCAACGACGGCAACGGCTCGGATCACGACTCGCTCGGCCTGTTCCAGATGCGACCGCAATCCGGGTGGGGCACCGTCGCGGAGCTGATGGACCCGAACTACCAGGCGCGGGCGTTCTTCGGCGGACCGGACGGCCCGAACTACCCGAGCCCGCGGGGGCTGCTGGACATCCCGGGCTGGCAGCAGATGGACCCCGGCGAAGCCGCCCAAGCCGTCGAAGTCAGCGCCTACCCGGACCGCTACCGCAACTACCAGCCAGTCGCCGACGCGATCCTTGATGCCCTCACCGGCGCCGCCAGCGACGGAACCGACGCATCCGGCTCGGCCGGTCCGGCGAGGTCCGCGGTCGCGGCGGGTCCGGTGGCACAGTCCGCGCGGGTGGTGTTCCCGCTGCCGGAGGGAACCTGGGTGCTCACCAGCGAGTTCGGGCCACGAGTCCACCCGATCACCGGAGAGTCGTCGTTCCACACCGGCACCGACCTCGCCGCCCCCGACGGCACCCCGATCCTCGCCGCCGCGGACGGCACCGTGACCGTCGCGGAGTTCTCCGGCGGCTACGGCGGGCTGATCGTCATCGAGCATCAGATCGACGGCCAGACGGTGGCGACCGCCTACGCCCACATGTGGGAATCCGGCCTCCACGCCTCAGCCGGTGACCGGGTGGTCGCCGGGCAGCACATCGGCGATGTCGGCAGCTCCGGCAACTCCACCGGACCGCATCTGCACTTCGAGGTCCGCCCCGGCGGCACCCACGGCGAGGCCGTCGACGCCGCCGCGTGGCTCAACGCGCACAACGCCGCCGACCTGCCCGAAGCCGCCGTCGGCACCCCCGCCGGCTGCGACACCCCCGGCGGCACCGCGGGCGAACCCGCCCCGGTCGACGGCGACCCCGACCGGCTAGTGGACGACCCCACCCGCGACGGGCAGATCACCGCCCGGATGGCGCACCTCGTGGCCCAAGCCCGCGCAGGGTTCCCCGACACCGGCTGGGCCTGCTACTCGCCCCGGCCCGGCACCACCTCCGAGCACCCGCTGGGACGCGCCTGCGACATCACCTTCGGCAACCGCATCGGGACCTATCCCACACCCGCGCAACTCGAGGACGGATGGCGGGTGACGAACTGGATGAAAGACCACGCCGAGACCCTGGGCGTGGAGTACCTGATCTGGCAGGGCCGCATCTGGTCGGTCGCCCGCGATGGGGAAGGCTGGCGCGACTACGACGGCGGCGGAAGCCACGACCCCGGTGACGTGACCGGCGGACACTTCGACCACCTCCACGTCACCGTCAAGGCCGGTGCGTGATGGACGTGTTCCCCGACTTCGACGGCCTGGCCGGGATCGGTGACCTGGAACAGGTGATCGGTGCGCTGCTCACGATCGTGCTCGTCGTCGCGGTGCTGATGATCGTCGTCTCGGCGATCTGCTGGGCGCTGGGCGCGTCGCACGGCAACCACTCGCTGGCCTCCAAGGGCCGGGTCGGGGTGCTCGTCGGGGCCGGTGCCGCCGTGCTCGCCGGTGCTGGGGTGGCGTGGGTGAACTGGCTGATCGTCCTCGGCCGCCAGCTCTGACCCCCGCGCGCAGGCAGACGCGGCCCTCAGGGGGCAACTGGCTCACCTCGCCGCTGAACCAGCCATCCGCTCAGCGAGGGAGTAACCGCCGTGATCGACATCGACCCCAACAGCTCCGGCCTGCCCGGCATCGAACAGCTCCGCGCCATCGTCGGCGCCGTGATGACGGTCGGCCTCATCCTGTCCGTCCTGGCGCTGATCGTGTCCGCGATCGTGTGGGCCTACGGCGCCAACAGCTCCAACCCGCACCTGTCCGGGCGAGGGAAGCTCGGCGTGCTGATCTCCTGCGGCGCCGCGGTGATCTGCGGCGCCGCAGTGACGCTCGTCAACTTCTTCTGGGACGTCGGCCAGGCCGTCTGAGGCCGGCCCCGACACGACAGGAGATTCACGATGGGTGTCTGCGATGTGCCGGTCATCTCGTCGGTGTGCGATGTGGCCGGGGAAGCTGCCGCGACGGTCGTGGCTGCCCCGTTCGACTGGCTCGCCCAGGCGATGGGCGGCGCGGCCGGCTGGCTGATCGAGGCGATGTGGGCGGTGTTCGACACGACCACCCTGGTCGACGTCCAAACCGATGGGTTCACCAACGTCTACAACCTGATCTTCGGCATCGGCGTGTTCCTGGTGCTGATCTTCTTCTGCCTGCAACTCATCACCGGGCTCATCAAGCGCGACCCGACCGCACTGTCTCGTGCCGCGCTCGGAGCGGCGAAGTCGGTGCTCGGCGCGTTCGTCGTGGTCACGCTGACCGCGCTCGCGCTGGAGATCGTGGACCAGCTCTGCATCGGCATCATCCAGGCATCCGGGGAGACCACCGAGACGATGGGCGACAAGATCATCCTGCTCGCCGCCGGACTGACCGGCATCAACATCGCCGCTCCCGGTGTCGGCGCGATCGTCACGATCTTCCTGGCCGGGCTGATGATCGCCGCGGTCTTCATCGTCTGGTTCTCGCTGCTGATCCGCAAGGCGCTGCTGCTGGTCGGGGTCGTGCTCGCGCCGATCGCGTTCGCCGGCGCCTCGTGGGATGCCACCAAGGGGTGGATCGGCAAGTGGGCCGCGTTCGTGATCGCTCTGATCGTGTCCAAGCTCGTGCTCGTGGTGATCTTCCTGCTGGCGATCACCCAGATCGCCACCCCCATCGAGGCGGACATCACCGCGGTCACCGAGCCGATCACCGGGATCGTGCTGATGGGAATCGCGGCCTTCGCCCCGTACATGGCCTACCGGTTCGTGTCGTTCATCGGCTTCGACCTCTACCAGCAGATGGGCACCGAGCAGGAAGCCAAGAACGCCCTCAACCGTCCCCTCCCGCTGCCCTCCAAGACCCCCGGCGGCGGCGAGCCGAAGAAGGTTCTCGATGACCCCCAGGGCGGCGACCCGGGAGGCGGAAAGGTGTCCGGCGGCGGACCAGGCGGCAGCCCGTCGCCGCGCACCCCGGCACCGGCCGCCGCCAGCGGCACCGGCAGCGCTGGCACCGCTGGTGCCGGCACCAGCGCAGGGTCCGGTGCGGCGGCAGGAGCGGGGGGCGGTGCTG
>NZ_ALWX01000024.1 GCF_000297495.1 Janibacter hoylei PVAS-1 | reverse complement strand
ACGACGAAGACGTCCGGGTCGGTGCCGTCCTCGATGACGTTGAGCGCGAGCAGCGAGTCGCCGTCGCGGAACTTCATGCCCGTGACACCGCTCGTCGAGCGGCCCATCGGCCGCAGCACGTCGTCGGTCGCGTGGAAGCGCACCGACATGGCGTCCCGCGAGACGAGCAGCAGGTCGTCCTCGGCCGACACGAGGCCGACCCCGATGAGCTCGTCGTCCTCCCGCAGCTTGATGGCGATGAGGCCGCCGCTGCGGGGCGAGTCGTACTCGGTCAGGCGGGTCTTCTTGACCAGGCCGCGCTTCGTCGCGAGGACGAGGTAGGGGGCCGCCTCGTAGTCCTTGATGGCGTAGACCGCGGCGATCTGCTCGTCCGGCTGGAAGGCGAGCAGGTTGGCCACGTGCTGGCCCTTGCCGTCGCGGGCCGCCTCGGGCAGCTCGTAGGCCTTGACCCGGTAGACCCGGCCGAGGTTGGTGAAGAAGAGCAGCCAGTGGTGCGAGGTCGTCGTGAAGAAGTTGCGCACGACGTCCTCGCCGCGCAGCGCCGCGCCGCGCACACCCTTGCCGCCACGCTTCTGCGCGCGGTACTCGTCGACCCGGGTGCGCTTGGCGTAGCCACCCCGGGTGATCGTCACGACGACGTCCTCCTCGGGGATGAGGTCCTCCATCGCGACGTCACCGTCGTAGGGGAGGATCCGGCTGCGCCGCTCGTCGCCGTAGCGGTCGACGATCTCACCGAGCTCGTCCTTGACGATCTGCCGCTGCCGCTCGGGCTTGGCGAGGATGTCCTTGTAGTCGACGATCCGCGCCTCGATCTCGTCGTGCTCGTCGATGATCTTCTGCCGCTCCAGCGCGGCCAGACGGCGCAGCTGGAGGTTGAGGATCGCCATCGCCTGCAGCTCGTCGATGTCGAGCAGCTTGATCAGGCCCTCGCGGGCCTCGTCGACGGTCGGGGAGCGGCGGATGAGCGCGATGACCTCGTCGAGCAGGTCGAGCGCCTTGAGGTAGCCGCGCAGGATGTGGATCGCGGCCTCGTCCTTGCGCAGCCGGTACTCGGTCCGGCGGACGATGACGTCGATCTGGTGCTCGACCCAGTAGCGGATGAAGGCCGAGATCGGCAGCGTCCGCGGCACCCCGTCGACGAGCGCGAGCATGTTGGCGCCGAAGTTGGTCTGCAGCTGGGTGTGCTTGTAGAGGTTGTTGAGCACGACCTTGGCGACCGCGTCCCGCTTGAGGACGATGACGAGTCGCTGGCCCGTGCGGCCGGAGGTCTCGTCGCGGATGTCGGCGATGCCCGACAGGCGACCCTCCTTGGTCATCTCGGCGATCTTCTGCGCCAGCGCGTCCGGGTTGACCTGGTAGGGCAGCTCGGTGACGACGAGGCAGGTGCGTCCCTGGATCTCCTCGACCTCGACGACCGCCCGCATGATGATGGAGCCGCGGCCGGTGCGGTAGGCGTCCTCGATGCCGCGCGTGCCCATGATGAGCGCGCCGGTGGGGAAGTCGGGGCCCTTGATGAAGCCCATGACCGCCTCGAGGGCCTCCTCGCGGGAGGAGTCGGGGTGGTCGAGCATCCACTGGGCGGCGTCGGCGACCTCGCGCAGGTTGTGCGGCGGGATCTGGGTCGCCATGCCGACGGCGATGCCGGCGGAGCCGTTGGCGAGGAGGTTGGGGAAGCGCGCGGGCAGCACGTCCGGCTGCATCGTCTTGCCGTCGTAGTTCGGGACGAAGTCGACCGTCTCCTGGTCGATGTCGCGCACGAGCTCCAGCGACAGCGGAGCCATCTTGCACTCGGTGTACCGGGGGGCGGCCGCACCGTCGTTGCCCGCGGAGCCGAAGTTGCCCTGCCCGTCGATGAGCGGGTACCGCAGCGACCACGGCTGCACGAGGCGGACCATGGCGTCGTAGATCGCGCTGTCGCCGTGCGGGTGGTACTGGCCCATGACGTCGCCGACGACGCGCGAGCACTTGTTGTAGCCGCGGTCGGGGCGGTAGCCACCGTCGTACATGGCGTAGACGATGCGGCGGTGCACGGGCTTGAGCCCGTCACGCACGTCGGGCAGGGCGCGGGAGACGATGACGCTCATCGCGTACTCGATGTAGCTGCGCTGCATCTCCGCGTTGAGGTCGATCGGCTCGGTGCGATCCGCCTCGGGGGGCGTGGTGGGGGTGTCGGTCATGTGGTCAGGTCACCTCGGGGTCGTGCCGAAGGGGGGGGCAGGGCGGGTCGTCGCGGTGCGCGCCGGCCGGGTCAGATGTCGAGGAAGCGCACGTCGCGCGCGTTCTTCTGGATGAAGCTGCGGCGGGACTCGACGTCCTCGCCCATGAGCACGGCGAAGATCTCGTCGGCCGCGGCGGCGTCGTCGAGGGTCACCTGGAGCAGCACGCGGCTGGCCGGGTCCATCGTCGTCTCCCACAGCTCCTGGTAGTTCATCTCGCCCAGACCCTTGTAGCGCTGGATGGCGTTGTCCTTGGGCAGTCGCCACCCCTTCGCCTGGCCCTCGGCGACCATGGCGTCGCGCTCGCGGTCGGTGAAGGCGAACTCGTGGTCGTGGTTGGACCACTTGAGGCGGTAGAGCGGGGGCTGCGCCAGGTAGACGTAGCCGGCCTCGATGAGCGGCTTCATGAAGCGGAAGAGCAGCGTGAGCAGCAGGGTGCGGATGTGCATGCCGTCGACGTCGGCATCGGCCATGAGCACGATCTTGTGGTAGCGCGCCTTGGCGATGTCGAAGTCCTCGCCGATGCCCGTGCCGAAGGCCGAGATCAGCGCCTGGACCTCCTGGTTGGCGAGGATCTTGTCGATCCGCGCCTTCTCGACGTTGAGGATCTTGCCGCGGATCGGGAGGATCGCCTGGTTCTCCGGGTTGCGGCCCGCCTTGGCCGAGCCGCCGGCGGAGTCGCCCTCGACGATGAAGACCTCGGAGATCGTCGGGTCCTTGGACTGGCAGTCGGAGAGCTTGCCGGGCAGGCCGCCCGACTCGAGCAGCCCCTTGCGCCGGGTCGCCTCACGCGCCTTGCGCGCGGCCATGCGGGCGGCGGCCGCCTGGACGGCCTTGCGGACGATGTCCTTGCCCTCGTTGGGGTGCGCCTCGAGCCAGTGGCCGAACTCGTCGGTCATCGCCCGCTGGACGAAGCCCTTGACCTCGGAGTTGCCGAGCTTGGTCTTGGTCTGGCCCTCGAACTGCGGCTCGCCGAGCTTGACGGAGATGACGGCGGTCAGACCCTCGCGGATGTCGTCGCCGGTGAGGTTGTCGTCCTTGTCCTTGAGGAGGTTCTGCTTGCGCGCGAAGTCGTTGATGAGCTTCGTCATCGCCGCACGGAAGCCCTCCTCGTGGGTGCCGCCCTCGTGCGTGTTGATCGCATTGGCATAGGTGTGGACGGACTCGCTGTAGGCGCTCGTCCACTGCATCGCCAGCTCGAGGGAGAGGGCCCGCTCGGTGTCCTCCGTCTCGATCGAGATGATCTCGGCGGTGACCGGCTCGGCCTTCTTGGAGCCGACGAGGTGGCTGACGTAGTCGACGATGCCGTTGTCGTAGCGGTAGGAGACCTTGCGGGCCTTCTTGGCGGGGGCGGTCTCGCCGCCCTCCGAGTCGACGACCTCGGTGATGTCGTCGTCGACGTGGTCGAGGTCCTCGGCCTGCTCGGTCTCCGTGGGCTCGTCGACCCGCTCGTCGACGAGGTTGATCGTCAGGCCCTTGTTGAGGAAGGCCATCTGCTGGAAGCGGGCGCGGATCGTCTCGTAGTCGTACTCGACCGTCTCGAAGATCTCGGGGTTGGCCCAGTACGTGATCGTCGTGCCGGTCGCGTCGGTCTCCTCCTCACGGCGAAGGGGGCCGGTCGGCACGCCGTGGTCGAAGGACATGCGGTGGGCGTGGCCCTTCTGCCGCACGCAGACGTCGAGGCGGGTCGAGAGGGCGTTGACGACGGACGAGCCGACGCCGTGGAGGCCACCGGAAACCTTGTAGCCGCCGCCGCCGAACTTGCCACCGGCGTGCAGCTGGGTGAGGACGAGCTCGACCGCGGAGATGCCCTCGGCCTCGTGGATGTCGGTCGGGATGCCGCGGCCGTTGTCCTTGACCCGGACGGCACCGTCCTCCATGAGCGTCACGTCGATCGTGTCGGCGTGGCCGGCCATCGCCTCGTCCACGGCGTTGTCGACGATCTCCCACACGAGGTGGTGCAGACCGCGCTCGCCGGTGGAGCCGATGTACATGCCGGGCCGCTTGCGCACGGCCTCCAGGCCCTCGAGGACCTGGATCGCACTCGCGTCGTACTCGGGGCTCCCCGTGTCGGGGGACTTCGGCTGGATCTCAGGCGACTGCTCGTCTGCCACGGTGCTCCTCGAGCTGGTGCGGTGCATGGATCGCCGCGGGCTGGCCCCTGGGGCTGGCACCGCGGCCTCAACCCTCTGATCCTACCCTCTGGAGCGTCCTCGCGCGGCATCTTGTGGGCCCGTGGCGGCGGCTCTCGCCGCCCCACGGGGCGCCGGACGACTCCCTCCACACATCGGGGCCCCTCCGGCGCTCTCGTCGGCTGCACGACGACGCGCCGTCGGGGAGTCCTCCCCATGGCGCTGCGCACCGACGTCGTGAGGCTCGAGAGCATGATGACCACGCGCCGTACCCGTTCCTTCGCCGCCCTGGCCGCCGCCTCCGCGCTCGCGCTCTCCGCCTGCGGCGGTGACTCCGACACCGAGGGCAGCTCGTCGAGCACCTCCAGCTCAGCGGAGTCCTCCGCGAGCTCCTCCGAGGGCAGCGAGTCGCCCTCGGAGTCGGCCTCCGAGAGCCCGAGCGAAAGTGAGTCCGCCGAGGGCGAGAGCGGCGGCGAGGGCAGCGTCACCGCGTCGAAGTCCGGCGTCACCTTCGACGTGCCGGACGGCTGGACCACCGTGGACCCGTCCGCGCTGGCCAAGGACCCCGACAAGGCCCCGCAGTCGATCAAGACGATGGCCGAGACGGCGGGTCAGCCGGTCGACCAGTTCCTCACCCAGCTGTCGCAGAGCATCGACGTGCTCGTCATGGGCGAGGCGGAGGACGGCTTCTCCCCCAACATCAATGTCATCCCGAGCCCCCAGGCCCTCACCGAGTCCGACCTCAAGGCCAGCCTTGCGCAGCAGTCCGCCACGGTCTCCGGCACCGAGGAGGTCGACACGGACTCGGGCAAGGCCACCGTCGCGACCTACACGATGTCAGCGGGCAGCCAGACCGTCCACGGCCAGATGATCGCCGTGCCGTCCGACTCGGGCGCCGCCGTCATCACCGTCTCGACCATCGACAAGGACGAGACCGCCGAGGTCGCCAAGACCATCACCGACAGCGTCACCAAGGCCTCCTGACCCGGCCCACGACGCGGCGAGCCCGCCACCCCCTTCGTCCGGGGTGGCGGGCTCTCGCCGTCCCGGGGTCAGGAGCAGGCGCCCGCCGGCAGCTCGTCGCGGTGCCGGCGCACGACCTGGGCGAGCTGGTCCGCGATGGCCGTGCCCTGGGCATGGGTCCCGGTGCGTACCTGGAGGGTCACCGCCGTCCGACCGCCCTCGCCGGGGACGATCCCCAGCTGGCGCACGACGTACCCCTCCGGCGTCGAGCCCCAGCCGCCCTTGTACCGGGCCCCGGCGATGCCGCCGAGACCCCAGCGCTGGCCGTCGACGACCTGGCCCATCGCAGTGGTGACCGGTCGCGAACCGCTGAGGCAGGGCAGGGCGGAGGTCATCCGGGTCTGGTCCGTCAGGCGCCACGTCGCCTGGCCGAAGGGGGAGTACCCCTCGACGACGACGCGCGACGGGACCCCGGTGCGACGGTCACCCCCACGACGCAGCTGCTCCTCCACCGCCCCGGAGGCGCTCGCCCCGTCGCCGAGGGACTCCCACAGCCTCGCTGCGGCCTCGTTGTCCGAGGCGGTGAGGGCCGAGGTGATGTCGGTGGACAGGCGCTCACCGTCGCCCGCACGCACGACGGCCAGGGCGAGAGGGACCTTGATCGTCGACCAGGCGACGAGCGGCGGGGCATCACCGACGACGACCGGCACGCCGCCACCGACCGGGGCGTAGGCCAGGGCGATGTCGGCGTCCGGGTGGTCCGCGACGACCCGGCGAACGTCACGCGCGAGACCGGCGGAGGGCTTCGTCGAGGTCGGGCTGGCCGTGCTCGTCACCGAGGTGCTCGGGGTCGAGCTGCTCGAGGAGGCTGCGCTCGACGGGCCCTCCGGGGCGCCACAGGCACCCGTGGCGACGACGAACGCCGTCAGCAGCGACCCGCCGAGCAGCCGCCGCCGCACGTCAGTAGAGGACGACGACGGCGTCGTTGCCCCCGGTGCAGCGGGTGATGGTCGAGCCGGTGCAGGTCATCGTGTAGTTCTTCTTGGTCACGGGACTGCGCACCTCGAGCTTCGTCGAGCCGCTCGTCGGGTCCTCCGCGAGGTAGGCATCGCGCACCGCGCCGGCGAAGGCGCAGCTCGTGACCTCGGAGCCACGTCCCACGGAGGTGCCCTGCTTGGGTCCGGCGCACTTGGTGACGCCGTCGGGGAGCTTGCCCGTGCGCCTGTCCGTCGTCGACGAGGAGCTGCTCGACGACGAGGTCGAGCTGGACGTCGATGTGGAGGTCGTCGGCTGCGAGGTGGAGGTCGACGTGACCGTCGTCGACGTGGCCACCGGCTCGTCGTCGGCGCTGTTGAGCGCCATGACGGCCCCACCGACGCACAGGCCACCGACGAGCACCCCACCGACGAGCATGCCGACCATGCCCGCCGGGGACACACCCCGACCCGGCTCGCGACGCGGAGGCTGATGGGCCTGCGGCTGCTGCGCGTAGGCCTGCTGCGCCGGCGCGGCGTGGGCCTGCTGCCAGGCGGCAGGGGCGGGGGCCGCCGGTGGCGCGGCCTGCGGCTCGGGCTGCCACCAGTCCTCGGGCACGGCACCCGACGGGGTGGGCTCGGGCGTGATCGGCGGGACGACCGGCGTGGCCTGCGTGGGCTCGCCGCGGCGGCGCAGCTCGACGTCCTGCGTGGGCTCGTCCTCGGACTCCGTGGGCGCAACCTCCCGCGTCGGTCCCATGTGACCGGACGGGGTGGGGTCGCCGAAGAAGTCGTCGAAGGCGTCAGCGCCTCGACCGTCCTTCGGACCACTCATGATGCTCTCCTCGCAGGCATGGACACGCCCTCGGGATCAAGAGCGGCACCTCACGATGCCATAACAACCCGGGGTGACCGCCAATCGTCCGTGACGGGCGTCACCCCTTCGCGCCCGACACCGGCGTCGCCAGCCCACCGAAAGGGGTGCGCAGGTCGCGGATGAAGAAGCAGTTGACCCACACCATGCAGGCGTACGCTCAGCCGTTGTTGCGCTGCTTGGCCCGGATAAGGTCGAGCGCGATGACGGCGCCGATCGTCCCGAGCTTTTCGGGGGCCGGCACCTGGGGGCTGAAGCCGAGGACGTAGCGCTCGCGCCCGAGGAAGACCTGGGTGACGCCCGGCCAGTGCCTGCTCACCGTCGCGGCCACCCCACCCGGCCCGGTCACGCTGAACTCGTGGTCGAAGAGGGAACCGTCCAGGCGCAGCTGCGGGCCGGTCGTCAGCTCGATGCGCAGCGCCTTCTTGAAGAGGGTGAACTCCTTGACGATGCGCGCGACGAGGTTGCCGTGCCCGTCGAGCACCTCGAAGCGGTCGAGACCGAGGTTGGGCGGGTCGACGAGCCGCATGAGGAGGGTCCCGTCGCTGTCGACGATCGCCAGCTGCCGGTTGCCCATGAGCAGCCGCGAGCCCGCACCACCCTCTGTGACGATCCGCCCGACCGGCTGCCCGGTGAGGTCGTGGATCGCGAAGTCGTTGCTCAGGAAGGACCGCACCTGGTACAGGACGATGGCATCGGTCTGCAGGATCCCCACGTGCCCAGTGTGCTCTACCCGTACGTGTCCCGAGGGCCCCGACCGTCGCTCGTGCGCCGCGGACCACGCGACCACGACGGGGCGCTCGGCCCGTGCACCCGGATCTCGTGGACGACGTCCGGCCCCACGGAGTCGGTGATCCGCCCGAGCAGGGTGCTCGACAGCAGCCGGATCTGGGTCGCCCAGGCCGTCGAGTCGGCACGCACCGACAGCACCCCGGCCTCGAAGGTCACCGGCTCGCAGTGCTCGGCCACCTCACGACCGACGATCTCCGACCACCTGCCCATGACCGACCCGGCGGCGACGTCGACCTGCCAACCGCGGTCGCCGACGAGTCGCTCGACCTGGTCACCGATGGTCTGCGGGTCGCGGCCGCCGAAGGACAGCACCCCCTGCGGCTGCCACTTCCGCTTGCGGCGCGGCTTCATCCCCGGGCGCAGCCCCTTGCCCGCCGCCACGGCGCGGGCCCGGGCCAGTGCCGCTGCGGCGGCGTCCTGCTCCTGCGGCCCCTCCACCCCGCCCTCCGACGAAGGGGGCGGGACCTCCCCTTCGCTCATGGGGCGGACACCTCGCCGAGACTCACCGCGTAGGTGCGGCCGGCCAGCCCCTCGGGCACGTCCTCGGGCACGGCAGCGGTGATGAGCACCTGCTCGCAGTCGGCGATCATCGCGGCCAGCCGCTCGCGCCGCCCGGAGTCCAGCTCGGCGAAGACGTCGTCGAGCACGAGCACCGGGTCGTCGCCCAGGTCGTGCCGCAGCAGGTGGTAGGCCGCCAGCCGCAGACCGAGGGCGAAAGACCACGACTCACCGTGGCTCGCGTACCCCTTCGCCGGCATCTCGCCCAACCCGAGCACGAGGTCGTCACGGTGGGGGCCGACGAGGTTGACCCCCCCGCTCGATCTCCTGGCTGCGCCGCTCCGCCAGCGTCTCCAGGAGCATGGTGCGCAGCTCGTCCGGCTCGGGCACCGCGCCGCCGGCGATCGCCTCGGCCGCCGCATCGTGCAGCGAGCTGCGGTAGACGGCAGTCGCCTCCGACTGGTTGGCGCTCACCTCGCGGTAGGCCTCCTGCAGGTGCGGCACGAGGTCACGCAGCAGCCGCAGTCGCGCGTAGAGCAGCTGGCTGCCGACCGTCGCCAAGTGGTCGTCCCAGATGTCGAGGGTGCGCACCGCCTCCTCGGCGGCCTCCCGCGGGTCGACGCCCTCCGGTACCGAGGCGCTGCGTCGCCCCCGCCCCGGGCGGCCACCGAGGAGCGAGGCTGCCGACTTCAGCAGGGCACCGCGCTGCTTGAGGATCTTGTCGTAGTCGGAGCGCACCCCGGCCCAGCGGGGCTGACGCTGCACGAGGAGGTCGTCGAGGAAGCGCCGCCGCTCACCCGGGTCGCCCTTGACGAGCGCCAGGTCCTCCGGCGCGAAGAGCACCGTGCGCAGCGTGCCGAGCACGTCGCGGGTCCGCGGCAGCGGCGAGCGGTTGAGCTTGGCCCGGTTGGCCTTGCCCGGGGTGATCTCGAGCTCGACGAGGCTCTCGCGACCGTCGCGGACGACAGCGCACCGCACGATCGCCCGGTCCGCGCCGAAGCGCACGAGCGGCTGGTCGGTCGCGACCCGGTGACTGGAGAGGGAGGCGACGTAGCCGATGGCCTCGACGAGGTTGGTCTTGCCCTGGCCGTTGAGCCCGACGAGAGTGCTGACACCCGGCTCGAGTGCCAGCTCGGCGCTCGGATAGCTGCGGAAGTCCCCGATGCTCAGGTGACGGACGTGCACGTCACTCGGTCGACCCGGACCCGCTCGTCGGTCCCGGCGACCCACCCGTGCTCTGCGTGCCCGACGTGGGACCCGCGTCGGCGGCATCCCCCTGCGCGGCCTCGGCGGGGGCCGCCGGCTTGTCGATCTTCTTGTCCTCCTGGGCCCGGCTCGCGGCGGGCGAGGCCACGCCCTTCGCCGCCTCGGCACGCAGGTCCTCGCCCTCGGCGACGGTCATCACCTGGTGGCCGCCGAACTGGCCACGCAGCGCGGCGACCGCCTGCATCGCGGGGCTCACCTGCTGACGGGAGGCGAAGCGCGCGAAGAGCGAGGCTGAGATGACCGGCATCGGCACGGAGTTGGCGATGCCCTCCTCGACGGTCCAGCGGCCCTCTCCCGAGTCGGCGGTGTAGTCGCTGACGTCGTCGAGATCGGGATTTTCCTCGAGGGCCTTGACCATGAGGTCGAGCAGCCAGGAGCGCACGACGGTGCCGCGGCTCCACGCCTTGAAGGCGCCGGGGACGTCGGTGACGATGTCCTTCTTCTCGAGCAGCTCGTAGCCCTCGGCGTAGGCGTGCATCAGGCCGTACTCGATGCCGTTGTGCACCATCTTCACGTAGTGACCGGCACCCACGGCGCCCGCGTGGACGAAGCCCTCGTCGCGCGGCCCCTCGGGACGCAGCGCATCGAAGATCGGCATCGCCTGCTCGACGTGCGCGGCGTCGCCACCGACCATGAGGCCGTAGCCGTTGTCCAGGCCCCAGATGCCGCCGGAGACGCCGCAGTCGAGGTACCCGACCCCCTTCGTGCCGAGCAGCTCGGCATTGGGGCCGTCGTCGCTGAATCGGGAGTTGCCACCATCGATGACGAGGTCACCGGGCTCGAGACGCTCAGCGAGGTCGGCGATGACCGCCCGGGTCACCTCGCCCGCCGGCACCATGACCCAGACGACGCGCGGGGTCTGCAGCGCCTCGACCATGGCCTGCACGGACTCGACGTCGGAGACCTCGGGGTTGGTGTCGTAACCGACGACCTCGTGACCGGCACGGCGCACACGCTCGCGCATGTTGCCGCCCATCTTGCCCAGACCGATGAGACCGAGCTGCATGACGAGTGCCTTCCTGTCGGGGGTCGCCCTGGGGTGCAGGACGAAGGGAGGTCAGCCGGCGAGACGCACCGGCTGCAGGACGTAGCGGTAGGAGGTGTCCATCTCGCCGTCCTGGCTCTCCTGGCCGGTGATCATCGCCGGCTTGAGGGGAGCGGTGAAGGAGAGCCGGGTGAAGTTGGTGCCGAGCACGCCGAGCCCATCGAGGAGGTAGCCGGGGTTGAAGGCGACCTCGATGTCGGGCCCGTCGACGGCGGCCTCGACGGCCTCCGAGGCCTGGGCGTCGTCGCCGGTGCCGGCCTCGATCGTCACCTGGCCGTCGGTGAACTTCAGCCGCACCGGGGTGTTGCGCTCGGTGACGAGAGCGACGCGCTTGACGGCCTCGGTGAGCAGCTCGGTGTCGACGACCGCCTCGGTCTCGCTCGAGCTCGGGAAGATTTTGGCGACCTTGGGGTACTCGCCGTCGAGCAGACGACTCGTCGTGTGCCGCTGGCCGGCCTCGAAGCCGACGAGACCGGAGCCGCCCGCCGCGGCACCGAGGGAGACTTCGATGGAGCCGGCGGCACCGAGGGCCTTGGCTGTGTCGGACAGGGTCCGGGCCGGGATGAGCGCGATGTGGCTGGCATCGGAGGCATTGGGTTTCCAGGTGAGCTCGCGCATCGCGAGGCGGTAGCGGTCGGTGGCGAGCAGGGTGACCTTCTCGCCCTCGATCTCGACGCGCACGCCGGTGAGGATCGGCAGGGTGTCGCCGCGGTCGGCCGCGATCTGCACCTGCTGGACGGCCTGGGTGAAGGCAGTGCCGTCGATGCTGCCGCTGGCCTCGGGGCTCGTCGGCAGGGTCGGGTACTCGTCGGCCGGCATCTGGAGGAGGGCGAAGCGCGAGCTGCCGCAGGTCACCTGGACCTTGGCGCCGTCCGTGGTGACGTCGACCGGCTTGCCCGGCAGGTTGCGGGAGATGTCGGCGAGCAGGCGGCCGAGGACGAGCACGGTCCCGGGCTCGGAGACCTCGGCGGCGACGGTGATCCGCGCCGAGACCTCGTAGTCGAAGGTCGAGAGCGTGATCGTGCCCTCGTCGCTGGCCTCGATGAGGACACCTGCGAGGACGGGGACCGGAGGTCGGTTCGGCAGACCGCGGGCCACCCAGGTGACCGCCTCGGCCAGCACATCGCGCTCGACGCGGAACTTCACGACAGACCTACCCTTCGGCGCGCCCGTGAGGGAGCTGGATGGATGACACGTTCTTCGGTGGTGCCCATGGCGAATGACACGTCGGACGTGCGCACACGCATGGGCTCCAGACATTACGCGGTCGAGCGCCCGGTCGGCGACTGCGGGTCGCCTTGTCATTCGTCGTCCGGGCGTGGTCCACAGATCGGGCCACCGTCATGCGTGGGGGAGGGATCGGATGGAGAGAGGACTCATCGTTGTCATGGGCGGTGTGGATCTCGTGGACAAGTGGGTTCTGGCCCGAGATCTGGCGGTACACAGCTGTGGACAACGCCGTGGATGACGACGTGCACGACAGAGGGGTGCTGTGGGTGGAGATGCGTCGTCACCAGTGGGCCCTCGTCGTGCACACGTCGTGCACAGCGTCGTCCTCACCCGGTTGTGGGTAGATCCGGTGGTCTGGGGCCACCTCCAGGCGTCCGAAGGTAGTGGCCAGCCCCTCGGCACCGCGCGCGCCGGGCCAGGGTGTGGACGAGCGGGGGACGTGGTGTGGACGAGGCTCGCCGTACCCCGACTTTTCAGGTGCTTCCGGGTATGCACAAGGTTGTCCACACCTTGGGGACATGTGGACGAAGGGAGGGGGTCCCGCGAGATCACGCCCGGATCTCGGGTGGCACACAGCTGGGGAGAAGCCTGTGGACAACGAGCGATGCGCGTGTATCCGTGAATATCTGCTGGGGGATAGATCGACCGATAGTGATCGATCGTCAGCCGGCCTGCTGCTTGATCCGGTTCGTCAGCTCGGTGACCTGGTTGTAGATCGCCCGCCGCTCGCCCATGAGCTCACGGATCTTGCGCTCGGCGTGCATGACCGTCGTGTGGTCGCGGCCGCCGAACTGCTTGCCGATGTTGGGCAGAGACATGTCGGTGAGCTCGCGGCACAGGTACATGGCGATCTGGCGCGCGGTGACGAGCAACCGGGTGCGTGAGGCGCTCTGCAGGTCCTCGATGCTCAGCCCGAAGTAGTCGGCCGTCTGCGCCATGATCGTCGCGCTCGAGATCTCGCTCGACTGCTCGTTGGGGATGAGGTCCTTGAGGACGATCTGGGCGAGCCCGATGTCGACCGGCTGACGGTTGAGGCTGGCAAAGGCGGTGACGCGGATGAGCGCACCCTCGAGCTCGCGGATGTTGGTGCTGATCCGACTGGCGATGAACTCCAGGACGTCCGCCGGGACGGAGAGCTTTTCCTGGATGGCCTTCTTGCGCAGGATCGCGATGCGGGTCTCGAGGTCAGGCGGCTGCACGTCGGTGAGCAGGCCCCACTCGAAGCGGCTGCGCATCCGCTCCTCGAAGCCCGAGAGGAGTTTCGGAGCGACGTCGGAGGTGATGACGACCTGCTTGTTGGCGTTGTGCAGCGTGTTGAAGGTGTGGAAGAACTCCTCCTGCGTCTGCATCTTGCCCTGCAGGAACTGGATGTCGTCGATGAGCAGGACGTCGACATCGCGGTAGCGACGCTGGAAGTTGGCCGCCTTGTCGTCGCGGATGCTGTTGATGAAGTCGTTGGTGAACTCCTCGGAGTTCACGTACCGCACCTTGACGTGGGGGTAGAGGCTGCGGGCGTAGTGCCCGATCGCGTGGAGCAGGTGGGTCTTGCCCAGGCCGGACTCGCCGTAGATGAAGAGCGGGTTGTACGCCTTGGCCGGGGCCTCGGCGACCGCGACCGCTGCGGCGTGGGCGAAGCGGTTGCTCGCGCCGATGACGAAGGTGTCGAAGATGTACTTCGGGTTGAGCCGGGTCAGCTCGACCTGCTCGGGCTCGGGCCGCCCGCGACGCGGTCGCACGGGTGCCGGCTCGGGGTCCTCGTCGACGAGGCCGTCGTCGCGGTCCTCGACGGGCAGGGTCGACGACAGGCCCTGGGGTCGGGGGGGCGGTCGTCTCCGCGGGAGCAGCCGGCTCCGGGTCGAGACCCTGGGTCGGCGGGAGCGGCTCACCGTCGGCGAGGTCGGGGTCGACGGTCACCGCGAGGCGGATCTGACGCCCGAGTTGGTCGGAGAGGGCCTGGGTGACGTGGCGGCGCAGGCGCTGCTCGACGAAGTTCTTCGAGAAGTCGTCGGGGACGGCGATCAGGGCGGTGTCGTCGAGGAGTCCGACGAGGCGGGCCATGCTGAGGAAGGCGCGACGCGTGACGGGGACACCGTCGGCGTCCAGGGACTCGAGGGTGGTGCGCCACACCTCACCGAAGTCGACCTCGTCGGCCACGGGCGCACACCTCAAATTCCTGCGGCTCGCTGGCCGATCGATTCCCTGTCAGCTCTCATCCTGCCCCGGTGACGGCGGATCATCCACATCGTTGTCCACAGACTGTGGGTATACATGTGGGGCAGGTGCGCTGACGCTAACAACCCGAGCGGGCCGGGGCAAGCCGATCGGACCGGCAATCGTGCCGTCATCGGCGTGTCGCCTCGTCCGGGCCCGCCGACGCTGGCATCGTCATGCGGTTGGCCCACCGACACCGGCCGATCGTCGTGGGTTTGACCCTCTGTGGCGGCGTCCCGTACCGTGGTCGTCGGCCTGTCGGCCGCTTTCGCATGCCCATCATCCCGCTGGACCCCCGGTGAGCGAGGTGGGCTTCCGATCGCGGCCGAAGGGCGTAGAGGACTTCAGCACCGGGCCCACCGGCCCACCGACCCATCGGAGACTGCCATGAGCAAGCGCACCTTCCAGCCCAACAACCGTCGCCGCGCCAAGACGCACGGCTTCCGTCTGCGCATGCGGACCCGCGCCGGCCGGGCCATCCTGTCCAACCGCCGCGCCAAGGGCCGCTCCAAGCTCTCCGCCTGACGAGCCGCTGGTGCTGCCCGCGCGGCACCGCCTGACGGACCGCGCGGACTTCGCGGCAACCATCCGGGGACGCGGCGCCAAGCGCCACGGTTCCAGGCTGCTCGTGGTCCATGCCCGTGTGGCGGACTCGACCCAGACCGACGCCCGAGGAGATGACTCCCCGCGCGTCGGTCTCGTCGTGTCCAAAGCGGTGGGCAATGCCGTGACCCGGACCCGGGTGAAGCGCCGTCTGCGGGCCCAGGCCGCCGAGCTGATCGGCGGCCTGCCGGCCGGAGCCGACGTGGTCATCCGGGCCAACCCGGCTGCAGCCGCCGCTGACTCGCACGAGCTGGGTGACGCCCTTCGACACTGCCTGCGTCACCTCCTCGACGGGGACCGGGCATGAAGGTGCTCGCGCTGCCACTCATCGGCCTCGTGCGCGGCTACCAGCTGCTCGTCTCGCCACTGCTGCCCCAGAGCTGCCGCTATTTCCCGAGCTGCTCGGCCTACGGTCTGACCGCCCTGCGCAGGTTCGGCCTCGTGCGGGGCAGCTACCTGACCGTGCACCGCATCGTGCGGTGCAACCCCTGGTCCGCCGGGGGCATCGACCACGTGCCCGACACCTGGGCGCAGCGCGGCTCGCCTGACCTGGCGCGTCCGCGCTTCGCCGATGTCGAGCGCGACGACGACGACGTCGACACCGGCGTCACCGACCGAAGGACGTTCACCACGTGAGCTTCAGCGACATCATGTACCCCTTCGAGTGGCTCGTCGCCTGGATCATGCATCTGTGGCACGGCGCACTCACCGCGATCGGCCTGCCGGAGGCGAGCGGGTGGACCTGGACGCTGTCCATCGTCGGCCTCGTCGTCGTCATGCGGGCGGCGCTCATCCCGCTCTTCGTCAAGCAGATCCACGCCTCGCGCAAGATGCAGCTCATCCAGCCCGAGATGGCGAAGATCCAGGCGAAGTACAAGGGCAAGAACGACCCGGACTCCCGTCAGAAGATGACGGAAGAGACGATGGCGCTCTACAAGGACAGCGGGACCAACCCCTTCGCGTCCTGCCTGCCGATCTTCGCGCAGATGCCCTTCTTCTTCGGCCTCTTCCGGGTGCTCAACAGCCTCGACGAGATCGGTGCCGGTACCAAGAGCGGCATCGGCCCGATCACCCAGGCGGTCGCGGCCCAGGCCGAGTCGTCCACGATCTTCGGAGCCCAGCTGTCGGCCCAGTTCCTGGGCACGGACGGGGGCCTGAGCGTCAAGATCGTGACGATCACGCTCATCATCCTCATGTCGCTGACGACCTTCACGACGCAGTACCAGCTGATGCGCAAGAACATGCCGGCTGCCGCGCTCGAGGGTCAGTTCGCGCAGCAGCAGAAGATCATGCTGTACCTCTTCCCGATCATCTTCGCCGTCTCCGGCGTCTACTTCCCGATCGGTGTCCTCATCTACTGGTTCACGACCAACCTGTGGACGATGTGCCAGCAGTTCTACGTCATCCGTCGCATGCCGGCGCCCGGCTCCGCCGCGGAGAAGGCGATGCAGGATCGTCGCCGCAAGGCGGGCAAGCCGCTCGACACCCCCGAGGAGGCGCGCGAGCGGGCTCACGACGCCGAGATGGCCGAGGAGCTGACGGCGAAGGGCGTGATCTCTGGTCAGCGCCAGCAGCCCACCTCCAAGAGGCGGGCCAAGAAGAAGGGCGGCCCGCCGCCGAAGTCGGGTGGCTCTGCCGTGAGCGAGCAGAAGCCCAAGACTGACAACTGACCTCGGTCGTCCCTCGTTGGACGACCGCCCGCCACACGCAGGAGAAGCACCATGAGTGAGACCCCCATAACCGAGGTCGCGGCCGAGCCGGAGACCACGGAGACCCCCACCCCCGAGACGGCGGCGCCGAAGCGTTCGCGTCGTGAGCTGCTGGAGCGGGAGGGGGAGGTCGCGGCTGACTTCCTTGAGACGCTCCTCGACATCGCCGACCTGGACGGCGACATCGACCTCGACATCGACGGAGACCGCGCGGCCGTGGCGGTCGTCGATTCGGACGAAGGTCGGGTCCCACGGCGGCTCGTCGGCCAGGACGGCAAGGTGCTCGAGGCGTTGCAGGAGCTGACCCGCCTCGCCGTGCAGTCGGCGACCGGCGACCGCAGCCGCCTCATGCTCGACGTCGCGGGCCACCGCGCCGCTCGTCGTGCCGAGCTCGTCGAGCTGGCGCAGCAGGCGATCGACACCGTGAAGTCTTCCGGCGAGTCGGTGGACCTGGATCCGATGAGCGCCTTCGAGCGCAAGGTCGTCCACGACGAGGTGCTGGCTGCGGGCCTCGTCTCGGACTCCTCGGGTACGGAGCCCCGGCGCTACGTTGTCGTGCACCCCGCTGAGGCGGCTGCCGGCGACCAGTCGACCGACGCATCGACCTCGGACTCGGCCGCCGCCGACTCCGCCGATGCGTGACGTTTCACGTGAAACGGCCCGGTCATGACCGCTGAGATCCCCCCGGCCCCGGACGGCGCTCACCGACTCTTCGGTGAGCGCCGTCCGCGCGCCGAGGCCTTTGTCGCCATCCTCGCGGACACGGGTGTGAGCCACGGACTCATCGGTCCGCGCGAGGTGCCCATCCTGTGGGAGCGCCACGTCCTCAACTGTGCCGTCATCGAGGACGCGTTCAGTCGAGACGCCCGTGTCATCGACGTGGGGTCGGGCGCAGGTCTGCCCGGTCTCGCTGTGGCGATCGCTCGACCCGACCTCGATGTCCATCTCGTCGAGCCGATGCTCCGACGGACGGAATGGCTCGAGCACACGACCCGCGAGCTCGACCTCGAGAACGTGACCGTCCACCGTGGTCGCGCCGAGGAGTTCCACGGCCAGCTGTCGGCTCCCTTCGTCACGGCGCGGGCTGTGGCCCGTCTCGACAAGCTCGCCCGGTGGTGTGTCCCTCTCGTCGACCCCGGTGGTCAGATGATTGCCATGAAGGGGCGATCGGCAGCGGATGAGATCGCTAAGGCGGCGAAGGTGCTACGGCGACTGGGAGTGACAGCAAGCGAGGTCACGCCGCACGGTGCGGACATCCTGGACGAGCCGACACTCACCGTGGACTGCTCGGTGCGGGGCGGCTAGCTCGCACCGGACTCATTTGCGGCCCGTTTCACGTGAAACACGTGAAACGGGCCGCGGTCGTGTCACGCCCGGGTCCGGAGGATCAGCGGCCCCAGCTGCACTCCGAAGCAGCAGGCTCCATGGCGCCACCGTCGACCTCTCGCGTTTCACGTGAAACACGGCGCCATCCCCAGACGGCTGTGCACGACATGTGGACATCCCTGTGCATGACGAGCCTGTCATCCACAACGACCACGCGCGTTTGGCGTGTCGGCCCCCGCTGGGGTTGGATGGCGGGGCTCGCATGCCCACAGGAGGAATGTCTCGGTGACACCAGCACGAACCGTTGCCCCGGGGATCGGATGGCCGGGTCTGGAGACACCGGCGGCTACGGCACCTGTCGGCTGGATCGCCGACGAGGTGGTGGGTGCGGCTGCACCACCCCTCGACGCGGCACCTGTGGACGACGTGACCGACCCCGTGTCCCTGGCGGAACCCGCCCCGACCCACGAGGTAGCCGTGCCGGAGATCGACGAGACGCAGGGCGCCGCCCGCCCCGCCGCGGACGAGCCGCCAACGCTCCCTCGCCCGCCGAGGCCGCGGATCATGACGGTGTCGAACCAGAAGGGTGGTGTAGGCAAGACGACGACGGCGGTCAACATCGCTGCCGCGCTCGCCGAGGCCGGGCTCCACGTCCTCCTCATCGACACCGACCCGCAGGGCAATGCGAGCACGGCGCTCAACATTGACCACCACTCCGAGGTCCCCAGCGTCTACGACGTCCTCGTCGACGGCACCGCGATCTCTGACGTCATCCAGGCGTGTCCGGATGTGGACAACCTGTGGTGCGTGCCCGCGACGATCGACCTGGCGGGAGCGGAGATCGAGCTGGTCTCCCTCGTTGCCCGGGAGAGCCGCATGAGCAAGGCGATCGACCGGTGGATGGTGGAGCGTGCCGAGGCCGGTGTGGCCCGGATCGACTACGTCATCATCGACTCGCCCGAGCCTAGGTCTGTTGACGGTCAACGCCTTCGTCGCCGCCGACGAGGTCCTCATCCCGATCCAGTGCGAGTACTACGCCCTCGAGGGGCTGAGCCAGCTCCTCAACAACATCCAGCTCATCAAGACGCATCTCAACCAGGACCTCCACGTGTCGACGATCCTGCTGACGATGTACGACGCCCGCACCCGGCTGTCGGCGCAGGTGGCCGACGAGGTGCGGGAGCACTTCGCCAGTCAGGTGCTCGAGGCCACCGTCCCGCGATCGGTCCGCGTGTCCGAGGCTCCGAGCCATGGCCAGACCGTCATCACCTACGACCCGCAGAGCACGGGGGCCCGTTCGTACCGGGCAGCCGCCGCCGAGATCGCCCACCGTGGCGCCGAGATGAAGGAAGAAGCATGAGCGAGAAGCGACGCGGTCTCGGGCGGGGCCTGGGAGCCCTGATCCCTGACGCCGGGACGGCAGGACGGGGCACCGAGCGCCCCGTGGACGTCTTCTTCCGAGACCAGGAGCGGACCCCGACGGTCCCCAACACGGTCGCCGGCATGGTGGCGGAGCAGCACTCCGCGTCGGATGAGGGTGCCGACTCGTCGAAGACCGTCGTCCCGGATGCCCCGACAAGCGGTATTTCGCAGGAGCAGGAAGCGCCCGCGGAGCAGACGGCTCCAGACGGCCTCGCACCGGTGCCCGGAGCGACTTATGCCGAGGTTCCCGTGGCGGCCATCCGCCCCAACCCCAAGCAGCCCCGCACCGTCTTCGACGAGGACGACATGTCCGAGCTGGTCCACTCGATCCGTGAGATCGGTGTCCTTCAGCCCATCGTGGTCCGGCGCGTCACCGCCGAGGACGGCGTCGAGTACGAGCTCATCATGGGCGAGCGCCGGTGGCGGGCCAGCATCGCGGCCGGCAAGGAGACGGTCCCGGCCATCATCAAGGCCACGGAGGACGACGCCCTCCTGCGGGACGCACTGCTCGAAAACCTCCATCGGAGCAACCTCAACGTCCTCGAGGAGGCGGCGGCCTACCAGCAGCTGCTCGACGACTTCGGATGCACACAGGAGGAGCTCGCCGGGCGGATCGGGCGCTCCCGCCCGCAGATCTCCAACACCCTGCGTCTTCTGCGGCTGCCCCCACTCGTGGCTCGTCGGGTCGCTGCCGGGGTCCTCAGCGCAGGCCACGCCCGGGCCCTGCTGACGCTCGACGACGGTGAGCAGATGGAGCGACTCGCCCAGCGCATCGTCGCCGAGGGGCTGTCGGTCCGCACCGTCGAGGAGATCGTGGCCCTCGGCATGGACCCGGAGAAGCCGCGCCGATCCGCCCCCCGGGCGGGCCGGTACAGCCCGCAGCTCGACGATCTCGCCGGCCGTCTCAGCGATCGGCTCGACACCCGGGTGAAGATCAACCTCGGTCAGCGCAAGGGACGGATGACGATCGAGTTCGCGTCGATGGAGGACCTCGAGCGCGTCCTCGGGCAGATGGGCGTCGAGGCCGACATCGACTGACGCCTCTGACGACGAGAGGCCCCGCGGCAGCGCCGCGGGGCCTCTCGTGTGTGTGACGCTCGGATCAATGCCGATGTGCCACAACCAAATTCGTCAGACTCAGGAGACGAAGGGGTCGAGCTCCTTGACGAGCTTGGGCTTCGGGACGGCACCGACGATCGTCTTGACGACCTCGCCGCCCTGGAAGACGTACATGGACGGGATCGAGGTGATGCCGTACTTCGCGGTCGTCTGCGGGTTGGCGTCGGTGTCGAGCTTGACGATCTTCAGCTTGCCGTCGTACTGGCCGGACAGCTCCTCGAGGACCGGGGCCACGGCGCGGCACGGGCCGCACCAGGTCGCCCAGAAGTCGACGAGGACGGGGATGTCGCTCTTGAGGACGTCCTGCTCGAAGGTGGCATCGGTGGTCGGCGTGGTCGCCATGTCGGGTCCTTGTCTCTCGGTGACGGGTCGGTGGTGGATCGGTGGGTCAGCGGGCGCCGACGGTGCCGGCGACGGGGTTGTCCTGCGCGGTGAGGGCCTGGTCCTCGGCGGGCAGGCCGGCCTCCTCGCGGGCGGCGAGCCAGCGCTCGGCGTCGAGGGCCGCGGCGCAGCCGGAGCCGGCCGCCGTGATGGCCTGACGGTAGGTGTGGTCGACGAGGTCGCCGGCCGCGAAGACGCCGTCGACGTTGGTGCGCGAGGAGCGTCCGTCGACGAGGACGTAGCCCTCCTCGTCCAGTGCGACGGTCGTCGCGTCGGTGGTGGCCTTGAGCAGCTCGTTGCGCGGGTCGTGACCGATCGCGACGAAGAGGCCGGTGGCCTCGATCTCGCGCGTCTCGCCGGTGACGGTGTCGCGAAGGGTGAGCCCCGTGACCTTGTCGTCGCCGTGGATCGCCGCGACCTCGCTGTTCCACGCGAACCGGATCTTGTCGTTGCCGTGGGCGCGCTCGGCCATGATCTTGCTGGCGCGCAGCTCGTCGCGCCGGTGGACGATCGTCACCGAGCGGGCGAACTTCGTGAGGAAGGTGGCCTCCTCGACGGCGGAGTCGCCCCCGCCGACGACGACGATGTCCTGGTCGCGGAAGAAGAAACCGTCGCAGGTGGCGCACCAGCTGACGCCGTGGCCCGACAGACGCTTCTCGTCGGGCAGCCCGAGCTCGCGGTAGGCCGAGCCCATGGCGAGGATGACGGCGTGGGCCCGGTGGGTGCCCCCTTCGCCGTCCGTGACGACCTTGACCGGGCCGTCGAGCTGGACGGCGGTCACGTCGTCGGTGACGATCTCGGTGCCGAAGCGCTCGGCCTGTGCGCGCATGCCGAGCATGAGGTCAGGACCCATGATGCCGTCGGTGAAGCCGGGGAAGTTTTCGACATCGGTCGTGTTCATGAGTGCTCCGCCGGCGGTGACCGAGCCCTCGAACATCAGGGGCTGGAGGTTGGCCCGGGCGGCGTACACGGCGGCGGTGTAGCCCGCCGGGCCGGAGCCGATGATGATGACATTGCGGATGTCGGAGCTGGCGTCGGCCACGAGGAGAGTCCTTGGATCGGGGAGGGCGCCACAGGGCGCGCACGGTCTGAGAGGTCAACGCCATCGTAGATCCGTCTGTTCCCCGGGGCGGGGCGCACCCCCGCTCAGGTCACTGCTCGGTGAGGTCGACGGCGTCCGGCCAGATCGGCTCGCACCCAGAGGTGATGGCCCAGGCCTTGGCGGGGCCGTCGGGGAGGCTCTGGGCGACGATGAGCAGACCGTCCTCCCCGTCGAACTTCGCGACGTCGACGACGACGGCCTGCATCTGGGGTGCGCCGAGTCGGGCGAGGCAGTCGCTGGCACCGGCTGCCGTCGTCAGCGTGCCCAGAGCCCGGTCGTTGGTGTTTTCGGGGAACTCGGTGGGGTTGTCGAGCAGCTGCGATGCGCCGTCCGATACGGTCGCCTCGCTGTAGTCCTGGCCGCTCGCGGTGATGACGAAGGCCGGGACCTCGTCGTCGGGCGAGGCCGCGTCTCCGGCCGCCTCGCTGCTCCCGGCGGACTGCTTCGCGCTCTGCGTGGGCGCGGCGTCGGATGCGGTGTCCCCGCCGCCGTCGAGCCGGTTGATCATCAGACCGCCGACCCCGAGCGCGACGACGATCGCGGCGGCCGCTCCGAGGATCCACGGCGCCTTGGGCCGCCGGGTGCCCCGCGGGCCGGCGTCGCCCATCGTCCGCCAGAAGGGGGTGTCGTCGGTGTCCGACGCCCCACCGTCACCGTCGACGTCGGCGGTGTCTGACGGAGCTTGGCGGGCGGCTTCTTCGTCCGCGAGGCTCTCGGTGATGCGCTTGTTGAGGTCGGCGGGCATCGGTCCACTCTCCTTGAGGCTGGCCAGCAGGTGACGCATGCCCGTGGGGTCCTGGTCCTCAGTCATGGCCACCTCCCTTCGAGTCCGTGTGGCCTGGTGTGTCTGACGTGTCGGCTGCGCCGGAGGTTCCCTCGTCGGT
This sequence comes from Janibacter hoylei PVAS-1, assembly GCF_000297495.1. Classification (GTDB taxonomy): domain Bacteria; phylum Actinomycetota; class Actinomycetes; order Actinomycetales; family Dermatophilaceae; genus Janibacter; species Janibacter hoylei. Next base: position 684 of record NZ_ALWX01000024.1, on the reverse strand, counting down.
GAAACCTGCGGCGACCAGCGCGGCGGCGAGGGCCTCACGGCCCCGGGCGCAGCGGGACTTGACGGTGCCCACCGCGACGTCGAGCACCTGCGCGGCCTCGGCGACGGGCAGGCCGTGCATGTCGACGAGGACGAGGGCCAGGCGCTGTCCCTCGGGCAGGCTGTGCAGCGCCTCGTGCACGGCGAGCCGGGTGTCGACCCGGCTTGCGGAGTCGGGTGCTGCCGGTGCGCGCGAGACGACCTCGTCGGTCAGCTCGGCGGTGGGCCGCGTCTTGCGGATCTGGTCGATGCTCGCGTTGACGACGATGCGGTGCAGCCAGGTCGTGACCTGGGCGTCACCGCGGAAGGAGTCGGCCCGACGGAAGGCCGACACGAAGCCCTCCTGGACGGCCTCGGCGGCCAGCTCGCGGTCGCCGCAGACGCCGACCGCGACGGCCCACATGCGGTCACGGTGGCGCCGGTAGACCTCGCCGAAGGCCTCTCGGTCACCGGCGACGTGGCGCCGCAGGAGGATCCGGTCGTCGACCTCGTCGAGGGGCGTGGTCGTCATCGTGTCAGCGGACGGTGACTTCGCCGAGGCTGGCGCGATAGCGGCCGTCGTCGGAGGGAGCGAGGGAGGTGAACCAGATGGTCACGTACTGCGCCGTGACCTCGGACTGCGGCTCGAGGACGACCTGGCCGGTGC
>NZ_ALWX01000023.1 GCF_000297495.1 Janibacter hoylei PVAS-1 | reverse complement strand
GAGGGAGCGGCGACGCTCGGCGGACTGGGCCTTCTTGCGTGCCTCGGCGAGCTTGACCTCGCGGGCGGACATCGACTTCTTGCTGCTCATGGGTCCCTCGGGGTAGGCGGGGGCGGAATTGCCGGGATTATTGCACCGTCAACTGAAGGTCTACTGAGGACTGCCACGCCACTAGTTCTGACTGCATGCGTTCAGAGACGACGACCATCACCTCCCCGCAGGACGGGTTGCCACTCTTCGTGCGCAGCTGGCAGCCCGACGGCGAGGCCAAGGGCGTCGTCCAGATGGCCCACGGGATGGCCGAGCACTCCGGGCGCTACGAGCGCTTCGCGCAGGCGCTCACCGACGCCGGCTACGCAGCGTGGATGCACGACCATCGCGGCCACGGCGAGACCTCGACCGAGCAGGAGGACCGCGGCTACTACGCCGACGACCACGGCTGGGACACGGTCGTCGAGGACATGCACACCGTGACCCGGGCGATCGCCGAGGCCCACCCGGGACTGCCGCTCTTCTTCTTCGGCCACTCCATGGGTTCCCTGCTCGGCCGCGACTACATCACCCGCTACGGGCAGGACCTCGTCGGTGCCGTCCTGAGCGGCACGGCAGCCAACCCCGGCCTGCTGGGCAAGGTCGGCCAGGGACTGGCGAGCGTCGAGGCGCGCCTCCGCGGTCGCCGCCACACGTCCAAGCTCATGGATGCCATGACCTTCGGCGCGTACAACAAGCCCTTCAAGGCCGAGGGGGAGTTCGGCTGGCTCTCTCGTGACCGGGCCGAGGTGCGCAAGTACATCGACGACCCTCGCTGCGGTGAGGTCTTCACCTCCGGCTTCTTCGCCGACCTGCTCGGTGGCGTCAACCGGTTGCAGGGGCTGGCAGCCCGCGTCCCCCACGACCTGCCGCTCTTGGTGATCTCGGGCGAGCAGGACCCGGTCGGCGGCAAGGACGGCGCCGGCGTGCGGGCCGCGGCCGAGGCCTTCCGGGCCGGTGGCGTCGAGGACGTCACCCTCGAGCTCTTCCCGGGCGCTCGCCACGAGCTGCTCAACGAGACCAACCGCGACGAGGTCACCGACCTCGTCATCGGCTGGCTGGACGACCACCTGCCGACGAAGGGGGAGTGACTCCCGTGACCGATGACAAGCGAGACGCCCGCAAGGCGATCGAGGACCTCGAGCTCGACAAGCACCTCGCGGCCGCCGGGGCGGCCGCCTCGAGGCTGGCCCAGGAGGCGGTCAGCCTCGTCGGCACCTACGCAGACGACCACCGTGAGCAGGCCCACGGGCTGCTCGACCGGGCCGAGAGCGAAGCCGACCGGGTGACCGGTGGCCGCGCCACCGACCTGCTCGGCAAGGTCCGCTCCGGCCTGGCGGCCGGCGTCGACCTGGTCGCCGACCAGCGGCCCGACCCTGCGGCGGCTGCGTCCGAGTCGACCGACGCCCCGGGCTCTGACGCAGGCTCCGACGACCCGGGGCAGCCCCCTTCGGCCGGATGACCGCCCGACGACGGCTCGGCGGGGCGCTGCTCCTCCTCGCCGTCGCCTACCTGCTCGGCGAGGCCTGGGCCGTCGCCGGCTGGCGGGGTTTGCCCTACAGCTGGACCGATGACGCGATCAGCACCCTCGGCGTCCCCGAGGTCATGTGGACCGGCGAGGGCTCGCGCGAGTCGACGCGGTACGCGGCGATGAATGCGACCTTCGTCGCCTCCGGCGTGCGGGTGCTGCTCGCGACGGTGGTGCTCGCCCCCTTCGTCCCGCGGTGGCGGTGGCTCGTCCTGCCCCTCGCCCTCGCCCACGGGATCGGGACCGTCGTCGTCGGCTTCGTCCCCACCGGGCTGACCTCCGAGCGGGCCAACGGGCACGGCCTCGGCGCTGCCCTCGCCATCGGCGGCGGCACGCTCCTGCTCCTCGCGCTCACCGCGGCCCTGGCCGCTCGGCACCGGGGGCTCGCTGCCTGGACCGGGGCGTGCTCCGCGGTCTCCGTGCTCGGATTCGCGCTCGTCCTCGTCGGGGTGGGGGGCTTCGGGCTGGCGGAGCGGCTCGCCGTCGACGCCGTCATCATCTGGCAGATCGGGGCCGGCGCCGCGCTGCTGCTCAGCCGACCCCGGTGAGGCCCTGCTCCGCGGCTGCGGAGCGCACGGCCTCGACGAAGAGGTCGATCGACGGTCGCGGGGTGGAGCTGGCCCGCTGGGCGATGGACACCGTCCGCAGGATCGGTTCGTCGAGGGGGATGACGTCGACGCCCGGAGGCAGCAGCGTGAGCCCGAGGTCGGAGACCAGGGTGACGCCCAGGCCGCTCGCGATCATCGCCAGGGCAGTGAACTGCTCCTCGACCGTGTGCACGATCCGCGGGTCGAAGCCGTGGGCGTGGCACTCCACCCGCACCGCCCGGCCGAAGTGCGAGCGCGGCCCGGCGAGGATCCACGGGAAGTCGGCGAGCGCGGTGAGCGACACGCTCTCGCCCGGCAGGGCACCCTCCGGCGCCGCGGCGTGCAGGCGCTCGACGGCCACGACCGACCACTGCAGCGCCGGGTCGCGGTCGAGGGGGTGACCGGAGTAGTCGATGACGAAGGACAGGTCGAGCAGCCCGTCGCGCACCGCGTCGGCCGTCTCCTCGGGGGCGAGCTCGCTCGTGTGCACCCGGATGCCGGGGTGCTCGACGGCGAGGGAGGACAGCGCGCGGGGCAGCAGGCCCGAGGCCACCGACGCCCACACCCCGACGCTCAGCCGGGCGGTGATGCCCGACTGGGCCTGCTCGATCGCGGCGGTCGCGCGCTCGACCGAGCCGAGGATCTCCTCGGCGTGGTCGGACAGGAGCAGGCCGAGCTCGGTGAGCTGGACCCGCCGGCCGTGGCGCTCGATGAGCTTGACCCCGACCTCGCGCTCGAGCTGGGCGAGCTGCTGGGAGACGCCCGACGGGCTGTAGTGCAGGGCCTGCGCGGCAGCGGTCACCGTGCCGCGCCGGTGCAGCTCGCGCAGCATCTGCAGGCGTCGCAGGGACAGCTCCATCCGCCCACAGTAGGCCGCGGCCCGCTGCTGGGGCGGGAGGCGCGTGATCGTGCAGGCCGGGTGCACGATCACGTGCACCTTCTGTAACTGGACGTGAGGCGGGTCACGCGCTGACTCTGGCCGTACTGCTCCCCCTTTTCAGATTGGCGGTCATCACCATGACGGCGACCCACACGACCAACCCGGCACACGACTTCGTCGACCGCGAGCCCGCGCACCAGATCACCTGGGTCGACCCCGTGACGGGCGCGCAGGGGTACCTCGTCGTCCACACCCTCGTCGGCGGCATCGCCACCGGTGGCACCCGCATGCGGGCCGGCTGCACGATCAGCGAGGTCGGTGACCTGGCCCGTGGCATGGCCACCAAGACGGCGGCCTTCGGCCTGCCCGTCGGCGGAGCGAAGGGGGGCGTCGACTTCGACCCCAAGGACCCGCGGGCCTTCGGTGTGCTCACGCGATTCTTCACCGCGATGCGCCCGTGGCTCGACGGCCGCTGGGTCACCGCCGAAGACCTCGGCGTGACCCAGCAGCTCATCGACGACGTCTTTGCCGAGGTGGGCCTCTCGCAGTCCTTCCACGCGGCGATCTCGCGCTCGCCGCAGCCGGAGGCGACCCTCGCCCGGGTGCAGGCCGGGCTCGAGGTCATGACCGACGGCTACCCGCTCGGCGACGTCATCGGCGGCTACGGGGTCGCCGAGGCCTGCCTCGGCGCGGCCGACGGCTTCGGCTGGGCGACCCGGGACACGACGATCACGATCCAGGGCGTCGGCACGATGGGTGGCGGCGCGGCGTGGTACCTCCACGAGGCGGGTGCCCGGGTGACGGCCGTCGCCGACGCCCGCGGCACCCTCTTCGACCCGGCCGGCCTCGACGTGCCCGCGCTGCTCGACCTGCGCGACGAGTACGGCGAGATCGACCGGTCGCAGGTGCCGGCACACGTGCAGCAGCTGCCGCGCGACGCGATCGTCGGCATCGAGGCCGACATCTTCGTCCCGGCCGCCGTCTCCTACGCCATCCGCGAGGACAACGTCGACCAGGTGGTCGCGCGGGTCGTCGTGGAGGCGGCCAATGCCGCGACGACCTGGGGTGCCGAGGACACGCTCACCGAGCGCGGCATCGTCGTCGTGCCCGACTTCATCGCCAACGCCGGCGCTGCCGCCTGGGCCTGGTGGCTGCTCCAGGGGCAGGTCGGCTGCGACCCCCGGGACTCCTTCGACCGCCTCTCGGCCGAGATGCGCGCCAAGGTCGCAGTCCTCGCCGAGCGCTGGACCTGCGACCGGATCCCCATGCGGCAGAGCGGGTTTGCGCTGGCATCGAGCAACCTGCGCGCCCTTGAGGGGGCGCAGATCGTCATCCCTTGAGTCCCGCTCGGCTCGCTGACCGCCGGAGGCAGGTCGGTCGGGGCGGCCGGACGCGGCCGTCAGCCCCGCTTGGCGACGATCCGCTGCACGGCGTCGTCGAGGTGCGCCTGGAGGGCCGCCTTGGCGCGGGCCGGCGGCGCGGTGAGGATCGCCTGCCGCAGAGCCTCGTGGTCGTCGACCTGCGTCCAGAGGTCGCCGTAGGTCGTGCGCAGCTCCCCCAAGCACATGCGCGTCTCGACGATCAGGGTCCGCATGGCGCGGATGAGGCGGGGACTGGCCGAGGCCTCGACGAGCACCTCGTGGAAGTGCTGGTCCGCGTCCGAGACGGCGGGGCCGTCCCCCTTCGCCGCGGCCCGTCGCATCCGGGTGACGACGCGCTCGAGCTCGTCGGCCGTCGACTCGCGGCGTCGGTCGGCGATGACGATCTCGAGGGCTCCCCGCTCGATGACCGAGCGCGTGCGGTAGACGTCGCGGACGTCGTCGAGGGTGAGCTCGTTGACGAAGACGCCGCGATTGGTGATCGCCTGGAGCAGCCCCTCGGACACCAGTCGCTGCATCGCCTCGCGCACCGGGCCACGGGAGACCTCGAAGCGGGCGGCGAGGTCCGCCTCGCCCAGCTGCTCGCCCGGCTCCAGCCGACCGGACATGATCGCCTCGCGCAGCTCGTCGGCGAGGTACTCCACGGTCGAGCGGCGTGGGTGGGGCGTGAGATCGCTGACGGGCATGTCCCTGCCTTCGTGATTGCCAGATTGTTGACAATCTATGAACCCGGCTCCTACGTTGTCAACATGCCCAGCCAGCCCGTGGTCGTGGTGCTCCACGACGGACAACTCCCCGACGAGCAGGTCATGGCGCCGGTCGTCGAGCGCGCCCGAGAGGTGCGCTACGCGACCGCCGAGGAGCTGCCCGAGGCGATCGCCGGAGCCGAGGTGCTCTTCGCCTACGACTTCTTCTCCACCGCCATCCCCGACGCCTGGCCGGCCGCCGACGCGCTCGAGTGGATCCACGTCGCCTCGACCGGGGTCGACGCGATCCTCTCGCCGGAGGTGCGCGACAGCGACGTCGTGCTCACGAACTCGCGCGGCGTCTTCGACGCCTCGATCGCCGAGTACGTCCTCGCCCAGGTCCTCGCCTTCGCCAAGGACCTGCCGCAGTCGACCCGGCTGCAGCAGGCCCACCGGTGGGTGCACCGCGAGTCCGAGCGGGTCGCCGGCACGCGGGCACTCGTCGTCGGCACCGGCCAGATCGGCCGGGCGATCGCCCGGCTGCTGCGCGCAGTCGGCGTCGAGGTCTCCGGCTCCGGCCGACGTGCCCGTGACGACGACCCCGACTTCGGCACCGTGACCGCGCAGGAGGACCTGCACCACGCTCTCGCCGCTGCCGACTGGGTCGTGTGCATCGCCCCTCTCACCGACGCGACCCGGGGGATGTTCGACGCAGCGGCCTTCCGCGCAATGCCCGACCACGCCCGCTTCATCAACGTCGGTCGGGGGGAGTCCGTCGTCACCGACGACCTCGTCGACGCGCTGCGCTCCGGGACGATCGCCGGCGCGGCTCTCGACGTCTTCGACACCGAGCCTCTCCCGCAGGACCACCCGCTGTGGGACCTGGCTGGGGTGCACATCACCCCTCACAGCTCCGGGGACTTCATCGGCTGGCGGGACGAGCTCGTGCGCCTCTTCGCCGACAACTTCGCTCGGTGGGTCGACGACGAGCCGCTGCGTCACGTCGTCGACACCTCGCTGGGATACGTACCGACCGACGGGAGCACCGCATGACGCCCACCGAGATGACCGCCGTCGAGCTCCTCGCCGCCTACGGCGCCAAGGAGCTCTCACCGGTCGAGGCGACGACGGCCGTCCTCGACCGCATCGACGAGGTCGACGGGCAGGTCAACGCGATGTGCCTCGTCGACCGTGAGGGGGCCCTCGCGCAGGCCCGCGCCTCCGAGGCCCGCTGGCAGGCTGGCGCACCCCAGGGGCTGCTCGACGGGGTGCCCACCTCGATGAAGGACATCTTCCTCACCCGGGGGTGGCCCACCCTGCGCGGCTCGCGGTCGATCGACCCTGACCAGGCGTGGGACGTCGACGCCCCGGTCACCGCTCGTCTGCGCGCCGACGGCATGGTCCTCGTCGGCAAGAACACGACACCCGAGATCGCCTGGAAGGGCGTGACCGACTCGCCCCTCACCGGTGTCACGCGCAACCCGGTCGACCCCCGGATGACCGCGGGTGGTTCCTCCGGAGGTGCCTCCGCGGTGGTTGCCGCCGGGATGGCGCCGGTCGCCGTCGGGACCGACGCCGGCGGCAGCATCCGCATCCCGGCCTCCTTCTGCGGGATCGTCGGCTTCAAGCCGACGCACGGCCGGGTGCCGATGTTTCCGGCCAGCCCCTTCGGGCCCCTCGCGCACGCCGGCCCGATGACCCGCACCGTCGATGACGCCGCGCTGCTCCTCGACGTCATCTCGCAGCCCGACCCCCGTGACCCGACGGCGCTCGACGTGCCGTCGACGCCCTTCCGCGAGCAGGCCACCCGCGACGTCTCCGGGCTCCATGTCGCCTACTCGGGGACCCTCGGGTGGATCGACGTCGACGACGAGGTCGCTCGGGTGTGCGACGCCGCGGTGGCGGCGATCGACGCGGCAGGGATGCCGGTCACCGCGACCGACCCGGGCTTCGCCGACCCCTTCGACGCCTTCGAGCTGCTCTGGGGGGCCAGTGCCGCGACGCTCCTGCGGACCATGCCGGGGGCCCGCGAGACCATCGACCCCGGACTCGGTCGGGCCTGGGACCTCGGTGAGTCGGTGAGCGGCATCGACGTCTTCGAGGCCCGGGCCGTCGCCGCCCAGCTCGGCATCACCATGGGTGCCTTCCACGAGCAGCACCCCCTGCTCATCACCCCGACGATGCCGATCCCGGCCTTCGAGGCGGGGCACGACGTCCCGCCGGGCAGCGGGATGACGCACTGGGCCCGGTGGACCCCCTTCACCTACCCCTTCAACATGACCCAGCAGCCGGCGATCAGCATCCCCGTGGGGACGACCTCCGCCGGCCTGCCGGTCGGCCTGCAGATCATCGGCCCGCGCCACGCGGACGGCCTCGTCCTCGCCGCGGCGCGGTGGGTCGAGGGCGTGCTGGCCGGCTGACCCGGAGCCCGCACGGTCGGTGCCTCAGCGCACCTTGAAGGTGTAGAAGTACGGACGCTGCCGCGGGAAGGTGAAGTTGCCGTCGGCGTCGGCCTGCATCCAGCGCGTGAAGCACACGGTCCGCTCGTCGGGGCCGGGGTAACCGTCGGTGTCTGCGCCGGACCCGCCCCTGGCCCTCTGGACGTCCTGGACGTTGCGCCGGGTGTACGTCGGAAGGTCGAGCCCGCCTGGTAGCCGTCGCCGTGGTGGTGGCGGTCGTAGCCCCTTGGCGATCAGGCCCTTGTCGTGCGTGCGGACGGCCGGGTGGCTCTTGCCGAGGACGAAGGCGCCAGTGCCCGAGTAGCAGGCGGGGGGGCGCCCCCGCCGTCGCCGAGCTCCTCGGCGACCTCGCGGTGGAGCCGCTGGCCGCGACCGTCGACCCACTGCCCGATCGGCACGGTGTCCGGGACCCCGCGGCGCATCGGACGACGTCAGAGGGGGGGGCCCGCGACGGTCTGACGGGCGAAGGGGGGTCAGACCTCGGCGAGGACCTTGCCCCAGATGTCGAGTGCCTCGTCGACCTGCTCGGCGGTGACGACGAGCGGCGGGATCATTCGCACGACGTTCATGTGGGCGCCGCAGGTGAGCAGGAGCAGGCCCTTCTTGGCGGCCAGCTGCTGCGCCGCCTGGGCGCGGGCCGTGTCGGGCGTGCCGTCGGCCGCGGTGAACTCGCTGCCGACGAGCAGGCCGAGGCCGCGCACGTCGCCGATCCCGTCGACGGCGGCGGCCTTCGCGCCCTCGAGCAGCTGGGTCCCGCGCTCGGCGGAGTTGGCGACCAGGCCCTCCTCCTCGATGACCTCGAGGGTGGCGACGGCCGCGGCGCACGCGACGGCATTGCCGCCGTAGGTGCCACCCTGCGAGCCCGGCCACGCCTTGCTCATCAGCTCCTCGCTCGCCGCGATGCCGGAGATGGGGAAGCCGGAGGCGATCCCCTTCGCCAGCGTGATGATGTCGGGCTGCACGTCGAAGTGCTGGTGACCGAACATCTTGCCGGTGCGGCCGAAGCCGGTCTGGACCTCGTCCATGACGAGGAGGATCCCGTGCTTGTCGGCCCGCTCGCGCAGACCCTGGAAGAAGGCGGTGTTGCCGGGGATGTACCCCCCTTCGCCGAGGACCGGCTCGACGATGAAGGCGGCGGTCTCCTGCGGCGAGGTGAGCGTCGCGAGGATGTAGTCGAGCTCCTTGAGCGCGAAAGCGGTGGCCTCCTCCTCGCTCCAGCCGTAGCGGTAGGCGGTGGGGAAGGGGGCGACGTGCACCCCGCCCATGAGCGGGCTGAAGCCGGCTGAGAAGCGGGTGCCGGAGGTCGTCATCGTCGCGGTCGCGACGGTGCGGCCGTGGAATCCGCCGTGGAAGACGATGACATTGGGCCGACCGGTCGCCTGGCGCGAGAGGCGCAGGGAGGCCTCGAGCGCCTCGCTGCCGGAGTTGGCGAAGAAGAGGCTGTCGAGGTGTGCCGGGAGCACCCCCTGCAGCTTGTCGACGAGGGCGAGCAGCGGCTGGTGCATGACGGTCGTGTACTGGCCGTGGATGAGCTTGCCGACCTGCTCCTGCGCGGCGGCGACGACCTTGGGGTGGCAGTGGCCGGTGCTCACGACGCCGATGCCGGAGGTGAAGTCGAGGTGGCGGTTGCCGTCGACGTCGAAGACCTCCGAGCCGAGGGCGTGGTCGATCGTCACGGGGGGTGGCCTGCTTCAGCAGGGGGGACAGCGCTGTCATCGGGACCTCCGAGGTCGGGTTGTTCGTCTGATTGTTGACAATACGTCTACGGTTGGGGAGACGGCAAGGACGCTGACGAAGGAGCCTTCCATGACGACCACCGACACGCCACAGGTCACCCGCGAGCAGGAGCGCGAGGCCATCGCCTCGGTGCCCACCGGCCTCTTCATCGGGGGCGAGTGGCGCACGACCCGCGCGACGATGCCGGTCGACGACCCCTCGACCGGCGAGCACCTCGTCGAGGTCGCCGACGCCGACCCCGACGAGGCCGCTGCGGCCCTTGACGCCGCCGTCGCGGCGCAGGCGGAGTGGGCTCAGGTGCCGCCCCGCGAGCGCAGCGAGATCCTCACCCGGGCCCGTGACCTCATGCTCGCCGACGTCGACCGGCTGGCGCTGATCATGACCCTCGAGATGGGCAAGCCCGTGGCGGAGGCGAAGGGGGAGGTGGCCTACGCCGCCGAGTTCTTCCGCTGGTTCGCCGAGGAGGCCGTGCGCATCGACGGCGGCTACATGACCGCGCCGGCGGGCGGCTCGCGCTTCCTCGTCGCCAAGCAGCCGGTCGGCCCGTGCATCCTCATCACCCCGTGGAACTTCCCCATGGCGATGGGCACCCGCAAGATCGGGCCGGCCATCGCCGCAGGGTGCACGTCGGTCGTCAAGCCCGCCGCCGAAACCCCACTGTCGACCCTCGCGCTCGCCGACATCCTCGTGCAGGCGGGCCTGCCGACGGGTGTGGTCAACGTCGTGACGACGAGCAAGAGCGACGACGTCATGCGCCCGATGATCCTCGACCAGCGCTCGCGCAAGATCTCCTTCACCGGGTCGACCCCGGTCGGCAAGCACCTGCTCGAGCTCGCCGCGAAGACCGTCATGCGCACGTCGATGGAGCTCGGCGGCAATGCGCCCTTCCTCGTCTTCGACGACGCCGACCTCGACGTCGCCGTCGACGGGGCCATGGCGGCGAAGATGCGCAACATCGGCCAGGCCTGCACCGCGGCCAACCGGATCCTCGTGCAGCGTCCGGTCGCCGAGGAGTTCGCCCGTCGCCTGGGGGAGCGGATGGGTGCCCTGCCGATGGGGCGCGGTGTCGAGGATGGCGTCGTCGTCGGCCCGCTCGTCAACCAGAAGGCGGTCAACAAGGTCGACGAGCTCGTCCGCGATGCGCTCGACCGCGGGGCGACCGCGCAGCTCGGCGGCGCCCCCGCGGACCGCGACGGCTACTTCTACCCGGCGACCGTGCTCACCGGCGTGCCCGCGGAGGCGCAGATGGGCAGCGCCGAGATCTTCGGCCCGGTCGCGGCGATCACCGAGTTCGACACCGAGGAGGAGGCGATCGCGCTGGCCAACGACACCCCCTTGGGCCTGATCTCCTACGTCTTCACCCAAGGCCTCGACCGCGGTCTGCGGGTAAGCGAGGCGCTCGAGGCCGGCATGGTCGGCCTCAACCAGGGCGTCGTCTCCAACCCCGCCGCCCCCTTTGGCGGGATCAAGGAGTCCGGCGTCGGCCGCGAGGGCGGCTTCACCGGCATCGACGAGTTCCTCGAGACGAAGTACATCGGCATCAAGGTCTGACGTCCGACGCGGCAGGATGGGAGCCATGACCCTCCAGCACATCGCCCTCGAGTCCGACTGGCAGGCGGCGCAGTCCGCCGGCAGCTATCCCGTGTCCACGCGCGGGCGGACGATCGCCGAGGAGGGGTTCATGCACTGCAGCGGGTCGGCGGAGCAGCGCGACGGGGTGGTGGCCCGCTTCTACGCCGACGTCACCGAGCCGCTCCTCGTCCTGACGATCGACGAGGCCTCGCTCGAGGGGCACGGCCTCGACGTGCGCTACGAGCCGGCGGTCCTCGGTGGCGACGAGCTCTTCCCGCACGTCTACGGCGGTGACCTGCCGATCGGGTGCGTCAGCCAGGTCGACCGCCTCCGCTGACCGACGAAGGAGGAGTCAGCTCCCCTTTGCGATGGCGGCCGTGATCGCCCCGGTGACGTCGACGAGGTCACCCGGCGCGAGCTCCAGGTCCAGCCCCCGCCGCCCACCGCTGACGAAGACGGTGTCGTGGGTGAGGGCTGACTCGTCGAGCACCGTTGTCAGAGAGCGCTTCTGGCCGATCGGGCTGATGCCGCCGACGACGTAGCCGGTGGTCTTCTCGGCGAGCGCTGGGTCGGCCATGCCGGCCTTCTTCGCGCCGACGGCCGCGGCGAGGGCCTTGAGGTCGAGCTGGTGGTCGACGGGCACGATGCCGACGACGAGCCCGTGGTCGCGGGGCAGGTCGGTCTGTGCGAGCAGCGTCTTGTAGACCCGAGCGGGCTCGACCCCGAGCGCCTCTGCGGCCTCGAGCCCGTAGGACTCGGCCCGCGGGTCGCGGTCGTACGGGTGCTCGGTGAACTCGATGCCCGCGGCGGCCAGCGCTCGTGTGGCCGGGGTGGCGCCGCCCTTCGCCTTCTTGCCCATGGGCCCAGTGTCCTAGGTCCCGCAGTAGGTGATGTAGCCGCGGGTGAAGTCGGGGTCGGCCGGCTCGGCGTAGCGCCCCCACTCCTCCCGCTCGTCGAAGGGGGACCGTAGCGCCTCCAGCAGCTGCTCGAAGGGGGCGAGGTTGCCCGTGTGCGCCACGGCGAGAGCCTCCTCGACGAGGTGGTTGCGGGGGATGTGGACCGGGTTGGTCTCATCCATGATCGCGGCGCTGGCCGCGGGGTCCTTGCCCTCGCCGTGCAGGCGGGTCCGCCACCGGTCCTGCCAAATCTGCCACCGCGGCAGGTCCTGGATGCGGTCCAGGGTCGGCGTCGGCTCTTCGCGCAGCACCCGGGCGAGGTCGCGGAAGAGGCCGGTGAAGTCCAGCGCCTCCGCCGCCGCGACCTGCAGCAGGTCCTCGACGAGCCCGGTGTCCTCGGCGACAGCGCGGCTCAGGCCGAGCTTGCGCCGCAAGAGGTCGAGCCGGTGCTGCTCGTAGGCCGGGGTGAAGGCCTCGAGCCGCTCCTGCGCCTGCGTCACGAGGTCGTCGGCCTCGCCCTCGGCGAGCGGGATGAGGCACTCGGCGAGCCGCGCCAGACCCCACGTCGCCATCGTCGGCTGCGCGGAGTAGCGGTAGCGGCCACCGGTGTCGACGCTGCTGAAGAAGGTCTCCGGGTCGTAGGCGTCGAGGAAGGCGCACGGGCCGTAGTCGATCGTCTCGCCGGAGAGGGTCATGTTGTCGGTGTTCATCACCCCGTGGATGAAGCCGAGGGACATCCACTGCGCGACGAGTGCGGCCTGTCGCTCGACGACCGCGGACAGCAGCGCCATCGGGTCCCGCGGCGGCACGTCGGGGTGGTGGCGGGCGCGCGCGTGCTCGACGACGGCAGCGAGCTGCTCGCGGCTGCCCTGGCTCGCGACGAGCACGAGCGTGCCGATGCGCAGGTGCGAGGCCGCGACCCGGGTGAGGACGGCGCCGGGCAGGGGCCGTTCACGCAACACCTGCTCACCGGTCGCGACGGCGGCCAGGGCGCGCGTCGTCGGGACGCCGACCGCGTGCATGAACTCGGAGACGAGGACTTCGCGCAGCACCGGGCCGAGGGCCGCACGGCCGTCACCGCCCCGGGAGAAGGGAGTGCGCCCGGACCCCTTGAGTGCGATGTCGCGGCGTCGGCCGTGGGTGTCGACGACCTCCCCGAGCAGATGCGCCCGACCGTCGCCGAGCATCGGGGAGAGATGACCGAACTGGTGTCCGGCGTAGGCCTGGGCGATCGGCTCGCAGCCGTCGGCGATGGCATTGCCCGCGAGGACGGCCACCCCCTCTGGGGAGCGCAGCTCCTCCGGGTCGAGGCCGAGCTCGACGGCGAGGCCGTCGTCGAGCGCCAACAGCTCGGGGGCGCGCACGGGGACCGGGTCGACCCGGACCCCGAGCCAGCCGAGGTCGCGGACGAAGGTGTTGTCGCAGGGCCACCTCATGCCCCCACCATCGCAGACGCTCACGCGCGTCGAGCAGGTGGCCGGCCCAGTGGAGCGCTGCGTGATGACGTCGTCGGGCTGGCTGCCCCCTTCGGGTGGACGATGCCCTCCTGCACGGTGACCCACGGGGTTCGCGTCGTCTGGTGTCCACCTTCCGTCAACCTGACCTTGGTATCCATGACCCATGCAGCAGAACCTCCGCGAGTACATCGACCGGCTCACGGTCGAGGGCTACACCGTGCGTGACGACCAGGGCGACGACCCGATGCTCATCGCCCCCGACGGCAAGGCCGTCGAGACCTGGCGGGAGAACTACCCGTACGACGAGCTCATGGAGCGCGAGGAGTACGACGTCCAGAAGTACCTGCTGCAGATCGAGCTGCTGAAGTTCCAGTACTGGGCGCAGGACACGGGGCGCAAGTTCGTCGTGCTCTTCGAGGGCCGCGACGCCGCGGGCAAGGGCGGGACGATCAAGCGCTTCACCGAGCACCTCAACCCGCGAGGCGCCCGCGTCGTCGCCCTGACCAAGCCCTCGGAACGAGAGCTCGGGCAGTGGTACTTCCAGCGCTACATCCAGCACCTGCCGACGAGCGGCGAGATCGTCCTCTTCGACCGCTCCTGGTACAACCGCGCGGGCGTCGAGCGGGTCATGGGATTTTGCAGCGACGAGCAGTACGAGAGCTTCATGGACCAGGCCCCGAAGATCGAGCGGATGCTCGCCGACGCCGGGGTGCACGTCACCAAGCTGTGGTTCTCGGTGACCCAGCAGGAGCAGCGCACCCGCTTCGCCATCCGCCAGATCGACCCGGTGCGCCGGTGGAAGCTCTCCCCGATGGACCTCGAGAGCCTCGACAAGTGGGAGGCCTACACCGAGGCCAAGGAGGAGATGTTCCGCCGCACGGACACCCGCCACGCGCCGTGGACGGTCATCAAGTCCAACGACAAAAAGCGCGGCCGGATCAACGCGATCCGCTTCTTCCTCAACCAGTTCGACTACGAGGGCAAGGACTCGCAGGTCGTCTTCACGCCCGATCGCAAGGTCGTCTCCCGAGGCCGCAAGACCGAGGGCGACTGATGCCACCCGGTCCCTGAGCGGGTCCCACGTTCCGCGTGGGCGGTCGCTCAGCGACCGTCTCGAAGGTGGTCCCTGAAGAGGTCGCTCAGCGACCGTCTCGAAGGTGGTCCCTGAGGAGGTCGCTCAGCGACCGTCTCGAAGGTGGTCCCTGAGGAGGTCGCTCAGCGACCGTCTCGAAGGGCCGGCAAAGGTCGACATCGTGGCCGCCCGGGTGCAGGGTGACCCCGTGACCAAGGATGCTGCCACCCGCCTGCCCCACGGCCGGGCCCTCGCCGACATCGGCCCGATCGAGCAGCTGCGCGCCGGCCGCCTCGGCGTGCGCCTGCCGCTCCTGCTCGCCGGGCTCTTCCTCTACGGGGCGTCCATGGCGATGGTCCTGCGCGCGACCCTGGGGCAGATCCCGTGGGACGTGCTGCACGTCGGCGTCTCGCACCACATCCCGCTGAGCTTCGGCACGATCGTCATCGGCGTCTCGCTGCTCGTGCTGCTCGGCTGGATCCCCCTGCGGCAGAAGCCCGGTCTGGGCACGATCGGCAACGCCCTGCTCATCGGTCCGTCGGCCGACCTCGTGCTGTCGATCCTCGACGAGCCGTCCGGCACGGTCTGGCGGGTCGTCCTGCTGCTCGGCGGCGTGGTGCTCAACGGCGTCGCGACGGGCATGTACATCGGGTCGCAGTTCGGCCCCGGCCCGCGCGACGGTCTGATGACCGGCCTGGCTCGCATCACCGGTGGTTCGATCCGGGGCGTGCGCACCGGCATCGAGGTCGCCGTGGTCGCCGTCGGCTGGCTGCTGGGCGGCACCGTCGGGGTCGGCACGATCCTCTACGCCGTGGCCATCGGGCCGCTGGCACAGCTCTTCCTGCCGCTCTTCACGGTTGAGCTCGGGCGCCCCGTCCCACCCTCCAATACATAACTGGACATTATGGATCGGATCATGTCACGTTATGGGTAGGTCATGAGTCCCAGCGCGAAGCCCCGGCTGGCTGGGCGGCAACCCTCCTCCCTTCGGTGGGGTGCCCCGGGTGAGGACCTGGGCGCGGTCGACCGACCGGGCCAAGCGAGGGGCGTTGCCGCCCCCGTGACCCACACAGGAGCACCCATGTCCGCCACCGCATCGACCGTCCTCACCTCGAGCGTGCAGGGCCGCCTCGTCACCGGGACCGAGGTCGCGATCACCTCCCGCCAGCACGAGTTCACCATCGACGAGCCGGAGAGCCTCGGCGGCGCCGACCGGGGCGCAAACCCGATCGAGCACCTGCTCGCCGCCCTCGCATCGTGCACCGTCATCAGCTACCAGGTCTGGGCCGGCAAGCTCGGCATCGCGGTCGACTCCATCGACGTCGACCTCGAGGGCACGATCGACCTCGCCGGGTTCTTCGGCACCGACGAGACCGTGCGCCCCGGCTTCCAAGGGATCGAGCTAGGAATCCGGGTCGCCGGCCCGGCGAGCGAGGCGGACTACCGCCGCCTCGAGCAGGCCGTCGCCGAGCACTGCCCCGTCCTCGACAACCTGACGCTGGGCGTGCCGGTCACGACGTCCCTCGAGGTGGCTCCCGCCGCTGCCTGAGGGCCACGCCGGGGCTACTTACTATCGCGCGACCTCGCGCAGCGATCCGTCGACCCGTCGGGTCCAGCCACGTGAGTCGAGGTGCTCGAGCAGCGGCACGGCCACCCGGCGGGTCGTGCCGAGCGCCTGCCGGGCGGCGCTCAGGGTGAAGGGCTGCTCCAGCCCCGCCAGCACCCGCATCGCCCGGGCCGGACCGTCGGGCAGCAGCACGACGTCGTCGGGCAGTCGCAGCAGCCGCCCGAGGCGCGCGGCCGCGGCGAGCTCAGCAGGCCCTAGGCCGAGGTCGTCGAGGTCGCCCCGTTCCGGTGCATCGAAGGGGGAGTCCCGCAGCCTCCCTTCGACCGCCGCGACCCCCACCCCCGCGGGACCGAGGCCGGCCGCGGACGGATCGTGGACCCGGCCGCCGGTGATCGTCAGGTCGGTGCCCGAGACGAGGCTGCGGACGAGCTCGGGGCCGAGCGGCGCAGGGAGGTGCTCCGGCAGCAGCAGTGCCCTGGCGGCCTCGGCGACGGGCATCCCTGCGCTCAGGCGATCGGCACCGTGGTGGGCGGCGACCGACTCGACGAGCTCGGCTCGCCATGACTCCCAAGCCCGGGAGTCGACCAGCCAGTCGCCCTGCCGCACAGCGGTGCTCGGCACCGGCAGGCCCAGTCGTTCGAAAGTGGCGACGCGATCTGCCGACCGGGAGCGCAGACGGGTCGTCGCGAGATCACCTCCGGCCAGGGCCTCGGTGCGGCGGGCGGCGGCACCGCGTCGGGTCAGCGGGAGCGGGTCGACGTCGAGGACCCGCACGGCCCACAGCCGCCGGCTGCCCGGGTCGCGCAGGATCGCCCGGTCGCCCACCCGCCACGGCAGATCTACGCGCGCCGACAGCCGGGCGAGGTCGTCACCGAGCGGCCGCACGTGCACCGGCACGTCGATCGACCCCACGTGCAGCGTCGCCTGCTCCGGCACCCCCGCGCCGTCCTCGAGGTCGTGCGCACCCTGTGGCATTTCCCTAGGGACATGCGTCCCCGGTCGCATCTCCCTAGGGAAATGCGTCTCCTTCCGTATTTCCCTAGGGAAATGCCGGCCAGGCGCGCCACCCACCTCGGTGAGCCGCACGTCGACGGTCGGGGCGAGCGCCCAGGCCCCAGGGGTGAGCAGGGCGGCCGTGCGCCCGACCTGATCGACGCGGCGCAGGTTGACGGCCGTCCGTGACACCGGCCCGACCTCGTCGCGGGCCTCGTCCTGGCTGTGCAGCCCGCGGACCGTCACCTCGCGGGTGGAGCCGTGGTCGAGCAGCAGCAGCCGGTCGCCGGTGCGGATCGTGCCGGCCCCGAGCGTGCCCGTGACGACGGTGCCCGCACCCGATACCGAAAAGGCCCGGTCGCACCAGAGTCGCACTGCCGCAGCGGGATCCGGCTCGGGCAGCCGGGCGGCGAGGTCGGCGAGCGCGGTGCGCACGTCATCGAGGCCGATCCCCTTCGACGCTGCCACCTCGACCGCCGGCACGTCGAGACCGGCCCCGGCCAGGCGCCGACCCGCCTCGCCACGGACCGCTGCAATGCGGTCGTCGTCGGCGAGGTCGCAGCGGGCGATGACGAGCAGCCCGTCGGTGATGCCGAGCGCCCGCACGGCCGCGAGGTGTTCGCTGCTCTGCGCCTGCCAGCCCTGATCCGCCGCGACGACGAAGACCACGGCCGGCGCCGGCCCCAGCCCCGACAGCATCGTCCCGACGAACCGCTGGTGCCCC
The DNA here is from genome assembly GCF_000297495.1 of Janibacter hoylei PVAS-1. Taxonomy (GTDB): domain Bacteria; phylum Actinomycetota; class Actinomycetes; order Actinomycetales; family Dermatophilaceae; genus Janibacter; species Janibacter hoylei. The sequence continues at coordinate 56,732 of NZ_ALWX01000023.1, read as the reverse complement.
GGCACGTCGACGAAGGCCACCTCGGCCCCGCCCGGCAGCGCCGTCCACGCATAGCCGAGCTCGATGGTCAGGCCGCGCTCCTGCTCCTCGGCGAGCCGGTCGGGGTCGCGCCCGGTGAGGGCGCGAACGAGCGTGGACTTGCCGTGGTCGACGTGGCCGGCGGTCGCGAGCACCCGCCTCATGACGAAGGGGGCCCCGCGCCGGTCGCGTCGTGGGCAGCGCTGTCGCCCAACGCCGCTCGTAGAGCACGCTCGATGTCGGTGTCTCGCTCGGGCGGCACGCACCGGAGGTCGACCAGGCCCCGGCCGCCCTCGACCCGGGCCAGCACGACGGGCACGTCGCCCGGGGGCCGCCGCAGCCGCTCGACCGCCTCGACGGGCACCTCGAGAGCCCAGCCGGGCAGCGGTACGCCGGGGGCACCGCCACCCCCGACGCGGCCGTCGACTCCGACGACGTCACGATGCAGCGCCGCGGCCAGGGCGTCGACCCTCGGCCGCAGTTCGTCGGCGGTCGCGCGCAGGGCTGCGGTGACCGGTGGCACTGGGCCACGCACGGTCGCCTCGAGCGCGGCGAGGGTGAGCTTGTCGACCCGCAGGGCCCGGGCGAGCGGGTGGCGGCGCAGCCGCTCGACGACCTCGGCGTCACCGAGGACGAGGCCGGCCTGGGGCCCGCCGAGCAGTTTGTCGCCGCTGGCGGTCACGATCGTCGCGCCGGCGCGCAGCCAGGTCGTCGCGTCGGGTTCGTCGGGTAGCAGTGGGTCGGGGGTCAGCAGCCCGGAGCCGATGTCGGCGACGACCGGCACCGGTGAGCCGTCGGGCCGGGTCAGCCCGCGCAGCTCCTCCAGCCCGACCGACGTGGTGAAGCCGTCGACGCGGAAGTTGCTCGGGTGCACCTTGAGCACGCACCCGGTCTCGGGGCCGATCGCGTCGGCGTAGTCGCGCAGGTGGGTCCGGTTGGTCGTGCCGACCTCGCGCAGGCGCGCGCCGGTCGAGGCGATGAGGTCGGGCAGACGAAAACCGTCGCCGATCTCGACCATCTCGCCGCGCGAGACGACGACCTCGCGGCCGGCGGCCAGGGCGGTCGTTGCGAGCACGAGGGCGGCCGCGCCGTTGTTGACCGCTAGCGCACCAGCCGCGTCGGGCACGGCCTCGAGCAGTGCGGCCAACGCGCCGGCACCCCGTCGGCTGCGCGCCCCGGTCGTCAGGTCCATCTCGACGTCGACGTAGCCGGCGGCATCGACGACGGCCTCGATCGCGCTGGGGGACAAGGGTGCTCGCCCGACATTGGTGTGCACCACGACGCCCGTCGCGTTGAGCACCGGCCTCAGGGACGAGGCCCGGGCCGGGAGCGACGCCAGCGCCGCACCGGCCACGTCCTCCGGCGGGATCTCGCCGGCCCTCGCCCGCTGCTGGGCCGCGACGATCGCCGCGCGCACCACCGGCCGACCGAGACGCTCCGCCGCCGCGACGAAGGGGGGATCCGCCAGCAGCGTGTCCGTGCGCGGGATCGACCGGCGCGGGTCCTCGCTCACGGGCGCTGCTCCCTTCGTCGGGCGTGGTGGTCGTGCAGATCTGGCGGAGGCGGACGGGAATCGAACCCGCCAGACCGAGATGCTCGGCCTCACCGGTGTTGAAGACCGGGGGGACCACCAGGAACCCAGACGCCTCCGAGGGACACCCTAGACAGTCGGACGCCCGCGATGCCGATGGCGACCGCGGCTCTGACGAGTCCTGGACCTACGGTGGGTCCATGGAGCCGATCCGCCTGACCCAGTACGCGCGCGGCGGAGGCTGCGCCTGCAAGATCCCGGCCGGCGAGCTCGAGCAGATCGTCGCCGGTCTGCACGCCACCGCACCGCCGGGGTCAGACGTCCTCGTCGGGCTCGACGACGGTGACGACGCGGCTGCCGTGCGTATCTCCGGTGGTCAGGCCGTGCTGTCGACGACCGACTTCTTCACCCCAGTCGTCGACGACCCCTACGACTGGGGGCGGATCGCCGCAGCCAATGCCGTCTCGGACGTCTACGCCATGGGTGGCGACCCGGTCATGGCGATCAACCTCGTCGCCTGGCCGCGCGAGCTGCTGCCGACCGACCTGCTGCGCGAGGTCCTGCGCGGTGGGCTCGACATCGCCATCGAGGCCGGCTTCCCCGTCCTCGGTGGCCACAGCATCGACGCCCCCGAGCCGATCTACGGCATGGCCGTCACCGGCACCGCCGACCCCGAGCGGCTCATGCGCAACGACGCGGCGGAGGCCGGTCTGCCGATCAGCCTGACCAAGCCGCTCGGCGTCGGCGTGCTCAACAACCGGCACAAGGCGACCGGCGAGCGGAGCGAGGAGGCGATCGCCTCGATGGTCACCCTGAACCGCGACGCCTCCCGGGCCGCCATCGCGGCGGGCATCCGGGCGGCGACCGACGTCACCGGATTTGGTCTGCTCGGCCACCTCTACAAGATGACTCGCGCCTCGGGCATCGCCGCTCGCGTCGACGCCGCGGCCGTGCCCTACGTCGCCGGTGCTCGCGCAGCCCTTGCCGCCGGGCACGTCCCCGGTGGGTCGCAGCGCAACCTCGACTGGGTGCGGCCGCACCTCGCGGCCGACGGCATCGGCGAGGACGAGCTGATCCTCCTCGCCGACGCGCAGACCTCCGGCGGCCTGCTTGTCGTCGGCGAGGTGCCGGGCGCCCCGGTCGTCGGCGAAACGGTCGCGGCCGGCTCCCTCGGTGACGGCGTGCTCGTACAGGTCTCGTGAGCGAGGTCGACCGGGTCCTCGAGGCGGCTCGGGCCAGCCTGACTCGGTTCACCCCGCAGCAGGCCCACGACGCGGCGAAGGGGGGAGCCCTCCTCGTCGATACCCGCACCTCCGCGCAGCGGGCCCGGCAGGGCGAGCTGCCCGGCGCGCTCGTCATCGACCGCACCGTCCTCGAGTGGCGGCTCGACCCGACCTGCCCGCACCGCATCCCCGAGGCGCTGCCCGGGACCCGGGTCGTCGTGCTGTGCCGACAGGGCTACAGCTCGTCGCTGGCGGCGCACTCTCTTCGCTCGCTCGGGGTGGACGCCACCGATGTCATCGGCGGGGTCGAGGCCTGGGCCGCCGCCGGCCTGCCCCTGCACACCGGCCCCGCCGACATCCGGGAGTGACCGGTCGAGACGCGAGGATGCCCTCCGTGACCTCGCGGAGCGTCACGGAGGGCATCGGCCGGAACCGGGGCCCGGACGTGCGGGCTGGCGGGCTGCGCCTCAGACGGGGACGTGCCCGATGTAGTAGCGCTGCACGTAGACCTTGGAGATGTAGACGCTGCCGGTCTTCGTGAGCTTGCTGGCCGTCGGGTACATGGTGGAGCCGTAGCCGGTCGGGGTACGCCAGCTCTTGGTGCACCGCGTCACGTACTTCGAGCTGTTGGTGAAGGAGGCGACGGTGCCGAAGGCCGTCGGCTGCAGGTTGGCCTTGGTGGTGCCCTTGCCGACGACGCAGTACCGGTAGGTGGCTCCCGGGACGGGCTTGAAGGAGCGGCCCAGCGTCGTCCACGAGGAGTACGAGAGGGACTTGCCGACGGTGGACGTCGACACGGTGCTCCAGCCGGAGGCGTTGGCGGGTGCAGCGGTGGTGCCGGCGATGCCCGCGGCCATGGCCACCGCCGCGGCCACGCCGAAGAGTCGAGTGCGCATGTGGAGTTGTCCCCTGATCTCGTGATGGTGGCCGACCCCGTGCCAGCCGGGTAGAAGACTGCCAGAGCCGCACCACCGTGCGCCAGAGGTGATCAGGCGTGCTGCGGCTTCCTTGTGATGACGGGGATGATCGCCCCCACGAGGGCGATGACGCCGACGACGGTGAAGGCGAGCGTGTACGCCTGGTCCTCGCCGATGAGCCACGAGATGAGCAGCGGGCCGACGACGCCACCGATCGACCAGCCGATGAGCATCAGGCCGTAGATCGCGCCGGAGTTCTTCACCCCGAAGAAGTCTCCGGCGGTCGACGGGAGGGTGCCGAAGGCCCCGCCGTAGCAGGTGTAGACGATCGCGCACAGCACGTAGAAGGCGACCGCCGAGCCGGCGTGGGGGATCGCGAGCAGAGCGAGCCCCTGCAGGCCGAGGATGCCGATGAAAGCCGGCATCCGCCCGATCTTGTCGGAGACCGCCGCCCAGAGGATGCGGCCGCCGCCGTTGAAGAGGCCCATGACACCGACGAGGGTCGCGGCCGCCGCAGCACTCATGCCGGCGACGTCGGTCGCCGTGCCCGCGGCGACCGAGATGAGCGAGATGCCCGCCGTCACCGAGATCGTTAGGATGAGCGTCAGCAGGTACCACTGCGGGGTGCGCATCGCCTCCTGCTGGGTGAAGTCCTTGCCGGCGGTGCTGGCGGGAGCAGCCCCCTTCGCCGCGGCCGTAGCGCCGCCGACGGTGTAGCCGGCCGGGGGGTTCTTGAAGACCGAGGCGCCGACGAGACCCATGACGAGGTAGGCGATGCCGAGGTAGAGGAAGACCTTGGTCGGGTACTGCTGGAAGTCATCGCTCGAGTCGATGAGCCGCTGCGCGAGCGGCGAGGTGATGACCGCACCGAAGCCGAAACCACCGACGGCGATGCCGGTGATCAGGCCCCGCTTGTCGGGGAACCACTTCTGCAGCATGGCGATCGGCACGATGTAGGCCAGGCCGAGGCCGAAGCCGCCGAGCACGCCGTAGCCGAGGACGAGCAGCCACAGGTCGGAGGCATCGCGCGCGAAGCTCGCGAGGATGATGCCGATCGAGTAGATCGTCACCCCGACGAGGGCGACGAGTCGTGGCCCCTGCTTGTCCTGGATCCGCCCACCGAGGAAGGTCCCGACGAAGATCATGCCGATGGCGACCTCGAAGGGGATGGTCGCCTGCACCTTGGTCAGCTCCAGCGCCGACGGGTCGGCCTGGATCGCCTTGCTGAAGGTGCTCCACGCGTAGACCGCGCCGATCGCGAGCTGGACGAGGACGCCGCCCGCGAGGATGAGCCAGCGGTTGCCGCCGGCGCTCGTCGGGGCCTGCTCGGTTGCCGTGCTCATGGAATCTCCCACTGATCGGGTGCCACCGGAGGGTGACGCCGTGCTACCGGACGGTGACGCTGCTGTCGTGGACGATGCCCTCCCTGCGACGACGCTCGAGGCGGTCGCGCTGCACCCGGACGGTGTAGCGCGGGTCCTTGGCCGACTCGATGCCTGCCTCGACGATGCCCATGCGGGTCAGTGCCGACGCCGTGGCGAGGGCGGCGCCGGAGGCGATGGCGACGAGCCGACTGCGTCCGGCGAGCAGGGTGCCGAGACCGCCACCGATGGCGAGGGCGCGGGCCAGGCGCAGGCGACCGCCTGCAGTGCCGGTGCGCACGGGCTCGTCGATGCCCAGGTCGGTGAGGTGCTCCTCGAGGCGGTGCATGGCGAGCAGCTCGGTGCCGACACCGAGCAGCGCCAGTCGTCGCACCGGTCCGGCGAGGGCCGTGGGCGTGAGCACCATCTGCACGCCGCCGGCGGCCAGCGCGGCCGACCCGACGAAGACGAAGGGGAGCTGCCGCCGGCTCTCGTGCCACACCGGGTGCGCGGTGTCGGCGAGCAGCACCGCCGTGTAGGCCGCGAGCGGGGCGCCGAAGGCGGCCTGGCCGATGGTCGAGGGCGTGCCGAGGGCATCGGTGACCCGGGTGAGCGCGGGTACCGGACCACGGGAGGGCAGCAGGCGCAGCACCTCGGCGCCCGTGGTCACCCCGGCGAAGCCCGCGTAGGCGGACAGGATCCACGTGCCGACGGACATCGGTGAGGTGAGCTTGACCGTGCGCATCATGTTGAGGAAGCGCTCGGGCCGGCCGAGGTCGGCGACGAGAGCGATGCCGCTGAGGCCTACGGCAGCCATCGCCGTCAGGCGCGAGTTGCGTTGCAGCACGGAGTTGCCCGTGGCCGCAGCGCCCGCCTGGACGATGCCGGAGACACCGGCGATGCCGCCGACGAAGAGATAGGCGGAGATCTTGTGGTCCCACGGCACCGGCTTGACGATCGGCTGGCCGTAGTAGCTGCTGAACTCCGCGTCCGGCACCGCCGGCGCCTCGCGTCGGCCCCCGCCCTCGCGGGTGAGCCAGCTGCGGGCGGCGCCGGCCCTCCTCGGTCCCTGAGGTGCGACGGAGGAGCCTCGAAGGGACGCGCGGTCGCGCCGGCGCCGCCGACCACCCTCCTCGGGCGGTCGGTAGCTGTCGAAGGGAGAGGTCGTCACGATCGGCTCCCGAGGAAGGAGACGGCGACGGCGCCGAGCAGGCCGACCCCGGCGAGGCCGGCGGCGCGGAACATCTCGGGCAGGCGCTTGGTCGGGGCCTCGGGGTCCGGCGGCAGCCCGTACACCTCGGGCTCGTCGAGCAGGAGGAAGACCGAGCCGGTGCCGCCGACCCCGTCGTGCTCGTTGGCCCCGTAGAGGCGCGCCTCGGTGAAGCCCTGCTCGTGCAGCTGCGCCACGCGCGCCTTCGCCGTGGCGACCATGTCGTCGTGGGTGCCGAACTTGATCGACGTCGTCGGGCAGGTCTGCGCGCACGCGGGTGTCTGGTCGTGGGAGAGACGGTCGTAGCAGAGCGTGCACTTCTGCGCGACGCCCACGTTGGGCACGTGGTCGTCGGCCCGGACCGAGACACTCGCGTCGTTGCGTCGCTCGATGACGCCGAAGGGGCAGGCGCCGACGCAGTAGCCGCAGCCGTTGCAGATGTCGGCCTGGACGACGACCGTGCCGTGCTCGCTGCGGAAGAGCGCACCCGTCGGGCACACATCGAGGCAGCCGGCGTGGGTGCAGTGCTTGCACACGTCGGAGGACATCAACCAGCGAAACTCCGGCACCGCTCCGACCATCGGCACGCCGTCCGCGGTCAGGCCGAGGTCCTCTCCCGGTCCCTGAGGAGGCGCGCCAGCGCCGTCTCGAAGGGCGGCGAGCATGTCGGTCAGTGCGGGCCCGTGCCCCTCGATCGGCGCAGGCAGGGTGCCGTAGCCGGCCGGCGCCGCACCTCCGGTCCCTGAGGTCCGAGCTTGCTCTGCACGCGAGGAGTCTCGAAGGGACGGCATGCCCAGGTCCACGAGCCGCTGCCCGGACTCGCGGGCGGCCTCGATCCGCTCGCGGGTCTGCTCGACGAAGGCGACGTGTCGCCACGTGCTCGCACCGAGGTCGCCGGTGTTGTCGTAGGAGTTGCCGGTGATGGCCAGCCCGTCGAGCGGGATGCCGTTCCACTCCTTGCACGCGACCTCGCAGGCCTTGCAGCCGATGCAGATCGAGGTGTCGGTGAAGAATCCCTTGCGCTCGGGCGCCTCCTGCCACCCGGCGTCACGGGCCGGGTCGGTGGCCCCGGCGAGCTGGCGGGCGAGGTAGCCCATCACGGTCTCCCTTCGTCGTGGGGCTCGTCGCGGTGGGTGTTGCCCGTCTCGACGGTGGTGCCCGAGCGGGACTGGTACTCGGCGACGAAGCGCAGCAGCTCCTCCCCACGCGGCCGACGGCCGGGGATGATGTCGCACAAACCCACCTTCGACTCCTGGATCTGGACGTTGGGGTCGAGCGCGATGCCGAGCAGGTCGTTGGCCCCGTCGCCCTCGACGACGGCATCGCGGCCGACGCCCCAGTGGTAGGGCAGACCGATCTGGTGGATCGTGCGGCCCTTGATCGTCAGCGGGGTCATCCGCTCGGTGACGAGCACGCGTGCCTCGATGGCGCTGCGGGCCGAGATGAGTGTCGCCCACTCTCCGTTGACGAGGCCCTGCTGCTCGGCGAGCTCGGGCGAGACCTCGCAGAACATCTCGGGCTGCAGCTCCGACAGGTAGGGCAGCCACCGGCTCATGCCGCCGGCCGTGTGGTGCTCGGTCAGGCGATAGGTCGTGAAGACGAAGGGGTAGACGTCCGACCCCGGCTCGTCCCCGGAGGGACTCCACAGGTTGTCCTTGCGCGGGTAGACCAGCCGGGCCGGGTTGCGCTGCTGCCCGTAGAGCGGGTTGGCGACCGGTGACTCCTGCGCCTCGTAGTGCGAAGGGAGCGGACCGTCGACCATGCCCTTGGGCGCGAAGAGCCAGCCCTTGCCGTCCGCCTGCATGATGAAGGGGTCGTCGCCGGCGATGGCCGCCGGCCCGCCGACGTCAGGGTCGGGCCGGAAGGACGGGTCGCGGTCGACGGGGAAGTCGGGGACGTCCTTGCCCGTCCACTTCTGCTCCGTCTCGTCCCACCAGATGTACTTCTTGCGCTCGCTCCACGGCCGCCCCTGGGGGGTCGGCGGAGGCGCGGTTGTAGAGGATGCGCCGGTTCATCGGCCAGGCCCAGCCCCACTGCGCGGCGGTTTCGTCCTGCTCCGGCCCGGGCACGCGGTTGGCCGACTTGTTGACCCCGCCGGCGTAGACGCCGGTGTAGATCCAGCAGCCGCCCGAGGTCGAGCCGTCGGCCTTCATGTCGGCGAACTTGTCGAGCAGCTGCCCGGCCCGCTCGCCGGAGACGTGGTAGCCGTTGATCTCGCGCAGGACCGCCTCGGCGTCGGTCTCGCCGTGCTCGTCCTTGGGGTAGTCCCACGTGAGGTCGAGCAGCGGGCGGTCACGCTCGTCGGTCGAGTCGGCGAGGCGCTCGCGGATGCGCACGCCGAGCTCGTGGAAGAACTCGAGCTCGCTCTGCGCGTCGTTCGGCGGCTGCACGGCCTGGTGGTGCCACTGGAGCATCCGCTGGGTCTGGGTGAAGGTGCCCGACTTTTCCACGTGGTTGGCCGCGGGGAAGAAGAAGACCTCGGTGTCGATGTCCTCGGTCTTGAGCTCGCCGCTGGCGATCTCGGGGGAGTCCTTCCAGAAGGTCGCCGACTCGATGAGCTGGAAGTCGCGGACGACGACCCACTTGAGGTGCGTCATCGCCAGCCGCTGCATCTTGCCGTGGGCGGAGCCGACCGCGGGATTTTGCCCGAGCACGAAGTAGCCCTCGACCTCGTCCTCGAGCATCGACATCACCGTCTGGTAGGTGCCGTGGGCGCCGGTCAGGCGCGGCAGGTAGTCGAAGCAGAAGTCGTTGTCGGGGGTCGCCGCGTCACCGAACCACGCCTTGAGCAGGCTCGCGGTGTAGGCCGGCGCCTCGGTCCAGAAGCCCTTCTGCAGCGGCGAGGAGATGCTCGCCAGGTACTGCTCGAGGCTGTCGTGCGTGCCGACCACCGGCATCGGCAGGTAGCCGGGCAGGAGGTTGAAGAGGGTCGGGATGTCAGTCGAGCCCTGGATGCTCGCGTGCCCGCGCAGCGCCATGATGCCGCTGCCCGGTCGGCCGACATTGCCCATGAGCAGCTGGAGGATCGCGGCGGTGCGGATGAACTGCGCGCCGAGGCTGTGCTGGGTCCAGCCGAGGGCATAGGCGAAGCAGGTCGTGCGCTCGCGACCTGAGTTGCTCGTCAGCGCATCGGCGATCTCACGGAACTGCCACTGCGGGATGCCGCACACCTCCTCGACCATCTCGGGCGTGTAGCGCGCGTAGTGCCGCTTGAGCACCTGGAAGACCGAGCGGGGGTGCTGCAGAGTCTCGTCGCGCTCGACCTTCGCGTGCTCGAGCGCGGGCCCGGCCGCGCCGTGCTGGTCGCCCGCGGCGCGGGCGCTCTTGTGCGCTCCGTGCTCGTGACCACCGCTCGGGCCGCCGACCTCGTCGTCACTCGCCCCTTCGCCGTCCTCGCGTTCGGCGTAGGCCCACGAGCTCATGTCGTAGGTGCCGGTCCGCTCGTCGTAGCCGGAGAAGACGCCGTCGAGGTCCTCGGTGTCGACGAAGTCCTCGCCGACGAGCGTCGCGGCATTGGTGTAGGCCACGACGTAGTCACGGAAGAAGAGGTCGTTGTCGACGACGTGCTTGATGAGCGCGCCGAGCAGCACGACGTCGGTGCCCGCCCGGATCGCGACGTGCGTGTCAGCGATCGCGGAGGTGCGGGTGAAGCGCGGGTCGATGTGGATGATCCGCGCACCGCGGGCTTTGGCCTCGGAGACCCACTGGAAGCCCACCGGGTGGCACTCGGCCATGTTGGAGCCCTGGATGATGATGCAGTCCGCGTTGGCCATGTCCTGAAGGGACTGGGTGGCGCCGCCGCGCCCGAAGGAGGCTCCCAGACTGGGAACCGTGGCGGAGTGTCAAATACGCGCCTGGTTCTCGATCTGGATCGCGCCGGCCGCCGTGAAGAGCTTCTTGATGAGGTAGTTCTCCTCGTTGTCGAGGGTGGCTCCCCCGAGCGAGGCGATGCCCATCGTGCGCCGAAGGGGGCGGCCGTGCTCGTCGTGGTCCTGCCACTTCGCGCGGCGCGAGGCGAGGAAGCGGTCGGCGACCATGTCGATGGCCTCGTCGAGCTCGATCCGCTCGAAGTCCGTGGCCCCCGGCGCGCGGTAGAGCACGTGCGTCTGCCGGGTCGGCGAGTTGACCAGCTGCTCGCTCGCAGCGCCCTTGGGGCACAGGCGCCCCCGGCTCACCGGCGAGTCCGGGTCACCCTCGATCTGGACGACCTGCTCGTCCTTGACGAAGACGCGCTGGCCGCAGCCGACGGCGCAGTAGGGGCAGACGCTCTGCACGACGCGGTCTGCCGTCGAGGTGCGCGGCTCGGTCTCGCGCGTGCGGCGCGAGGTGACCGCGTTGCCGCGCCCGAGGAAGTCGCCCGAGGCCAGCTGCCGCAGCACGGGCCAGCCGAGGAAGGTCGAGTCCTTCGGTGCCATCGCTGCTTCTCCCTTCGTGAGACGACGTGCTCTGGATCACCGTAGCCCCTTCCGGTCCCTGAGGAGTGAGGCCGCCTGTGCCTGCCGACCTCCGGTCCCTGAGGAGGTCGCCCCGCGACCGTCTCGAAGGGACGCCAGCCCGCCTACCAGGCGTAGGGCTCGAAGTTCTTGAGGAAGACGCCGTAGAGGTCCTCGCCGCGCTCGCCACGGACGATCGGGTCGTAGACGCGGGCGGCGCCGTCGACGAGGTCGAGGGGCGCGTGCCAGCCCTGGGCGGCGATCTCGAGCTTTTCGTGGTGCGGTCGCTCGTCGGTGATCCAGCCGGTGTCGACCGCCGTCATGAGGATCTTGTCGGTGTCGTACATCTCGCCGGCGGAGGTGCGGGTCAGCATGTTGAGCGCCGCCTTGGCCATGTTGGTGTGTGGGTGGCCGGCGCCCTTGTACCGGCGGGAAAACTGCCCCTCCATCGCCGAGACGTTGACGACGTAGGCCCGGGCGGCGTCGCCGACGACCTGGCGGCGGCGCTCGACTGCCGCCCGCATGGCCGGGCGCAGCCGCGAGACGAGGAGGAAGGGGGCCACCGAGTTGCACATCTGCACCTCGAGCAGCTCGAGGGGGTGGACCTCGTCGACGGTCTGCTTCCACGAGTTGGTCGTGACGACGTCGGGGAGCAGCCCGCCGGCGTCGACGGCAGTGCCCGCGAGGTGGGCCTCGAGGGAGGCGTTGCCGGCGGACAGGGCCAGCCGGGTCAGGTCGGCGGCGCTGCGCCCGGTGAGCTCCTCGTGCGGCACGGGATGCTCGCCGAGCGTCCCGACGAGCGCGGCGGGGTGGGCATCGCTCACCCGGTCGAAGGAGATCGTCGCCGATGTCGGCCCGGCGATCTCGAGGGGCTGCGACTCGCCGTCGACGAGCTGGCTGTAGGCGCCGGGGGAGCGGCGCACCGTCTGGCAGGCGTTGTTGATGAGGATGTCGAGCGGCCCGCGGGCGGCGATCTCGTCGGTGAGCGCGACGACCTGGGTCGGGTCGCGCAGGTCGATGCCGACGATCGTCAGCCGGTCGATCCACTCCGGCGAGTCCGCGAGCTCGGCGAAGCGCCGGGCCGCGTCGCGCGGAAATCGGGTCGTGATCGTCAGGTCGGCCCCGTCACGCAGCAGCCGCAGCGCGATGTACATGCCGATCTTGGCCCGCCCACCGGTGAGCAGCGCACGGCGACCGCGCAGGTCGGTGCCCTGGTCGCGGCGGGTGTGGCTCATCGCGGCGCAGTCCGGGCAGAGCCAGTGGTAGAAGGCGTCGACGAGCGTGTAGTCGGCGTGGCAGATGTAGCAGCCGCGCGGGATCTGCAGCTCCCCGACGAAGCGGCTCTCGCTCGTCGCGGCGAGCGGGATCCCCTTCGTCTCGTCGTCGATGCGCAGCGGTGAGCCGGTCGCGGTCTTGTCGAGCACGGCCTGGTCGTGCGCCATCTTGGGGCCGCGCTCGGCCTGCCGGGCCTCCCGCCGCCGGGCCTTCTTCACCCGGTTGTACATCGTGCCGGCGGCCCGCTTGACCTTGGCGATGTCCTCGTGGCCCGGGGGCAGCTCGTGCAGCATCCCCAGGACACGAAGGGTGGTGGCCAGGTCCTCGGGGTCGACGCCGGCCACGTCGGGCGTGGTCGAGGCGTCGTCAGGGGTGGTGCTCACGGGGTTCGAGGATACGGCCCACACCCACCCCGACCCGCCACCTGCGCATTTCCCTAGGCAAATGCGATCCCCCCGCCGTTTCCCTAGGCAAATGCGCACCCCCTGCGCATTTGCCTAGGGAAATGCGCAGGCCATGTGGCGGGCGCAGCCCCTTGCCCCTCCCCGCCGGGAGCGGAGCGGCTCCCTTCGTCCGGACGGGACACCTAGGGTCGAGCCATGAGCCTCGCCGACCGCACCTTCGCCGCCGTCATCTTCGACAACGACGGCACCCTCGTCGACTCGACCGGCTCGGTCGAGCGCTCGTGGGTACGGTGGGCGGTCGAGCACGGGGTCAACCCCTACACGCTCGTCGGCCACCACGGCATGCCGGCGGCGGCGATCATCGCCTCGGTCGCGCCCCACCTCGACGCGGCCGCGGCACTGCGCCGGATCGAGCAGCTCGAGGTCGACGACGTCGAGGGAGTCATCGCGCTGCCCGGTGTGCACGACGCGCTGGAGGCGCTGGCGCACGCGCCTGTCGCCGTGGCGACCTCGGCGACCCGTGACCTTGCCACGGTCCGGCTCGCGGCCGCCCGCATCGCCATCGACGAGGTCGTCACCTTCGACGACGTCGAGCGGGGCAAGCCGCACCCCGACCCCTTCCTCCTCGCGGCGCAGCGTCTCGGGGTCGACCCGGCCGACTGCCTCGTGTGCGAGGACGCGCCGAGTGGCATCACCGCGGCCCGGGCGGCCGGCTGCGCCGTGCTCGCCGTGACGACGACGAGCGAGGCCGGCGCCCTCTCGGACGCCGACCTCGTGGTGAGCTCGCTCGTCGACGTGACCTTCGCGGTCGTGGACGGTCGGGTGCGGGTCAGCCCGCGCTGACCCCCTTCGCGCTGGCTCCCGTCGATCAGGCGCCGGCCTGCGGCGGGGCGGTGGCGTCCGCGCCGCCGGTCCCCAGGTCCCGCTCGACGTAGGTCTCGATGTCGTTGAGGTCGTCGGCGCTGCGCTGGGCCACGGTCAGCAGGTCCTGCATCGTCGAGACCTCTTCGACCTGCTCCTTGATGAACCACTGCATGAACTGCTCGGCGGCGAAGTCGTTGTCGTCCCGCGCGACCCGGGTCAGCTCGTTGATCTGCTGGGTGACCCTCTTTTCCTGGGCGACGGCGAGCTCGATGGGCGTGACCACGCCGTCGAAGTCGCTGGTCGGGGCCGGGGTTGCGGGGATGCGCACCGGCTGGTCGGTGTCGAGCAGGTACTGGACCATCATCATCGCGTGGCCGCGCTCCTCGGCGGCCTGACGGTAGAAGAAGCCCGCCAGCTGCGGCAGCGTCATGCTCTCGTAGTGGGCGGCGATCGCGAGGTACTGGTGGTGGGCAGCGAACTCCTCGCCGATCTGGGCGGTCAGCTGGGCGGCGAACTTCGACGTGGTCATGGGGCCTCACGCTAGACCCGTGTCTGGAACCGTTCCAGCAAGGACAGGCGACCCTACGCGGCCTTGCGGAGCCGCTCCTTGGCCTTGGCCGTGACGAGCTTGCGCTTGTGGACGGCATAGCCGTCAGGGAGGCGCCCCTCCTTGAGCAGGCGGATCGGGCAGGAGCTGCAGCGCTTCTTGCTGACGCAGCACTTCTCCTTGACCTTGACCTTGCCGATCTTCACCTTCTTGCCCATGGCTGCACGGTAGGCCATGGGGGTAAGGCACGCCTACCCTGCGTTTGCTCCTCGGGAACCGGTGCCGAGGAGGGGTCCTGGTTCCCGCGTGGTCCCCGCGGTCCGGTCAGGCGAAGGGGAGCGCGCTGCCCATCCCTTCGGGTCGCGCCGGCTCGGCGTAGTGCTCGACGCCGAAGGCCGCGGCGAAGATCTCGCGCGGCATCTGCAGCATCTGCTGCACGTCACTCTGCGAGGCATGGCAGGCCAGGGCCGCGCGCTTGACGTCGATGACCTCGGTGACGTCGACGGCGTGGTGGATCTCGCTCTGCGGCAGGCCCATCGGGTTGCCGTCGTCCATCGGATCGTCGGGCGAGAAGCCCGGGTCGATGCCCATCGCCTTGGCCGCCTCGATCTGCTCGCGCATCCGGTCGCGGTTCATCGTGTTTTCGAGCACGCGGGGGCGGCGGGCGGCCAGCTCGGCCGCGCGGTGGGCGACGTGGTGCACCTTGACGTGGTCGGGGTGGCCGTAGCCGCCGTGCCAGTCGTAGCCGACGAGGATGTCGGCGTCCTCCTCGTCGAGGACCGCGGCCAGCCGGGCGGCGGCCTCGTCGAGGTCGGCGCCGTGGAAGGACCCGTCCCAGGCGTTGTGCTCCCAGCCGGTCATGCCGGAGTCGACGTAGCCCAGCCAGACGACGCGGGCGGTGCCCGTGACGGCGGCCGAGGCCTCGGCCTCCTGCCGACGGTGGTCGGCGAGGCTCCTCCCTTCGCCCAGGTCGTCGGGGACGGTGCCGTGCTCGCCACCGGTGGCGTAGACGACGACCACGCGGCCGCCGGCGCGCGCGGTGAGAGCCATGGATCCGGAGGTCCCGCTGGCCTCGTCGTCGGGGTGGGCGTGGAAGAAGACGGTGGTCGTCACGAGGCCATCGTGCACCGCTGCGCCGACACCTCGCTGGCCGCGGCGGACGAAGGGGGACACGCTCACCCTGACCCGGGGCGGGGCGGGAGCGTTCCGCACAGCGGAACCCGCGTGACAGGTTCGGGGTTGCTGAGGCTATCCTTACAAACTCCGCGGCGAGGTGGCCCACCCGACGCGGCCACCCCCCTTCGCAAAGGACCTCATCGTGCTCAGCCGCACTCGTTCGCTGGCCCTCGTCAGCGGTCTCGCCCTCGCCCTGTCCGCCTGCGGATCGTCCGACTCCGACTCCGCATCCGGCCCGACCATCGCGGTCGAGGACAACAACGGCACGCAGCAGGTGCCGCAGGAGCCGACCTCGGTCGTCGCGACCGACAACCGGACCTTCGAGACCCTCGCCGACTGGGACGTCGAGCTCTCCGCCGCCGCGGTGAGCCTCATGCCCGAGACGATCTCCTACACGAAGGACAAGGACCTCGTCGACCTCGGCACCCATCGCGAACCCGACCTCGAGGCCATCGTCGCCGCGAAGCCCGACCTCGTCATCAACGGCCAGCGCTTCACCCAGCACGAGGCCAAGCTCAAGGAGCTCGCGCCGGACGCAGCCTTCCTCAACCTCGACCCGCGCGAGGGCGAGCCGCTCGACACCGAGCTCAAGCGGCAGACCGAGGTGCTCGGCGAGGTCTTCGGCAAGCAGGACGAGGCCAAGACCCTCGGCGAGGACCTCGACGCGCAGGTCGCGCGGGTCAAGGAGGCCTACGAGCCGGGCGACACCGTCATGGCGATCAACACCTCCGGCGGAGAGCTCGGCTACATCGCGCCGACCGTCGGCCAGACCTTCGGCCCGGTCTTCGACCTCTTCGACCTCGAGCCCGCCCTCGAGGTCGAGGGTGCGAGCGACGACCACCAGGGCGACGAGGTGTCCGTCGAGGCGATCGCCAAGGCCGACCCCGACTGGATCCTCGTCCTCGACCGGGACGCCGCCATCGCCGCCGACGAGGAGGGCTACACGCCTGCCAAGCAGCTCATCGAGGACTCCGAGGCGCTCCAGGACGTCACCGCGGTCAAGGAGGGACAGGTCGTCTTCGCCCCGGCCGACACCTACACCAACGAGGGCATCCAGACCTTCACCGAGTTCTTCGAGGACTTCGCCGACGCGCTGGAGGGGAAGAAGAGCTGACGACCACGACGGCGGAGCGCGTCGCCTCCAAGGGGCGCCTCCTCGACGCGAAGCTCGTCCTCGGCATCCTCGCCGTGGGCGGGCTCCTCGTCGTGTCGCTGCTCACCGGGGTGTACGACATCTTCGACGGCGACCGGGGCGGCGAGATGTTCGCCATCACCCGCATCCCGCGGACCGTCGCCCTCGTCCTCGCCGGCGCCGCGATGGCGATGTCGGGCCTGGTCATGCAGCTGCTGACCCAGAACCGCTTCGTCGAGCCGACGACGACCGGCACGACCGAGTGGGCCGGCCTGGGCCTGCTCACCGTGATGATCCTCTTCCCCGGGGCCAGCCTCCTCGAGCGGATGATCGGGGCGATCATCGCAGCCTTCATCGGCACGATGGTCTTCTTCCTCTTCCTGCGAAGGGTGACCCTCCGGTCCTCGCTCATCGTCCCGATCGTGGGGATCATGCTCGGCGCCGTCGTCGGGTCAGTCTCGACCTTCATCGCGCTGCAGACCGACATGCTGCAGAACCTCGGGATCTGGTTCGCCGGCAGCTTCACCTCGGTCCTGCGCGGCCAGTACGAGGTGCTGTGGATCGTCGCCCTCGTCGCGATCGCGATCTTCGTCGTCGCGGACCGCTTCACCGTCGCCGGCCTCGGCGAGGAGATCTCGACGAATGTCGGGCTCAACTACAACCAGGTCGTCCTCATCGGCACGGTCCTCGTCGCCGTCGCGACCGGGGTCGTCACGGTCGTCGTCGGCAACCTGCCCTTCCTCGGGCTCATCGTCCCCAACATCATCTCGATGTGGCGCGGCGACGACCTGCGCAGCAACCTGCCGTGGGTCTGCCTGCTAGGCATCGCCATCGTCACCGTCTGCGACCTCGTCGGGCGCACGATCATCGCCCCCTTCGAGGTGCCCGTATCGCTCATCCTCGGCGTCGTCGGCGCGGTCGTCTTCATCGTCCTCCTCCTGCGGCAGCGTCGTCGTGGCTGAGGCACCCGCGCAGCCGCGCACCACCCCGCCGCTCACCGCACCCGTGGCGACCGGCGGAGCACGCGAGTCCGGCCCCCTTCCCACCGCCCGCTCCCGCCGGCGCTACCGGGTCGTGCTCGTCGGCCTGCTCGTGCTGGCCGTCGGCCTGGGCTTCGCCCACCTCGCGGTGGACAACCCGATGCCGGTCGGCAGCGAGGGGTTCTGGCTCGTTGCGCAGATGCGGGGCAGCTCGCTCGTCGCGATGGCGGTGGTCGCGGTCTGCCAGGCGATGGCGACGGTGAGCTTCCAGACGGTGACCAACAACCGGATCATCACGCCGTCGATCATGGGCTTCGAGTCGCTCTTCGTCGCCGTGCAGACCGCGGCCGTGTACTTCCTCGGCGTGTCCGGGCTCGGCATGCTCACCGGGCTGCCGCAGTTCGTCCTGCAGATCGCGCTCATGGTCGGGCTCTCGCTGGCGCTCTACGGGTGGCTGCTGTCGGGGCGCTATGCCAACGTGCAGATCATGCTGCTCATCGGCATCGTCATCGGCGGTGGGCTCGCGTCGGTCTCCTCCTTCATGCGGCGGATGCTCACGCCGAGCGAGTTCGACGTGCTCACCGCACGGATGTTCGGCTCCATGACCAACGCCGACCCGATGTACTTCCCCATCGCGATCCCGCTGTGCCTGGCCGCGGCGGGACTGCTGTGGTGGCGGGCCCGCCGGCTCGACGTCGTCGCCCTCGGCCGAGACGCGGCGACCAACCTCGGGCTGGACCACCGGCGCGAGCTCATGGTGACGCTCTTCCTCGTCTCGGTGCTGATGGCCGTCTCGACCGCGCTCGTCGGGCCGATGACCTTCCTCGGGTTCCTCGTCGCGACCCTCGCCTACCAGTTCGCCGACACCCACGACCACCGGCGGATCTTCCCGGTCGCGGTGCTCACCGGCTTCGTCGTGCTCTGCGGCGCCTACGTCGTCATGAAGCACGTCTTCTACGCCCAAGGCGTCGTCTCGATCATCATCGAGCTCGTCGGCGGGTCGGTCTTCCTCCTCGTCATCCTCAAGAAGGGGCGCCTGTGATCACCCTGACCGATGTGCGCAAGACCTATGGCAGCGAGGTGACGATCGGTCCGGTCGACCTCGAGATCCCGGCGGGCGGGGTGACCGCGCTCGTCGGGCCCAACGGCGCGGGCAAGTCGACGCTGCTGACGATGGTCGGCCGGCTGCTCGACATCGACGAGGGCGTCATCGAGATCGCCGGCTACGACGTCGCGAGTACGAAGTCCAAGGACCTGGCCAAGATCGTCTCGATCCTGCGCCAGGAAAACCACTTCATCACCCGGCTCACCGTGCGCCAGCTCGTCGGCTTCGGCCGCTTCCCCCACTCGCAGGGGCGGCTGACCGTGCAGGACGAGGAGGTCATCTCCCGCTCGATCGACTTCCTCGACCTCACCGCGCTCGAGGGGCGCTACCTCGACCAGCTCTCCGGAGGGCAGCGGCAGCGGGCGTACGTCGCGATGGTGCTCGCCCAGGACACCGACTACGTGCTGCTCGACGAGCCGCTCAACAACCTCGACATGCAGCACTCGGTGCACATGATGCGGCACCTGCGCCGGGCGGCCACCGAGCTCGGCCGCACGATCATCGTCGTGCTCCACGACATCAACTTCGCCGGCCACTACGCCGACCGGATCTGCGCAGTCAAGGACGGGCGGGTCGTCGAGTTCGGCCCGCCGGAGCAGATCATGACCGACGAGGTGCTCACCCGCGTCTTCGACACCGCGGTCCAGGTGGTCGACGGGCCGCGCGGCCCGCTCGCCGTGTACTACTGAGTTGCGGTTCGGTGGGGCTCCACGAGCGCCCGCCCCGTCGACCGACCTGCCGGCTCAGCCCGCGACGGGCGTGGCGACCGGCTCGTTGGCCGGTGGCGCGAGCTGCTCGCGCCGCTCGTAGGCCCAGCCCGGGCCGCGCAAGAGGAAGCCGAAGCGGTCCGACCAGGTCGGCGCCGTCGAGATGTCCTTGGCCATGTCGCGCCACTCGTGCGTGGCGATCGTCCCGAGGTTGAAGGTGTCGATGTTGCGGGTCAGGCCGTAGCGCACCCGCTCGACCTCCGGCTCGAAGGTGCCGAAGAGCTTGTCCCACAGGATGAGGATCGAACCGTGGTTGATGTCGAGGTACTGGCGCTGGCTGCCGTGGTGGGCGCGGTGGTGGCTCGGGGTGTTGAGCACCTTCTCGAGCCAGCCGATCGAGCGGACGGCCTCGGTGTGGATCCAGAACTGGTAGATGAGGTTGATCGCCCGCGCGTCCTCGATGTAGCGCGGCGGGATCCCCATGAGGGCGAGCAGCCCGTAGGGCACGACCATCGTGAATCCCTCGGCGACCGGCTGCCGCAGCGCGGTCGAGAGGTTGTACCGCTCGCTGCTGTGGTGGACGACGTGCACGGCCCACATCCAGCGTGACTCGTGGGCGAGGCGGTGGTTCCAGTAGTAGACGAAGTCCCAGGCCGCGATCCCGAGCAGGTAGCTGGCGGCGCCGGTCCGCATGCCGAAGGGGGAGAGTCTCGTCAGCCGAGTGGCGGAGGTCTGGGCGGCCCAGATCGTCGCGGCGGCGACGGCCGAGGAGGCGACGGCGGCGACCGCGGATCCGCTGGTCATCAGGCCGAGGGCGTCGACGCGGGAGCGGACGGTGACCGGCTCTGGTGCGTCGGAGGGCAGTGTGCCGGCCTCGGGCAGCTCGCCCCCCTGGCGGCGACGGCTGCGCAGGACGTCACCGATCGTCGTCGTGACCCCGGCGGCCGCGGCGACGGCGAGGAGGGCAGTGCCCCCCTTCGACTGGCCGGGAGTGAGGCGGCGCAGGAGCGGAGCGGTGGCGAGGGGGACGACGAGGCTGCCGATGCCCATGCTCAGGCTGGCGATCGTGTCGTTGAGCTCGTAGTCGCCCGGGCGGTCCTCACCGTCGGCGGCGGGGTGCTGGCGCTGCCACCAGAACTCGAAACCCATGGCCCCGATGTACGCGGGGATGGCGAGGACGGTCAGGTCGGGGCGTGCCATGGGGGCTCCTTTGCCGTGGGCGAACGTAACTGACCATAGGGTCAGTTAGCGCGCCTGACAAGATGTGCCCGATCACAGGAGGAGGCCCCGTGAGCACGATCGGGACGAAGGGCGTCGCCCGCGCCGAGCGCAGGCGGCAGCTCGTGCACGAGGCGGTCGAGGAGCTCGGCAGCCAGGGCTACGCGCGCGCCTCGATGGCCGACGTCGCCGCACGCGCCGGGGTCTCCAAGGCGATGGTGCACAACGTCTTCGGCTCCAAGGCCGACCTCGCGCTGGCCTGCCTCGAGGAGGTCGGGCCGCGCCTCGTCGCCACGATCGCGCAGGCCCAGACGGCGACCGACCCCGGGGAGCGCGCCGTCGACACCTTCACCGCGATCTTCTCGGCGATGGCCGAGCACCGGTACGCCTGGGCCCTCGTCAAGGACGAGACCCTGCCCGCGGGGTCGGGGGCGGCCGAGCTCGCCGAGGGCTACCGCGAGCAGCTGCACCTCATGGGGGCCGCCGGCACCCGCGACGTCCTCGAGGCGGCAGGCCTGACCGACCCGCTCGACCACGACCTGCTCGACCGCATCTGGGAGTCGATCGTCGAGGCCGCGGTCGCGTGGTGGCAGGAGCACGACGACCACACCGCAGAGCAAATGGCGCAGCGGCTCACCCGCCTGCTGGCCGCGGTCACGCTGCGGGGGTGACAGGGCCCGGTCCCTGAGGAGGCGAGGGACGAGCCGTCTCGAAGGGCGTCATCGCCTCGCGGTCGTGGGGCAGCGCCCGGCTGGCCCGCCACGCACCGAGCACGGCGATCGCCAGGCCGATCGGGATCACCGTGAGCAGTGCGCGGTGCAGGCCGACGGCATCGGCGGCCAGGCCGTCGACCGGTGTGGCGAGGCCGTCCGAGAGGGCGCCGACGAGGATCGGCCCGATCGTCGCGCCGACGAGGTTGAAGGAGGCGAAGTAGACCGCGATCGCGGTGGCCCGCAGCTGGGGTGGGGTGACGTCGGCGATCGCGGGTGATGCTGCCGCGGAGAGGAACTGGGTGCCCGTCCACCCGACGGCGAAGAGCGCGACGAAGGCCGCGGCGCTCCCGGGGCCGAGCAGCAGGGCGGCGAGCGTCAGGGGGGATTGCGGCGGCGAAGCCGGCTGCGGCGACGACGAGTCGACCCGCGGGGTGTCGGTCGGAGGCCCGGTCGGCCAGGCGCCCGCCGAGCAGCAGCCCGACGATGCCCGCGAGCCCGAGGATCGCGCCGGCGCCGATGGACGCCGACCCGATCGACAGGCCGAAGTAGCGCTGGAGCAGCGGCACGACGAAGGTCGCGACGCCGTACGTCGGGATCTGCAGCCCGATGCCGGCGACCATGAGCCAGGTGATCGTGCGGATACGCAGCACCGCGCGATAGGGGTGCCGCTCCTGCTCCTGCGCGCGCAGCTCGACGGTGTCGGTGGCTCCGCGGGCCGGTTCCTTGACGAAGAGGACGGCGATCGCGAGGAGCAGGCCGGGTACCGCCGCGATGACGAAGGGAGCCCGCCACGTCCCCGTGGCCTCGACGAGCACGCCGACGGTGAGGAAGGCGAGGAGCAGGCCCACGGGGATCCCGAGTGAGACGATGCTGATGGCGCGGCTTCGGCGCTTCGGCGCGTAGACGTCGCAGATCAGCGCATTGGACGCCGGGCCGTAGCTCGCCTCGCCGATGCCGACACCCAGGCGGAAGAGGAAGAGGAAGAGGAAGCCCTGCACGAGCCCGCTCGCCCCGGTGAAGAGGCTCCACACGACGAGTCCGGCCGCCATGACGTAGCGACGCGGGACCCGGTCGGCGAGCCGACCGAGGAGCACGCCGGCGATGGCGTAGACGACGGTGAAGGACCCGCCGAGCACGCCGACCATCGTGTCGGTGAGGCCGAACTCCTCCTTGAGCGGTTCGACGATGACGGCCGGGATCGTCCGGTCGTAGAAGTTGACGACGTTGGCCAGGGTCAGGCTCGCGAGGAGGTACCCGCGCTGCCCGCGCGTCAGTGGCTGCCACATGCCCCCAGTCTGTCGTCTGCCCCGGTCCCTGAGGAGCTTGCTCTGCAAGCGTCTCGAAGGGCCGCCAACCCCCGGTCCCTGAGGAGCTTGCTCTGCAAGCGTCTCGAAGGGCCGCCAACCCCCGGTCCCTGAGGAGCTTGCTCTGCAAGCGTCTCGAAGGGCTCTATCGTCGACCCGTGATCACGCGCCTCACCGTCTTCTGCGGCTCGACCCCCGGCACCGACCCTCGCTGGGTGGACTTCGCGCACGACGTCGGGGCCGAGCTGGCCCGCCGGGAGATCGGCCTGGTCTACGGCGCGGGCGGCGGTGGCCTCATGGGCGCCGTGGCCCAGGGTGCGCTCGACGCAGGGGGCGAGGTCATCGGCGTGATCCCCTCCTTCATGATCGAGCGGGAGTGGGGCCGCGACGACCTCACCGAGGTGCACGTCGTCGAGACGATGCACGAGCGCAAGGCCCTCATGGCTGACCTGACGAGCGCCTTCCTCGCGCTGCCGGGCGGCATGGGCACGCTCGAGGAGGTCTTCGAGGTGTGGACCTGGCGGCAGATCGGCCTGCTCGACAAGCCGGTCGGCTTCCTCGACGCCGACGGCTTCTGGACCCCGCTGCTCGAGTCCCTCCGCGGCATCTCGCAGGCCGGCTTCATGTCGCAGGCGAGCCTCGACGACGTCGTCGTCGCGCCCGACCTCGATGCCGCGCTCGCCGGCCTCGAGGCCCGCGGCTCTGGCACCCGGCTGCTGCGGGCGGTGACCTGACCCCCTTCGTCAGGCGGCGTCGGGACGGGTGCCGATGAGGCGAAGGGAGGCGCCCGCGCACTCCGGGCACGGGTGGACCAGGGGCGCGTCGACCTCCGGCCACAGGATGCGGAAGGTCTCGTGCACGCCGCACCGGTAGGCGACGATCCGCGGCCCCTCGGCGGGGCGGGCGAGCTCGGGCGCGGTGAGGCGACGGACGGGGCGGGTGTGGCGCTGCATGCGAGTGATGGTGCGCTGCAAGGGTTTCGCCACTGCTGCCCGGATGTTTCCGGGGTATTGCACGGGGCGTCGCTCGCTGCCGAGTAGCGTTGACCTCATGACTCAGATGCGCGCGGAGAAGGACAGCATGGGCACCATCGAGGTGGCCGCGGACAAGTACTGGGGGGCGCAGACGCAGCGCTCGCTCGGCAACTTCGACATCGGTCGTGACACCTTCGTCTGGGGCCGCTCGATGATCCGCGCCCTCGGCATCCTCAAGAAGTCCGCCGCCCTGGCCAACGCCGAGCTCGGCGAGCTGCCGCAGGACGTCGCCGACCTCGTGGCGCAGGCGGCCGACGAGGTCATCTCGGGCGACCTCGACGACCACTTCCCGCTCGTCGTCTTCCAGACCGGCTCGGGCACGCAGTCCAACATGAACTCCAACGAGGTCATCTCCAACCGCGGCATCGAGATCGCCGGCGGCGAGATGGGCTCGAAGACCCCGGTCCACCCCAACGACCACGTCAACCGCGGCCAGTCGAGCAACGACACCTTCCCCACGGCGATGCACATCGCGATCGTCCTCGACCTCAATGAGCGCCTCTACCCCTCCGTCACGCAGCTGCGCGAGACCCTGGCCGCCAAGGCCAAGGAGTTCGCCGACATCGTCATGGTCGGCCGGACCCACCTGCAGGACGCCACCCCGGTGACCCTTGGCCAGGTCATCGACGGCTGGGTCGCCCAGATCGACTTCGCCCTGGACGCGGTCAAGCACGCCGACGAGCGCGCCCGCGAGCTCGCCATCGGTGGCACCGCGGTCGGCACGGGCCTGAACGCCCACCCCGATTTCGGCAAGCTCTGCGCGGCCAAGATCAGCGGCGAGGCCGGCTATGACTTCGTCCAGGCCCCCAACCTCTTCGCCAGCCTGTCGGCCCACGACGCGCTCGTCGAGGTGAGCGGCTCCCTTCGCACCCTCGCCGGCGCCCTGATGAAGATCGCCAACGACGTGCGCTGGTACGCCTCTGGCCCGCGCAACGGCATCGGCGAGCTCGCGATCCCGGAAAACGAGCCGGGCTCCTCGATCATGCCGGGCAAGGTCAACCCCACCCAGGCCGAGGCGATGACGATGGTCGCCACCCGGGTCTTCGGCAACGACGCGACGGTCGGCTTCGCCGGCAGCCAGGGCAACTTCCAGCTCAACGTCTACAAGCCGGTCATGGCGCACGCGGTCATCGAGTCGATCCGCCTGATCTCCGACGCCTGTGTCTCCTTCGACACCAACTGCGCCGTCGGCATCGAGCCGGTCCGGGAGAAGATCGACGAGAACCTCTCGCGCAACCTCATGCTCGTCACCGCACTCAACCGCCACATCGGCTACGACAAGGCCGCGGCGATCGCCAAGAAGGCGCACAAGGAGGGCACGAGCCTGCGCGAGGCCGCCGTCGCCTCCGGTGACATCTCCGGCGAAGACTTCGACGCCTGGGTGGTCCCGGCCGACATGACGCACCCCAGCGCCTGAGCGGCGACGCCCCACCCGCCCGCGGATTCTCGGGTGACCCGAGAAACCCCGCCTTCGCAGGAGTATCAAACTCTTGCGAAGGCGGGGTTTCTCTTGCTCAGCTGCGGGGCGGGCCGGTCAGAGCCCCTCGTCGCTGACCTCGGCGCTCGGGCCGCCGCCGGTGCCGTACCCACCGAGCAGCTCCGCCAGGCGAAGGGGGCCGCGCGCCTCGTCCTTGTGCCCGGCCCGCTCGAGGGACCGGCCGAGGAGCAGGTGGGCGTAGGCGTCGTCGGGGCAGGCCGCGATGACCTCGCGGGCGGCGGCAGCCGCCCGCTCCAGCTGGGCGGAGTGGAAGTAGGCGCGGGCCAGGATCAGGTGCATCTCGGCGGTGCCGTGCCCCACCGGGTCGTCCGCACCTTCGGCTCGGGCCGCTGCGAGGTCGGTGAAGAAGTCCTCGAGGTCGCGGGCGGCATCGGTGTACCGGCCGTCGTCGAAGGCGTGCTTCGCGCGCTCGTAGCGCTCGAAGCCGTACAGCTCGCGCGTCGTCGTGGTCATGTCGTCCTCAACCCCGAGCGGTCGATAACCATTCCCAGTCAGTGCCTGGCGGCGAAGGGGCCCAGCCAGTCCCCGAGCAGGCGGGCGCAGCCGTCGACCGCCGCGGACCAGTCGTGCGCGGTCTCGTCGGCGTTGTCGCTCACGACCTTCACGAGGTGCACGGGCACGCCGAGCTCGGTGCACGCGAGGGCGATGGCGTAGCCCTCCATGTCGACGAGGTGGGCGCGCTGGGCGAGCGCGGACCGCACGACCGGGTCGGTGACGAAGAGATCTCCGCTCGCCAGCACCGTCGCGTGGCCGCCGGGCAGCTCGACGACCTCGCGGGGGTCGAGACCGAGCTGGCGGATCGGCTCGGCCGACAGGTCGTGGTTGATGGCCGTCCCGATCTCGTGCAGGCCGGTGACGTCGTCGCGCAGGGCGCCGGCCGTGCCGATGTTGACGACGACGAGCTCGTCGCGCCGCGGGTGCTCGCAGATCGCCCGCGTCACCTGCACCGCGGCGAGCGACTTGCCGACCCCCGTGACGAGGACCTCCAGCCCGTCGGGGACGTGGGCGGCCTCGGCCTCGATGGCGGCGACGACGAGCAGGTGCATGGCGTCACCGTATCCGTCGTATCGTGCCCAGCATGGCCCCCTTCGCCCCGCACGCGCTGATCCGTGGCGCCCGCCTGCGACCCGGCGCTGCACCGGTGGACCTGCGGCTGCGCGAAGGGGGGATCGCCGAGATCGGCGAGCACCTCACGACCGCGGGGGCAGAGGTCCACGACGCCGGCGGGGCGCTCGCGGTCCCGGGCCTGTGGGACGCGCACGTGCACTTCGGCCAGTGGGCGGCGATGAGCCGGCGGGTCGACGTCGCCGACACCGCGAGCCCCGAGGAGGTCACGGCCAGGGTCGCGCGTCACCTCGACGTGGAGCGGCCGGCGCCCGGGACCGTCGTGCAGGGTTTCGGCTGGCGGGTGGCCGGCTGGGACCGGCTGCCGAGCACCGCCGAGCTCGACGCCGTCGCCGGCGACCGGCCGGTCGTCCTCATCAGCGGCGACTGCCACGCGGGCTGGCTGAGCAGCGCCGCCTTCCGCGCGCTGGGCCTGCCGGTGCACGAGGGCCACCTCGACGAGGACGAGTGGTTCCCCATCTACCAGCGGCTGGCCGACCTGCCGGAGGACCCGGCCGTCGTGCGCGGCAGCCTCGAGTCCGCGATGCGGGCTGCTGCGGCGAAGGGGGTCGTCGGCGTTGCCGACATGGAGTTCGAGGCGGGGCGCCTCGAGTGGCCGCAGCGCACCGCCGCAGGCCTCGACCTGCTGCGCGTCCGGCCAGCGACCTACCCCGAGGGGCTCGACGACACGATCGCCGCCGGGGTGCGCACCGGCGACGTGCTGGACGAGACCGGCCTGGTGACCATGGGCCCGCTCAAGGTCATCACCGACGGCTCGCTCAACACGCGCACAGCCTGGTGCTGCGAGCCCTTCGTCACCGACGACGACCTCGGCGACCCTCACGGCAAGAGCACTGTCGGTCCCGAGGAGCTCACCGGGCTGCTGCGGCGCGCCCACGCGCACGGCCTCGACGGCGCGGTCCACGCGATCGGCGACCAGGCGCTGCTCGACGCCCTCGACGCCTACGCCGCGAGCGGCGCACGCGGCACGATCGAGCACGCACAGCTGGTGCGGATGGAGGCGCTGCAGCGCTTCGCCGACCTGGGGCTGGTCGCGAGCGTCCAACCCGCGCACCTGCTCGACGACCGGGACTCGACCGAAGCCCTGTGGCCCGACCGGCTGGAGCGGTGCTTCGCCCTGCGGTCGATGACGCAGGCGGGGATCCCCCTTCGACTGGGGTCGGATGCGCCGGTCTCCCCGCTCGACCCGTGGCTCGCGATGTCGGCGGCGGTCCACCGCAGTGCCGACGAGCGCGAGCCGTGGGCGCCGGAGCAGGCGATCACGCCCCGCGAGGCGCTGCTCGCCTCGACCGACGGGGTCACCCAGCTCGCCGTCGGGGCCCCGGCCGACGTCGTGCTCCTCGCCGAGGATCCGTGCCCCTCAGGTCTGTCCGGCACCGCCGAGCAGGCCGCGCACCTTCGAGCGACACGGGTGCTCGCGACATTCGTCGGCGGGCGCCTGACCCACTCCGCCTGACGTCGTTGATGTCACCTGGTGGCCCGGAGCAGGGGGACCAGGCGACACCAACGACGCCGGGCTGGTGCTGGCAGATACCTCAGTTGGCCGTGTCGATCCTGACGCCGTAGTAGCTCGCCGCGTCGACGACCGGCTGGTAGAAGCTGTACGACCCGGCGTTGTAGCCCTGGTTGTAGCCGCACTCGACGCCGACCGGGCCGCCGGAGGTCATGCCCTGGGCGAGGTTGCCGACGCCGATGTAGGCGCCGCCGGAATCGCCGCCCTCGGTGCACACGCTCGCCTCGGCGAGGCCGGAGACGACGGTGCCGCCGTAGTTGACGGTGCGGTTGTAGGCCTTGATGGTCCCGCAGGTCCAGCCGGTCGTGTTGCCGGCCTTGCAGATCTCGGAGCCGACTGCGTTCTTGCTCGCGCCCGCGACGGAGTAGTAACCCGAATGACCGCGGCTGTCGACATAGGGCCGACCAGTGTCCTCGGAATCGATGTCCATGAGGCCCATGTCGACGCTGCTGTACCCGGTGCGGAAGCGCGTGTGCGTCCCCTTGCCGATGTGGGTGCCGTTGGCGTCGAGGATGTCGGGGAGCCCCTCGACGCAGTGACCGGCAGTGAGCAGCACGTTGTTGCCCGACGAGGTGCGGCCGGGGTAGCCGAGGCTGCAGTTGGTCCCGGGGGACAGGTCCATGATCCGGCCCGGGTAGACGTCGGCCTGGGTGGTGAGCTCGTCGGCGGTGGTGACGCTCACCCGGTCCATGGCAGCCAGACGCTGGCGGAGGGAGGCGGGCGCGTCCTCGGCGATCCGCACCTCCACGGTGCCCTTCTGCAGGTTCGGTCCGACCGTGACGACGTGCTGGGCGGCGCCGGCGCGACGCATGACGGCCTGGGCCACCTTGTCGAGCGAGCTCTGGGTCACCGAGGTGCTCGGCCGGAGGCCGGCCGCGCGGACGGCGTCCGCGTCGGCGGTGGAGTCGACGCCGACGACGAGCTGGGTCCCGTCGAACCACGCCCCGTCGACGTCGACCCCCTTCGCCTCGAGACCACGAAGGGAGGTCTGCTTGCGGTCCTTGGCGGCGAGGTAGCTCGTGGCCTGGGCGTGGGTGCGGCCGTCCCGCTCCATGACGTACGAGGTCATCGGGTCGGCGCGGTTGATGCCGTCGTCGGGGACGGGCGCCGCGCTACCGGCCGGGGCCAGGACGATGCCGGCGCCGAGGACGGCCCCGGTGAGGGTGAGGGTGGTGCGCAGGGTCATTGCCTTCTCCTTCGTCAGGCCGGGGTGTCCGGCTCGTGAGTCGAAGGTGGCGGCAGCATGTGACCCGCGCCACGCGATCTGACCAAGTCCGGACGCGACTGACCGTCCCCGGTGACAAGCACGCGCAAGCGCTGACTCCCGCCGGACCTTTTCGCGAGGGGTGCGCGCAACGTTCACGTCGACTTCACGTCCCCCGTTTTGCACCCCGGGGAAGTCTTCGCTAATCTGGAATCGTTCCAATCCACGGAGCACTCAAGTGCACCGTGAGGCGGGACCACTGACCCCAATGAGATGCACAGGAGCTCAACGCATGTCCCTCATCAACACCCAGATCAAGCCCTTCCAGGCCACCGGCTACATCAACGGTGAGTTCAAGGACTTCTCCGAGGCGGACATCGCCGGCAAGTGGGCGATCTTCTTCTTCTACCCGGCCGACTTCACCTTCGTCTGCCCGACGGAGCTCGAGGACCTCGCGGCCGAGTACGACGCGGAGCTCAAGGGCCTGGGCGTCGAGGTCTTCTCCGTCTCGACCGACACCCACTTCACCCACAAGGCGTGGCACGAGACCTCCGACGCGGTCGGTAAGGTCACCTACCCGATGCTCGGCGACCCGACCGCCACCATCTCGCGCAACTTCGAGATCCTCCGCGAGGACGAGGGCCTGGCCAACCGCGGCACCTTCCTCGTCGACCCGGACGGCGTCATCCAGTTCCTCGAGATCACTGCCGAGGGCATCGGCCGCAACGCCAAGGAGCTCGTCCGCAAGGTCAAGGCCGCCCAGTACGTCCGCAACAACCCCGGTGAGGTCTGCCCGGCCAAGTGGGAAGAGGGCGCTGACACCCTCGCCCCGAGCCTGGACCTCGTCGGCAAGATCTGATCGAGCCCTGACGGGTCTGTCGGGTCGTTGACCCGGCACAGCATCTCGGTGAGGGGCGACGCAGCCCCGTCGCCCCTCACCCGTGCCCCCACCCGGCACCCACTGACCACCCCCCTTCGTCCTGCAGGAGTCGCTCGCACCATGGCCCTCGATCCCAACCTCGCCGCCCAGCTCAAGGCCTACCTCGACAACCTCCGCGAGCCGATCGAGCTCGTCGCCTCCCTCGACGAGGGCCCCAAGTCGCGTGAGCTCGACGAGCTGCTCGTCGAGATCGCGGACATGAGCCCGCAGATCACCCGTCGCGTCGTCGAGGGCGCCGAGCTGGACGCCCGCGTCCCCTCCTTCGCGATCACCCGCGCGTCCGATCCGCAGGTCTCCGTCCGCTTCGCCGGCATCCCGATGGGCCACGAGTTCACCTCGCTGGTCCTCGCCCTCCTCCAGGTCGGCGGGCACCCGAGCAAGGCGTCGCAGGACCTCATCGAGCAGGTCAAGGGCCTGACCGGTGAGCACCACTTCGAGACCTTCTTCTCGCTGAGCTGCCAGAACTGCCCCGACGTCGTGCAGGCGCTCAACCTCATGAGCGTGCTCAACCCCGGCATCACGCACACGGCCATCGACGGCGCGGTCTTCCCTACCGAGGCCGAGCAGCGCGGTGTGCTCGCCGTGCCCACCGTCTTCCGCAACGGCGAGTCCTTTGGCTCCGGCCGCATGGAGCTGGCCGAGATCGTCGGCAAGGTCGACGAGCTCTCCGGCGGTGACTCCGCGGCCAAGGCCGCCGAGGAGCTCTCCGCGCGCGAGCCCTACGACGTCCTCGTCGTCGGCGGCGGCCCCGCCGGTGCCTCCGCCGCCATCTACGCGGCGCGCAAGGGCATCCGCACCGGTCTCGTCGCCGAGCGTTTCGGTGGCCAGGTGCTCGACACCATGTCGATCGAAAACCTCGTCTCCGTCCCGCACACCGAGGGCCCGAAGCTCGCGGCCGACCTCGAGCGCCACGTCGGCGAGTACGAGGTCGACATGATCCGCAGCCAGGCTGCTGCGGGCCTGTCCGCCGGCGACGACGGCCTCACGGTCGTCGACCTCGTGGGCGGCGCCGCGCTCAAGGGCAAGACCGTCGTCCTCGCGACCGGCGCCCGCTGGCGCACCATGGGTGTCCCCGGCGAGGAGGAGTACCGCAACAAGGGCGTCACCTTCTGCCCGCACTGCGACGGTCCGCTCTTCAAGGGCAAGCGCATCGCTGTCATCGGCGGCGGCAATTCCGGCGTCGAGGCCGCGATCGACCTCGCCGGCATCGTCGGTCACGTGACCCTCGTCGAGTTCATGGACGAGATGCGCGCCGACGAGGTGCTCCAGCGCAAGCTGCGCTCGCTGCCCAATGTCGACATCCGGCTCGGCACGAAGACGACCGAGGTCGTCGGTGACGGCGGCAAGGTCACCGGCATCGTCGTCGAGCCGCGTGATGGCGGCGAGGGCGAGACCCTGGCCCTCGAGGGCGTCTTCGTCCAGATCGGTCTGCTGCCCAACACCGAGTGGCTCGGTGACGCGGTCGAGCTCTCCGAGCGTGGCGAGATCGTCATCGACGGCGTCGGCCGGACCAACTTGCCGGGCGTCTTCGCCGCGGGCGACTGCACGGTCGAGCCCTACAAGCAGATCGTCACCGCGCTCGGTGCAGGCTCGACCGCCTCGCTGAGCGCCTTCGACCACCTCATCCGCACGAGCGCCCCGAGCGAGGAGGCCGCGATCGCTGGGACCAAGGCTGCCGACGGCCCGCTCGAGGCCGGCGACCAGATCGACGTCCCGGACTCGGTGGGCGCGCGGGCCTGAGGCCTCGGTAGCGTCAGCGTCGTCCCCCCTTCGACCTGATCAGGAGACTCCATGAGCGAGCAGACCGACCTCACCGACCACGGCCCCGCGCCCTACGTCGTCGACATCGAGTCGGCAACCCTGCAGAACTCCAACTACCGCTCCACCCTGTGGACCGGCACCAACCTGCAGCTGACCGTCATGGCCATCGCGCCCGGTGACGACATCGGCCTGGAGGTCCACGAGGACCACGACCAGTTCATCCGGGTCGAGGAGGGACGCGGCCGGGCCCAGATGGGGCCGGCCGAGGACGACCTGAGCTTCGACCGCGAGGTCGGGGACGACGACATCATCATGGTGCCGGCCGGTCAGTGGCACAACGTCACCAACATCGGCGACGTGCCGCTCAAGGTCTACTCCCTCTACGGCCCGCCGGAGCACGTCCACGGCACGGTCCACGCGACCAAGGCCGACCAGGACGCCGACCCCAACGAGCACTGATCACGACGAAGGGTGGGACCCGCCAGCTGGTGGGTCCCACCCTTCCTGACGCTCGCGAGGCGACCTCCGGGTCCTGAGGAGGAGGCCGTCCGCGGCCGACGTCTCGAAGGGCAGGGACCACCCTTCGTCATGTGGTGGCGCGTCAGGTGACCCGCCGGTAACGTCCAGCGCCATGCGGAGCACCATCGAGTACACCCACGTCCCCGGGGACGGCGCGCCCGTCGTCCTCGTCCACGGCATCGGCCACCGGCGGCAGGCGTGGGGCGAGGTGCCGGAGCTGCTCGCGGCGAGCGGTCACGACGTCTACGTCGTCGACCTGCCCGGCCACGGGGAGTCGCCGCGGCCCTCCCGCCCCGACGGCTGGTCGATGCGCAGTCATGCCGAGCAGTTCGAGCGGCTCTTCCGCGAGCTGGGCATCGAGCAGCCGCACATCGTCGGTAACTCCCTCGGTGGCGCGATGGCCCTCGAGATGGCCGTCCGCGAGGGCGTCGTCAGCAGCGTGACCGCCCTGTCGCCGGCCGGGTTCTTCCCGCCCTGGCACCTGCCCAATGTCGCGGCCAACCTGCTCTGCATGAAGGCCGGCAGCCACCTCCCCGAGGCGCTGCACCGCCGCCTCACCGCCCACGTCTGGTTTCGCAAGCTGGCCTTCCGCGCCCTCTACACGCACCCGGAGCAGGTCACCGTCGAGGCGGCGGTGGGGGACACCCTCAACCTGCGCCGGGCACCCGGCTTCTGGCCGCACTTCGTCCGGGCGACCTTCCTGCGCGTCACCGCGCCGCTCGCCGTCCCGACGACCATCGCCTGGGGCGACACCGACCGCCTGCTGCTGCCCTCCGAGGCCGGCACCGCACGGGCCCGCTTCCCCGAGGCGACCCACGTCTCGCTCGAGGACTGCGGGCACTGCCCCCAGATCGACCACCCCGAGCTCGTCGTCGACACCGTCCTCGCGACGATCGAGCGGGCGAGCTCTCGGCAGCCCGCCGTCTAGCAGATCCGGGACGGGGACGGCTACTCATCAGCCGACCTGTGGATGAGTACTTCTCCCGTGCTGCCTCCTGTGGACGCACGGGCACTCTCGGTCCAGCGGCGCAGCCGCAGGGACCCGGGGAGAGGCCCCCGGTCCGGGAGGAGGAGCAGAGATGAACATGTCACAGGGATCGCGACGGGTGCGACGAGCGGGTGCGGTGGTGGCCGCCATGTCGATGATGGCGGCCGGGGCCGCGATCGCGGCGGCACCGGCGACGGCTGCCGGTGGGGGCGGGGACTGCCCCGCCGCCGACCAGCGTCCCCCGTCGCCCAACACCTACTACGCCCGGGACGGGGTGAGCATCCGGGGCGTGCAGGTCCGGTCCACCACGACCGTGGGCTACGGCTACAACACGCGGCGGCTCGTCCGCTACAGGACGACGCAGGACACCTACGTCCAGGACGAGGTCTGGGACGTGACCGACCGCCTCATGCCCCGGCGGGTCGAGTGCGACCGCGACGACACGGACGGCACGCCGGATGTCGAGATCGGGCCGCGCACGTCGGGCGGCGGCGGTGGCCGGACCGGGAGCCTCGGCGGCGGGAGCGTGGGCTGGAGGGTGCTGCCCGGGGCCGAAGAGGTCCGCTACGGCAAGGTCGGTGAGATCCAGCCGATGTGACTGCCTGCCGACGCCCGGGGGTCACGCGGCCCCCGGGCGCCGGCGTGCCCGCCGATGAGTAGCGTCCGAGCATGACCCAGAGCGCAGACCAGGCGACGACCGTGCAGACCGACGTCCTCGTCATCGGCTGGGGCGCAGCGGGCAAGACCCTCGCCGGCTGAGCGGGGGTGCGAGGTTTCTCGGCGAGGCGTAGGTTACTGGCGAGAAACAAACCATTGGATGGAAGGTCACCGATGACTGCCGCGCCCGAGCGCCACCCGCAGGGCACCACCCGCCGCGAGCTGCCGGACCGTGTCGACGTCCTCGTCGTGGGCGCCGGCATCTCCGGCATCGGTGCTGCCCACCGCATCCTCGAGGCCACGCCCGACGTCGATCTGGCGATCGTCGAGGCCCGCGAGGCGACCGGTGGCACCTGGGACCTCTTCCGCTACCCGGGCGTGCGCTCGGACTCGGACATGTTCACCCTCTCCTTCCCCTTCCGGCCGTGGCAGGGGCGCAAGGCGATCGCCGACGGTGGTGACATCCGGGAGTACATCCGCGAGACGGCGCGCGACGGAGGGCTCGACGAGCGGACCTTCACCGGCTGCCGGGTCGCCGCGATCGACTGGTCGAGCGGCGCCCAGGAGTGGACCGTGCAGGTCGACACGGCCGGGGGCCGGCGCGAGGTGCGCGCCGGGTGGGTCCACTTCGGCAGCGGCTACTACGACTACGAGCAGGCCCACGACCCGGGCTTCGCGGGGGTCGAGGACTTCTCCGGGACCGTGGTGCACCCGCAGTTCTGGCCGCAGGACCTCGACCACGCCGGCAAGCGCGTGGTCGTCATCGGCTCGGGTGCGACGGCCGTGACCGTCGTCCCGGCGATGGCGCAGACGGCGGCCCACGTGACGATGCTGCAGCGCACACCGAGCTATGTCTTCTCGCAGCCGGGGGTCGACCCCTTCGTCCAGCTGCTGCGCAAGCGGCTGAGCCCGCAGCGGGTGCAGTCGCTCACCCGGATCAAGAACCTCGGCATGCAGTCCTTCCTCTACGAGCTCTCGCGCAAGCGCCCGCGGGCGGCCAACGCGATCGTCCTCGGACAGGTGCGCGCCTTCTTGCCCAAGGACGTCGTCGCCGAGCACTTCACCCCGCCCTACGACGTGTGGGACCAGCGCCTGTGCGCGGTGCCGGACGGCGACCTCTACGCGGCGATCCGGCGCGGCGCCGCCGACGTCGTCACCGGGCACATCGACCGATTCGTCCCCGAGGGCGTGCGCCTCACCGACGGCCGGGTCGTCGAGGCCGACATCGTCGTCACCGCCACGGGTCTGCGGCTGCAGCTCTTCGGTGGCGCGAGCGTGGCCGTCGACGGCGAGCCGGTCGACATGGCCCGCCGATTTGCCTACCGGGGCCTCATGCTCGCGGGCGTCCCCAACGTCACGATGACCGTCGGCTACGTCAACGCGTCGTGGACCCTGCGCGCCGACCTCGTGAGCCGCTACGTTGCTCGCCTGCTCGGGCACCTGCGTGACCGGGGCCTGGGCACCGCCGTCCCGGTTGCGCCCGACGGCATGACCGCCGGCCCGATCTTGGACCTGACGGCGGGCTACGTGCAGCGGGTCATCGCGACCTTCCCCAAGGTCGGCGACCGGGCGCCGTGGACGATGCCGCAGAGCTACGTCAAGGACAAGATCGCCTTCCGCCGCGCCGACGTCACCCAGGACATGTTCTTCGCTCCGCTCGGGGCGAAGGCAGTGGCCTTGCCCCAGAGCGCACCCGCGCCTGCCGAGCTGCCGCTGCCGGGCTCGTCGAGCAATGCGGACGGCACCGCCGGAGACCTGGTCGACGCCACCGCAGCGGTCGTGCCGTGAAGCGGCCCGACCTCGTCGTCGCCGGCGGCACAGCGGTCGTCACCGGCGCGGCCGGAGGCATGGGCGAGCACATCGCCACGGGACTGGCCCGACGTGGTGCCGACCTCGTCGTCCTCGACCGCGATGCCGACGGTCTGGACCGGGTCGTCGCCGAGATCGGCCGGGAGACGCCGGGGGCGAGAGTGACCCCCTTCGTCGTCGACCTGGCCGACCGGGCCGCCGCCGACGAGACCATCGAGCGCATCCGTGACGAGCACCCCGGCGTGACGATGCTCTTCAACAATGCGGGCGTCGCCGTCGGTGGTCGCTTCACCGAGGTGGGTGCGGCGGACTTCGACTGGCTGCTCGAGATCAACCTGCTCGTCCCCATCCGGCTCACCCGGGCGCTGCTGCCGCTCATGCTCGGCAACGGCGAGGGGCAGGTGGTCAACACCTCGAGCCTCTTCGGGCTCATCGGCCCGCCCGGGCAGAGCGCCTACTCGACGAGCAAGTTCGGGTTGCGCGGCTTCAGCGAGTCACTGCGCAGCGAGCTCGAGGCGGAGGGGCGGCCCGTGGGGGTCACCTCGGTGCACCCCGGCGGCATCCGCACGGGCATCGCCCGCAATGCCCGCAACCCCGAAGGGGTCGACCGCCAGGAGGCCGAGGAGGGCGTCCGCGACTTCGACAAGGTGCTGCGGTACCCAGCCGACCGGGCCGCGGAGGAGATCATCGAGGCCGCGATCGCCCGTCGCCCGCGCCTGCTCATCGGCAACGACGCCCGGGCCCTCGACGCGGTCGCCCGGGTCCTGCCGGGTCGCTACTGGTCGCTCATGGGGCGCGCGATGTCCCTCGCGGCGAAGCGCTCGTAGGGCCGGCGCCACGGTGTGGACCCGGGGTGTCCGCCGGCACCGACCGGGTGGGACGATGCGGCCATGACTATGCCCCAGCAGCTCCAGGGCCGACTGCGCCTGCCGATCATCTCTGCGCCGATGTTCCTGGGCTCGGGCGTCGACCTCGTCGTCGGTGCGTGCCGCGCCGGCGTCGTCGGTACCTTCCCCGCGCTCAACCTGCGCACCACAGAGGACTTCGACGCCTGGCTGACGCAGATCGAGACGGCGCTCGCCGAGCCCGACCCGAGCGGTCGCCCGCCCGCCCCCTTCGGCGTCAACTTCATCGTCCACCACACCAACAAGCGCATCGAGGCCGACCTCGGGCAGATCGTCGCGCACGAGGTCCCGATCGTCATCACGAGCCTCGGTGCGGCCCGCGAGGTCGTCGAGGCCGTCCACTCCTACGGCGGCCTCGTCTTCCACGACGTCACCAACGCCAAGCACGCGGCCAAGGCGGCCGAGGCCGGGGTCGACGGACTCATCCTCGTCTCGGCCGGTGCAGGTGGTCACGCCGGCGGGCTCAACCCCTTCGCCCTCATCACCGAGGTGCGGGCCGTGTGGGACGGTCCGCTCGTCCTCGGTGGCGCCCTGTCGACCGGCCGTGACGTGCTCGCCGCGCAGGCGGCCGGAGCCGACCTCGCCTACATGGGTACGCGCTTCCTCGCGACGACTGAGTCGCTCGTCGCCCAGGAGTACCGCGACATGATCGTGGACCACACGGCCGAGCAGATCGTCTACACCCCGTCGATCAGCTCGATCCCCGCGAGCTTCCTGCGCGGCAGCATCGTCGCCGCCGGCCTCGACCCTGACGCGCTGCCCGTGCCCGAGCGGGTCGACCTCGCGCACGTCACCAACCCGCACACCGAGGAGTCGCAGGCCACGACGACCGCGCCCAAGGCGTGGAAGGACGTCTGGAGTGCCGGCCAGTCCGTCGCCGGCATCGACTCCGTCGTCCCCGTGGCCGAGCTCGTCGACCAGCTCGAGGCCGAGTACACCCAGGCGAAGGGGGAGCTGCTCGCGGTCCTCGGGGAGTAGGCGCGAGACACCCTTCGACGTGCCGGGTCCCGGGGCCTAGCGTGGGGGGCATGGCTGAGATCCCCACTCGCGTCCTCGGGGACGGCACGTCGGTGCCGGTCCTCGGATTCGGCACCTACCCCCTGCGGGGCGACGACGGCGTGCGCGCCATCGCGTCGGCGCTCGAGGTCGGCTACCGGCTCATCGACACGGCGGTCAACTACCGCAACGAGCGTGAGGTGAGCGAGGCGATCCGGGCGAGCGGGGTCGACCGTGGCGACGTCTTCGTCCAGACCAAGGTGCCCGGCCGCGACCACCGCGGTGCACGCGACTGCATCGAGACCTCGCTGCAGGTCATGGGCCTGGAGTACCTCGACAGCGTCCTCATCCACTGGCCCAATCCCTCGCAGGGGGCCTACGTGCAGGCCTGGCAGGGGCTCGTCGAGGCGCAGGAGGCCGGGCTCGTCCGCTCCATCGGCGTGAGCAACTTCCACCCCCACCACCTCGACGCGATCATCCAGGCCACCGGGGTCACCCCGGCGAGCAACCAGATCGAGATGCACCCGAGCTTCCCCCAGGCGGAGCAGCGCGCCGACGACGAAGCCCGTGGCGTCGTCACCCAGGCGTGGAGTCCGATCGGGCGCGGGGAGATCTTCGAGGCCGCCCCGGTCGCCGCCGCCGCCCGCGCACACGACGTGACGCCCGCCCAGGTCGTCCTGCGCTGGCACCTGCACCTCGGGTCGCTCCCGCTGCCGAAGTCGGCTGACCCGCGGCGTCAGCAGGCCAACCTCCAGGTCCTCGGCTTCGACCTGTCGGAGGCCGAGGTGAAGGCGATCACCGCACTCGGGCGCCCCGACGGGCGCCTCTTCGACGCCGACCCGGACACGCACGAGGAGATGTGACCGACCGCCGCTGGCCGGTGCGCCCCGTGCCCGCCGAGGCGGTGCCGACCCCCTTTGGCATGTCTGCCTACTGCGTCGGCGACCCGGCAGCGCATGCCCCCGACCGCGACGCCCTTGTCGTCGTCCACGGGACCGGTGACGACTCCCGATGGACCTTCGCCGAGGTCGACGACGTCGTGCGGGCCGTCGCCGCCGGCCTGCTCGGGCGGGGGCTGCACCCGGGTGACAGGGTGCTGCTGCGCATGGGCAACCGGGCGGAGTTCCCCTTTGTCTTCTTCGGGGCTATCGCGGCCGGGCTCGTCGCGGTGCCCACGAGCGCACAGCTGACTGCTGACGAGGCCGCTGGGTTGCTCGCCGACTCTGGGGCGCGGGCCGTCGCCTTGGACCCGGACCTCGATCTCGCTGTGCCGCAGGGGGTCTCGGTCGTCACCGCCGAGGACGTCGACGGCTGGGTGGCCAGCAGCGACCGAGCCGAGCACGACCTCGGCGACCCGGATCGGCCGGCCTTCGTCACCTACACCTCGGGCACCACCGGACGGCCGAAGGGCGTCGTCCACGCCCACCGCAGCGCCTGGGGCAGGCGCCCGATGTACCGCGGCTGGTACGGCCTCGACGAGGGCGACGTCATGGTCCACGCCGGTGCCCTCAACTGGACCTACACGCTCGGCGTCGGCCTCACCGACCCGTGGGCCAACGCGGCCACGGCCATCGTCTACGACGGGCCGCGCGACGGTCTGGTCTGGCCGCGGATCGTCGAGGAGCACCGGGCGACGCACGTCGCGGCCGTGCCCGGGGTCTACCGACACCTGCTGCGTCACGGCGACCCGGGGGAGTGGGACCTGTCGTCGCTGCGCGCCGCGCTCGTCGCCGGCGAGGCATTGCCCGCCGCGCTGCTGGAGGAGTGGGGCGAGGTGACCGGCGTGCCCCTCCATGAGTCGCTCGGCATGAGCGAGATCTCGACCTTCGTCTCGACGGGGCCGGATGTGCCGGTGCGACCCGGCAGCCCCGGGCGGGCGCAGCCGGGTCGCCGCATCGGCGTCCTCGACCCCGATGCGCTCGAGGACCCGGTGGCCTCGCCCGTGGAGCTCGGCGTCGGCGAGGTCGGGCGCCTGGCCGTCCACCGCAGCGACCCGGGCCTGATGCTCGGCTACTGGCAGCGACCCGAGGAGACGGCCGAGGTCGTGCGGGGGGAGTGGTTCGTCAGCGGTGACCTCGCCGAGGTCGACGCTGACGGCTACCTGACGTACCACGGTCGCTCGGACGACGTCGTCAACGCCATGGGCTACCGCGTCTCGCCGGTCGAGGTCGAGGACGCGCTCGCCGGGGTGACCGGTGTCGCCGAGGCGGCCGTGACGGCCCTCGACGTCGGCGACGGGGTGAGCATCGTGTGCGCCTGGATCGTCCCGACGGATCCAGATGACGACCCGGATGCCCTGCGGCAGAGGGTGATCGAGCGGGCCAGCGAGCGGCTGGCCACCTACAAGCGACCCCGCGAGGTGCGCTTCGTCGACGCGCTGCCGCGCACGGCCAACGGCAAGGTGGTCCGGCGCGACCTGCGGTGAGCCTCAGCCCCGCTCGCTGTCCCACATGAAGGCGAAGGTGTGCGGTGGGTCCCACTCGAGGATCTCGCCCTGGAGGGTGGGCGTGTCCTGCGGCTGCTGGTCCGCCTCCGGCCAGGAGGGCAGGGTGACGCGGGCTCCCTTCGCCCGCTCGCCGACGACGTGGGCCGGGAACCAGTCGTGGAGGTGCTCGGACTCGGTGAGGCCACGCCTGGCAGTGCCCGTGAAGGCATGTCGTGACTTGACGATTTCATCAAAAACGATAATCGTTCTCAATTATGCGCACCACGCGACGCCACACCCAGGTCCTCTCTGCCGCCGCCGTGCTCACGCTCGGCCTGACCGCATGCGGGTCCGGCACGACCGCCGACCCGTCGGCGAGCTCGACGCCGACGCCGATCACCCGCGCCGATGACGTCTCGACCTCGGTGGGAGCGCCCTCGGGCGCGACCGTCGAGGAGGGCGCCCGCACCCCGCGCGTGGCCCTCACCCACGACGAGGGGGTGATCGTCCTCGACGCCGTCACGATGGAGCTGCTCGGCGAGTTCCCGCTCGAGGGCTTCACCCGGCTCAACCCCGTGGGGGACGAGCGCCACCTCATGGTCACCGAGGGCGAGGGCTTCCGCGTCCTCGACCTCGGCGGCTACTCCCTCCCTCACGGCGACCACGACCACCACCACTCGACCGAGCCCACGCTCACGGAGATGACCTTCGCGGCAAAGTGCCCCGGCCACGTCGTCGTCCACGCCGGGCGCACCGTGCTCTACGGCGACGGAGACGGCTCGATCCGCTCCTTCGACTCCGACGCGCTGCGGGAGGGCGCGACGAGCAAGCCCGAGGTGACGACCCGGACCGAGCGCACGCCGCACCACGGGGTGGCCGTCGAGCGGGAGGACGGCTCGGTCGTCACGACGGTGGGGACGGAGGACGAGCGCACCGGCATCGTCATCCGCGATGCGAAGGGGAAGAGGGTCGCCTCCTCCGACGAGTGCCCCGGAGTCCACGGTGAGGCCGCGGCACAGGGCGGCGCCCTCGTCTTCGGGTGCGAGGACGGGCTCCTGCTCGTCCAGGGTGACGAGATCACCAAGGTCGACGCCCCGGACGACTACGGGCGCATCGG
Source organism: Janibacter hoylei PVAS-1 (assembly GCF_000297495.1). Classification (GTDB taxonomy): domain Bacteria; phylum Actinomycetota; class Actinomycetes; order Actinomycetales; family Dermatophilaceae; genus Janibacter; species Janibacter hoylei. The sequence continues at coordinate 16,123 of NZ_ALWX01000023.1, read as the reverse complement.
CAACCAGGCGGGCAGCGAGGAGTCGCCTTTCGTCCTGAGTGACTACAAGACCGACCCCGACGCCGAGCTCGAGCGCCCGACGCGGGTGAGCATCACCGACACCCGTGATGGGTCGCTGCGGCTCGTGGACCTGCCCGCGAGCTACTCCTTCCGCTCGCTCGAGCGCGGCCCCGACGGCGAGGGCGTCGTCCTCGGCACCGACGGCCGGCTGCACGTCATCGACATGGCGAAGGGAGAGGTGAGTCGCTCCATCGACGTGGTCGAGGAGTGGACCGAGCCGACCGAGTGGCAGCAGCCCCGGCCCACCGTGCACGTCCAGGACGGCACGGCCTATGTCACCGAGCCGAGCAGCAAGGCCCTGCACATGGTCGACCTCGAGTCCGGCAAGGTCGTGAGCAGCGGCGAGCTGCCCGTCGTGCCCAACGAGATCGACGGCACTCTGGGGTGAGCACCCGGGTGGGCCGGCCGGCGTCAGCGCCGGGTCAGGCCCACCCGGAAGCCCACCGGCATGAGGGTCAGCCGCTCGGTGATCGTCAGCTCGTAGCCCGGCTCGGGCGTGAGGTCGAATCGGTGGAGGAGCTTGGCCAGGACGATGACCGACTCGTGCAGCGCAAACTGCCGCCCGATGCACGCCCGCTCACCCGTGCCGAAGGGCTTGTAGGCGTGGGCCGGGCGTGCCCGGATGTGCTCCGGCAGGAAGCGGTCGGGATCGAAGCGCTCCGGGTCGGGCCATACCTGCGGGTCGCGGTGGAGCAGCGGGATGAAGACGAGGACTCTGTCCTCCGGCGTCATCCGCAGGCCGCCCGGCACCCCCGCCGAGCCGTCGGCGCCGATCGTCGTCGTCTCCCGCGGCGAGCGGGCGAAGCCCGGCGCCGTCGGCCACAGCCGCAGGGTCTCGTCGACGACGCGGCGCAGGTAGCGCAGCTTGGGCACCTGCTCGAAGGTCGGGGTCGCGGACGGGTCGGTGCCGAGCACCTCGTCGAGCTCGGCCCGCACCCTCGCGAGCACCTCGGGCTCACGGGTCAGGTGGTACAGGGCGAAGGAGAGCGCGCCCGACGTCGTCTCGTGTCCGGCGACGAGGAGGGTGAGGATCTGGTGGCGCACGTTGGCGGCCTCGAGGAGCGCGCCGGAGTCGTCCACGGGCTCGTGCATCATCCGGCCGAGCAGGTCGTCGTGGCGCTCCGCCGATGCCTCGCGCTCCGCGACGATCTGCTGGAGCAGGTCGTCGATGTAGCGGTGCCGCTCCAGGGCCCGTCGGTCCCTGCGCCGCACCATGCGCCGACCGGCGAGCGGCAGGGCGGCGAGGTTGGAGCGGCTGGCAGCGTGCGACATGTCGCCGACGAAGGTCGTGACGAAGGGGTCGACCTCCGCGGTCGCGAAGCTGCCGAAGGTGTGGCTGAAGGCGGCCCGCCCGATCGTCTCGAGGGTGAGCTTGGTGAGCCACGGGGAGACGTCGACGGTCCTCCCTTCGCCGGCGGCCTCGTCCCACACCGAGATCAGCTCGTCGGTCGCCGCGACCATGACCTCGTGGTACCCGCGCATCGCCGACTTGCTGAAGGCCGGCATGAGCAGGTCGTGGGCCAGCCGCCAGTTGGGCTCGTCGGTCTGGGCGGTGAAGAGCCCGTCGGCGACGAACATCCGCAGGTCCTCCACGCCGGGGGCCAGTGCCTTGGTGAAACGCCTGTCGTCGCACAGCTCGCCGACGAGGTCGACGCCGCGGGCGAAGACGAACTTGCGGCCCATCGCGAGCATCTCGAAGATCGGCCCCAGGTCGGCGCCGAGGCGCAGCATGTTTTGCACCGGCGTGGTCGGGTCCATGCCCTTGCGGAAGGCGTCGCCGAGGAGACGACGTCGGCCCGCGGGGTGGGGGAAGTCGTGCTCGCGCCAGCCCATCCCGGCATTGGGTGGGTAGTCCACGAGGGTGTCGATGGCGGCCACGCTGCCGCTCCCTTCGTCAGATGTAGTGACTCGGCTCACGGTAGCCGCCCGGTGGCGACGACGACACCGCCCGGCCCTTGCCGATCGCCGCGGGGGTCATGGGATGATGTGCGCCATGAGCAAGCACCCCCCTCGTCTGTCCCACCCGCCGACCGGGCCGCACGCCGTCGAGGACCTCGGGCACGCGCAGAACCCCGCGTGGTGGACCGTCATGACCCTCGGCATCATCGCCGGTGCCGTCGGCACCTGGGCGGTCGTCGTCCTGAGCCCCATGCTCGGCATCGTCGCCGCCGTGCTGGCGGTGCTGACCATCGTCGTCGGCGTCGTCATGTCGAAGATGGGCCTGGGCTCCTACACCTACGGCAAGGGCGACACCGCCACCGACAGCGCGTCGGTCGGCATCAAGTAGCCCTCACCCGCTGGCCTTCACCCCGCCGGCTGAGGTGGGGCCCGTCCATCCCCGCCGGCTGAGGTGCGAGCGCCAGCGAGCCTCGAAGCCTCACCCCGGGACGTTGTCCTCGATGTCGGCGAGCCAGCGGGTGGCGACGGCGTCGCTGGGCATGCGCCAGTCACCACGCGGTGACACCGCGCCGCCCGGCAGCACCTTGGGCCCGTTGGGCAGCGCCGACCTCTTGAACTGGTTGTCGAAGAAACGCTGGACGAAGACGAGCAGCCACGTCCGGATCTCGGCAAGGTCGTAGGCGCCGCGGTCCTCCTCGGCGACGGAGCTGGGCCACGCTCCCTTCGTCGCGTCCGACCACGTCTGCTCCGCGAGGAAGGCGATCTTGCTCGGCCGGTCGCCGCGACGCAGCACGTGGAAGAGCGTGAAGTCCTGCAGCGCGTAGGGCCCGATCTTGTCCTGCGTCGACTGCGGCCGGTCGGCGTCCTTGCTCGGGACGAGCTCGGGGGAGATCTCGGTCGCGAGCACCGAGCGCAGCGTCTCGGAGACCTCGGGCAGCTGGCCGGTGTCGGCGACCCAGTGGACGAGGTGCTGCATGAGCGTCTTGGGCACGCCGGCGTTGACCCCGTAGTGGCTCATCTGGTCGCCGACGCCGTAGGTGCACCAGCCGAGGGCCAGCTCGGAGAGGTCGCCGGTGCCCAGGACGATCCCGCCGCGCTGGTTGGCGATGCGGAAGAGGTAGTCGGTGCGCAGCCCGGCCTGCACGTTTTCGAAGGTCACGTCGTAGACCTCGTCGGGGTGGTCGGCGTCGGGGTCGAGCCCGTAGGGGTGGCCCATGTCGCGCAGCATCTGCGTCGCGGTGGGCCGGATGTCGAGCTCCTCCCACGTGATGCCGAGCGACTCCATGAGGGCGACGGCATTGGTCTTGGTGTGGTCGCTCGTGGCGAAGCCGGGCATCGTGATGCCGATGATGTCGGTGCGCGCCCGCTCCAGCCGGTCCATCGCCTTGGCCGCGACGAGCAGCGCGTGGGTCGAGTCGAGCCCGCCGCTCACGCCGATGACGATCTTGGGCTGCCAGTCGGCGCCACCGATGGCGCGCAGCCGCTGCTCCACCGCGGAGACCTGGATGTTGTAGGCCTCGTAGCAGTTCTGGGCGAGGCGGGCCTCGTCGTCGGGGACGAAGGGGAAGCGGTCGAGCGGGCGCAGCAGCCCGAGGTCGCCGGTGGGCGCCTCGAGCTCGAGGTGGAGGTCGCGGTAGGGCGCCGACTCCGAGCCGATGCCCAAGGCGACGCCGTTGTCGTCGAAGCTGCCCTGCCGCATCCGCTCCTGCCGCAGCCGGTCGACGTCGACGTCGACGAGGGTCTCGCGGGGACCGGAGGGGAAGCGCTCGGACTCGCCGAGGAGGTCGCCCCCTTCGTAGACCATGGTCTGGCCGTCCCACGACAGGTCGGTGGTGGACTCCCCTTCGCTTGCGGCGGCGTAGACGTAGGCCGCGCTGCACCGGGCCGAGGCGGAGCGGGCGAGCAGGTGCCGGTCCTCCGCGCGGGCGACGGTGATGGGGGAGGCGGAGAGGTTGAGCAGGACCGTCGCGCCGGCCAGGGCGGCCTCGGCGCTCGGCGGCACCGGCACCCACATGTCCTCGCAGACCTCGGCATGGATGACCAGGCCCGGCACATCGTCGACGTGGACGAGCAGGTCGGTGCCGAAGGGGACACCGTCGAGGACCGCGGCGTCCTCGCCCTGGGCGAAGGTCGGCCGGAACCACTCGTCGTCGATGCCGGCGCCGGCGGCGAAGTGCCGCTTTTCGTAGAACTCGCGGTAGTTGGGCAGGTAGGACTTCGGGGCGATGCCGATGATCTCGCCGCGGTGGATGAGGACCGCGCAGTTGTAGAGGCGGTTGCGGTGGCGAAGGGGGGCGCCCACGACGACGAGCGGCAGCAGGTCGGCGGTGGCCCGGGTCAGGTCGACGAGGGCGGCCTCGACGTCACGGAGCAGCACGTCCTGCAGGAGCAGGTCGTCGATGGCGTAGCCGGTGAGGCTCAGCTCGGGGAAGAGTGCGACCGCCGCACCCTGCACGCCCACGTGCCGGGCCCGGTCGAGGATCGCCGCGGCATTGGCGTGCGGGTCGGCCATCGTCACCGGCAGCGTGCACGCGGCGATGCGCGCGAAGCCGTGGCGGTAGAGGTTGTGGAAGTCGCGGTCCATGCCCCGAGCCTATGACCCCCGCCCTCCACCGGTGGTCGAGGTGCGAGGAGCTCTGCGACGAGCCTCGAGACCCCGCTCCCGGCGAGGAGGCCCGGCGCGCCGCCAGTCCGGCAGTCAGGTCGTGCGTCGCCGGGGCAGGACCTACGTCATCAACAAGCAGAACCCGCGGCTGAAGGCCCGCCAAGGCTGCGCCGGCGATATCCACTGGTCTGGGCGGCTCCCTTCGTCTTGGATGGAGCGATGCAGACGCACTCACTCGCCGAGCGACCTGACCTCGTGGAGGCCTTCTGGTCGATCGCGGGGGACTGGCCGACCTTCATGCTCCAGGACCCGACCTCCGACCGGGCCTACGAGGCGGCGGTCGAGGCCTTCCCGCAGCTGCACCTCGTCGTCATGGAGGGCGAGACGGCGGTGGCGCGGCTGCACGCGGTGCCCTTTGGCCATGGCCTGTCGGACCTGCCGGCCCGGGGCTGGGACGCCGCGATGCAGGAGGCCGAGTGGCTGGCGGCGAAGGGGGCGGCCCCGGACTGGTCGACGGTCAGCCTCATCGAGGCGCGGGTCGCGGTGGACCGGCGGGACGAGGGCCTGAGCGGTGCACTCCTCGCCGAGGCGCGTCGGCGCTACGCGGCGCTCGGGTGCCGCGATCTCTTCGGCCCGGTGCGCCCGACGCGCAAGTGGCTTGAACCCCGCACCGCCGCCGACGAGTACGCGCGTCGGGTCCGCGAGGACGGGCTGCCGGTCGACCCGTGGTTGCGGGCCCACGTGCGGCTCGGTGGCCGGATCGTTCAGGTGGCGCCGCTGTCGATGACGATCCCCGGGACGCTGGCCCAGTGGCGGGAGTGGACCGGTCTGCCCTTCGACGTGGACGGGTCCGTCGAGGTCGAAGGGGGCCTGGCCCCGGTCCACGTCGACCTGGCCAACGACCACGCGGTGTATGTCGAGCCGAATGTCTGGGTCCACCACGACCTGCGCTCCCACGCTGGTTGAGGTGCGTGGCCCCCGTGTCCTTCCCGGCTGGCGGAGGGAGCCGGACAGCTCCTGGTGGCAGCGGGGCCCTTTAGATTCCGTATAGCTTGAGGCCGACGTGGTCGACTACGAAGCGAGCGTTCTCCTTGTCGGTTGCGAAGTAGATTCGGCCAACCTCGTTGGGCTTCACGTGATCGTCGAGTTTGAGGTGCGGCTCGCGCTCGTAGGTTCGCCCGTCGTGTGTGAACTCGTGCAGCTTTTGGCGAACTAGTGGCACGTCCTCAGGTGAGAAGTTAAGCCCATACGCGGTCTTGAGCCACGACTTCATCGCCATCCCGAGATCACATTCCTTGTTCCGCCACTCAGCTGCGGCGCGGGCGAGCTTTATTAGGGCTTCTTGCATGGCGGTCACGTGCGGATAACCACTCTTGCGCCAACTGCGCTTTGCCGCCGCAGTAAAAACTATCGCCCCAGCGCTCACCTGCTGCAGATGTTCGGCCAGCTCGGACATGTCATCCGGATCCAGTTCTGGACACGGGTCCCACCCTTCAACTGCGCGTTCCCCGGTATCTGCGTAGGCTCTCTCGGCTTGTTCTTTCCAGTAGCTGGCTTGGTATTTCAAGTCCGAGAGCGCCTCAATTTCAGTCGTGAGGCGCTCAACCTCTTGAAGCCACTGGGCCAACTCTCGATCCAGTTCGGCAACACGAGTGCGCAGGGTCTCAAGCTCGGCGTCTTGGCCCCCGTGGGCGACCGCCTCCGCAAGTGCGGCTTGGAAGGTTGCCTCGCGCGCCCGTCGGTTCTCGTCCGCGGCGCGTAGCCTCCACGGGTTAGTACCGCGAGCCGCGACGGATACAGGAGCGACAGTCTCCATTAGGGTCGAAATGAAGTCAGTCCGCGGCTCGAGACTCGTGAGTTCCTTATGTTGGGCGTCGAGCACCGGCCAAATCAGACGCGCCCCGTGTTCGGGAATTTCGGCGCCAATCGACGCGAGGTAGGCGCCCATCTTGGCACGCGAGGCCCGATCCACGAGCAGCACGCGGGCAAGGCCAGCGAACTCCTGTGCTGCGCGAGACCCAATCTCCTTGGCTTCCTCTGCCCCCCCGTCGATAAGTAGCATCGGCAATCGTCGCTCGTGAGCCAGTGTTTCTTGGAGGAGTGGAACATGTGCCGGATTGATCCACTCGAAGCGCCCATCGACTACCTGATTTTGATACGTAAGCCGCAGGTCCCGGTCCTTGACGCTCAAAGCGAGTAGTCCGGGGCGACGTATGAAGTCAACGGTGACAGGGGATACCAAGCCGCTCACGGATTCACGCCCAAGTTCAATGCGGAAAGCGGTGTCGGTTTCCTCTTGGAAGAGCGTGAAATCGCAGATGAACTGGGCGCCATGGCCATGCTCTAGGGGCTGACTCATCTTGCAGTGCACTGCCCGGACACGAGGGGTTCGCGTGACGGTCCAACGAAGGGTCTTGATGAACTCGAACCCCCCGCGGCGTGCAGGCAACTCTGCAGTGCCAGACTGCGACAGGTCGAGTTGGCCGTCGCCCTCGATGTCGCGGGACAACCATGTCACCGCGTGGGCTACCAACCTGTCGTACACGCCTTCCGGGTCTACGGCGGAGTCATCAGTTGCTTCGACCTTCAACTCGACGATGTACATCGAATCCATTCGTCACTCCCCTGTGGATCGAGGTTGGCCAGACTGCCCCTGCTCACAGGGTACGTCCAGCTGAGTGGGCAAGGGGCGTCGGTCATGGTGCCCATCTATGGACCAAGCGGCCACGGACTAGAGACCATCGGTAGGGAGTTGCGTCGATATCGCCGTCCGTCGTCCCGGGCCGGATAGCCTGACGCCCGTGATCACGGGTGAGATGAAGAGCAAGGTCGATGCCGTCTGGAACGCCTTCTGGAGTGGCGGCATCTCCAACCCGCTGGAGGTCATCGAGCAGATCACCTACCTGCTCTTCATCCGTCGCCTGGACGAGCTGCAGACGACGAAGGCGCGGCGGGCCCGCGTCGAGGGCGGGGGAGTCAAGGACCCGATCTTCGGGCCGGGCCAGTCCAACCTGCGGTGGCAGAACCTCAAGAACGCCGGCGCGGCGGAGGCGCACCACACCATGGCCCAGGAGGTCTTCCCCTTCCTGCAAAAGCTCGGTGGCGAGGGATCGACCTACTCCGACCACATGAAGGACGCGCGATACACGATCCCGACGCCGGCGCTGCTGTCCAAGGTCGTCGACCTCATCGCCGAGATCCCGATGGACAAGCGCGACACCAACGGCGACCTCTACGAGTACCTGCTCTCTAAGATCGCGTCGGCAGGGACCAACGGCCAGTTCCGCACGCCGCGGCACATCATCGAGCTGATGGTCGACATGATGGCGCCGACCCCGACCGACGAGATCTGCGACCCGGCGTGTGGCACAGCGGGATTCCTCGTGGCGGCATCCGAGTACATCCGCGAGCACCACCCGGCTGCGCTGACCAACGCCCAGCAGCGGACCCACTTCCACAACAGCATGTTCCACGGCTACGACTTCGACTCCACGATGCTGCGCATCGGCAGCATGAACATGCTCATGCACGGTGTCGAGGCGCCGGACATCAGCTACCGCGACTCCCTCTCCGAGGGTGCGAGTGGCGACGCCGAGAAGTACTCGCTCATCCTCGCCAACCCGCCCTTCGCCGGGTCGCTGGACTACGAGGCGACGGCCAAGGACCTGCAAAAGGTCGTCAAGACGAAGAAGACCGAGCTGCTCTTCCTCGCGCTCTTCCTCAAGCTGCTCAAGCCGGGTGGCCGGGCGGCGGTCATCGTCCCGGACGGCGTGCTCTTCGGCTCGTCGAAGGCGCACAAGACCCTGCGCAAGATGCTCGTCGAGGAGCAGAAGCTCGACGCCGTCGTGAAGCTCCCCTCGGGTGTCTTCAAGCCCTACGCCGGTGTCTCGACCGCGATCCTCTTCTTCACGAAGACCGACTCCGGCGGCACGGACGACGTGTGGTTCTACGACGTGCAGGCCGATGGCTTCTCCCTCGACGACAAGCGCAACGCCGTTGAGGCCAATGACCTCCCCGATGTGCGTGAACGCTGGCTGAGGAGGTCGCCCAGCGACCGACTCGAAGCCAGGTGGGCCGAGCTCGACCGCGCGCGGACCGAGCAGTCCTTCACCGTGCCGAAGGAGGAGATCGTCGCCCAGGACTACGACCTCTCGCTCAACCGGTACAAGGAGGTCGTCCACGAGGAGGTCGAGCACCGTGCCCCCCTCGAGATCATCGCGGACATCAAGGCGCTCGAGGCGGAGATCGCTCAGGGGTTCGACGAGTTGAAGGCGATGCTGTCGTGAAGCGCGTTCCTCTGCTCGAGGCGGTGTCGGATGTGTCTGGCGGCAACCGCAAGATCTTGCAGTCAGACTTTTTGCCGGAGGGGCCCCTCGCGGTGGTTGACCAGGGCAGGTCGCAGATCGCCGGGTACACGTACGACACGTCGGCTTCCGTGAAGGCGGATGGACCCGTGATCGTTTTCGGAGACCACACGAGGGCCATCAAGTTTGTGGACTTCCCGTTCGCGATGGGTGCAGACGGGGTGAAGGTTCTGCAGGTCCGCGAGGGCTTCGACCCGAAGTTCGTGTATCACTATCTGATTTCGCGAGAACTCCCCAGCGCTGGGTACTCCCGTCATTTCAAGTTCCTCAAGCAAGTCGAGGTTCCTAGGCCTCGCATTGAGGAACAGCGGCGGATCGCGGCCATCCTCGATCACGCCAACGCTCTACGCGCCAAGCGCCGCCGGGTCCTCGCCCACCTCGACGACCTCACCCAGTCGATCTTCCACGACATGTTTGGAGACCCTGACGACTTCACGGACCAAGTCCCGTTCTCGGAGATCGCAACACTGGCGGGTGGTCGGAACCTCGTTGCGGACGACGACGCTGCTGCGTCGGAGTATCGCGTGTTGAAGATCAGTTCAGTGACTACGGGGCGCTTTAAGCCAAGCGAAGCAAAGGCGCTGCCGCCGGAGTATGTACCGCCGGCAGAGCACATGGTGCGTGTCGGCGATCTCCTCATGAGCCGGGCCAACACGACGGAGTTAGTCGGAGCTGTGGCACTGGTCGACAGCGATCCGACGGGGTTGGTCCTACCCGACAAGATATGGCGATTCGTCTGGGGGGATCCGGAGAGCGAACCGGCCTTCTTCCACGCACTGTTGAGCACGCCGTCCATGCGAAGGCGAATCAGTCGGTTGTCTAGCGGAACGGGTGGCTCGATGAAGAACATTTCGAAGTCCAAGTTGGGTCTTATGTCGGTGCCACGGATCACTCCTACGTCTCAGCGTGAGTTCGTCGCTGCGTCGCAAACCTTGTCCGCTGTCCGCCGACGGCAGTCACGAACCGCGGGTGTTGGTGACGAGCTCTTCGCCTCTCTGCAGGCCCGCGCCTTCACGGGTGACCTCTGATGACGGCCCTCCCCTCCTGGGACCAGTTCATGATCCCGGTCCTCCGGCTCCAGGCAGACGGTGAGGTCCGCTCCCTTCGCTCCATCCGGACGGGCGTCGCGGATGCGACGCTCACCGAAGACCAACGCGCGGAGGTCCTCCCTTCGGGCTCGGCGAAGTCGGACAACCGCATCGGGTGGGCCGTCTCCTACCTCTACCGCGTCGGGGCCTTGGAGCGGCCGTCGCGCGGGGAGTACCGCATCACCGACATCGGTCGCCGCATCTTGGCCGGCCACCCGCAGGGCATCACCGAGGTGCAGCTGCGCCAGCACGCCCGCCCCGGTGACACGTGGTGGGTGGCCAAGGCCCACGAGCCGTCGGCCCCGACGCCGGTGACCGCCACCCCCGAGATCGACCCGACCGAGCAGGTGGAGGAGGGCATCGCCCGCATCCACGCCGATGTCGCGGCCGAGCTGCTCACCCGGCTGCACGCCAACGACCCCGCGTTCTTCGAGCAGGCCGTCCTCGACCTGCTCGTCGCCATGGGCTACGGGGGAGCGGACGGTCGCGCCACCCGCACGCAGCTGTCCAACGACGGCGGCATCGACGGGATCATCGATCAGGACGCGCTTGGCCTGAGCCGGGTCTACGTGCAGGCCAAGCGCTACGCCCTCGACACGAGCGTGGGGCGCCCCGAGATCCAGGGCTTCGTCGGCGCGCTGCACGGGCAGTCCGCCAACCAAGGTGTCTTCATCACCACCGGGCGCTACAGCGCGGGCGCTCGCGACTACGCCGACGGCGTGGCCACGCGGGTCGTGCTCATCGACGGGCAGCGGCTGGCGGCGCTGATAATCCGGTACGGCGTCGGGGTGCAGGTGCGGCGGTCGGTGCAGATCGTCGAGGTGGACGAGGACTTCTTCGAGTAGGGGGGCCGGGACTGCTCCAGGGGATCCCGGTCGGGCAACTCTCTTGCCGACGACGTGGACTGTTTCGGCTCCTCAGGTCTACCGTGCACTGATGGAGGTTGTTGGGGCTGGGCGCGTTCGGGTCACCTTCGGCGAGCATCACCGGGGGTGCGCTGTCGGCGACATCCGGGTGGGCTCTGTCGAGGATGCGCCTCTCATCCACCAGTTGGCCAAGGACTTCAAGGCGGAAGTCGGTGAGGGCGCCGACGTCCACCTCCAGATCTGGGCCGGACCATTCGAGTTGATGGTGGCTGTTCGTGATCTGCTGGCGGCTTCGGGGGCCGCTGCGGGGGGCATCGCCGCCCTACTGACGGCCCTCAAGCGCAGGCACCCGCACTACGACATCGAAGTCCACCCCGATGAGCAGACCACGGTGAAGATCACGGGACACGAGTTGCCACCCGAGTTGGCCGAGCAGGTGAACCGGTACTTCGCGGCCAGGTCAGACGCTTCGGACCTGGTGGGGTCTCGGATCGAGGCAGATCCTGACGACACAACTGATCTCGAGTCGGACGCGCCTCACGGAGATTGAGGAGTTGAGGCGCGAGCCTTTTCCTTGGGCGTGAGGAAGGTCGGGGTCCACACGATCTGGGAACATGTAAAAGATTCCGCGAAACCTTTACATGTTCCACGTGACATGTCAGGTTATGTGACATGACGAGATGGCGGGCGGAACGGCCCTTCAACGAGTTGCCGCCACCACCGACTGCCGATGTCCTGGAGACCAAGGCGGTGCTCAAGGCGGCGATCGGTGCACGCGCCGCGATCGCTCAGCTGGACCAGGCGAGCCGCGCCATGCCCAACCCTGGGGTGCTGATCAACACGATCCCGCTGCTCGAGGCGCAGGCCAGCTCCGAGATCGAAAATGTCGTGACGACGTCGGACGACCTCTTCCGGCACATGGACGATGACGACTCCTCGACCGACCCCGCGGTCCGCGAGACCCTGCGGTATCGGACTGCGCTGCACGCAGGATTTCAGATGGTGCAGGAGCGAGGGCTCACCGTGCGCACGGCGGAGCGCGTCTGCAGCACCATCCACGCACGGGAGATGAGCATCAGAGCCCTGCCGGGGACCCGCATCGCCAACCCCGCGACCGGTGCCATCGTCTACAGCCCTCCCGAGGGGGCGGACGTCATCCGGGACAAGCTCAGCGAGTGGGAGCGTTTCGTCCACGCGGACGACGGCGTGGACCCGCTGGTGCGCATGGCCGCTGCCCATTACCAGTTCGAGGCGATCCACCCCTTCTCAGATGGCAATGGACGCACCGGGCGGATCCTCAACGTCCTCATGCTCGTCGAGGCTGGTCTCCTGTACCTCCCGGTCCTCTACCTCTCCCGGTACATCATCCAGACCAAGGACGACTACTACCGCCTCCTACGTGAGGTCACGAGCGACGGCAATTGGGAGGAATGGATCCTCTACCTCCTGACTGGAGTGGAGCGGACGTCCGCGGCAACCGTCGCCAAGATCGGTGCCACCCGAGAGCTTCAGGCCGACTTCGCTCGCCGGGCGCGCGCGGCCTCCAAGGGTGGGGCCGACGCCGAGTTCCTCGCGGTGCTCTTCGAGCAGCCTTACTGTCGCATCGCCACCGTGATCGACCGGTGTGGCGTGTCCCGACCGACAGCCACCCGTTGGTTGTCCGAGCTGGCTGTCGCCGGGCTGCTGGATGATCACAAGGTGGGCCGTGACCGGCTCTTCATCAACCGTGAGTTCCTCACGCTGTTGCTCAGCGACCAGGGGGAAGGGGACCAGTGACCAACTTCGCCTTCATCAAGGCCACGTGGCCGGCCATCCACGCCAACTGCCACCACGCCGAGTCGTACCTGACGACCGACCCGCGCACCGCGTGCTTCTACGCGCGGCGGGCAGTCGAAGAGCTGGTCGGGCACCTCTACGACCTGATGTCCCTGCCCATGCCCTACAAGGACGACCTCGCGGCCCGCGCCAACGACCCGGCCTTCAAGGCGAAGACCGGCCCGGCCATCACCCAGAAGCTCAACCTCATCCGCAAGCTCGGCAACACCGCCGTCCACGACGCCGGCGACGTCCCGGCAAGTGACGCGATGACCTCCCTTCGCGAGCTGCACCACGTCGTCATCTGGGCCGCCTTCCGCTACTCGACCACCCCCGACGACGTCCCGACCGATAGCCACTTCGACCCCGCCCTCGCGCAGAAATCGGCGCCGCTCTCCCGCGACGAGCTCGTCAAGCTCGCGGCGAAGATCAAGGCGTCCGACGAGGCGCATGCCGCCGAGCTCGCCGCCAAGGACGAGCTCGCCGCAGCCCAAGCGGCTGAGATCGAGGAGCTCAAGGCGCAGGTGGCCGCGGCCCAGGCCGCCAAGACCCAGACGGTCGACGACCACGACTACGACGAGGCGCGCACCCGCCGCGACATCATCGACCAGATGCTCCACGAGGCCGGCTGGCCGCTGGCTGACCCGCAGGACCGCGAGTACGAGGTCAGCGGCATGCCCAACTCGAGCGGCGTCGGGTACGTCGACTACGTCCTCTGGGGCGCCGATGGTCTGCCGCTCGCCGTCGTCGAGGCCAAGCGCACGACCAAGGACGCCGCCATCGGGCAGCAGCAGGCCAAGCTCTACGCCGACTGCCTCGAGGCGACCTGCGGCCGCCGCCCGGTGATCCTCTACACCAACGGCCACGAGCAGTGGCTCTGGGACGACGCCGCCGGCTACCCGGCTCGCAAGATCAGCGGCTACCTGACCCGCGACGAGCTGGAGCTCATGATCGCGCGGCGCAGCACGCGCCGGCCGCTCGCCACCGAGCCGATCAACACCGAGATCGCAGGCCGCCCCTATCAGGCGCGAGCGATCAAGGCCGTGGGCGCGGCCTTCGACGGCAAGCAGCGCGAAGCCCTGCTCGTCATGGCCACCGGCTCCGGCAAGACCCGCACGACGATTGCCCTCGTGCAGCAGCTCATGGCGGCCGGCTGGGTCAAGCGCGTGCTCTTCCTCGCCGACCGCACCGCCCTCGTCAACCAGGCCGCGCGCGCCTTCACCGAGCACCTCCCGGAGGTCGCGACGGTCAACCTCGTGACCGAGCGAAGGGGGGAGGGCCGGGTCTACGTCTCCACCTACCCGACGATGATGAACCTCATCAACGAGCTGAGCGACGACCCCGACCCGAGCACGGTCAAGCGGACCTTCGGCCCCGGTTACTTCGACCTGGTCGTCATCGACGAGGCGCACCGGTCGGTCTACGCCAAGTACGGCGCGATCTTCGACTGGTTCGACGGCCTGCTCGTCGGGTTGACCGCCACGCCCAAGGACGAGGTCGACCACAACACCTACCGGCTCTTCCAGCTCGAGGACGGAGTCCCGACCGACGCCTACAGCCTCGACGAGGCCGTGGCCGACGGCTATCTCGTCCCGCCCAAGGGTGTCTCCGTCGGTACGAAGTTCCTTCGTCAGGGCATCCGCTACGTCGACCTGACCGAGGAAGAGCGTGACCGGTGGGACGAGCTCGACTGGGGCGAGGACGGCGCGCCCACCGAGGTCGGCGCCGAGGAGATCAACCGCTTCCTCTTCAATGAGGACACCGTCGACAAAGTGCTCGCCACGCTGATGTCGGACGGGTACAAGGTCGCCGGCGGCGACCGACTGGGCAAGACGATCATCTTCGCCAAGAGTCAGCAGCACGCCGACTTCATCCAGCAGCGCTTCGACATCGCGTGGCCGGAGTACGGCGGGCACTTCGCCCGCACCATCACCCACGGCAGTCCATACGCGCAGAGCCTCATCGATGATTTCGCGACGCCGGGCAAGGCGCCGCACATCGCGATCTCCGTCGACATGCTCGACACCGGCATCGACGTGCCCGAGATCGTCAACCTCGTCTTCTTCAAGGTCGTTCGGTCCAAGAGCAAGTTCTGGCAGATGATCGGGCGCGGCACCCGGCTGTGCCCCGACCTCTACGGTCCCGGGCAGGACAAGCAGGACTTCCTCGTCTTCGACTTCTGCGGCAACCTCGAGTTCTTCCAACAGGACCTGCCGGGCAGCGAGGGCTCGATCCAGAAGTCGCTCGCCCAGCGACTCTTCGAGGGTCGCGTCGGCCTGATCACCGCCCTCGACCAGGCGAAGGGGGATTCCTCCCTTCGCGCATCGGCAGCGGATCTCCTGCACCAGGTCGTCGCCGGGATGAACCTCGACAACTTCATCGTCCGCCCGCACCGCGAGTGGGTGGAGCGGTACGCCGAGCGCGGCGCCTGGGACGGTCTGACCGCCGAGGAGGCGGGGCGCGTCGTCGAGGAGCTGGCAGGCCTGCCGTCTGCGAAGCGTGACGACGACGAGGACGCCAAGAGATTCGACCTCGTCGTGCTGCGGCGGCAGCTGGCGGATCTCGAGGGGGACACCGTCCTCGCCGAACGCCTGCGCGAGGTCGTACAGCAGGTCGCTGTGGCCCTGCTCGGCAAGACGGCGATCCCGTCCGTCGCGGCCCGCGCCGAGCTCCTCGAAGACGTCGCGGGCGACGACTGGTGGGTCGACGTGACGCTCCAGATGCTCGAGCAGATGCGCCTGAAGCTGCGGGCCCTCGTGCGGCTGGTGGAGAAGACGAAGCGCAACCCGGTCTACACGGACTTCGCCGACGAGCTCGGGGAGGCGACCGAGGTGCCGTTGCCCGGGACGACGCCGGGGACTGACATGGAGCGCTTCCGCGCGAAGGCGAGTGCCTACCTGCGCGCCCACGAGAGCAACATCGCCCTGCAGCGACTGCGGCGCAACCGGCAGCTGACCGAGGGTGACCTCAGCGCGCTCGAGGAGATGCTCTTGGAGAGCGGCGCCGGGGCTGCCGCGGACGTCGAGCGGGCGGCTGAGGAGGCGCACGGTCTCGGGCTCTTCGTGAGGTCGCTCGTCGGGCTGGACCGCGAGGCGGCCAAGGAAGCCTTCGGTGGCTACCTCGACGGGGCAAGGTTCGACGTCCATCAGGTGCGCTTCGTCGAGCTGATCGTCGACGAGCTGACGCTCAACGGCGTCATGCAGCCTGGCCGGCTTTACGAGTCGCCGTACACCGACCATGCGCCGACCGGTCCTGACGACCTCTTCGACGAGAACGCAGTTGATGACATCGTCGAGATCCTGCGTGACGTTGAGTCGCGGGCTCAGCCGATGGGGGCGTAGCCCTCAGGCGGCCAGATCCAGGTGCTGGCATCAGCCCCGTCGACTGCTGGAACGTGACACCTGAGACGCTGCCAAGCCACTAGGA